>CP110830.1:1200000-2179570 GCA_026239495.1 Spiroplasma phoeniceum | reverse complement strand
TCATTAATTGAACCACCGCCAGTAATTACCCAAATATCATATATATATTGGTATTTTTTAACACAAGATGTTAAAAAACTAGCAGAAGTAGTGCATATTTGTAGTGCCATTAAAATCTTAATTATTTTTTTCATTCTAATCTCCTTTAACCATAATTTAAAAAAATACTAAAAATATTCTTTTATTAAAACAAAAATTATTTTATTTAAGTTTTTTTATTGTTATTTGTTTCAGAATTAATATTTGATTTAACACGACTAATAAAACTTTCGCGTAATAATAGATTAACTTTCGGAACTAATAAACGTAAATGATTGCGATATTCAGCTAAAATTAGATCTGAAGTATAATAAAATATTAACAATAAAAGCAAAACAATTGTGGCACAAATTGTTGAAATAATTGTTGTAATATTATCAATTTGAATCGCAAAACTACCACGGGTAATATATTGTTGACCATAAACATATTCTTTAAATATAGCAACCTTTTTATCACGCATCACATCATCAACAAATTTAATAATGAACTCTAGCCCAAAGCATAATAATTGAAATTGTGCTACAATCGGTTTGTTTGTTGGTGAACGATATTTTCATTCACATGTCATTGCAAACAAAATATTAAAACACATAGCAAAAGCTAGTCCATTAATAACTTGCAATGCTAAATACGCTTCTGGCGAATGATTAAATGCAGTAATACTAAAGAAAATAAATCATAGTAATAACCCTAAACCAAAACAATATTTAACACCAATTTTATTATAAAGTAAATGACAAGCTAAATAAGCACCAAAAAATTGTGGAATTAGGAATAATTGTTCATTTAAACGAACAAATTGGTTGACTTTTCAAACATAATGGTATTTTTCTCATGTGCGTTGGCCTAACAATCAAAGATAAATATTTGATTGAGAAACTTCTTTTAAAATAATAATTAAAATTACCATAAAAAAGATAATTAATACTTTCCCCCATTTAAATGGTTCAAACATTTTTTGCTGTTCAATCGTAAATGATGTTAATGTAAATTTTTTATGTGAAAATAAAGCATATAAAATCGTTGCACCCGCAATAGGAATTATTGCACCAATTCCAATAATTCCTATTTGCAACTGATTAGTTAAATTACTTCCTACTGTAATAACAATATTATTAAACTCACTACCAAAAATAAGCGCAAATGTCATTAATGGCGCTACTAAACTAATTGTTTTAAATGGAAAAAAATTACGGCCATATGCTTCATTATATGATAAAAAATAAATAGCCTTTGTAATAATTCCAAAACCAAGAAAAATTGCTGCGATAATTAATGTTGGTGTGGAAGGGTAAACAATTAAAATAAAAATTCCGAGCATTGATATTCCAAACATTGTATATTGAAAAAAATGTCAACCAACATGAGAAAAAAACTTATGTAAAAATACATAAGGAATCATCGCTAAAAAAGCATAAAGAGAAAGGGAAGTTGCTGCAATAGTGGCAATTCCTTCCATATTATTAATTGATGCGGCAAAGAATAAATCACGGAACTCAAAATTATCACCAATAATTGATGATAATGCAAATCAATATAAAAAAGTTTGAATAAATAATTCCTTCTGACTATTATGTTTAATTTTAATGTTTTTTATTAAAATTAATATGTAAAGAACAAATAACAACAATAACATTAATGGATTAAATAAAAAAACATCTCAATTATTTTGTAACACACCTGCACCCTCTTTCTGTCTTATAGATTATATCATAACCTAAATAATTACATATGTTCAATAACATTAACCCCTAATAAATTAAAGGCATTTGATAAAACTTGATAAATTACTTTAATAAATACTAAGCGCTGTTTTGTTAATTCTAAGTTATCTAAATTAATAACTTTTAATTCATTATAATATGAATGGAATTGCCGCGCAATATTTTGCACATAATCACAGACAAGATGTGGTTGACGTAATTTTGCCGCTCCTTCAATGCAACGATTAAATAAATCAATCTCATTTAAAAGGTCTAATTCTTTTTGCGACTTTAATAATTCAAAGGTTTTAACATCCGTAATATTAATTTTGCTCATTTTGGCTTGTTTTAGCACGCTATTACAACGCGCTGTTGCATATTGTGCATAATAAACAGGGTTTTTTGAAGAATGCTCTTTTAAAATACCAATATCTAAGTCCATATGACTTTGAGCACTTTTTGAAGCTAACATATAACGAATTGGGTCAATTCCAATTTCTTCAATTAAGTCAATTAATCAAACTGCTGTCCCTTTTCGTTTACTCATTTTATATTCAGCGCCGTCTTTAATTAACCGCACCATTTGAATCATATCAATATCTAAAATGTCTTTTTTATACCCTAATAACTGTAGCCCCGCTAACATTCGTACAATATAACCGTGATGATCACCACCTCAAAAATTAACCAATTTATCTGCTTTGCTTCGCATTAAACGTTCATTATGTGATGCTAAATCAGGAGTAATATAAGTTAAATCACCATTTGATTTAACTAAAACACGATCTTTATCGTCACCAAAGTCAGTTGTTTTTAATCATAATGATCCATCTTGTTCATAAGTTTTTCCCAAATTGGCATATTGGGCTAATGTTGCCTCAATTTTTCCTCCCTCGTACATTGCAGCTTCAGAAGAATAATATTCAATATCAACTCGAAATAATTTTAATTGCTTTTTAATAATATCTAAAAATAAATCAATTGATTTTTTACGAAACATTTCATGTACCTTTGGATCACTAATTTTATAATCCTTATCAAAATTTAAATTAATAAATTTATCTTGATAATTGTCAACAAAATATTTTGCAACATCAGCATACATATCACCACGATATGCATAAGTAGGTAACTCGGTTTTTTTATCCAATAAATTTAAATAACTAACAAAAACCGTCACTGCTAAAGTATTTATTTGATTACCAGCATCATTAACATAATATTCAGTTTGAACATAATAACCAGCTGCTCGCAAAATCCGAGCAACACTATCGCCAATGGCGCCATTCCGAGCATGACCAATATGTAAAAATCCAGTTGGATTAGCTGAAACAATTTCTAAATTATAAGTAAAATTCTTTGGAGCTGAATATCCATATTTTTCTTCTCGTTTTAAAACCTCATTAATAACTTTATGTAACTGATCATCAGCTAAGGTAAAATTAATAAATCCCGCACCAGCAATCTCAATCTTTTTAAAATATGATTTATTATTTTTTTCAATAAAAGCAATAACTTCTTCAGCAATTTTATTTGGTGACTTTTTTAATTTTTTTGCTAGTAACAAAGCCAAATTGGTTGATAAATGGCCAAATCCTTCTTTACGTGGTTTTTCAACCATCACTGGTGTTATTAAATTATTTGCCTTTAAGTACTCTTCTAACAGATTTTCAATTAATTTAACATTTGTATTCATAATTGTGGTTCCTTTCTTCTTTTATTTATATATATTTTACATAGTTTTTATAATTACTTATTTTTTTTTCTAATTTTACAAAAATAAAATCCATCAGTATTATTTTCATAACCAAAAATTTGTTCTGTTGCAATAATTTTTAAATCCGGATGTTTTGCTAAAAAATTGCGGATTTGAACAGTATTTTCATATCCACCAAAAGTACAAGTAGAATAAACCAAAATTCCACTGGCTAGTAGTCGGAAAAAGGCTTAGGTTTTAAAAAAAATATAAATTAAAGTAGTCGCTTATTAGAGCGGTTTTTTTATTTGCATTATTTATCAGATAATATCTTTAAAATTAAAAATTAATCTATTTTTCCTTACAAATTAGTTAATTTTTATAATTTCCTTTCTGTGATTTATTATATTTTTTCAGTTTAAAAACTAATAATAATATCATTTTTAATAAAGGTACTATCTGATAAATAATGCAATCTAAAACTTAATATTTTGATGCTTAAAGATGGATAACTCATCTATGGAGCGAATCCTTAAAGAAATTGTGAAAGCGATTGGATTTACTCCTATTTATTTCTTTAATTATCGGCAAGATTAATCACTTGCGAAATTTCAGAGCATGTGTTTTTTTGGCTTGTTTTCATAAAAAGAGTGATGTTAAACCAAAAAAATAATATCGTACACTAAAAAAACAAGAGGGTTGGAACTCCAAAAGGTTATTTTCTTTATATAAAGTTTTCTAGGGATGGATTAAGCGTAATTAATAACTGGGTAGACTGTTTTTTTTATTTCCGTATGGGGGGGTATCACTCTATGAAAATATCCTATCCGCCCCCGCGCTCACCCCCAAAAAGTGAAGCGGGCGGCGAAGTATAATTAAATACTAAAATAAATTATTTACTAAATATCAAAATATTAACCAATAAAGAAATATTATGTTTTTTTACAGAAAGGAAAATATTTGATGAAAAAATGAAATAAAAAAATTGAAAGTAAATTACAAGAATAGGCTTCTTGCGTAACCTAATCTAATTATTTTAAAATTCCTATAAAATATTTTTAAATTAAAATAGAAATTATAGGAGATTAAAATTATGAAATTTGATAAATTTAATTTTATTAATAGACTTCTTGCGATACCTGGTTTTATTATTAAAATATTATTATAAAATATAATTTAATATCCTCATAAATTATATTTTATAATAATATTTTAATAATAAAACCAGGTATCGCAAGAAGTCTATTATAGTTATCATAAAAGATTTATTTAAAATTAACAAATTTGAATAATAAAATAATTTTTCGTTGTGGCAAAATATTAAATTTTTAAATAAAAGACATAATTAATTAAAATTATAATTTTATATTAACCCCTTTTTACAAATATTTGAAATTATTTTAATGGGTTATGCAAGAAGTCTAATGATAAAGAATTATTGCGATTAACCGGAACAAAAAAGTTACTTTTAATAAAATATTAAATATTTTACAAGTAGCTGAAATAGAAAAATTTAAAAAAGGTGGCAAAGCTAATAAATTATCACTAGAAAATCGGCTACTGATGACTTTATCGTATTGACGAGAATATCGGACTTATTTTCATCTTGCTAAAAGTTTTGATATTATTGAATCTAGTTGTTATCGCAATATCAAGTGAATTAAAGATATTTTAATTAAACACTCTGATTTTCAACGACTCGCTGGTAAAAAATCACTAATAAATGATTGTTTTAATGATAAAACTATTATTATTGATGTTACCGAAACCCCAGTCCAGCGCCTAAAAAAAGACAAAAAAAATCTTATTATGGTAAAAAGAAAAAACACACCATTAAAACACAAGTAATTATCGAACAAGAAACAAAAAAATTATTGCAACAAGTTTTTCGCTTGGAAAAAAACATTATTATGCTTTATTTAAAGAATCAAAAATCTCAATTTTAAAAAATACCAAATTAATAGTTGATAGTGGTTGTCAAGTAATTCAAAAAATTCACAATAATGTTCTAATACCTACAAAAAAAACAAAGAAAAACCCTTTAAATAAAGTGCAAAAACAACGTAATAGAATAGTTTCAAAAATGAGAATTATTATTGAAAATATTTTTGCTATTCTTAAAAAATTTAAAATTATTACAGAAAAATATCGTAATCGAAGAAAACGATTTAGTTTAAGATTTAATTTAATTGCTTCAATTTATAATTTGCAGTTAGCATAGAAGATTTACTTAAAATTAAAGAATTTAAATAATAAATTCATTTTTTGTTGTGGCAAAATATTAAATTTTTAAATAAAAAACATAATTAATTAAAATTATATTTTTTTATTAACGTCTTTTTACAAATATTTGCAATTTTTTAATAGGTTGCGCAAGAAGTCTATTAAAATAACGTTCGATATGCCACGGGGACGATTTTTTTATAGAAAGGTAGGCGTTTAAATGTGGAAAAAAATATAAATTGGCGATATAAAAATATTAGCAATAAAAATTTTTATTGATTTATTTTTATTTTAGTAATACCTTTTATGCTTGTATGTTTAATAAGTTGTGCTTCGGCGATTATTATTATGTTTTTAAAATACCATACACTAGATTTTAAAAACTTTTATATTGCTTATGCCGATAAATAAAGTTGGTTAATTTCAATTGTTTTGTTTATTATTGAGTTCTTATTTTTTTGTGATTTTATGTAAGTCATAAAATAGACAATATGGGTAGTCCTAAAACAAAACAATAAAAATCAAACAAAGCAAGTGATAAATAATTTAAAACATTACAATTAAAAATTCTTGCTCTGAATAATAAGTATGGCATTCCAAAAAATAATTTAACTCAACACACTTTATTGGTTGAAACAACGGGAAGCGGTAAAACAACAACATTAATGTTTTTAGTAAAACAATTAACTCAAATATTTAAACAAACTACAATTATTATTAATGGTAAGGGGGGTGTTGATTTAATTAATAAAGTTAAATAATTAAACTCTAACGCTTTTATTTGAGAAATTGGTGGCTCAACGGAATATAACCCGTTTGCGACAAACAATAGTGCTGTCTTATTTGATAAGATAATGTCATTGTTTGATTTTTCAGAACAATATTATAGAGATAATACAAAACATTATTTATTAATTTTATTAGATGTTATGAAAAAATATAAACTTGATATTACTTTAAACAATATTATTGAAGACTTTAATATTGAAAAATTATTAAAGTTAGTTGATGTCAAAAGTGTAAATTATGATATGCTTAGCAATAATTTTGTAGAAAAAGAAATATCCGGGATAATTAGTAAACTTGATATTACTAATATGCAGTTAAATAATTCAATTGTTATAAGTAGTATTTTACTTGAATTAATTATTAAACATAAAACGATTTTGTTTAGTATTAATTCCTTGAAATACCCCGAGTTGGCGGGTTCGGTTGGTAAAATAATTATCCAAGACTTAAAAGAATTAACTACACTAAAACCAGTTAATCAGAAAATCAATGTTATTTTAGATGAGTTTAATGTCTATGCAAGTGAAACTATTATCAGCTTGATAAATAAGTCGCGTAGTTTTAATTATCAATGTTTCTTGTCATTTCAAACAATCAATGATTTAAAAACAAACAATATAAATTTAACGTATACTATTTTTGCAAATGTTATCACTATTGTTTGTCATAACATTAAAGATCCTAACACTGCGGAATATGTGGCAAGTATCTTTGATACCCAAGAAACCGAGAAACTAACGTGATAAACTTGATTTTAAAAACAACACAGCTGATATGGGTTCCTTTCGTGTGGTGGATGAGTTTGTTGTTCATCCGAACAACCTTAAAACCCTTTAAATAGGTGAGTGCTATTTAAAAACCGCTCTTCCGAGGGGTGAGTTATTTATTAGACTTCTTGCATAACCCATTAAAATAATTTCAAATATTTGTAAAAAGGGGTTAATATAAAATTATAATTTTAATTAATTATGTCTTTTATTTAAAAATTTAATATTTTGTCACAACGAAAAATTATTTTATTATTCAAATTTGTTAATTTTAAATAAATCTTTTATGATAACTATAATAATTGTAAATTATAAATTGAAGCAATTAAATTAAATCTTAAACTAAATCGTTTTCTACGATTACGATATTTTTCTGTAATAATTTTAAATTTTTTAAGAATAGCAAAAATATTTTCAATAATAATTCTTATTTTTGAAACTAGTCTATTATGTTGTTTTTGTTCTTTATTTAAATGTTTTTTCTTAGTTTTCTTTGTGGGCATTATAACATTATTGTGAATTTTTTGTATTCCTTGATAACCACTATCAACTATTAATTTGGTATTTTTTAAAATTGCGATTTTTGATTCTTTAAATAAAGCATAATCGTGTTTTTTACCAAGTGAAAAACATGTTGCAATAATTTTTTTGGTTTCTTGTTCGATAATTACTTGTGTTTTAATAGTGTGTTTTTTCTTTTTACCAGAATAAGATTGTTTTTGTCTTTTTTTGGGCGTTGGATTGGGGTTTCGGTAGCATCAATAATAATAGTTTTATAATTAAAATAATCATTTATTAGTGCTTTTTTACCAGCGATTTGTTGAAAATAAGAGTGTTTAATTAAAATATCTTCAATTCACTTGATATTGCGATAAAAACTAGATTCACTAATATCAAAACTTTTATAAATATGAAAATAGGCCCGATATTCTCGTCAATACGATAAGGTCGTCAGTAGCCGATTTTCTAGTGATAATTTATTATTTTTGCCATCTTTTTTAAATTTTTCTATTTCAGCTACTTGTAAAATATTTAACATTTTATTAAAAGTAGCTTTTTTTGCTCCGGTTAATCGCAATAATTCTTTATCATTAATAAAATTAAATTTATCAAATTTCATAATTTTAATCTCCTATAATTTCTATTTTAATTTAAAAATATTTTATAGGAATTTTTAAATAATTAAATTAGGTTATGCAAGAAGTCTAATATTATTTTTAATTTTTAATAAATTATTAATTGTTTCTAATTTAGAAACTTTAAAACCTTTATAAGAATCATTTCGGGATAATTTACCAATTGTATATAATAAAGTTTCATTATTAGCCTGCTTTGTAAAATCAAATATTAATTTATCATATAAAATTTTTTTACCTGTAACTTGTCTTACAGCATCTTATAAGTTATTAGCAGTTATTACACCTAATTTTTCAAGTAATTTAGTTTCTTTTGCTAATTTTAAAATTATAGTTGTTCGAGCAGCGTGCGTTAATTTACCAACACCACCAATTGCTGGTAATAAATTTAAGGCAGTATTTTTTACCGTCACTTCTGAGGTTAATTTATCGTATATTTAATTTACAGCAAAATCGGTTGCTGTTTCTACTCCAAATGAGATAAATGCTGCGGCAAAATTAGATAATCCCGCACCAAGACCAACAGCAGATTATACACCACCAGTTAAAACTGATAAACCAAGGGCTAAAACTTGAATTCCTAAAAATTCTAATAACTGTAAACCAAAATTTTTTTCTTGTTGTTGGAGTGACAATCTAGTTAGATTTTTTTTAACAGCATAAATAAGAGATTTTTTAGATGTTTAGATTAGCATTTTAAAACGAAACAGTACTATTAATAATTTTTAATTTTAACATCAATCGGATTTGTTTGACCAGTAGCGTTGTTTTTTCCTTCAATTTGAACTTCAAAAGTTTTATCATTTGTAATATTTATTGGTCAATCTTCAACTTTACTTTCAATAAAGTAATCAAAATCAGTTTCTGTTAAAGAACTATCTGCGGCTTTAATCGCTTTTAAAACAACAGCTTTAAATTGCGGTTTTAATTGTTCTGGCGTTGCTTTTGTTGGGTCTGTAACATCTATAGTTGGTTTATCTAATTTATTAATTTTGATAATATCAATTTTTGTAAAAATATGTTTAATAATTCCCTTAGGTTCAACTACTGCCCCACCTAAATATAAAACTCTTGGTAGTATACATTATTTTGAGGTTTTTAATAAAATTAAGTAATTAGAAACAAATTAAGTTTCGCTTATAATTAAATGATAACAAAATTTATAAAAAAATTCTTTAATTTTGTCGAAAACTCTTGATGAAATAAAAAAAATCATCAATATGACAATTTAAAAACTAATTTTGTGTAAGATTATGATTTTGTTTTAAATTTTTTAAACGTTAAAATATAATACCGTTGATTGTTGGTTTGGTGTTAAACCTTTATGTTGGTATTTTCATTTTCAGAGCTTTAAATAATTTTGAATATTAGTGAAACCCAAACCATGATAATGAATTAAGGCTTCTTTAAGACTGGATTGTAATTTATTAATCTTATTTAACTTTCGATAACTAGTATCAGGGTTTGTACTAGTTTTGGTGGAATATAGAGTAGAATTTGTTTGTTTTGCTACTAATAAATATAGTGGTTGCATGTCAGAAATAATCGTTGATTTTTCTTTAATCAATTGCTTATTCATATTTTCAATAATTCATTGTTTTTGTAATCGTTTGGTATTGGTAGATTGAACAAAAATATTATTATTGCTATCAACTGCCATTTGAATACAGCATTTGGTATTGGTTGAAAATGGATCGAGATGAGTTTTTCGTTTATCAAATTTATCTTTAAAATTACCTTTATGGATTTCTTTAATAAATGTTTCATCCATTTGAATTTGACCATTTAATTTTTTAAATTTTAATTGGGTATTTTCTAATTGTTTTGATTGCATTAATTTTTGTCGATTATACCAAGCAGTTTTTGGGGTTGTTTTAATAAAACGAGAAATTATTTTGCTAGATTGTCCTAATAATGCAATTTGAATTAATAAATTTCATTGTTCATAATTTAAATGACTTCAATAAGTAAAATGATGACGAAAAGCATCAAAACTAGCACGACATTTTTTACATAAATATTTTTGTTTTCCTTCAGGATTATGACCATTTTTAACACAATGAAAAGATTTGCAATTAGGACATGTAATGCCTTTATCTCTAAATTTTTGATCAATTTCATTTAAACGTTTTTGTTTTTTGATTACCTTTACTTCTTTTTTTATTTTTTCATAAAATTCTAAAAATTGATCATCTGTAAAACTGTTTTTTAATTCTGTAATTATTTTTTCCATCAATTATTTACCTCTATATATTAAAAATATACCTAAAATTAGGTATATTCTATAAATATCAAGAGTTTTCGACAAAATTAAAGAAAAAATTCAACTTTTTAAAAACATAATTTTTATTTGAATAAATAATTTATGAATTTTGACACACTAAAAAATACTTTTTAAAGTTATTACTAATTTTAAAAGGTTTTTTTATTTTTTATAAAGATAAAAATTGATTTTTAGATTGATTTAAATTAAATATATTAAATTCAATTTTTTCTTTATTTTTATTAGTTTTATTAATTTTTTCTTCATTTGTTTTACTATTAAGTCTTAACATTGAAGCAATTAACATATTGATAAATGTTTCTTTACAATATATTTTCGTGCCACGCCCCTTAACTGCCTTAATGTAGTGTGATATATCACCTTCCATGTGACAACCAATATTATATTCTAATGCTTGATTTTCAATTCCTTCTTTATTATTTTTAATTAATTCAATAGTTTCTAATAAAAATTTCTTTTTATTATCAATAACATAGGGTAAATGACACATTAAAAAATCTAATAATGCTTCATAATTTCCAGTAAAAAAATATATTTTTGATAATTTATATTTTAATCTATGAATTCGGTTTTTCTTACGATTTGGGAATAATTCTTTAAATCTTTTTACTAAATGAAATTTATCTAAACTATATGATACAGTATTATTTTTATATTTTGATTTTACTGCTTTGTAAATTTTTTTAATTTGTTTTTCACCATCACTTAATATTAATATTTTAGTATCTTCATTAATATCATAAGTATCCATTGATTTAAAAATTTTATCAATAAAATTATCAATATTATATTTATCATTTTTATTCTTATGATTTTTATTCATCATTTGAAAAACGCCTTTTTTCTTTTTCATTTTTATTCTGGTTTTTGTTGACTTTTCTTCATCAACACCAACATGCATAGTAGCAAGAAATATTTTATTTTCAACTCTTTTTTTATTTTCTCTCATAGGTTCAAAAGCACCATCAATTTGAATATATAAAACATTATTTGGGATTTTAATTTTATTGTTATTTTTATTACTAATGTAATCGGTTTCTTCTAAATCGGCATTTTTAAAAATATTAGATATTGTTCTTTCACTAATGTTAGCATTTTCTGTTGTATGCAAAATATCTTTATATCTTTTCCCATCGCCCATAAAAGACATATATTTATCTTTTAAATTTTTTTCAATTCTTTCGTATTTTTTTAACCCTAATTTTTCATCTAAAGGATAACGATTTATATATTTTTTATTTTCTTCATCATATTTAACATATCTTCGTCTTTTTACAGTGTTATCCCCATATTCTGTTTTAAATGTTTTTGGTATTTTTGATACAACCTTATATCCTTGTAATATTCTTCCTTGTTGATATAATTTAAATATCTCATTATCTCTTTTAATTAATAAATTATTAATTTCATTTTTTGTTTGTATTTTTTTATTTTCTTTATAATTTCCTAATAAATTTTGTTTTAATTCCATTTTATTTCCTTTCGTAATTAAACAATTTTTTAAATTATTATATTTAATACTTCAAATAATTTTATCAAAAAAAGGAGGCTAATTAAAAATGCAAGATTTTACAAAAATTAATAACAAAAAACGAATTACTAGTTATGAATATTTAAATAAAAAATATGATTTAAATTTTAGTGACTTTAATTTTGGCTTTGATTGAGAAGTATTTAAAGACTTTGTTGGTGATAGTTATGCCCGATATTTTACTTCGCCAACTTTTTTTAAGTTTGTTTCAGCAGGGCGTGGTACTAATAAAACATGAAATCATTTAGCCGAAAAATTATTTTTTGTTTGTAACTTTACGGATGCTTCATCTAATATTTTACGAAGATATGCCAACACCCACGAAGATACTACATTTGGCGATACAATTAATGTCTGTAATTATCTATATGATAAATATGGGATTGATATAGGACCCAACAATGAAAATGGTATTGTTTGACCTAAAAATGTTAAAGAAGGTGGAGAGATTGTTTTTCCTAGTGGTGTTCGTATTGCTTTTGCGGGTTATGCTAATGGTAATAAAATTATGGGGAAAGTTGGTAAAGGAAGCGGTATTATATCAGCCTGAACAGATGAAATGATACATGCTGAAGAAAAAGAAATCTTAACTGATAAAGAACTAGATAAAAGATATAATAATTTAAGAGTTTCAATGTTTCGTTCAAAAAGTTTAAAAGTATCTTATGAAAAATATACTGATGATGATGTTAATGAACAATATAATTTAGATAATCCTATTCCAGTAAAAGAATTATCTTGGACATTTCAAGAATGAGACAACATAGCAAAACAATACATAACAGTAACAACATATTTTCATAAAACATATTCTAATCAATTTACTTTTAACCCTTTTGATAAATACCATGTCTTTTATGAAAAATTTGTAACGCCATTTTTACCTTTAAATGAAAGAATTAAAAACATTTTAAAAGAACACAACCAAGTATATTCAGAAAATAAACAAGCATTTAATGGTTTGGGTGTTTTTAATTTACGATTAACAATGGGCGCTGTTTGAAATAAAATACCTGATATTACCAAAAAACTTGTTTTAGCAAATAAAGAAGAGCGAGCTGATTTATTTGAACTTGAATACTATGGTTTTGAATATAATGATAATGACCCTAGTATCTATGTTTTACGAAATTATCGTAAATATATTAAAGAGTATAATCTACAATATTTTTATAATACCAATACAAAACAATATCAATTTGATAGTTATTCAATTGGTGTCGATTATGCTAATGGTAGTGAAGACCATACAGTATTTTTATTTAGTGGCTATAAAATTAATGAAAATAATGAATATGATAAATATTTAATTGAAGAAAATGTTGTTACACCAAAAAATGCAATGAATTTAAATGAAATAGTTGAGAATTACGGACAATGAATAATCAATACTTTTGATAAATTTGATGGTTTTGAATATGCTACATTTCATTATGATATTAATGCCCACGACTTTATGCAAAAATTACAAGAAGATATTTATCCTTATTTAGGTTATAAAATTAAAATGTTTAAAGCCAAAAAGCATCAGACATCTCTTAATAAAGAAGCGAGTATAATCAATCGCGTAACCTGAATAAGAAAAATGTTTGTTCAGGGCAAAATATATTGCATATTAGATAACTTCCCATTTTTAGATAAGTGCATTAGTGAACTAAGATTTAGTGACACCAAAACAAACACACCTGACAGTAAAATGTACCATGATCCATATGATGCTTTGTTTTATGGTTCTTATCCATATCGTTTTAAAATGGGAATATAAAATATGTTATAATATTTATTGAAATAAGATTAGAGAATATTTAACTTAATTTTTATCTATATTTTTATTAAATCTGTAACAGCAGATTTTTTAGGTTTTGGGCGAGCGGTTGATTTTCTTAAATTTTTGTGATAAAATTACTTACAAGTTAAAAAATATTTTGAGGTTCTTTGAAACAAATTTGGTAACCTTTATAAAATTCTTCAGCTTAACGCTTAGAATTTTTCCCAAGTATTTTGAAAAGCGCGACAAAAGTTTTTTTAAACTTTAAGTAATTTTTCGCAAAACTTATGAAAATCACCGCGAGCCCAGATTAGTACAATATAATCACAATAGTAACCATTATAATTCATCTCCTTTCTAAAATATATTTAAAGTGCTTGACTTGCATATATATATATATATATATAATGTCAATAGATCTTGATAAAAAGTCTCAAGATTAAAGAAAGGAAATTATACAAAATGAAAAAACTACTAAGTTTATTAAGTGTATTAACAATTAGTGGAACTGCAATACCAACAACAATTGCCGCCAGTCCTTATCAAAAAAAAAGATAAAATAAATAATAATATTAATTTACAAAAAAATAATTTAAAAAAATTAAATAAAATCAAAAAAAGAGAAGCGCTTCCAAATTTTTTAAATTTATCTGTATCAAAAATTAAACAATTATCCGCACAATGATGTGGTCCTGCAATTGGTGAATCAATTTTAAGATATTTTGGATTAAATACAGATATTATTCTTAATAATGTTAATATAAATCACCAAAGAACATACACTAGTTTTCAGCATTATTTAGCATATTTGATGCAAACTATAACAAATCAAAATTTAAATCCTGACTTAACTCCAACAAACTCAAGATATACATATCTAGGAACACTTGTTGATAATTGAACAAATCAAATTAATAATTTTATTAGTAGTGAATATTTAAATAATAATAGGCAATACTCATTAACAACAATTAATAGAAATCATAATATAGGTAATATTGTATCTTTAATAAGAAATAGTTTACAAAACAATACACCGGTAGCTCTTGCTTACAGAGGTTATCTTCCGGAATTATTTAGTGAAAATAGTAATCAAATTGAAAATCATTTTATTATTATTAGAGGAATAAGAGGTGTATTATCGCCTTCTGGAACAAATATTACAATAGATTATATGGATCCGGGAACAGGACAATATGGGAGTTTTAGTGGATTAGTGCTTAGATTACTAATTTCTAATTCTGATGATTCTGGTAGGGCTTTGGAAAGTTTTTTAATTTCTCATATTCCATCAACCATATCAACAGAATCTCAAATTTCAAGACCAAATCAAACAGAATCAATGGAAATGGGCTCTCATAATGTTTGAATTCAACCAAATATTCATTTTGAAAATTGTTTTAGTGTTTCAAATTGTATAAAAAATAATCTTCAATCTGTTGAAGAAGGAACAAGTAATACATATAATGATATTATAAATATAGGTAATGGAGCAAATATGCTTGATTCTCATTATGTTTTTGATACAGATCAAAAAATTATAAATAGATTTTTAGATAAAAACAATTATCCTAGAGAATTAAATAAATATATTAAATTAACAAAAGATTATAGTATAAATCCTTCAAATAAAATTTCAATTGTAAATGGTGATAAAAATTACATTGTTTTAAACAATGTATATTATTATGGAGAAAATCTTGTTAGTGCAAACGATAAAATTATTTATGAATAAAAATATTAATTTAAAATTAATATTAAGTCTTTTGGGTTCAATCACTTTAATTGTAACAAGTACAACAAATTTAATTGCTTGTAATACACCACAAGAATATACAAAAGAAAAATTAGATGCATTTAAAAAAGAAAACCAAACAAATACAACTGATGAAACTATTAAAAACAACTTAGAATGAATGGCACCACAAGAAAAACCATTTAATAAAGTTGATAATAAATATTATTATGTAGTATGAAGATATAATGAAAATAATAAGTGAAAAATTACAAAATTCTCAAATAATTTGGAAATAAAAAATAATAAATCTAAAATTATTTTTAAAGAAGGTGATTGAGAGTTATCTTTAAATAAAGATATTCCCAATAATTTAAAAGGTGATAGAGATGTTATACTATATTTAGTTGAAAATAAAGAAAAAATAAAACAAAAAAGTTTTATTTGAGGAAAAAATAAAGATTACTTAAAATCAGTTTATCGTTGAAATTTATATACACCAGAACCTGATTTAATAGTTGATAAAGATGGTGTGGTGAAGGTTAATGAATATAAAAAGTCATTTTAATAAATGACTTTTTATATTTCTAATATAATTAATGAAAGTTTTTCATTGTTTTTATTAAATAATTCTAAATTATTAATATTAATTTGTTCTTTTACGGATGGATAGGAAAATATTATACTATTTGATTGTTTTATAAAATTAACAACTGCAATATTTGAATATGAGTTTTCATCTTCAATACCATTTTTATATAAATATCATGTATCATCTTCTATTAATTGAAGATATGTATTTCTATCTTTTCCACTGACTTTAGTTCCAGTGGGACAATTTTTGATTAATTCTAAGTTAATATCTTTTCCTTCAATAATTTTTTCATTTGGTTTTTCAATAAAAATATTTATATCATAATTCCCATAACCTCATATACCAGATATTTCAATTTGATTTAAAATAAATAGTTTTTCGTCATAAGTTATTTTAATGTTATCTTCAACTAAATTTTTAGTCATAATCATTCAATTTGCTTTAGAATAAAGTAATTTATGTAATTGTGAAAAATATTTTAAATATTCTTCTATTTTATCATTAGAAATAATTAAATTAGTTAAATATTTTCCGTATTCACCATCAGATAGTTTAATTTCAGCAGGAATAAGCGAAGGTATATTATTTGTTTCTAATTCATTTGTTATTGATAATCAATTAAAGTAATTTGATTCTAATTGATAAATAGGGTTTTCTGAAATATCATTATTGATAATAATATTTTTATTTAAAAAATTAAAATATATCGATTTTAATTTAACAATGCAATCATTAAATTCTCAATATTCATCTTCTTCTTTTGGGTTAGATATTAATTCAAAATAATAGGGTGCAAATAATTTGATATCATCATTATAACCCTTATTAATTGCATATTTGCTATATGTGTAATTTGAAAGCATATAGATAATTTGTTTAAAATTTTTGACAGCAACTCCACTAAGAAATGTTGGATTTTTAAATTTTCATTCTTCAAATAAACCATCAATAACATCTTCAGGTTTTTGCCCTTCGAATTTTTGGCGTAATTCAGCTGCTTTATTTGTAGGATTGCCTTTTTCATCGTATTTTGCCCCCTGAAATTTTCTATCATAATTATAACGATATGTTAAATAATTTAATAATATATCTTTTAAATCACCATATAAAGGTGCTTCAGAAAATTCTAATATAATGTCACTATATTTATTATCGGGTGGTGTTGAAAGAAAGCCGGACAAAAATTGTCTAACTACAGCACCCTGTTTCGTATATGAATACATTCTTTCAACAGTTTTATCAGAAATTAATTTGATATCTAAAGAATTTCTTCCAGGAATTGGTGGCCTTTCGTTACTATTTAAATCTTTTCAACCAATATTTGCACTAACAATTCTAGCATTTTTATATACTTTTTTTTGTGGATTAGGGGTTGGATTATTTATATTTAACAAATATAGTATATCTTTTCCTTGAATATAGTTTTTGGCAATACTTCACGGTAAAAAACTTTCTGTAAATCAATACTGAAATACTCTTAAATTAGGATTTGTTTCAATGGGCATTGATAATAAAGGTACTAAACTAGCATTTTCAATAATTGATGAAGGATAAGAATAAACACCATTAATATTCCCTCAGCACTTAATATTTCCAAATAACATTGATTTAGGATATTTAATTTCAATCCCAGTAAATACTGTTTCTTCGGGTAATGATTTTTGTAATACTAAATGAATACTATTTTGATTTTTTCATTTAAAGTCAGTTATTTTGACTAAATGAGTAGATTTAATAATATCAATGCCATCGGGTGAATAAGGACGATTATATTCTTCGATAATATAACATTCATTTTTATTTTCTTCACTAATTGGTTCATTAATAGATACTATTTTTAAGTCATAAGATTCTAAAAATTCTTTGTCTTTTTTTGAAATATTATTAATTAAAATATCTTTTTCATCAATCATTACATAACTTGTGCTATTATCTTGAATTGTGGTATTTTGTTGAACTTGTAATTTAAAGTTAAAGTCACTAATTTCATAGCCAATAATCTTAATATATTCATCTTTGTCAATAAAACCGATTTTAACGATATTTTGCGAGTAGTTTAAGATTGTTTTTTGCTTTGTCTTAACAAGATTATTAATTTTATAAATATATAAGATTCTTGCGCGGTCTTCACTAAATAATTGTTCTAAATTAGGGTCGCTGTACTGCGATTGATTAGCAAAATCTAACGGAATACTATCAATTGAATAGTCAATTGGTTCATCATTTTCTGCTAATTGTGCTAACATTTTTTCAGATGGTTTTAACATTATTCTTGTTCTCCTTCTTTATTGGGTATATTGATAATAGTTTCGTTGTTTTTTAGTTGTCTGTTTAAAGTAGCATTTACTGGTAAGCGAACATCAACAATTAACTCATCAATATTTTTAATATTAAATGTTCTACTATTTAAAATAGCATTATCATATTTAATTAACTTAATAATGAATTCAGTTAATTTAATTTCTCTAATATATATCATTTGTTCGTATGATGCGTTTGTTTGAATATTTACACCAGCAACTTCTGCTTGAGTTTGTTGTGCCCCCTTAGCTATTGCCGGAACATGATGACGATTTATTTTATAATAATTAGTTAATAATCAATCATATATTTTAGTTAATTGTTCACCTTTAAAATTGCCAGCGATATAGTCTACTGGCTGAAAATTACTATCAGGGTCTCCTTCAACTAATAACAAGTCATTTTCAATAAATGAAGCCAACATTTTACTAATTTCTTGGTCAACCACACCAGTCACTCCATTAGTATTAATGGTAAATTTACCACTATTTAATAATGGGTCTAACATTATCTTTTCAGCAATAATATCTAAAATACTAGCAAATTGTTTACCATAACGAGCAGAAGGTTCAAAATTAGGGTTATTAGGAATTATTTCAATGGGTATAAAATTAATTGGTAGTATTTCTTCTCTTTGTAATGTTGTATAGTTATTTCATTTAGCATCATCAATATATAAGTCGGTAATAGTACTGTATAATCGTGTTTTTAACTTTCTAATAACTTTTACTTGTTTAGTTACATAATCAATTTCTAATTTTTCAGTAATAAAAACACTCTGGTCATTTTTAATATAAGGGTCATAATCAAAAGTGCAAGATACTAAATTACCTAATTCATCATACTGGTCATTGTAAAAATCAATAGTAATAAAATTAAGTTTTGAATTATTAGCAAAAATAAAATATGCACCTTTACCATTCTTATTAATTTTATATTCGTTATATCAATTCTTATTAGTAAAGTCCTGCATTTTTAAAAAGTTATTAATTAATTTAAAGTTTATTTGTTGATTAGTAAGTGGATTATAAATACCAATTTCTAACTCACGTGGATTTAAAAAATTAGCATTATCTTCACAAATTCTTTTTTCTAAAATCTCATTATGTTTTTGAACAGTAACATTTTTACGATTAGTAATTGTTGATGCTAAATTAAGATAATAACTATCAATATCATAATTCTTTTTTAATTTCTTTTTTGCTGGTAAAAATCCCATTTATAACACCCCTTTATTTTGTGTCTTCTTTTTTAATAATATCTTCAATGCTATCTTGCTTTTTTTCTTGTTTAAAAAAATCAAAAATTTTATCAATTAAATAGACTAAAACACCACCAATAAGTAATGATAATCCAATATAAAAATATTCTGGTCATGAAATTTCAATTACTTTAAATGCTTTGCAAAAAAACAACACAATTGCACTTGTTATTAAAATTGCCCCTAATCCCCAAATAAATATTTTACGAATTAATAACAAAATTTCTGATTTATAATCTTTTAAATTCATTTATAATACCCCCATTTCTTTCTAACTTACTTTTTTTCTTTGAACATATAATGCTTGAATTTTAGCAGGTATTCCTGCTTTATTTTTATATGATATAATTCTTCCTTGTGAAAATGATACATAAAAATATAATCCATCATTTGTTTCAATTGGAACTTTAACAGAAAATGGAAATTTAGGATGTGTTGTAAGCATACTACCATATTCACCAATTGGATTATTTTCATTATTCTGAACAAAAATTTGATAACTATAATTATCTTTATCATAATTTTTAATGTCATAAAAATAACCACTATTTGGTACAAAATTACTAGTATCAACTTCTTCTCAATCTGGTACATCTGGTATAACAATTGATTTTTTTAATTCATCTAAAATTTCTTCTTTTATTTTTGCAAGTTGATCATCTTTAATTTTTTCTATAACAATATTATCTAGTAATGCATCAACCTCTAACTGGGTATAATATGCTTCTAAATCTATCATAGTTAAATCAATACCTTCTTCTTGAAAAGTGCGAAACATTTTCTTTAAAGTTGTTAAATTAGCCAATGATTTTGCATATGTAGGCAATAGACCTTGTCATGTTGCCATAGGGTCATTTTGTGAAGAATAATTAATACCAACAACACTCATATTTGCCGAAGTAAAAAACTCAATCGGAATACGGTTAAATGTTCAATGCTCAATCGTAATAAACACCATATTAATACAAATTTTCTTTAATAATGGGTCTTTAAATGTTTCAAACTTTAATTTTGAAAATGGATAATTCAAATAGGAATTAATCATATTTTGGGCTCTTAAAGCAAATGTTTTAAATCATAATTCTACACCACCTTTAAAGAACTTATTATAACGAACTGGAACTTGTGTAATTTTACCTGTCATTGGATTAAAATTATTATAATTTTCCAAAGTAACATTTTGTCATAATTCATTTAACATTTAATCATCTCCTTATCATTGTTTTCTTTTTGATTTAATCTTATTTAAGATAAATTTTTTACTACTTAATAGTGTTTTTGTTTTAATTGTTTTGTTTAAATATTGTTTTGTTCTTAGTTGATTGTATGTTTGAAATGCTACGCCACCGCCCAGTAAACTAGCAACAGCACTATCTTCTAGCGTATTTAACAATTTATCTTTATTAAAGTTATTTTTAAATTGTTCTTGCAATTTTAATACTTTAGCAATTGTTCGATATATTTTAAAACTATCTTTTACTACTTGCTGATAAGCAAGCGGGGCAAAAGAAACTAAATTAAACAAACTTGTTTTTTTAAATCCCCAACCAATAAACCACTCACTGTTCATATAGAATTTAAACGGTTCGGGGGATAAAACAAACTGTTCTGCTTTGATTAAAGTTGTCATAACTACAATAGGGGCATATTTAGGATTTTTATAATATATTGTTAAAGCAACTTCACCAACAACTGATAAAGGAACAATTTTTACTGCTAAAAAAACATCAGAACCATAAGCAAAAGGTAATAATTGGCCTTTTTTAATAGCCTTAGTTTCAAATTTAGATAATATTTTTTTAGTTTTATCAGTAATTTTATTAATTACTTTTTGTTTAATAGTAATTATTTGTTTTTCAATTGGGGCTAATAATTTTTTAGTTACTTTTTGAATATAAAAATTTGGGTTTAAATGGTTTAAAACTTTATTTAATTTAATTGGTGTTTGATGCAAGATATTTAATAATTTGTTATTATTTATTTTACTGCCCCGCATTAAATTAGCATTTAATAGCAGGTTTTTACCAACACCTTTTTTATGAAGATTAGTCATAATGTTATATCACTCATTAGTATTAATTTTGCTTATTTTATTAATATTTAATCCATATTCAGACAATCATTTATTAGCATTTTTTTCATTTACGCGTGGTATTTTTTGAACTAATTTAGAACTTATTTTTTGAATATTTTTCTCAATTTTTAATAAATTATTAATTGTTTCTAAATTAGAAACTTTAAAACCTTTATAAAAATCATTTCGAGCTAATTTTCCAATTGTATATAATAAAGTTTCATTATTAGTCTGCTTTGTAAAATCAAATAGTAATTTATCAGATAAAATCTTTTTACCCGTAACTTGTTTTACAACATCTTCTAAGTTATTAGCAGTTATTACACCTAATTTTTCAAGTAATTTAGTTTCTTTTGCTAATTTTAAAATTCTAGTTGTACTAGCAGCACGCGTTAATTTACCAATTCCACCAATTGCTGGTAACAAATTTAAGGCAGTACTTTTTGCTGTCACTTCTGATGTTAATTTATCGTATATTTGATTTACGGTAAAATCGGTTGCTGTTTCTACTCCAAACGAGATAAATGCTGCAGCAAAATTAGATAATCCTGCACCTAAACCAACAGCAGATGCTATACCACCAGTTAAAACTGATAAACCAAGGGCTAAAATTTGAATTCCTAAAAATTCTAATAATTGTAAACCAAAACTTTTTTCTTGTTGTTGGATTGACAATCTAGTTGGATTTTTTTTAACAGCATAAATAAGAGCTGTTTTAGATGTTCCAATTGGCATATCTATCAAACGAAAAAGTACTATTTTTTAGTACTTAAGAATTTTTAATTTTAGCATCAATCGGATTTGTTTGACCAGTAGCGTTATTTTTACCTTCAATTTGAACTTCAACATTTTTATCATTTGTAATATTAATTGGTCAGTCTTCACCTTTGCTTTCAATAAAGTAATCAAAATCAGTTTCTGTTAAAGAACTATTTACGGATTTTACCGCTTTTAAAACAACATCTTTAAATTGTGGTTTTAACTGTTCTGCTGTTGCTTTATTAGGGTCTGCAACATGAATAGTTGGTTTATCTAATTTATTAATTTTACTAATATCAATTTTTGTAACAATATGTTTAATAATTCCCTTCGGTTCAACTACTGCCCCACCTAAATATAAAACACGCTCCATAATTAAAGTATTACCCATCCCAGTACCTAACGCAGCAGCACCTACCCTTAATGGAGTATGGTCTTTTTTGCGTAAAATAAGAGGGTCATATTTTTTGCTAAATTTAAAGGCAATTGCATTAACACCTTCTTGTAATAAACTAATTGTTCCTTCTGAACCATCTTTATTAATAATTGGTAATTTTTTTGGAACCATATAATATGTTGTTCCTTCAACAGTTTTCATTGCTCCACTTGTTTCAATTACGCTATTTATTTGGTCGTTTGCTCCAAGTTGTAACTGTAATTTATTACGAATTCCACGAATAAAATCAGCCGAACCCAATACAACTGTTTCTGATGGGGTAAAGCCGTTTTCATATATTTTATCCATTATTTCATCGTGGATTTGTAAAGCATTTGTATCATCTGCTTTTTGTCCTTGAATAGTTGTAACTATTCCTTTATTAATAATTTCTAAAATTTTATTGCGTTTATAAGCAACTTCAGTATCCATTGCTTGCTCAATATCAGCCGCCCAAAGATTAGGATTAAAATCACTTTCTACAGGGTCTAATTTACGGGCAAAAGTTAAAATTGTATCTAATTCAACTGTTCCATCTTCAAACTTTACTTCAGTGTAGTTTAAAAGACTATCATCAGTATTAAATACTTTTCCATCTTTTCCTATACCTTCATTATATTTAATATTTTTCTTTCTTTTATATGTTAAACCAAATTTATTTGCTTCTTTTCACGCAAATAAAGCTTCTCAACTAAATTTTTGTTGATAAGTTTGCAAATATCATTGTTCAAATGTTTCTCGGTCTTGTTTTGTTGCTTGATTAGCAATATCTCCGAAAATTCTTTGTGGGTTTTGGGCCATAATTTACTTCCTTCTTTCTATTTATTAAATACATTATCTGTATCTAAAATATTGTTTTCTTTGTTTTCTACTTTTGGTACACCGCCGGTATTAACTGTTTGTACCTTAATTAATTCATCATAAACACTTTGTAAGTGTGTTTTAATGATTTCAATATCATCAGTAATATCATAAGACTTTAATAAAACATTCTTAAATTCTTCGTTATCAGTTAAAGAATTATTAAAATTATTAATTTCAATTTGTTTTAATTGAATTGTTTGTTGTTCAACTTGTGAAGTTAATTCAGTATTTTTTGCTTGTAGTTCGTTGATTTGTTGATTACTATTTTCTAAATTACTTGCATTAAATTCTTCAACTTCAGCAGTATTCTCTAAAATAATTTCAGCAGTTTTAATATCCAAACTACCATCTTCACTTTTAATGGGCTCATTATTTTTATTTATAAGAACATATTTTACATTTTTTAATGCCATTTTTTTTCCTCCTATTTTTTAATATTTGTATTTATTTTTTTTCTAATCGCTTTTTGTATAATTTCAAAACTATCGACTCGAAAAGATAAAAAATAACGTTTAGTTTTTAAATTTAGTTGATTAAATACTGAGCCTTTAATTTTTATTTCATCATCTTTTCTTAATTTTAAAAATTCAGATACAATTTGTGGATTATATATTGATAATGTTGAATAATTTAATCCTTCTCATTGACATTTCGCAGAGTATGCATCAACTTCAACACCACCAGCAACAAGCGCTTTAATTTTAGTTTTAATCGGGTTTTCATGTAATCTAACGGTTAATTCTAATTTGTTAACTCTTTTATTTTTTGTTTTTGTCTTATTGGTAGTGGTTGTTATTTTAGATAAATTACTTTTTGTTTGTGGCATTTTTTTTAACTCCTTTTGTTAAAAAATATTGTAAATGTTTTCATGCATCGTGTTCGTGTTCTGTCATTTTAATATTTCCTTTATAGATATAATTTTTCTTAACAACTGGCGATTGTAAAACATATTTTAAATTAAATAGATATTTGCATAAAACTTTTAAACCACCAATAAATTTAGGAGTAGATAATGGATTTTTTATTTTTAAACCTTTGTGAAGTTGATAATCTTCAATTATTACAAGAACTTTATTTAAATAAGAATAAGTTTTATTTTTAAATTCATTTAATATTAAATAGATATTATTTATTGCTTCATCTTCGTTTTTAGAATGAAAGGTAATATTATTAATTATTTTATTTTGTAAAACTTTATAAATAATAATACCGGTTTGTCCAATTCCAGCAGGGTCAATTGCAATAATATATTTTAATTTATTTGTTTTATTTTTTTGTCAATTTGTAATATTTTCCATCCATCTGATGCTAAATCTAAAATATCGTTAATTTTGTAATGTTGCATATATGAATTAATAACATCTCATTTATCTTCAAATAAATTTAAATACATTTTTGCTCATTCTAAACATTGTAAATCATAATGATTTTTATGGTGCGAAATACGACAATCAACGGGCTGACAATTAACTCAATCAAACGAAGTTGTTATTTCACTTCAAGTTTTATTAATATATTTACTTTTATATTCTTGCATAATATTTTATTCCTTTCTTCTTATTTTGTTAAATAAACATAAAATACCTTTGTTGGTTAATATTTTGATATTTAGTAAGTATATTTATATTTTGATTTAATTATCTTAATTCGCCACCACTCACCCCCAAAGTGAGGTGTATGGCGATACTAAACTTTATATTTAGACAGAGTTTATCCCCCAACGGAAGTAAAACAAATTTACCCAGTTATTAATTACGCTTCATCCATCCCTAGACAACTTTATATAAAGAAAATAACCTTTTGGAGTTCCAACCCTCTTGTTTTTTTAGTGTCCGATATTGTTTTTTTCGGTTTAACAGCACTCTTTTTATGAAAACAAGCAAAAAACACGCGCTCTGACATTTCGCAAGTGATTAATCTTGCCGAGAATTAAAGAAATAAATAGGAATAAATCCAATCGCTTTCACACTTTCTTTAAGGCTTCGTGCCATAGATGAGTTATCCATCTTTAAGCATCAAAATATTAAGTTTTAGTATGATAGCATTACAAAAGTTGAGGTTTTATAAAAAATATAAATAAAATAATTGGATAAATTTTTAAAAATCCTGATTTATTAGTGTTTTAAATTCATCAATAACATTAAAAAAATACTTTTTATACCAAAACCTCAACCCTTTTCTTACTACCTTTAGTATTGCATTATTCATCAGATAGTACCTTTATTAAAAATGATATTATTTAGTTGTTAAACCAAAAAAATATAATAAATCACAGAAAGGAAATTATAAAAATTAACCTATTTTTTTTCTACAAATTAGTTAATTTTTAATTTTAAAGATACTATCTGATGAATAATGCAAATAAAAAAATCGCTCTAATAAGCGATTACTTTAATTTGTATTTAATTACTTTATTTATAATTTTTATAAAACCTCAACTTTTTTCCGACTACCAAACTCTTTCCATAATCAAAGTATTAACCATTCCAGGACCCAATGCAGCAGTACCAACTCTTAATTGAGTATGGCCTTTTTGCGTAAAATAAGAGTGTCATATTTTTTACTAAATTTAAAGGAAGTTGCATTAAATCCATTTGGTAATAATTCAACCGCTCCTTTTGAACCATCTTTATTAATAATTGGTAATTTTTTAGGAACCATATATTATGTTGTTCCTTCAACAGTTTTCATCGCTCCACTTGTTGTGATTACACTATTTATTTGGTTTTTTTCCCAAGTTGTAACTGTAATTTATTACCAATTCCACGAATAAAATCAGCCGAACCTAAAACAACTGTTTCTAATGGGGTAAAGCCATTTTCATATATTTTATCCATAATTTCATCGTGGATTTGTAAAGCATTTGTATCATTTGCTTTTTGTCCTTGAATAGTTGTAAACATTCCTTTATTAATAATTTCTAAAATTTTATTGCGTTTATAAGCAACCTCAGCACCCATTGTTTGATCAATATCAGCCGCTCAAAGATTAGGGTTAAAATCACTTTCTACAGGGTATAATTTAGGAGCAAAAGTTAAAATTTTATATAATTCAACAATTCCATCACCAAATTCTACTTCTGAATAATTTAATAATTTATCATCAGTATTAAATACTTGACCATTTGCCCCTAAACCTTCATTGTATTTAATATTTTTCTTTCTTTTATATGTTAAACCAAACTTATTGGCTTCTTTTCACGCAAATAATGCTTATCAAATAAATTTTTGTTGATAATCTTGTAAATATCATTGTTCAAATGTTTCTCGGCCTCTTTTTGTTGCTTGATTAGCAATATCTCCGAAAATTATTTATGGATTTTGTACCATAATTTACTTCCTTCTTTATATTTATTAAACACATTGTCTGTATATAAAATATTTTTTTCTTTGTTTTCTACCTTTGGTACTCCACCGGTGTTAACTGTTTGTACCTTAATTAATTCATCATTAATTCATCATAAACACTTTGCAATTGTGCTTTAATTATTTCAATATCATCACTAATATTATAAGACTTTAATAAAAAATTTTTAAATTCTTCATTATCAGTTAAATAATTAATAAAGTCAATTACTTCAATTTATTTTAATTGAATTGTTTATTGTTCAATTCGTGAAGTTAATTCAGTATTTTTTGTTTGTAGCTCGTTGATTTGCTGATTACTATTTTCTAAATTACTTGCATTAAATTCTTCAACTTCAGCAGTATTTTCTAAAATAATTTCAGCAGTTTTAATATCTAAAATACAACCTTCATTTTTAATAGGTTCATTATTTTTATCAATAAGAACATATTTTACATTTTTTAATGCCATTGTTTTTTTTTCTCCTATTTTTTAATATTTGTATTTGTTCTTTTTCTAATCGCTTTTTGTATAATTTCAAAACTATCTACTCTAAAAGATAAAAAATAGCTTTTAGTTTTTATATTTAACTGATTAAATACTGAGCCTTTAATTTTTATCTCATAACCTTTTCTTAATTTCAAAAACTCAGTTAAAATAGACGGGTTATATATTGATAATGTTGAGTAATTTAATCCTTCTCACTGACATTTAGCCGAACAAGCTTAAACTTCAACACCACCAGCAACCAGTGCCTTAATTTTAGTTTTAATCGTATTTTCATGTAATCTAACAGTTATTTATAATTTGTTAACTCTTTTATTTTTTATTTTAGGTTTATTATTTATTGATTTTTTAGGTAAATTACTTTTTGTTTGTGCCATTTTTATCAACTCCTTTTGTTAAAAAATATTGTAAATGTTTTAATGCATCGTGTTCGTGCTCTGTCATTTTAATATTTCCTTTGTAAATATAATTTTTCTTAGCAACTGGCGATTGTAAAACATATTTTAAATTAAATAGATATTTACATAAAACCTTTAAACCACCAATAAATTTAGGAGTAGATAGTGGGTTTGTTATTTTTAATCCCTTATGAAGTTGATAATCTTCAATTATTACAAGAACTTTATTTAAATAAGAACAAGTTTTATTTTTAAATTCATTTAATATTAAATAGATATTATTTATTGCTTCATCTTCATTTTTAGAATGAAAGGCAATATTATTAATTATTTTCTTTTGTAAAACATTATAAATAATAATACCGGTTTGTCCACTTCCGGCGGGGTCAATTGCAATAATATATTTTAATTTATTTTTTTTTATTTTTTTCTCAATTTGTAATATTTTTCAATCATTTGTAGCCAAATCTAAAATATCTTTAATTTTGTAATGTTGCATATATGAGTTAATAACATCTCATTTGTCTTCAAATAAATTTAAATACATTTTTGCTCATTCTAAACACTGTAAATCATAATGATTTTTATGGC
This sequence comes from Spiroplasma phoeniceum, assembly GCA_026239495.1. Classification (GTDB taxonomy): domain Bacteria; phylum Bacillota_I; class Bacilli_A; order Mycoplasmatales; family Mycoplasmataceae; genus Spiroplasma; species Spiroplasma phoeniceum_A. The sequence continues at coordinate 2,150,765 of CP110830.1, read as the reverse complement.
GCGAAATACGACAATCAACAGGATTACAATTAACTCAATCAAATGATGTTGTTATTTCATTTCAAGTTTTATTGATATATTTACTTTTATATTTTTGCATAATATTTTATTCCTTTCTTTTTATTTTTTTAAATAAACATAAAATCACTTTGTTGGTTAATATTTTGATATTTAGTAAGAATATTTGTATTTTGATTTAATTAGCTTAATTCGCAATCCACCTCACTTTGTGGATGAGTGATGGCGATACTAAAATTCTATAATTAAACAGAGCTTATGCCCCAACGGAAGTAAAACAAATTTACCCAGTTATTAATTGCGCTTCATCCATCCCTGGACAACTTTATATAAAGAAAATAACCTTTTGGAGTCCCAACCCCCTTGTTTTTTTAGTGTCCAATATTTTTTTTGGTTTAACACCACTCTTTTTATGAAAAAAAGCAAAAAATACGCGCTTTGACATTTCGCAAGTGATTAATCTTGCCGAGAATTAAAGAAATAAATAGGAGAATAAATCTAGTCGCCCTCACACTTTCTTTAAGACTTCGTGCCATAGATGGGTTATCTATCTTTAAGCATCAAAAAATATTAATTTTTAGGGGCTGCATTATTCATTGAATAATATCTTTATTTAAAATAAAATTTATAAAAATATCGTTTATTTTGTGTAGGTAAAACAGAATAACACCTGTTTTTATGATATAAATTCTAAATTTAAAGATACTATCATATGAATAATGCAAATAAATTTATGTTTTTTAATATAAAAATAAAAAAACAATCTCACAATAATTGTTTTTTGCCGGTTCATCGTACAGGGCGCCTACGTAATCGTTCGCATTCTAATAACAATTTTAATGTGTTAACAGATTATAGTAATTATTTGTTTTAACTGCTAGTGTTTTATGAATTTCAGCAGGTCTTTCGTTATTACCCCCCCCCCTCTTGCCTCCACCATTGCCTTTCTTAGCGCTATTTCAGTTGTAATTACTAGTACAATTGCCTCAACATGTAGTATTATTGAATCAAAAAAAGTTGTTTTTTATTTTTTTATTGTTATAATTAATTAGGCATTTATTCTATTATTTAGAATATGCTTAAATGTGGTAGTGATGGTAACATTACGTTTGGACCACAGCGAGAATTTAATTAAAAGGAGGAAATTGCTCGTGGCAAGAATTACAAGAATTGCAAAATTAGAATTTCAAGCAGGAAAAGCAAAACCAGGGCCAGAATTAGCTTCATTAGGAATTAATATGCCTCAATTTTGTACACAGTTTAATGATGCAACAAAAGAACGAATGGGTGATGTTGTTCCAGTTGTTATTACTGCTTTTGATGATAAGACATTTAAATTTGAATTAAAAACAACACCATCGGCGATTTTATTAAAAAAAGCAGCAAAAATCCAAAAGGGATCAGCAAAGGTAAAAGATGAAAAGGTAGCAACAATTTCAGCTGATGAAGTTCGCAAAATTGCGGAATATAAACTTGTTGATTTAAACGCAAATGATGTTGAAACAGCAATGCATATTATTGAAGGAACTGCTCGTAACATGGGGATTGTTGTTGAAGGTATGCCAAGTAAGAAGGAAAAAAACTAAGAATGGCAAAATTTGGTAAAAAATATAATAAAGTTGCTGAATTAGTTGATAAAAATAAAGTATACCCAATTGCAGAAGCAATTGAACTAGCAAAACAAACTGCAACAACAAAATTTGACTCAACCGTTGAAGTTGCCTTTAATTTAAACGTTGATCCACGTCATGCTGACCAACAAATTCGTGGAGCTGTTGTGTTGCCAAAAGGAACAGGAAAAACACAACGAATATTAGTTTTAACAAATAGCAAGGAAGCTGATGCTAAAGCAGCGGGTGCTAATTTTGTTGGTGGTAAAGATTTAATTGAAAAAATTCAAAAAGAAAACTGATTTGATTATGATGTTGTTATCGCAACACCAGATATTATGACAGAATTAGGAAAAATTGGAAAATTATTAGGGCCAAAAGGATTAATGCCAAACCCTAAAACAGGAACAGTTACTCCAGATGTTGTTAAAGCAATTGGTGATGTTAAAAAAGGGAAAGTTGAATATCGTGTTGATAAAAATGGAAACATTCATTCAATTATTGGAAAATCATCATTTAAAGTTGAAGATTTAAAAGCTAATTATGATGTAATTTATGAAACAATTCGTAAGGCAAAACCAGCAGCTGTTAAGGGATCATATATTAAGAATATTGCTATCACAACAACAATGGGGCCAGTTATTAAAGTTTTAATTGAATTATAAAAAAGAAAAAGATTAACAATTGTTGAAAATCTAAAATAAAATTGACAGAAAAAAGAGACAAACATTTTCTATTATATAATTTTATTCAAAGAATGTTATTTTCTTATAGCAAAACAATAGAACAAAAATGAAAAAATAGAAATTTTAACATTTGCTGAGTTAAATGGCATTAAACTAACAGTTCAAATATATAACATAGCCAAATTTACCATAAATAGATGACGTGTAGACGCACAAGACAATTTTGATAACCTAGAATGTGGTAGTGGATCTCAAAGTAAACAAAAGACAAAAAAAAAGAATTAGTATTTTAACAATTGACTCAAATGATGTCAAAAAAATGTCACGCTCTGAATTAGAAGAGATTGCTAAATTACATTTTGCATTAAAAAAGTATGAGGTGAAGACTATTAAAGAAAAGTTCTTCGCAGTAAATAAATTATCAGCATATTATTCTGTTGATTTTCTATCTAGAAAATCAGGTATTACTAGACAAGGTTATTACTTATGGATTAAAAAAGGGAAACCTATTTATAAAAAATATAATTTTGTTTTAGCAGAAATAATACTTGAAATATTTAATAAATTTAAAGGTGTTTATGGGCAACCAATTATTACGATTTTGTTAGAAAAATATAAAAATATCAAAGTTAACAAATGAGTAGTCTATCGCTATATGAAAATATTAAAAATTAAGTCTATTCGGAAAAAAATAAAACCAAATTATTTTAAATCAGGCCCCATAAGACTCCCCAATATCTTAAAACGAGATTTTGTTACATCTGAAACAAACAAAAAATGAGTGACAGATATAACATATTTACCTACTAATAATAGCGAGGTATATTTATCAATTATCCGTGACTTATTCAATGGTGAAATAATAGATTGAAAATTATCAAATCATTCTGAGGCTAATTTGAGTTTTAAGAATTTAATATCAGCTTGAAATTATACAGGACGTCCCAAAAAATTAATAATTCATTCAAATCAAGGCTACGTATATACATCGCCGCAATGAAAAGAATTGTGTGAAAAAATGGAAATTATTATTTCGATATCTCGCCGTGGTAATTCACCAGATAATGATACTTGTGAAACTTGATTCAGTTCATTTAAAAATGAATCTTTTTTATTATATAAACGAAACAGTCTTAATTTTAGTAATATTATGAACATTGTTTCAAATTATGTTTACAATGTTTCTTTTAACTGAGAATATGAAATAAAAAACTTTTCTAGGTTATTATTAAATATATAAAGTTAAGAGAAACATTTTTTATATGGCAAAGGGTAAAACTAAAGGGTCAAAAGACCATGATATTGAATTTAAAACTAAAATTATTAACGAATATTACGAATATAATAAATCAATATCTTTAATATCTAAAGAATATGAAATAAGTACTGCAACTATTTCTAGGTGAATTAATGTTTTCAATAAAGATAAAAAATTTGATAAACTAACATATATTAAAAAAATGCCAATTTTTAATAATCCGCATGATTAAACTATATATTTATTAATAAAAGAAAATGAACAAATAAAAGCAGAAAATAATATTTTAAAAAAGCTTGAATCTCTTTCAAAAACAAAAACAAAGATGAATATTAGAAAAAAATTGATTTTATTAAAAACAAATTAAATAACAACTCAATCTTACCATTAAGATGATTTTTAAAAATATTATGCATTTCATATGATACATGAAATAAATATAAAAATATTCATGAAAAATATGAATGAAAAACTGATTACAATATATTAGAAATAATTAAAATAATTTGAAAAAACAATAAAAATAAAGGTCATCAACAAATAAATCTTGATTTTAAAGAACAAAAAATAAAAATATCAGCAAGTACTGTATATCGTTATATGAAGATATTACAAATATGTTCTGAAGTTAGAATTAAAAATAAAAAACGAATTAAACATTTTAATAATATGTTATATGAACATAAAAAATACCCCTATTTACTTAAACGTAATTTTCATTCTAATCAAATGAATCAAAAATGATCAATTGATATTACAATAATTAAAATATACTCAGAATAAGTATATTTATTTGCTATTAAAGACTTATTTCGTACTGCAATTGTTGGATACTCACTAACAGTAAGGTCAACAGTAAATTGAGTAATTAATTGTTTAAAACAAAGCTTAATTAATCGAAAAATAAAACCTGGTCAATTAATAATTAATTCTGATCAAGGCATTCATTTTACTTCACATGCATATTTTGATTTATTAATAAATTATGGAGTAGCTATAAGTATGTCTAGATGTGGAAATTGTTTAGATAATTCACCTATTGAAAATTGGTTTTCAATTTTAAAAACAGAAAATAAAAATATAACAAAATACAAAAATTTTAATGAGCTAAAAAATATGATAGATAATTATATTATTGAGTATAATAATTATAGAAGGGTTTTAAAATTAAAAATGCTTCCAATTCAATTTGAATTAAAAAGCATTTTAAATTAAAAAAATAATTCTCAGTTATTTGAAGCTGTGTAATTAAAGTGATAATTATTATTTTTAAATTTTTACTATACTTTAATAATTTATACATTTTAACTTATTTATACAATATTATATTTTATATAATTCATTTTAGTATTATACCATAATTACAAATTAAATTACTATGTAACTTATATCTCTAATTTCAAAATATTTTTCTCCTTAGGATTTTAAACCTTGAATTTACCAAAATTTTTCATTTTTTATGTTATTTTGTTTAGTAATTGATTATAATATTAATAGCACAAAAAGTACATCTAGATATTATTTAAAACTATGAAAGGAAAAAATAGAACGCATTTATATTTACAAGCGAATGTTGGTACAGCAGTCCTTGATACTTTAAAAGCTTGGGGTTTTTAAAGCGCAATTATTGTAACCATGTTTGTGTTTTTTTTATGTTGGTTTTTAACAAAACGTGGAACCTTTAAAAAAGATTGATAAGCTGCCTTCATTAAAATTGTCATGGTTGTTATATTGCCATGTTTAGCATTTGATGGTTTTATGGCTGATACAACATTTTAACAAGTTAAAACATAAGCAGCAATTTTATTAGTCGGGTTTTTATTTTATATTATTTTAGAAATTGTAGCAAAATATTTTTATATTAAATATGAGCAAGATGTTCGTGATAAGTTAGCGATGTGTACAGTTTTTGCATCAACTACTTTCTTCGGAATTCCAGTTGTTACAGCTTTATTTGACGCCGGACAAGCAAAATTATCAGCTAATATCTTTAATATTCCTTATCGAGTATTTTTATATTAATTAGGATTTATTGTTATGAGTAAACCTGCGCAAGGACAATTAGCATCAGCAGTTGAAACAACAGCAGAAACAATTGTCGATGCGAAAATAGATCCTACGGGGTATGCACAAGTAAGAGCGGAAATACGAGCTAAAAAATTGGCAACCGTAAAGGCAAATTTAAAACAAATTTTTGTTAATCCAATTTTAATTTCAACAATTATTGGATTTATCTTTTGAGTAACACAATTAATTCCAGGAATTGAAATTTTTCATGATCAAAATAAAATTGGCAGTGGTCGATTATTTTCACCATTATTTAAAATAAAAAAACATTAGAAGGATTATGTACACAATTAGCATGATTAGCAATTGTAATGACTTTAGCAAAAGGGAAATTTCGTGAAGCAATGCAAGATAAAAAAGTCTTATATGGAATGATTATGAAAGTTATACTAGCACCAATTATTAGATTAGTTTTGGCAATAATTTTTGATGTGAATGGAAAAGAAAAAACAAGGAGTATGAAAATTAGATTCAGTTGGCCCGACTGTTATTGTCATTATGTTGGAAGCACCACCAGCGTCTGTTATTGTGGCATATTCAATAAGATATAAAAAACAACCAATGTTAGTAAGTAATTTAAAATTATTTTCAAATTTATTTTCAATTATTTCGTTACCATTCTGAGTAATTATTATGACAGCAATTGGGGCAACTACATTATTTACATATTAGGATAAAATAACAATGAATATAAAAATTCAAATGGTTTGTTATGGCGTTTGGAAAACATAGCGACAATTTTTTGAAAAACTAAATGAAAAATATTGTTATGAGTTGACTTTAATTGAAGAATATTTAACAAAAGATAATATTGCCACAGTTAAAGGACATCAAGCAGTGATGGTTCGTACAAATTGTGATTTTTATGAAGAAAATTTATTAAAAATGCAAGAATATGGGATTAAATATTTGTTAACAATAACAGTTGGTTATAACCATATTGATTTAATAAAAGCACACGAATTAGGTTTTAAAATATCTTATGTACCAGGATATTAGCCTAATGTAATTAGCGAATTAGCGGTAGCAATGGGAAATGCTTTTTTACGTAATTTATTTTATATGGCTAATAATGAACGTCAAACAAATTTTAAGGTTGATGATTTTATGTTTGCAAAAGAAATTCGTAATTCAACAATTGGAATTATTGGAACTGGTCGGATTGGATGTTAAGCAGCAAAGGCTTGACATGGAATGGGAGATAAAGTATTAGGATATGATATTTATGAAAATGATAGTGTGCGAGAAGTTTTAACATATACTAATTTAAATACTTTGCTTAAAGAATCAGACTTAGTTTCATTACATTGTCCATATATTAAAGGCCAAAATTATCATTTTTTTAATAAAGAATTTATAGCACAAATGAAACCGGGGGCAGCGTTAATTAATGCAGCGCGTGGTCAACTAATGGATAGTGAAGCGGTTTATGAATCTGTTAAGTCAAATCATTTAAAGGGTGTCGTATTATATGTATTAGAAAATGAAGGTGATGTTTTTTTCCGGGATTTTAATGAAAATAAAACACGAGATAATCTGAAAAATAAATTACTTACCTTATATCCACGAGTAATTATTACACCACATATAGGTTCTTATACCGATGAAGCTGTCAAAAATATGATTGAAACAACATATGAAAATTTAAAAGAAATTTTAACAAATGGTTATTTAAAAAATAAAATATAACACAAATTTTTAGAAAGTAGTTTTAGACTGCACCCATTTTAGTAAGTATTAATAAAAAAGAGTTATAAAATTTTATTTATTAGACTTCTTGCGTAAACTATTAAAAAATTGCAAATATTTGTAAAAAAACAATAATAGAAAAATATAATTTTAATTAATTATGTTTTTTATTTAAAAATTTAATATTTTGCCACAACAAAAAATGAATTTATTATTTAAATTCTTTAATTTTAAATAAATCTTCTATGCTAACTGCAAATTATAAATTGAAGCAATTAAATTAAATCTTAAAATAAATCGTTTTCTTCGATTACGATATTTTTCTGTAATAATTTTAAATTTTTTAAGAATAGCAAAAATATTTTCAATAATAATTCTTATTTTTGAAACTATTCTATTACGTTGTTTTTGCGCTTTATTTAAAGGGTTTTTCTTTGTTTTTTTTGTAGGTATTAGAACATTATTGTGAATTTTTTGAATTCCTTGACAACCACTATCAACTATTAATTTGGTATTTTTTAAAATTGCGATTTTTGATTCTTTAAATAAAGCATAATCATGTTTTTTTCCAATCGAAAAACTTGTTGCAATAATTTTTTTGGTTTCTTGTTCGATAATTACTTGTGTTTTAATGGTCTGTTTTTTTCTTTTTACCAGAATAATATTGTTTTTGTCTTTTTTTTGGGCGTTGCATTGGGGTATCTGTAACATCAATAATAATAGTTTTATCATTAAAATAATCATTTATTAGTTATTTTTTACCAGCGATTTGTTGAAAATAAGAGTGTTTAATTAAAATATCTTCAATTCACTTGATATTGCGATAAAAACTAGATTCACTAATATCAAAACTTTTAGCAAGATTAAAATAAGCCCGATATTCTCGTCAATACGATAAGGTCGTCAGTAGCCGATTTTCTAGTGATAATTTATTATTTTTGCCATCTTTTTTAAATTTTTCTATTTCAGCTACTTGTAAAATATTTAACATTTTATTAAAAGTAGCTTTTTTTGCTCCGGTTAATCGCAATAATTCTTTATCATTAATAAAATTAAATTTATCAAATTTCATAATTTTAATCTCCTATAATTTCTATTTTAATTTAAAAATATTTTATAGGAATTTTAAAATAATTAGATTAGGTTATTCAAGAAGTCTGTTATATTTTTTTACAGAAAGGAAAATATTTGATGAAAGCAAATTATAAGTCTTTTAAACAATATAAAAAAGCAAGATGTTGTAGTACAAAAAAAACACAATAAAAAAATTGAAAGTAAATTACAAGAATTAATGCTACGAGCTTATCAAGTAACGGCAAATGATATTAATTAGAAATTTGAGCAATAAATAAAAAGAATTAAGGAGTATAGATAAATGACAGAATATAAAAGTTTGTATATTAATAAAACTTGAAATGAAATAACAACATCATTTGATTGAGTTAATTGTAAACCTGTTAATTGTTGTATTTCACATCATAAAAATCATTATTATTCGCAATGTTTAAAATGAGCCAAAATGTACTTAAATTTATTTAAAAATAAACTAGATGTTATTGCTTCTTATGTGCAAAATTACAAAATTAACGATATTTTAGATTTATCTTCCGATGGATAAAAAATATTATAAATTGACAAAAAAATAAAACAAATAAATTAAAATATATTATTGCATTTGAACAGGGTTGAATTGGAAAAACTGGTATTATTATTTATAATAGACTTCTTGCATAACCTAATCTAATTATTTTAAAATTCCTATAAAATATTTTTAAATTAAAATAGAAATTATAGAAAATTAAAATTATGAAATTTGATAAATTTAATTTTATTAATGATAAATAATTATTGCGATTAACCGGAGCAAAAAAGCTACTTTTAATAAAATGTTAAATATTTTACAAGTAGCTGAAATAGAAAAATTTAAAAAAGGTGGCAAAACTAATAAATTATCACTAGAAAATCGGCTACTGACGACCTTATCGTATTGACGAGAATATCGGACTTATTTTAATCTTGATAAAAGTTTTGATATTAGTGAATCTAGTTTTTATCGCAATATCAAGTGAATTGAAGATATTTTAATTAAACACTCTGATTTTCAACAACTCGCTAGTAAAAAGAAAAAACACACTATTAAAACACAAGTAATTATCGAACAAGAAACCAAAAAAATTATTGCAACAAGTTTTTTGCTTGGAAAAAAACATGATTATGCTTTATTTAAAGAATCAAAAATCTCAATTTTAAAAAATACCAAATTAATAGTTGATAGTGGTTGTCAAGGAATTAAAAAAATTCACAATAATGTTCTAATACCTACAAAAAAAACAAAGAAAAACCCTTTAAATAAAGTACAAAAACAACGTAATAGAATAGTTTCAAAAATGAGAATTATTATTGAAAATATTTTTGCTATTCTTAAAAAATTTAAAATTATTACAGAAAAATATCGTAATCGAAGAAAACGATTTAGTTTAAGATTTAATTTAATTGCTTCAGTTTATAATTTTCAGTTAGCATAGAAGATTTATTTAAAATTAAAGAATTTAAATAATAAATTCATTTTTTGTTGTGGCAAAATATTAAATTTTTAAATAAAAAACATAATTAATTAAAATTATATTTTTATATTAGTGTCTTTTTAAAAATATTTGCAATTTTTTAATAGGTTACGCAAGAAGTCTAATATTTTTTTGTTTTTCATTGTAATTTTTATATTGAAGGATTCCGAATAATTTTTTTGTTTGTTTAAGAAAGCCCTTATTATAATTAAAATTTAAATAAAATTATTGATAATAATTTTTTGTTACTAAATCATTGTCCCAAAGACTAGGTTCATTAATAACTAAACTAATTTTATTTGTTTTATTCATATCAAAACACTGGGCTGAAATAATAAATTTTCCTCATTTTGAGTATTTTACTTGTGTTTGTGATATTTTTAAAATTATTGAACTAGATGTTGCTCGTAATTCCGTTGTGATTTGACATTTTTTTTATTATTAATATTTAAATATAATTTTAACATTGAAAAATTAAAATTAAATTGAAAAAAACATTTTTTTAAACAGTAAGCAATTTGGTGTTTGGTTTGTGGTCACTTTTATATGCTGTTGTTAATTCACCATTTTGAGTAAACTATGGTTTTAAATTGCCAATATTAGGACGAACATAAAAAGCATATGATTTACTATTATCACCATTATCAAAATCAAATAAAGGAATTGTTAAATCTAATGCTAAATTAATTTTATTATTAGAAGCAAACTGAAAAGAATTATAAACTGCTAATGGCTCTTCAATAAAATTTTGATTAAACAAATAAAAAAACCCTTTACAGTTGAAATTTATCAAAAATAAAAGGATACCTCCTTGTTATTAATAAGCTCGCGCAAAATAAACTAAATTAGTTGCTGGTTGTCCGCAATAAAAACAAGTTGTTTTTATTGTTGGCACATCAAATGGAATACAACGTGATGTTGTTTGTGTTTCGGCTTTAATTGTATCTTCGCACTCAACGCGACCACAAAACGGCACTAAAAATAAACCATTCATTTTTGCTAAATTTTTTTTATAATCTGAATAATTATCGATTTTTTTTGTCCGTTGACGACGATTATCCAAAGCTCTTTGGTATAAATTTGTTGCAATTTGATCTAATAAATCAGAAACTACTTTTTCAACCTCTGTTCAGGAAAAAGTAATTTTTTCAAAAGTATCACGCCGAGCAATTGTAACTTGTTGCTGTGCTAAATCACGAGCTCCAATTTCAATTCGCAATGGAATTCCCTTAATTTCCGCATTAGCTGCACGAAACCCAAAACCTTTGTCTGATTGATCAATTTCACAACGATATTTGTGCAATTTTTTTTGTAGTTGCTCAACTGCAGATAATTGCTCATCATTATCATTATTAATTGGTAAAATCATAATTTGAATTGGTGCGATTTGCGGTGGCAATACTAGTCCATTATCATCACTATGTGTCATAATAAGCCCCCCTATTAAACGCGTTGAAACCCCTCACGACGTTGAGTAAGCATATTCTAAAGTATTTTTTTGATTTGAAAATTTAATATCAAGTGCTTTAGAAAAATTTTGACCAAAATAATGACTAGTCCCACATTGTAAAGCTTGACCATCATACATTAATGATTCGATCGTATAAGTTTCTTCTGCTGCAGCAAATTTTTCACGTTCTGTTTTTTGCCCTTTAATCACAGGTAATAATAAAGTTTTTTCTGCAAAAGTAGCATAAATATCTAAAATTTTTAAAGTAAATTGCTGTGCTTCTTGTTTTGAACTATGAATTGTATGCCCCTCTTGTCATAAAAATTCACTTGTACGTAAAAACGGACGGGTCGTTTTTTCTCAACGCAAAACATTAACTCATTGATTATATAACAGTGGTAAATCACGATAACCTTGGATTTCTTTACTAAAAAATGTTCCAAAAAGAACTTCTGATGTTGGTCGAATATATAATTCTTCATCTAAGAATTTATCTCCAATTTTTGTTACTGTTGCAATTTCTGGTGAAAACCCTTCAATATGTTCTTTTTCTTTATTAAAAATAGTTTTTGGAATTAGTAAAGGAAAATAAACATTTTTTACATTATTTTTTTTAAATTCAGCATCTAAAATTTTTTGAATATTTTCTCAAATTGCATATCCATAAGGTTTAAAAATAGTTGTTCCCTTGACTGGTCCATAGGCAATTAAATCAGCATTTAAAACAATATCAGTATATCATTGCGCAAAATCAACTTCACGCAGAGTAATTTTCTCTAACTTTCTCTTCATTCTTTACTTATTTCTACCTTCTGTTAACACATTAGAAACATTTCCTTTTTCACCTTGAAAAATTTTAAGTTTTAAATTATTACTTTTAACATACATTTGAATTCGATTTAAATACTTATTATTTTTCATTAATACTCAGCGAATTGTTGCTGGTTTCACATCTTCAAAAACTTTTACGCGGCGGGTTAAATCATCATATTCTCAATCTTTTTTTGTTAAATGAAATAAATTTTGAATATCAATTGCAATCACAGCAATTTGACTTGGATCAACTTTTTGCTCTGCAATTCAACTTCAAAAATAATGTCGCGTTGAATTATCTAATTCAAACTCTAAATGATCAGGTTTTTCTAAATATGTTCAAACAATATATTCACTTTCTTTTGCTAAATGAATATTCTTAACTGGCTGTAGTCCAAATTCCAATTGCCGTAAAACATTACTAATATCAGTATAAAATAATAAGGACTTAATTCGCTGGCGATTTAATTCTTTAATAATTTTGTGCGTTTTACGCCGTTTAAAACTAAAACCAGTTTTAATTTTATTATTATCATCTTCATTTTCAAACAAACTACTTTCTAAATTATCTGATGATGACAATGATTTTTCTTGTAATAAGTTCTGCTTTTTTTTTGTTTGATGTTCCTTTTCTTTGTCATCTTTATTTTTTAATTTATTAAATAGCATTATGCTTCCTCCTTCACATATTAATTATACAAAAAATTATTCTTGATATTAGCATTAACTTATAAAATTGGTGCGACTAATTTTAAACATGTTAACAATAGTCGATAACCCAAGGGTTTATATTTAATTGGCCATTCCTGTCATAAAATTGAATGTTCATAATCTCATTCCCAACGAGGAATAAAGCTGGCGACTACCTCTGGATCATAAATAACTGCTGTTGTTTGATGGTCAGAAAAAAAACTGCGGTAATCTAAATTACAAGTCCCAATCACAGCAATATCATCATCAAAAATAGCAATTTTATTATGACTAAAAGTATTATTCATTTCATAAATTTTAACATCACTAGCAAATAAAGGTTTACAATAACTTTTTGTTATATCTAAAACAAAAATTTTATCAGTCAAACCTGGAATTGTTAAACGAACATCAACTCCAGCGCGTGCTGCAAGAATTAAAGATTGAATAAGATTATCTGGTGGAATAAAATAAGGAGTTGATAATCAAACTCGTTTACGAGCTTTGTTAATTAATGAAATATATAGGTCTTTGGTAATGGAATGATCAACGCTAGGACTATGATTAACAATTTGTAAATGTGATTTACCCTTCATATTGTATTGTTTTGGTGCTAAAATAGCTGGTTCTAAATCTGTGATTATTTCATGACGTTTAGTTGCAAAAAATCAGTCATCAGCAAAAATTACTTCCAAACCTCGAACCGCTTCACCTCCAATTCGTACTTGTGTATCATGAAAAATTCCAAACTTTCATGATTTATCAGCATATAAATCGGCTAAATTAATACCACCTGTATAGCCAATTAAACCATCAATAATAACATCTTTACGATGATTACGGTAATTGGCATTCCCACTAATAAAAGGTGCAATGATTGGCAAATATTTACGAACTCGAACACCAGCTTTAATTAATTTTTTAATACTTTTTTTACTAATTTTAAAGTAACTACCAACATGGTCATAAATCATATAAACCCGAACACCAGCTGCAATTCGCTCTTTTAAAACTGCTAAAAAAGATTCAAATAGTTCGCCATCAGCAACAATAAAATAAGTTAATAAAATATATTGTTGTGCTTGTTGTAAATCTGTTAATAATGATTTAAAAACACGGGTCCCATTTGTAATGATTTTAATTTTATTATTTTGGTATAACGGCTTATTTGCATGCCGCATTAATAATTCAACAACATTCCCAAATTTTTGATTAGGAGCAGTATATTTTATTAAACATGTCTTATTTTTTTTACAATAAGTATCATATTCTAATTTATTTAAATGATTGTACAATAATGATTTTTTATTTGAATAATGGTATTTTCGACCAAAAAAAACATATGAACATAGACCAATGAATGGTACAAAATTAATAAAAATAATTCAAGAAAACTTAACTTCATAACGTCGTTTGGAAAAAAAGAAAAAGAATGAGAAAATTAAATCAATAATAACAATTCCTAAAAAAATATATAAGAATTTAACATTGAAAATAATAACAACAACAAGTAACCCCATAATCGCCATACCAAATAAAAAAATCATTGATAAAATAATTTTTAATCAATTTTTCATTATTTTTCTCCTTTATTGCACAATATTACTACTTTTATTATACCAATAATTTAAAAAGAGTTATAAAAAATTTTTATAACTATTTATTACTTTTTTTCTTTAAATGTAAATTAAATGGCGGAACAGGAGAGACTCGAACTCTCGCACCGGTTACCCGGCCTAACACCTTAGCAGGGTGCCCTCTTCACCAACTTGAGTACTGTTCCGTGGTGATACCCTATACATTATACAAAAGATATCATTTTAAACAATAGAAAAACATTATTTTTTTCAACCTATCCAATTAAAATATTTTTTTCAACATAACTGTATTCTTTTTCACCACTTCCACGAATTGAAACTAATAATGTTGAAGAAACTCCTAATTGCCCAATAAACATTAATAGAATCAATATTAAAGTACTTAAAATACCAATGTTATATAGTTCGGTAAAATTTAAAGTACTTAATCCTGTTGTCCCAAATGCACTACAAATTGTAAAAAAAGTATTTAAAATATCAAGATGAGGATTTTCAGCACTAATACAGACACCAGCAATTGCAATTAAACCTCCTGAAATAACAGTAACTCCCAACGCTCGTTTTACTGTTTCATTTGGGATTTTCCGTTTAAAAGCATTAACACTATTATTATTCCTAATAATAGACCAAATTGTAATGATAACAACAGCTAAGGTTGTTGTTCGAACCCCCCCTGTGGTAGAAGAAGGCGCTGATCCAATAAACATCATAATTGACATCACTATTCGTGATCCTGGTAAAAAGTTAATCATTTCAACTGTTGAATAACCTGCATTTCTGGTTGACATTGTATTAAAGAAAATATTCATAAAACCATTTCAATTTGATTTTGAATTTCGTAAAATACTTTCCATATGCTTAGCAGTTTCAGAATGGATTGTATTAATATTCGTAAATTCAATTAATCAAACGCTAAAAACACCAATAATTGATAAACCAATATAAGTAATTAAATTAATTTTAGTAAATAAGGTAAATTTAACATGTTCTTTTCATCTTCATGCTACAAATTTTCTTTTTAAATCGTAAAAAGTTGGAAAACCTAAACCACCAATAATAAATTGGAATAAAAACACAAATTGAATAAAATAATTAGTATTATAAGGCATTAATGATGAATTACCAATAATATCAAACCCAGCATTATTAATTGATGAAATTGAGTGGAAAACACCGCTTCATAAACTTCGTCAAAAATTATGATAAGTAACATTATCAATCATGAATTTTCCTTCTACTGATAACGGTGAAAAATAAAAATTACAAAATAATAAAATTGCCCCAAAACATTCCAAAATAATTAAAAAAATAAAACTATTTTTAATTAAATCCATTGTATGCCCAAAGTTACTACTTCCTCGTTCACCTTGCACTAGCATTTTATCCTTAATTGAAATTCTACGCCCTAATCAGACAAAAATCATAATTTTAAAAGTAGCAATTCCAAAACCACCTGTTTGAATTAAAATTAAAATTACCAATTGTCCACCAAAAGTATAATCCGCTGCAGGATTACTAATTATAATTCCAGTATCAGAAAAAGCACTAGCAGCAGTAAATAAACCAATTAAATAATTTCACTCAAAAGTAATTGAAGGGTTTAAAATTTTACCTTTTCCATCAAGAATCATCCGTTCTCCGCCATGAACAAAGCCTGGAATTGATAACAGCAGTCCACCTAAAAGAACAATTAAAATATAAAGTAAAAATAATCTTCCCGATATTTTTGAGAAGGGCAACCAATGACGACGCCGTGTTAATGGTGCAGTTGGATCATTATTACGTTGTCGTTTATTATCATTTTTTCTTTTAAAAATATTTTTGAAATATAATTGAAAAAAAACCATTTGTGTCCCTCTTTCATTAATATTATTATATACTACAAGTTAGTAATTATTGCTAATAATAAAAAAAATAGTATAATTAAAATTGCAATAAAGGGGGGGGAGAAATGGCAAGAAAGAAAAGTTTTGCAATTATTGGACTAAATAATTTTGGACGTTCAATAATTGAAACACTAATTGCGCGAAAACAACACATTATGGTCTTTGATATTGACCAAACTAAGGTTAATAATATGATTTCTAGTTACGAACAAGTTGATGGCGTATCATTAGACGCAACAGTTAAAACAAATCTAATTGAGCAAGGACTAGACGAGTATGATACTGTTATTATCACAATCGCAAGTAATATTGAGGCTAGTATTTTAACAATTATTGGATTACAAGACCTTGGAATTAATAATATTATTGCGAAAGTAAAAGATATTCGTCATGCACGAATTCTAAAAGCATTAGGAATTAATAATATTATCCAACCCGATACAATGGCCGGAAGTATTACTGCAACTAAAGCAATGTTTGATATTGACATTGAAATGCAAACTGTTGATGAAAATTATGCATCATTAATTATTCGGGTGACTGATCCAAATATTGAAGGACAAACATTATCAGAATCACGTTTTATTAATAATAAAGATTATAATATTGTTTATGTTAAACGTAAAGGCCGTGTTATTTTACCCGGAGATGTTGAAACAATTAAATTAGATGATGAATTATTATTTATTGCTAAAATTAGTGCAATTAATGATTTAACAATTAAATTACAAAAAATTGATCAAGAATATGAAAAAGATGGTAAGTAATAGACTGCTCCAGTTTAGTAAGTATTAATAAAAAAATTATAAACTTTTATTTATTATACTTCTTGCGTAACCTATTAAAAAATTGCAAATATTTGTAAAAAGACACTAATAGAAAAATATAATTTTAATTAATTATGTTTTTTATTTAAAAATTTAATATTTTGCCACAACAAAAAATGAATTTATTATTTAAATTCTTTAATTTTAAATAAATCTTCTATGCTAACTGCAAATTATAAATTGAAGCAATTAAATTAAATCTTAAACTAAATCGTTTTCTTCGATTACGATATTTTTCTGTAATAATTTTAAATTTTTTAAGAATAGCAAAAATATTTTCAATAATAATTTTCATTTTTGAAACTATTCTATTACGTTGTTTTTGTACTTTATTTAAAGGTTTTTTTTGTTTTTTTTGTGGGTATTAGAACATTATTGTGAATTTTTTGAATTCCTTGATAACCAATATCAACTATTAATTTGGTATTTTTTAAAATTGAGATTTTTGATTCTTTAAATAAAGCATAATCATGTTTTTTTTCCAAGCGAAAAACTTGTTGCAATAATTTTTTTGGTTTCTTGTTCGATAATTACTTGTGTTTTAATGGTGTGTTTTTTCTTTTTACCAGAATAAGATTGTTTTTGTCTTTTTTTGGGCGTTGGATTGGGATTTCGGTAACATCAATAATAATAGTTTTATCATTAAAATAATCATTTATTAGTGATTTTTTACCAGCGAGTTGTTGAAAATCAGAGTGTTTAATTAAAATATCTTCAATTCACTTGATATTGCGATAACAACTAGATTCACTAATATCAAAACTTTTAGCAAGATGAAAATAAGTCCGATATTCTCGTCAATACGATAAAGTCATCAGTAGCCGATTTTCTAGTGATAATTTATTAGTTTTGCCACCTTTTTTAAATTTTTCTATTTCAGCTACTTGTAAAATATTTAACATTTTATTAAAAGTAGCTTTTTTGCTCCGGTTAATCGCAACAATTCTTTATCATTAATAAAATTAAATTTATCAAATTTCATAATTTTAATCTTCTATAATTTCTATTTTAATTTAAAAATATTTTATAGGAATTTTAAAATAATTATATTAGGTTATGCAAGAAGTCTATTATTTAATTTTGATATATCTTTTCAAAAGTGTTCTTTTTTATTAACAACCTCATTTTTTTTCAAATCACGGACAAATGATAATCAATGACTATCATATTTATTAGCAAATTCAAGCGGAATAATTATCTTAAAAAACCGAATTCCTAAACCAACATCCGACTTATTTTTTGCTCTTTTACCTTCTGTCGTTCGTTCTACTGATTTTTTTTCAAATTTCATAATCCGTAATATCTTGGAAAATACCAATTCACATAACAAAACTACGATTAAAAATATTACCTAATTTAGATTTAACAGGTTTTTTCAATGAAATCGGAATAATAATGCCACTTGCTAAATGACGAATATTATTTCACATCATACCCTCGCGCTGGACAGTAAAAATCGCTCTATTTTTAAAATGTCTTGCTAAAACAATCCACACACTTTTACCACCATTAACTTTTTTAACTTCGTGGGTACTAGTTCCATCAATAGACTTCTTGCATAACCTATTAAAAAATTGCAAATATTTGTAAAAAGACACTAATAGAAAAATATAATTTTAATTAATTATGTTTTTTATTTAAAAATTTAATATTTTTCCACAACAAAAAATTAATTTATTATTTAAATTCTTTAATTTTAAATAAATCTTCTATGCTAAATGCAAATTATAAATTGAAGCAATTAAATTAAATCTTAAACTAAATCGTTTTCTTTGATTACGATATTTTTCTGTAATAATTTTAAATTTTTTAAGAATAGCAAAAATATTTTCAATAATAATTCTCATTTTTGAAACTATTCTATTGTGTTGTTTTTGTACTTTATTTAAAGGTTTTTTCTTTGTTTTTTTTATAGGTATTAGAACATTATTGTGAATTTTTTGAATTCCTTGATAACCACTATCAACTATTAATTTGGTATTTTTTAAAATTGAGATTTTTGATTCTTTAAATAAAGCATAATCATGTTTTTTCCCAAGTGAAAAACTTGTTGCAATA
Organism: Spiroplasma phoeniceum; assembly: GCA_026239495.1. Classification (GTDB taxonomy): domain Bacteria; phylum Bacillota_I; class Bacilli_A; order Mycoplasmatales; family Mycoplasmataceae; genus Spiroplasma; species Spiroplasma phoeniceum_A. The sequence goes on along the minus strand of CP110830.1, from coordinate 2,131,551 downwards.
ATTTTTTTTGGTTTCTTGTTCGATAATTACTTGTGTTTTAATGGTGTGTTTTTTTTCACCATAATAAGATTGTTTTTGTCTTTTTTGGGCGTTGGATTGGGGTTTCGGTAACATCAATAATAATAGTTTTATCATTAAAATAATCATTTATTAGTGCTTTTTTACCAGCGAGTTGTTGAAAATCAGAGTGTTTAATTAAAATATCTTCAATTCACTTGATATTGCCATAACAAATAGATTCACTAATATCAAAACTTTTAGCAAGATGATAATAAGTCCGATATTCTCGTCAATACGATAAAGTCATCAGTAGCCGATTTTCTAGTGATAATTTATTAGTTTTGCCGCCTTTTTTAAATTTTTCTATTTCAGCTACTTGTAAAATATTTAACATTTTATTAAAAGTATCTTTTTTAACTCCGGTTAATCGCAATAATTTTTTATCATTAATAAAATTAAATTTATCAAATTTCATAATTTTAATCTCCTATAATTTATATTTTAATTTAAAAATATTTTATAGAAATTTTAAAATAATTAGATTAGGTTATGCAAGAAGTCTAATATATAAAAAACTATCATCAAATAAAATTAAACTATCATCGGGTGGTACTAATTTAGTTCTATCAGTAAAATCTAAATTATTAAAAGTTAAAAGTTTTATTGCATTAGACTTCTTGCGATACCTGGTTTTATTATTAAAATATTATTATAAAATATAATTTATGAGGATATTAAATTATGAAATTTGATGAATTTAAAAATATTAATGATAAAGAATGATTAAGATTAACAGGAATAAAACAAGATATTTTTAATAAAATGTTAGATATTTTACAAGTAGCTGAAATAGAAAAATTTAAAAAAGGTGGCAAAGCTAATAAATTATCACTAGAAAATCGATTATTGATGACTTTATCGTATTGACGAGAATATCGAACTTATTTTCATCTTGGAAAAAATTTCGGAATTAGTGAAGCTAATTGTTATCGCAATATCAAGTGAATTGAAAATATTTTAATTAAACACTCTGATTTTCAACAACTAGCTGGTCAAAAATCACTAATAAATGATTATTTTAATTATAAAACTATTATTATTGATGCTACCGAAACCCCAATCCAACGCCCAAAAAAAGACAAAAACAATCTTATTCTGGTAAAAAGAAAAAACACACTATTAAAACACAAGTAATTATCGAACAAGAAACCAAAAAAATTATTGCAACAAGTTTTTCACTTGGTAAAAAACACGATTATGCTTTATTTAAAGAATCAAAAATCGCAATTTTAAAAAATACCAAATTAATAGTTGATAGTGGTTGTCAAGGAATACAAAAAATTCACAATAATGTTATAATGCCCACAAAGAAAACTAAGAAAAAGCATTTAAATAAAGAACAAAAACAACATAATAGACTAGTTTCAAAAATAAGAATTATTATTGAAAATATTTTTGCTATTCTTAAAAAATTTAAAATTATTACAGAAAAATATAGAAATCGTAGAAAACGATTTAGTTTAAGATTTAATTTAATTGCTTCAATTTATAATTTACAATTATTATAGTTATCATAAAAGATTTATTTAAAATTAACGAATTTGAATAATAAAATAATTTTTCGTTGTGGCAAAATATTAATTTTTTAAATAAAAGACATAATTAATTAAAATTATAATTTTATATTAACCCCTTTTTACAAATATTTGAAATTATTTTAATGGGTTATGCAAGAAGTCTATTATCTTCAATTGGATAATTACTATAAATTTTCTTCGTTAAAAGTTTCATAACTTGTGATAAAAAAGTTAAAAGTAATGTTTTACCAGTTCCTAATTTACCAATAATTACGGATAATGGATTATCTCAAATAAAGTAAACTAAACGAAAAACATTTAACTGATAAAAACATTTTTTCAAACTCACCAAACAAAACATACACATTGTAAAGCAAATAATAGTCAAAATACTAAACCAGTATAATTTAATGAAATTATTCAAAGTAATAAATCAATTAAACTAAACAAAAACATTGAACCACTAATATAACAAAAGTTTATTAGAAAAAATGCAATTTTTTCATTACTTAAAATACCCAACTATTTTAAAAATCATTCATAAAAAAAATCAAGTTAAAAAAAATAACAATTCAAACACCAACCATTAAAGTTAAATATTCATTTTGAGTTAAATTTCAAGTTGTAATAATTTCAAAATTTATTTTATCTATAAACAAAAAGACACGAATAAAAAACTCTTTTAATTTTTCTCAATCATTTTACATATTTAAAAACTCCACATTTTTTGAATAAGTTTAAAAAACATTCCAAAAAATAAAATGATAAATAACACAAACGATATAACATATAAAAATTCAGGAGCATTTGAACCAATAATATAACTAACAAATTGAACTCAATAATTATATAAAATCATTTAATTTAAACTTTATAAATCATTAATTAATTGTTGTACTTTTTCATCACTTCAATTTGTTAAATTATTATTGTTATTTGTTTTTACTTTTTTTAGGTTCATTTTGAAATAATGATTTATGCATAAGCATAAAATAGTTTTGTTTATATTGATTATATAAATCAATTATTTCTGTTCCAGTTAAATACTTTCAAATATGGCGTTTTAAATTTTCATCATATTTTACAATAGGACAAGAATTATCATAAATCAAACCGATTGCTACTTGTTCAAAGTGTTTTTGACTAGGATAAATAAACTTATTACTCAATCAAAAACCAATATGGCGATTATGATTAGGTAAATTTATAAAACTTGCTTTATCTGTTTCAAAAGGGATTAGTTCCTTAGAAATAAAATAATTTGCTATATTTTGAGTTTTCTTAACAAAATTATTCAATTTTATCACCCCCTTTATTACAATTTATGCAATAAAATTCATTAAATCGTAATCTTTTCATATCATTAAAACAAGTTTCACATTTATATTCAAAATAATTAATCATTATTTATCATCTCCTCCTCTTAACATTTTGCCTTCTCCTAATTTACCAATAATTACCGATAATGGATTATCTCTAACAAAATCAGCCAACCGAAAAATATTTATCTGATAAACAAAATTTTTTCAAACTCACCAAACAAAATATAAACATTGTAAAGAAAATAATAATCAAAACACTAAAACATTATAATTTAATGAAATTATTCAAAGTAATAAATCAATTAAACTAAACAAAACCATTGAACCACTAATATAACAAAAATTTTTTAAGAAAAATATAAACTTTTTCATTATTTATCAACTCCTTTTTAATTGATTTTCCATTATATTTATAAAAATATGTTGTATATAAAAATTGAATATATATAATGAAAATATTTAAAGTTAATATAATTAAAATTGAAACATGAAATATTAAACCTCCTTTATCTAATTAATTGTTTAAATATCTTGTAACTAAATAATATAAAACTCAAATTACAAAAGATAAAATAATAGAAACAAACAATGAAACCAAAATAGTAAATAATAAATTAGTTTTATTAATTTTCATAAAATCAACTCCTAACTAAATATTTTTTTAATAAACAATTTTATATTTAATGTTTATATATTGCTTATTTATTGATAAAAACATTGATTATTAACAATGTTATACATAATGCTTATATATTGTTTATTTAATGTTTAATAAACAATGTTATTAACAATGGTAAATATATAAAATAATAAAAATTTGCACACCTAAAAACACTATTAAGTTTTAAAGTAATAGTTATATAAAATAAATTAATAAAAATAAATAAACTAGTGTACCTTAGTTTTTGTTAAAATACTTTGAATATTAGAGTAATATACTCTATTAAAATCCTTTAACCATATGACGGAAAAAGTTTAATATCTTAATGATAATAAATAATCCAAATGGAATTAAAATAATTCACGCATCACCTAAAAAAATCATTAATTGCGGTAAAATACCATATACAGAATCTTTTGCTTTACCCATTGCATTACCTAAACCAGTTCAAATGGAATTCATTCCATCACCAAAACCGATTTTTGTAACTGTTTCAGTTAATAAATTCATTATTTTCTATCCTCCTTTTTTTCAAGTTCTTTTTTTTCTTTTTTCTTACCTTGAATTTGGCGAATTTTTTGATAAATTGATAAACCAATTCACGCAAAAATACCTAACAAAATCAAAATACTAAATATTCACGTTAATCATACTGGCATAATATAACTAGACTTCTTGCATAACCCATTAAAATAATTTCAAATATTTGTAAAAAGGGGTTAATATAAAATTATAATTTTAATTAATTATGTCTTTTATTTAAAAATTTAATATTTTGCCACAACGAAAAATTATTTTATTATTCAAATTCGTTAATTTTAAATAAATCTTTTATGATAACTATAATAATTGTAAATTATAAATTGAAGCAATTAAATTAAATCTTAAACTAAATCGTTTTCTTCGATTACGATATTTTTCTGTGATAATTTTAAATTTTTTAAGAATAGCAAAAATATTTTTAATAATAATTCTCATTTTTGAAACTATTCTATTACGTTGTTTTTGTACTTTGTTTAAAGGGTTTTTCTTTGTTTTTTTTGCAGGTATTAGAACATTATTGTGAATTTTTTGAATTCATTGATAACCGCTATCAACTATTAATTTGGTATTTTTTAAAATTGATATTTTTGATTCTTTAAATAAAGCATAATCGTGTTTTTTACCAAGCGAAAAACTTGTTGCAATAATTTTTTTGGTTTCTTGTTCGATAATTACTTGTGTTTTAATGGTGTGTTTTTTCTTTTTACCAGAATAAGATTGTTTTTGTCTTTTTTTTGGGCGTTGGATTGGGGTTTCGGTAACATCAATAATAATAATTTTATCATTAAAATAATCATTTATTAGTGCTTTTTTACCAGCGAGTTGTTGAAAATCAGAGTGTTTAATTAAAATATCTTCAATTCACTCGATATTGCGATAACAACTAGATTCACTAATATCAAAACTTTTAGCAAGATGAAAATAAGTCCGATATTCTCGTCAATACGATAAAGTCATCAATAATCGATTTTCTAGTGATAATTTATTAGCTTTGCCACCTTTTTTAAATTTTTCTATTTCAGCTACTTGTAAAATATCTAACATTTTATTAAAAATATCTTGTTTTATTCCTGTTAATCTTAATCATTCTTTATCATTAATATTTTTAAATTCATCAAATTTCATAATTTAATATCCTCATAAATTATATTTTATAATAATATTTTAATAATAAAACCAGGTATCGCAAGAAGTCTACTCCTTTCGATAAATTAAAAAATTGAAATTTGCAAACTCGCGCCACTCGTCGTCGCTCCGCTCCACTTAAAAAACATTATTGAATAAATTATCCGCTAATAAATTATGCGGAATAATTTATTCTTTACTTTTTAATTTCAATATAATTTGCAATCTTATTGACAATATTAATAACATTATCTTTACCATACTTTTTCACTAACGACCGCAAAATAAAATATTGCTTTGTTTGCATAATTTCAACCTCCTATAATTAAATTAAAAAAGTTAACTAAATTAATAGTTAACTTTTTATGATTTGGCATTTACAATTTAAAAGCAAAAAAAATATGATAGATAATTATATTGTTGAGTATAATAATTATAGAAGGGTTTTAAAATTAAAAATGCCTCCAATTCAATTTGAATTAAAAAGCATTTTAAATTAAAAAAATAATTCTCAGTTATTTGAAACTGTGCAGCAGTCTTTTATCATTTCTTTTTATTTCCTTTGTTTCGCTGTAATTAATTCAATAACTACTTGTTGGCCAATTTCTGGGGCAACTTGTTCTTTTGTTAATTTCATTAATTCGCCCATAAAAAAATTAATTACTCGTTCTGGTCGTCGCTCATATTGTTCTAGCAGTTCTATATTAGCATTAAAAACTGGCTCAATAATTGTTTTAATTTCAACTGGGTCACTAATTTGTTTTAATCCTAATTCAGCAACAATTTTTGTTGGAGCACAATCTTCATTTAAAATTCGTTGTAACACTGTTTTGGCTTGTTTATTTGAAATTATATTTTGATTAATTAACATAATCATTTCAACTAAATTTTTTGGTGTTAATACTGTTTCACTTATTGTTAGTCCCTTTTGATTTAAATAAGCACTAATATCACCAAATAAATAATGAGAAATCATTTCATAATGTGGTGATAACTTAATTGCTGCTTCAAAAAAAATCATTAAGGCATAATCTTGTAAAATAATTTCAACATCATCTTGTTTTAAGTTTAATTTTGATAAATAACGTTTACGTTTAGCATCTGGCAATTCTGGCATATTTTTAAGAACTTTTTTCATTCAATTTGGATCTAATTTAATTGGAAAAATATTTGGTTCATAAAAATATTTATAATCAATAGCATCAGTTTTATGACGCATTAAAACCGTTGTTTTTGTTTTTTCATCAAATCGGCGTGTCTCTTGTTCAATTCTTTTTCCAATTAATAAAAGTTCACTTTGTCTTTGAATTTCATATTCAATTGCCTTTTCAACATTTGCAATTGAATTAAGATTTTTTAATTCAACCTTATCACCAAATGTTTTCACACCAATTGGACGTAACGAAATGTTAACGTCGCATCGTAATGAACCCTCATTCATTTTAGCGTCACTAACTTTGGTATAAACTAAAATTTCACGTAAAGCTTTTAAATATTGACGAACTTGAAACGCCGACCGTAATACAGGGCGAGTTACAATTTCAATTAAACCAATTCCAGCACGATTATAATCTAATAACGTTTGGTCATCTTCATGCAACTGTTTAGCACTATCTTCTTCAATATGTAGACGTTCAATTTCTACTTTAAAAGGTTTATTATTCTCATCAATAATCGTTAAATATCCATTTTGACCAATTGGATAATATTGCTGCGTAATTTGAAAACCTTTTGCTAAATCAGGGTAATAATAATTTTTACGATCAAATTGAACGACTGGATCAATTGTCAAATTAAGTGCCTGGCAAGCACTTAACGCTAACTCAACCCCCTTTTTATTAACTGTTGGCATTACCCCTGGATAGCCAACATCCATTGGATTAACCATACTATTGGGTTTAGCCCCATAACTCACTGCGCCAGAAGAAAACATTTTTGTCTTTGTTTTTAATTCAACATGATTTTCAATTCCAATTACTACCTCAAAATTAATCATGATTGTTACCCCTTTCTGGTGCCACTTTATTTTTAATTCCAGTAATCTGTTCAATTGATAAACTAGCATTAAAGACCTTTTGGTCAGCAAAAGGAGCAGCATTAACATTTATTCCAATTGGCATTTTATCAACAAAAGCAAGTGGAACAGTTAATGATGGATTACCCATTAAATTACCTAATACTAATAAATCATCAACATAATTTTCTAGTTCTGCCTCTGTTAAAATTTGATCTTTAATGGTAGTAATTTTTGGAGCAATCGTTGATGCAGCTGGTAATAATAAAAAGTCATATTTTGCAAAAACAGTAGTTAAAGCATTGACAATTAAACGTCGTACTCGTTTTGCTTTTAAAAATAATAATGTTTGGTTATTTTTTGTTAAAGTGTACGAACCAATAACATAACGACGCTTAACAACATGACCAAAACCATTAGTGCGTGAATTCATCATTACTTCTTGATAAGTGCCCCCATCAACTCGTGTTCCATAATTAATTCCATCCAACATTGAATGACTACTTACTGCTTCGGCAAAAGAAATCACCATATAAACTGGCATTAATGCTTTTAGTAAATCTTCTGGAAAATCAATTGCTGTAACACTAATTCCGCGGGCTGTTAATTCATCATATAAATGATCAAAATGAATTCTAATTTCATCTGGAAGAATCGCATGTGCATTTTTTAAATAAGCAAATTTTTGTTCTTTGATTTTTTCTGATGATAAATTTTTAAAATAACCTTGTTCCTTGCTCTTTAATGAGGTTGCATCCTTGTGATCTTCTTGTGCTAAATAATCAAAAACAATTGCACTGTCTTCAACAGTTCGAGTAAAATATCCAACCGTATCTAATGATGGCGCATAAGGAAAAACACCATACCGCGAAATTAAACCATAAGTTGGTTTAAAACCAACAACACCACAATAACCTGCCGGTTTTCGTACTGAATCCCCTGTATCTGTTCCTAATGCAAATGGAACAACACCAGCTGCAACTAAAGCTGCTGAGCCAGACGATGAGCCACCAGTAATCCGGCTCAAATCTCAAGGGTTTAAAACATCTGCTGTTAAGGCATATAAACCATGCCCACCCATTCCTAACTCATCCAAAGCCGCTTTTCCTAATAAAATACTATTGTTTTCTTTCAAAATATTAGTTACTGTTGATTCATAATTTGGAATAAAATTTTCTAAAATTTTTGAACTCGCCGTTGTCTTGATTCCTTTTGTTGCAAAATTATCTTTTGCAAAATATGGTAAAGCAAATAAATAATTATTTTTAGGAACAACAAAGCGGTCTAATTTAGATGCCAAAGCTGTGGCTTCTGTTTTTAATTCTGTCACTGTTGCATTTAAACCCTGATATTTGTCTAAATTAGTAAAAGCATCCTTAACTATTTGCGATGGAGTAATTTTTTTAGAAACTAAAAGATGATGTAAGTCTTTGATTGAATAAGCTGCCATTCTATTTAACCACCCTATTAATTACAATATAATCATCTATTTTTTTTGGTGCTGCAGCTAAAATTTCAGCTTGCGGAGCAACATCAATCTCATCATCCTCACGCAAATAGTCAACTGTTAAATCAAATGGAAAATGCATCGAATGAACATTGGTTGTATCAATTTTTTGTACTAAATCCATTTGTTTTAAAATAACATCAAATTCTTGACTTAAATTAGTTAGTTCCTCATCTTGTAAATCTAGCATAATATCATGTGCTAACATTTGTAATACTTCTTTTGTAATTCGCGCCATCTTATCCCCCCTTATTTAATAATTGTTGAAATTCTTCTTCATTAATAATTTTAACATTTAATTTTTGTGCTTTTACTAATTTATTACCAGCATAACCCCCCGCCAGCAAATAAGTGGTTTTTGCACTAACATTTTCAGAAATTTGCCCACCATAACTTTCAATTAATTCTTTAAAATATTCTCGTGGTTTTGATAAAACTCCGGTAATCACAAACCGATAATTTTCGAACTTCTGTGCTAAATGTTGATTAGTAGCATAATACTCCATTTTAACCCCTCTTTGGCGTAGTAAGGCAAGTTCTTGTTGATTATCTGGAATTGCAAAATAATCAACAACACTAGCTGCTACAATTGGGCCAATATCATTAATAATTGATAATTGTTCAATATTCATGGTAGCTAAATTATCAATTGTTTTAAACTGTCGCGCTAATAATTTTGCTGTTTTTTGACCAACATGTCGAATTCCTAATGCAAACAATAGTCGCTCTAAGGAATTATTTTTTGAATTATTAATTGAAGCAATCATATTTTCAAATGATTTTTCACCAAAATTTTTGAATTCAATAATTTCTGCTCGGTATTGCTCTAATTGATATAAATTACTAAAACTTTTTAAATACCCTAATTTAAATAATCGTTCAATAATTTTTTCACTAATTCCTTCAATATTCATCGCATTTCGTGAACAATAATGTTCTAACCCCCGAGTAATTTTTTTAGAACAAACAGAATTAATACAATACTGGTCAACCTCACCTTCAACACGCTCTAATAAAGAATTACATTCTGGACAATGCGTTGCCTCATATCATTTTTGAGCATTTTTTTGGCGACAAGCTACAACACAATTAATCACTTCCGGAATAATATCCCCCGCCTTTTTAACTTGAACATTATCACCAATCCGAATATCACGCTCAATAATAAAATCAGCATTATGTAATGTTGCTGCTCGTACAATTGTTCCTGCAATACGAACTGGGTCAAGAACAGCATTATAAGTAATCCGTCCTGTTCTTCCAACAGAAGGAAAAATATTAAGCAATTTTGTAACCACAACTTTTGCTGGAAATTTATAAGCTATTGCTCATTTTGGATTTTTAGCAGTATAACCTATGCGATTATATAAATTTAAGTTATTAACTTTAATCACAATTCCATCAATTTCATAACCTAATTGATGACGTTTTGGTTCATACTCTTGAATATATGCTCACACCGCCGCAATATTTGAACAATAACGATACTCAGGATTTGTTTTAAATTTTAATTGTTCTAATCTTTGCAACGCTTCGTATTGTGATTGAATTCCATCCTGCAAAGCATTAACATAATAATATAAAAATGCATTTAACTTTCGTTTTGCAACAATTGTTGAATCTAATTGCCGTAAAGTTCCTGCTGCTGCATTTCGAGGATTAGCAAATTCAGATTCACCATTTTCCCCACGTTCCTCATTTATCTTATTAAATTCTTCAACTGATAAATAAACTTCACCCCGAACAGTTAAAGTTGGTTGGTCAATTCTAAGCGGAATTGATTTAATTTGTTTAATATTAACAGTAACATCTTCGCCAGTAAGGCCATCTCCACGAGTTGCGCCCATCACTAAAAGATGATTATCATAAACTAATGAAATTGATAATCCATCAATTTTTAATTCACAAGTATATTCAACCTCTGGAAAACCAGTCAATTCTTTAATTTGCTCATCAAAATGAATTAAATCATCATAATTAAATGCATTTCCCAAACTTAACATTTGAATTGTGTGAACATATTTATTAAACTTTTTGCTAACTTGTCCAGAAACACGTTGCGTTGGAGAATCAATTATAATTAATTTACTATATCGTTGTTCAATTGCAATTAACTCTTGCATTACTCGATCATATTCTTGATCACTGACACTAGGGTTATCATTCACATAATATTCATAATTTCATTGTTCTAACTGTTCTTTTAATAATAAACTACGTTTTTTTGCTTGTTCAAAAGTCATAACACCCTCCTTTATTTTATTATTTTTAAGTTCTTTTTATGATGTGTGGGGGGGGGATTGGTGGTTTTTTTAAATGCCATTTTTTAAACGATTTAATTTTCAATGCATAAACACTAATATTTAAGGCAACTAATAACGCAACAATAAAAACTCTAGAATTGTTTAACAAAGCTTGTTCATTAAAAATTAAAATTAAAAAACGCCCAACTAACGGATTAAAGAAAGTTACTGTTAAAATTGATAGCATATTAATTGGAGTTTTTGCAACAAAATTCGGAATTCGTTCAAAAAAGAATAATCAAATTAAAGCTAAAGCCAAAAAGACAAAAGAAATAATTAAGAAGACAATATTTGTTCATGGTTCTCAGCGCCCCAATTCTAACTGCACATATAAAGCTGATGCAATTGTTTCTAATGTTCAAAAATTTAAGTTATTTTCCCCCATTGCTAAAACAATGACTGCTGAAATTAGAGTAAAAATAATCGGTACAACAAATAATAATTTTTTTTGCCCTAGATACATCATTATTTCAATATCATGTACTTGTGAATAATTGCGATATAACAAAAATGATAAAATTATCATTAACAAAAATAATCCTAAAAAAATAAAAATTAATAAAATATTTTTTATTTGTGCGTTGTAAAAGATAAAACATAATGTTGAAAATAAAGTAAACTTAACCATATCTTTTAAGAAATTAGTTTTATATTTTAACATACTAATCCATGTTGAAACATAAATAATAAATAGCATAATATACGACGCCTCTCATTCAAAGGTAATATAACTTGAAAAAATAATACCAACAATTCAAGGCATATTACGACTGCGGTATTCTTCATTTGTGTAAATTGTCATTAAAATAAAAGTGACAAAAAATAAACCAGTTAACATATTCTGTTGATGCCATGAATCATATCCAAAATAATAAATTAATAATTTTGAAACAGATAAAACAAGGAGCGATAAAGTACCAATTAAAAAACAATTACTTTTTTTATTAGCAAAATTACTCAATAATTTTACAAAAATTGAAGCAAATAGCATTGCATCTAAAATATTTAATAAATTTCAAATAACATCACTTGGATCAATTCCAGTCATTACAAATCAAACTGAAACATTTGTAAACCAAGATAATGTTGCTAAAGCTTGAGAATTAGCAATCGTAACATTTGGATTTAATTTAAAAATAATATTATTATCAACTGAATTAATAAAATAAAAACTTAAAATATAACTATTAGTAATGTTTGAGCCTGAAGGAGCAATAAAATAATTTTTAGAATAATATAATGCCATAAAAACACCAAATGCAACAAAAAAAATGGCATGATTTCAATCTAATAAATTAATATTAAATCAATAACGGATAAATAATAACAAAAATAATGAATATAAAATATTAATTGATAATAATGAATAAACTAAAATAATATAACGTAAACTAGGAATAAATTCTAATGGAATTAGCAAAAAAGAAATAACAGCAAAATAAAAGAAAAAACCTATAATCATCCCAAAATAAATATTTTTAGTTCGAATTTTTAAAAATTCGGCTAAAATTGCCCCTGTTGAAGAAAAAACTCAGTAATAATATAAGAAAAAAACAATCGCAATTAAAAATATTTTTACCATTTGACCTTCTTCCTTTCTTAACAATTATAGCAAAAACAATCTAGAATATACTTTATAAACAAAAATAAAAGTGATTTCCATTTTATAAATCACTTATTAGTTTAAAATTATTTCCTATTTAATAACAGCAATAATTTATCCTTGTTTAACATTGCCTGTTTTAACATTATTAATTGTCTTACCGCTCATTGTTTATGGTGTAAAAACAATTGGCGCCTCTAAACTTGGTACATTTTCAGCTTTTAAAAATGCTAAACCAACATTACATAATAAATCCCCCTTGTTTAACATTATCATCTTGTTTTACTTGAATATCGAATCCTTATCCATTTAATGAAACTGTACCCATTCCGATGTGTAATAAAATTTCAGCACCATTATTACTTTTGATTTCATAAGCATGACTTGTCGGAAAAACGGTAATTAATTTCCCAGCAATTGGAACAATAAAATTACCAGCACTTGGTTTAATCGCTAAGCACTCACCTAACATTTTTTGTGAAAATACTTCATCTACAACTTTATCTAAAGCAACAATTTCACCATGTACAGGAGCAATTATTTCAAGTTCTTTTGGTTTTTTAGTAAATAATCCCATCTTTTCTTCTCCTTTTTTCATTAAGCAGAACAACTTTGTCATCTATATTTAGTATACTATAAAATTATTAAATTTATGTGCTATTTTTAAAACAATGGAAAACCAACTAGTTGTTTAACTAAAACCAAAATAGAACCAATTAAGCAAAAGAAACATAATAAAAATAAAATTAAATATTTATTTTTTTTGAAAAGCAGCCCGAATTGTTGCCTTCTGTTTAACTGCAAAATTATTATTTTTAGCATTATGGCGTGTTTTATATAATTGTCTTCAACAAAAATAACAACAAAAACAATTAAAACTGGCAATGGAAGGTCAATTATTGCATACGTATTTAAATTTATCATTTAAACCACCTATTTTATATTAAAATTTTAGACTTCTAAAGCATTTTTTGTTCTTTTTTCAACTAAATCTAAAACTTCATCACTTGTTTGACATTCTAACGCTTCTGTTACTAATTGTTCCATTGCCGAAACTTCTAATTTGCTAATAATACGACGCGCATTTAAAATACTTGTGGCAGACATTGAAAAGTAATCTAATTTCATCCCAATTAAAAGCGGAATTGCTTGTTCCTCTCCGGCCATTTCACCGCACATTCCAACCCATTTTCCTTCTTTATGGGCACCATCAATAATTGTTTTAATTAAACGTAAAACAGATGGGCTATATGGTTGGTATAAATATGCCACAAATTGGCTCATTCGATCAGCTGCCATTGTATATTGAATTAAATCATTAGTTCCAATTGAAAAGAAATCAGCGTGTTTTGCAAACTGATCAGCTAACATTGCTGCTGCTGGAATTTCCATCATCATTCCAATTTCAATATTGTCTGCAACTTTATGTCCTTCTTTAAGTAAAATTTTTTTTTCTTCTAAGGTAATTTTTTTTGCAGTTTTAAATTCATCAACTGTCGCAATCATTGGAAACATAATACCAACCCTCCCATACACACTAGCACGTAATAAAGCACGTAATTGTGTTCGAAAAACATCTGTTTTATCTAAACAAAGGCGAATTGCACGATATCCTAAAAATGGGTTCATTTCTTCTGGAAATTTAAAATATGATAATTTTTTATCACCACCAATATCCAATGTTCGAATAATCACTGGGCACCATTTCATTCCTTCCAAAACACCTTTATAAGCTTCATATTGCTCATCTTCAGTTGGAAAATGGTCATTATCCATATATAAGAACTCACTTCTAAATAATCCAATTCCTTGCCCACCATTATCCAAAACACCTTGAACATCTTTTGGTGATCCAATATTTCCTTCTAAAACAAATTTTTGATATCCATCTTTTGAAACTGTTGGTTTATCTTTAAATGCCAATAGTTCTTGTTGAAATTGTAAAAATTTTTCTTTTTCTGTTGTCCAAGTTTTAATCTCCGCCGATGTTGGATTTAAGATAACTTCTCCTGTCGTTCCATTAATCATAATTATTCCATGATGGTTTGCTTGTTTTGTAATATTTTTTAATCCTAATACAGCTGGAATTTCTAGACTACGGGCCATAATTGCAGCATGACTAGTACGCCCCCCCATATCACAACTAAATCCTTTCACAAATTTAGGATTTAACTGCGCTGTTTGTGAAGGTGTTAAATCTTCAGCAACAATAATAACTTCTTCACTAATAGTTGCTAAATCTAAGACCGGAACATTTAAAATATACTTAATTAAACGATCAGTTACATCTTTAACATCAGCTGCACGCTCTTTAAAATATGGATCATCCATACTTGCAAACATTGTAATAAACTTTTGAGCAATAATATGAACTGCATATGCTGCATTATTGTTATTACTCTTAACGATATTTTTTGCTTCATCAATCATTGCTGGATCACGCAAAATTTCCTTATGTGCTTCAAAAATTGCTGCTTTTTCTGCCCCTAATTTGTCTAAGGTAATCTTTTGTAGTTTTTTAATATCTGTGTTTGCTTTTTGCATTGCTTCTTCTAGTATTTTAATTTCTTTTGCCGAATCAGAAACCGTATTATTCGAAATTTCATATTTTGGTTCTTCTAATTTAAAAACTTTGGCAATTGCAATTCCATTGCTAGCACCTATCCCGTGCAGTTTTTTTGACATAATAAAAAATCCTCACTTCTCTTTCTAATAAAACTATTTTTATTATATACCGAAAACTGGAAAATTGTTGCATTTTAACTAGACTTTTTGTTATAAGACATTATTTTCTGTAAAAAAAAACAATAAATTTAAGTAACTATTTTATTTTTTTATTAGACTTCTTGCATAACCTAATCTAATTATTTTAAAATTCCTATAAAATATTTTTAAATTAAAATAGAAATTATAGGAGATTAAAATTATGAAATTTGATAAATTTAATTTTATTAATGATAAAGAATTATTGCGATTAATCGGAGCAAAAAAGCTACTTTTAATAAAATGTTAAATATTTTATAAGTAGCTGAAATAGAAAAATTTAAAAAAGGTGGCAAAAATAATAAATTATTACTAGAAAATCGGCCACTGATGACTTTATCGTATTGACGAGAATATCGGACTTATTTTCATCTTGCTAAAAGTTTTGATATTAGTGAATCTAGTTGTTATAGCAACATCAAGTGAATTGAAGATATTTTAATTAAAAACTCTGATTTTCAACAACTCGCTGGTAAAAAAAATCACTAATAAATGATTATTTTAATGATAAAAATATTATTATTGATGTTACCGAAACCCCAATCCAACGCCAAAAAAAGACAAAAAAAATCTTATTCTGGTAAAAAGAAAAAACACACCATTAAAACACAAGTAATTATCGAACAAGAAACAAAAAAAATTATTGCAACAAGTTTTTCGCTTGAAAAAAAACATGATTATGCTTTATTTAAAGAATCAAAAATCTCAATTTTAAAAAATACCAAATTAATAGTTGATAGTGGTTATCAAGGAATTAAAAAAATTCACAATAATGTTCTAATACCTACAAAAAAAACAAAGAAAAAACATTTAAATAAAGAACAAAAACAACGTAATAGAATAGTTTCAAAAATGAGAATTATTATTGAAAATATTTTTGCTATTCTTAAAAAATTTAAAATTATTACAAAAAAATATCGTAATCGAAGAAAACAATTTAGTTTAAGATTTAATTTAATTGCTTCAATTTATAATTTGCAGTTAGTATAGAAGATTTATTTAAAATTAAAGAATTTAGGTAGTAAGAAAAGGGTTGAGGTTTTGGTATAAAAAGTATTTTTTTAATGTTATTGATGAATTTAAAACACTAATAAATCAGGATTTTTAAAAATTTATCCAATTATTTTATTTATATTTTTTATAAAACCTCAACTTTTGTAATGCTATCAGAATTTAAATAATAAATTCATTTTTTGTTGTGGCAAAATATTAAATTTTTAAATAAAAAACATAATTAATTAAAATTATATTTTTCTATTAGTGTCTTTTTACAAATATTCGCAATTTTTTAATAGGCCATGCAAAAAGTCTATTATATTCGTAATATTCGTTAATAATTTTAGTTTTAAATTCAATATCATGATCTTTTGACCCTTTAGTTTTACACTTCGCCATATAAAAAATGTTTCTCCTAGCTTTATATATTTAATAATAACCTAGAAAGGTTTTTTATTTCATATTCTCAATTAAAAGAAACATTGTACCTTATTTTAATAAGGTGTTTTTATTTAAACCCAATTTATAAGGGTGATGTATTTTAAAATACATCGTTGTTAATATAACATAATTTAATTGATAATATTAAATTCTCTGACACTGTATTCAAGTTCGTCAGTGTTTTTGTTCTTTTTGTGAAGATATTTAATTTCAATTGTTTTAATATCTTTATTAAATACTTTGTTTAAATTATCCGCAGTTTCTTTTTAAGTAACACATTTAATATTTTGACCGTCATCATTTACATAAAATGAAAATAAATTGCGTTGAATATTGTTTTTGTCGGTAATTGTTTTAAACATTGCTTTATCAGCAAAAATAACATCTACTTCTTTTGTAAATAATTGATTGTTTTGAAAATTTCTGTACATATAAAAATTCCTTTCATTGATTAAAGTATTTTATATGTAAATTGTAAATGCAAATGTAGCACTTTATTGAAAAAGAATAAAGTGCTTTTTATTAGACTTCTTGCGATACCTGGTTTTATTATTAAAATATTATTATAAAATATAATTTATGAGGATATTAAATTATATTTTATAATAATATTTTAATAATAAAACCAGGTATCGCAAGAAGTCTATTTAATAAACAAAGAATCAAAAAAGATAATGAGATAAAAAAATAAAGATACTATCTAACGATTAATCCAAAATTCAATCTTTAAAACTTAATATTTTTTGATTCTTAAAGATGGATAACTCATCTATGGCACGAAGCCTTAAAGAAAGTGTGAAAGCGATTGGATTTACTATTCCTATTTATTTCTTTAATTCTCGGCAAGATTAATCACTTGCGAAATGTCAGAGCATGTGTTTTTTGGCTTGTTTTCATAAAAAGAGTACTGTTAAACCTAAAAAAACAATATCGGACACTAAAAAAAACAAGAGGGTTGGAACTCCAAAAGGTTATTTTCTTTATATAAAGTTGTGTAGGGATGGATGAAGCGTAATTAATAACTGGGTAAACTGTTTTTTTATTTCCGTATGGGGGTAAACTCTATCAAAATATCCTATCCGCCCCCGCTCACTCCCCAAAGTGAAGCGGGCGGCGAAGTAATTAAATACTAAAATAAATTACAAGAATTAATGATATGTGCCTATCCAGTAACTGCAAATAATATTAATGATGAAATTTAATCAACAAATAAAAAAATTAAGGAGTATATATAATGACAGAATATAAAAGTTTGTATATTAATAAAACTTGAAATGAAATAACAACATCTTTTGATTGAGTTAATTGTCAACCTATTAATTGTCGTATTTCACATCATAAAAAGCATTATGATTTGCAATGTTTAGAATGAGCAAAAATGTACTTAATTTTATTTGAAAACAAGTGAGATATTATTGCTTCTTATATGCAACATTACAAAATTAACGATATTTTAGATTTAGCATCAGATGGATGAAAAATATTACAAATTGACAAAAAAATAAACCAGATAAATTAAAATATATTATTGCAATTGACCCTGCTGGAATTGGCCAAACTGGTATTATTATTTATAATGTTTTACAAAATAAAATAATTAATAATATTACTTTTAATTCCAAAAATGAAGAAGAAGCAATAAATAATATGTATTTAATATTAGACTTCTTGCATAACCCATTAAAATAATTTCAAATATTTGTAAAAAGGGGTTAATATAAAATTATAATTTTAATTAATTATGTCTTTTATTTAAAAATTTAATATTTTGCCACAACGAAAAATTATTTTATTATTCAAATTCGTTAATTTTAAATAAATCTTTTATGATAACTATAATAATTGTAAATTATAAATTGAAGCAATTAAATTAAATCTTAAACTAAATCGTTTTCTACGATTTCTATATTTTTCTGTAATAATTTTAAATTTTTTAAGAATAGCAAAAATATTTTCAATAATAATTCTTATTTTTGAAACTAGTCTATTATGTTGTTTTTGTTCTTTATTTAAATGTTTTTTCTTAGTTTTCTTTGTGGGCATTATAACATTATTGTGAATTTTTTGTATTCCTTGATAACCACTATCAACTATTAATTTGGTATTTTTTAAAATTGCGATTTTTGATTTTTTAAATAAAGCATAATCATTTTTTTCCAAGCGAAAAACTTGTTGCAATAATTTTTTTTGGTTTCTTGTTCGATAATTACTTGTGTTTTAATAGTGTGTTTTTTCTTTTTACCAGAATAAGATTGTTTTTGTCTTTTTTTGGGCGTTGGATTGGGGTTTCGGTAACATCAATAATAATAGTTTTATCATTAAAATAATCATTTATTAGTGCTTTTTTACCAGCAACTTGCTGAAAATCAGGGTGTTTAATTAAAATATCTTCAATTCACTTGATATTGCGATAACAATTAGCTTCACTAATTCCGAAATTTTTTCCAAGATGAAAATAAGTTCGATATTCTCGTCAATACGATAAAGTCATCAATAATCGATTTTCTAGTGATAATTTATTAGCTTTGCCACCTTTTTTAAATTTTTCTATTTCAGCTACTTGTAAAATATCTAACATTTTATTAAAAATATCTTGTTTTATTCCTGTTAATCTTAATCATTCTTTATCATTAATATTTTTAAATTCATCAAATTTCATAATTTAATATCCTCATAAATTATATTTTATAATAATATTTTAATAATAAAACCAGGTATCGCAAGAAGTCTATTAAATGAGTTTAAAAATAAAATTTGTTCTTATTTAAATAAAGTTATTGTAATAATTGAAGATTTTCAACTTCACAAAGGTTTAAAAATAAAAAATCCATTATCTACTCCTAAATTCATTGGTGGTTTAAAAGTTTTATGCAAATATCTATTTAATTTAAATTATGTTTTACAATCACCAGTTGTTAAGAAAAATTATATTTATAAAGGAAATATTAAAATGACAGAGCACGAATTAGATGCTTGAAAACATTTACAATATTTTTTAAAAAAGGAAGTGATAAATAATGACAATAACAGAATCAATTAAATTTAACAAACTTAAAGAAGAAAATGAAACACTTAAAAAAGAACTTGCTGAAAAAGAGCAAGAAATAAATAGTTTTAAACAACAAATAGATATGGCACATAATTTTAATCAAAATTTAGGTAGTGAAATTGAAGAATTAAAACAACAACAATTATATAAAGAAGATTTTTACAAAAATCCATATTCAACAGGTTCTATCGATTGAATATTAGTTGACAGTTCAAAATATGACAAATTATCTAATAAGGATGTTAAATAATGTCTCAAACAAAAAGCAATTTACCTAAAAAATCAATAACTAATAAAACTAAAATAAAAAATAAAAAAGTTAATAAGTTAGAATTAACTGTTAGATTACATGAAAATCCTATTAAAACAAAAATTAAGGCTCTTGTTGCTGGTGGCGTTGAAGTTGATGCTTGTTCGTCTAAATGTCAGTGAGAAGGATTAAATTACTCAACATTATCAATATATAACCCCTCTGTTTTAACTGAGTTTTTGAAATTAAAAAAAGATGATGAGATAAAAATTAAAGGCTCAGTATTTAATCAGTTAAATATAAAAACTAAACGCTATTTTTTGTCTTTTAGAGTAGATAGTTTTGAAATTATACAAAAAGCGATTAGAAAAAGAACAAATACAAATATTAAAAAATAGGAGAAAAAACAATGGCATTAAAAAATGTAAAATATGTTCTTATTGATGAAAATAATGAACCCACTAAAAACGAAGATGGTAGTTTAGATATTAAAACTGCTGAAATTATTTTAGAAAATACTGCTGAAGTTGAAGAATTTAATGCACGTAATTTAGAAAATAGTAATCAACAAATCAACGAACTACAAACAAAAAATACTGAATTAACTTCACAAGTTGAACAACAAACAATTCAATTAAAAAAAATTGAAGTAATTGACTTTATTAATTCTTTAACTGATAATGAAGACTTTAAAAATGTTTTATTAAAGTCTTATGATATTAGCGATGATATTGAAATCATTAAAACACAATTGCAAAGTGTTTATGATGAATTAATTAAGGTACAAACAGTTAACACTGGCGGCGTGCCAAAAGTAGAAAACAAAGAAAACAATATTTTAGATACAGAAAATGTATTTAATAAATAGAAAGAAGGAAGTAAATTATGGCACAAAACCCACAAAGAATTTTCGGAGATATTGCTAATCAAGCAAAAAAACGAGACCGAGAAACATTTGAACAATGATATTTACAAACTTATAAACAAAAATTTAGTTGAGAAGCTTTATTTTCGTGAAAAGAAGCAAATAAATTTGGTTTAACATATAAAAGAAAGAAAAATATTAAATATAATGAAGGTTTGGGAAAAGATGGACAAGTATTTAATACCGATGATAATCTTCTAAAATATTCAACAGTAGAATTTGAAGATGGAATTGTTGAATTAGATACAATTTTAACTTTTGCTCGTAAATTAGATCCCATAGAAAGTGATTTTAATCCTAATCTTTGAGCAGCCGATATTGAGCAAGCAATGGATACTGAGGTTGCTTATAAACGCAATAAAATTTTAGAAATTATTAATAAAGGAACAGTTACAACTATTCAAGGCAAAAAAAGCAGATGATACAAATGCTTTACAAATTCATGATGAAATTATGGATAAAATATATGAAAACGGCTTTACTCCATCAGAAACAATTATTTTAGGTTCGGCTGATTTTATTCGTGGAATTCGTAATAAATTACAGTTACAACTTGGAGCAAACGACCAAATAAATAGTGTAATCACAACAAGTGGAGCAATGAAAACTGTTGAAGAAACAACATACTATATGGTTCCTAAAAAATTACCAATTATTAATAAAGATGGTTCAGAAGGAACAATTGAATTATTACCAGATGGTGTTAATGCAATTGCCTTTAAGTTTAGCAAAAAATATGACCCTCTTATTTTACGCAAAAAAGATCATACTCCGTTAAGAGTTGGTGCTGCTGCGTTAGGTACTGGTATGGGTAATACTTTGATTATGGAAAGAGTTTTATATTTAGGTGGAGCAGTGGTTGAACCAAAAGGAATTATTAAACATATTGTTTCAAAAATTGATATTAGTAAAATTAATAAATTAGATAAACCAATTATTCATGTTGCAGACCCAACAAAAGCAACGGCCGAACAGTTAAAACCACAATTTAAATATGTTGTTTTAAAAGCAGTAAAAGCAGTAAATAGTTCTTTAACTGAAAGTGATTTTGATTACTTTATTGAAAGTGCTGGTGTTGATTGACCAATTAATATTACAAATGATAAAACAGTTGCAGTTCAAATTGAAGGTAAAAACAACGCTACTGGTCAAACAAATTCGATTGATGTTAAAATTAAAAATTCTTAATAGTACTAAAAAATAGTACTTTTTCGTTTGATAAATGATATGCCAATTGGAACATCTAAAACAGCCCTTATTTATGCTGTTAAAAAAAATCCAACTAGATTGTCAATCCAACAACAAGAAAAAAATTTTGGTTTACAGTTATTAGAATTTTTAGGAATTCAAGTTTTAGCTCTTGGTTTATCAGTTTTAACTGGTGGTATTGCTTCGGCTGTTGGTCTTGGTGCGGGATTATCTAATTTTGCCGCAGCAGTTATCTCGTTTGGAGTAGAAACAGCAACCGATTTTGCCGTAAATCAAATATATGATAAATTAACATCAGAAGTAACATCAAAAAGTACCGCCTTAAATTTTTTACCAGCAATTGGTGGAATTGGTAAATTAACGCGTGCTGTTCGAACAACTAGAATTTTAAAATTAGCAAAAGAAACTAAACTACTTGAAAAATTAGGTGTAATAACTGCTAATAATTTAGAAGATGTTGTAAGGCAAGTTACAGGTAAAAAGATTTTATCTTCTAAATTAATATTTGATTTTACAAAGCAGGCTAATAATGAAACTTTATTATATACAATTGGAAAATTAGCCCGAAATGATTTTTATAAAGGTTTTAAAGTTTCTAATTTAGAAACAATTAATAATTTATTAAAAATTGAGAAAAATATTCAAAAAATAAGTCCTAAATTAGTTCAAAAAATACCACGCGTGAATGAAAAAAATGCTAATAAATGATTGTCTGAATATGGATTAAATATTGATAAAATAAGTAAAATTAATACTAATGAGTGATACAACATTATGACTAATCTTCATAAAAAAGGTGTTGGTAAAATCTACTATTAAATGCTAATTTAATGAGGGGCAGTAAAATATATAATAATAAATTATTAAATATTTTACATAAAACACCAATTAAATTAAACAAAGTCTTAAATTATTTAAATCCAAATTTTTATATTCAAAAAGTAACTAAAAAATTATTAGCCCCAATTGAAAAACAAATAATTACTATTAAACAAAAAGTAATTAATAAAATTACTGATAAAACTAAAAAAATATTGTCTAAATTTGAAACTAAGGCTATTAAAAAAGGCCAATTATTACCTTTTGCTTATGGTTATGATGTTTTTTTAGCAGTAAAAATTATTCCTTTATCAGTTGCGGGTGAAGTTGCTTTAACAATATATTATAAAAATCCTAAATATGTCCCTATTGTCTTTATGACAACTTTAATCAAAGCAGAACAGTTTGTTTTGGCTCCTGAACCGTTTAAATTCTATATGAACAGTGAGTGGTTTATTGGTTGGGGATTTAAAAAAACAAGTTTGTTTAATTTAGTTTCTTTTACCCCACTTGCTTATCAGCAAGTAGTAAAAGATAGTTTTAAAATATATCGGACAATTGCTAAGATATTAAAAATGCAAGAACAATTTAAAAATAACTTTAATAAAGATAAATTGTTAAATACGCTAGAAGATAGCGCAATTACTAGTTTATTAGGTAATGGACTAGTAATTCAAGCATATAAACAACTCAGAACAAAACAAGATTTAAACAAAACAATTAAAACAAAAACATTACTAAATAGTAAAAAATTTATATTAGACTTCTTGCATAACCCATTAAAATAATTTCAAATATTTGTAAAAAGGGGTTAATATAAAATTATAATTTTAATTAATTATGTCTTTTATTTAAAAATTTAATATTTTGCCACAACGAAAAATTATTTTATTATTCAAATTCGTTAATTTTAAATAAATCTTTTATGATAACTATAATAATTGTAAATTATAAATTTAAGCAATTAAATTAAATCTTAAACTAAATCGTTTTCTACGATTTCTATATTTTTCTGTAATAATTTTAAATTTTTTAAGAATAGCAAAAATATTTTCAATAATAATTCTTATTTTTGAAACTAGTCTATTATGTTGTTTTTGTTCTTTATTTAAATGTTTTTTCTTAGTTTTCTTTGTGGGCATTATAACATTATTGTGAATTTTTTGTATTCCTTGATAACCACTATCAACTATTAATTTGGTATTTTTTAAAATTGCGATTTTTGATTCTTTAAATAAAGCATAATCGTGTTTTTTACCAAGCGAAAAACTTGTTGCAATAATTTTTTTGGTTTCTTGTTCGATAATTACTTGTGTTTTAATAGTGTGTTTTTTCTTTTTACCAGAATAAGATTGTTTTTGTCTTTTTTTGGGCGTTGGATTGGGGTTTCGGTAACATCAATAATAATAGTTTTATCATTAAAATAATCATTTATTA
The DNA here is from genome assembly GCA_026239495.1 of Spiroplasma phoeniceum. Lineage (GTDB taxonomy): Bacteria > Bacillota_I > Bacilli_A > Mycoplasmatales > Mycoplasmataceae > Spiroplasma > Spiroplasma phoeniceum_A. The sequence continues at coordinate 2,107,007 of CP110830.1, read as the reverse complement.
GTGCTTTTTTACCAGCAACTTGCTGAAAATCAGGGTGTTTAATTAAAATATCTTCAATTCACTTGATATTGCGATAACAATTAGCTTCACTAATTCCAAAATTTTTTCCAAGATGAAAATAAGTTCGATATTCTCGTCAATACGATAAAGTCATCAATAATCGATTTTCTAGTGATAATTTATTAGCTTTGCCACCTTTTTTAAATTTTTCTATTTCAGCTACTTGTAAAATATCTAACATTTTATTAAAAATATCTTGTTTTATTCCTGTTAATCTTAATCATTCTTTATCATTAATATTTTTAAATTCATCAAATTTCATAATTTAATATCCTCATAAATTATATTTTATAATAATATTTTAATAATAAAACCAGGTATCGCAAGAAGTCTATTAAAGAAAATTTATTCTAAAAAAAGTAAATGACAATGAGATGATTAAATGTTAAATGAATTATGACAAAATGTTACTTTGTAAAATTATAATAATTTTATTCTAATGACAGGTAAAATTACACAAGTTCCATTTCGTTATAATAAGTTCTTTAAAGGTGATGTAGAATTATGATTTAAAACATTTGCTTTAAGAGCCCAAAATATGATTAATTCTTACTTAAACTATCCATTTTCAAAACTAAAGTTTGAAACATTTAAAGATCCATTATTAAAGAAAATTTGTATTAATATGGTGTTTATTACGATTGAGCATTGAACATTTAACCGCATTCCAATTGAATTTTTTACTTCGGCAAATATGAGTGTTGGTAATATTAATTATTCTTCACAAAATGACCACATGGCAACATGACAAGTTTTATTGCCTACCTATGCAAAATCACTGGCTAATTTAACAACTTTAAAGAAAATGTTTCGTACTTTTCAAGAAGAAGGTATTGATTTAACAATGATTGATTTAGAAGCATATTATACTCAATTAGAAGTTGACGCTTTATTAGATAAACTTGTTATAGAAAAAATTAAAGATGAAAAACTTGCAAAAATTAAAGATGAAGAAATTACAAAAATAAAAGAAGAAATTTTAGATGAATTAAAAAAATCAATTGTTATACCAAATGTTCCAGATTGAGAAATTGTCGATACTAGTGATTTTAAAGTTGATCAAGAAGGATATACTATTCCTAATTTTGATAAAGAAAGTTATATTTATAGAATTTGAGCCTCAGGAAAAGACATCAAAGGAGATTTAAAAAGTCAAGGTATGTTGCAAACAAGGCATAGTTTTAGACAAACAATAGGTGCTATATATGATCAAATAGGGGTTAATAGTGCATGTTTAGCATTATCTATTGATCCTGATGGATTGATTAATATTGGAGTTAATGGTCCAGCAACATTTAGAACTTTGGGATTTGTGTTTATTTAAAGAAAAAAAGTAATTTAGAAAGGAGATGGTATTAAGTTAAAAGTAACTATTAGACTTCTTGCGATACCTGGTTTTATTATTAAAATATTATTATAAAATATAATTTATGAGGATATTAAATTATGAAATTTGATGAATTTAAAAATATTAATGATAAAGAATGATTAATATTAACAGGAATAAAACAAGATATTTTTAATAAAATGTTAAATATTTTACAAGTAGCTGAAATAGAAAAATTTAAAAAAGGTGGCAAAGCTAATAAATTATCACTAGAAAATCGATTATTGATGACTTTATCGTATTGACGAGAATATCGAACTTATTTTCATCTTGGAAAAAATTTCGGAATTAGTGAAGATAATTGTTATCGCAATATCAAGTGAATTGAATATATTTTAATTAAACACCCTGATTTTCAGCAATTTGCTGGTAAAAAAGCACTAATAAATGATTATTTTAATGATAAAAATATTATTATTGATGTTACAAAAACCCCAATCCAACGCCCAAAAAAAGACAAAAACAATCTTATTCTGGTAAAAAGAAAAAACACACTATTAAAACACAAGTAATTATCGAACAAGAAACCAAAAAAATTATTGCAACAAGTTTTTCACTTGGTAAAAAACACGATTATGCTTTATTTAAAGAATCAAAAATCGCAATTTTAAAAAATACCAAATTAATAGTTGATAGTGGTTATCAAGGAATACAAAAAATTCACAATAATGTTATAATGCCCACAAAGAAAACTAAGAAAAAACATTTAAATAAAGAACAAAAACAACATAATAGACTAGTTTCAAAAATAAGAATTATTATTGAAAATAGACTTCTTGCGATACCTGGTTTTATTATTAAAATATTATTATAAAATATAATTTATGAGGATATTAAATTATGAAATTTGATGAATTTAAAAATATTAATGATAAAGAATGATTAAGATTAACAGGAATAAAACAAGATATTTTTAATAAAATGTTAGATATTTTACAAGTAGCTGAAATAGAAAAATTTAAAAAAGGTGGCAAAGCTAATAAATTATCACTAGAAAATCGATTATTGATGACTTTATCGTATTGACGAGAATATCGAACTTATTTTCATCTTGGAAAAAATTTCGGAATTAGTGAAGCTAATTGTTATCGCAATATCAAGTGAATTGAAGATATTTTAATTAAACACCCTGATTTTCAGCAAGTTGCTGGTAAAAAAGCCCTAATAAATGATTATTTTAATGATAAAACTATTATTATTGATGCTACCGAAACCCCAATCCAACGCCCAAAAAAAGACAAAAACAATCTTATTCTGGTAAAAAGAAAAAACACACTATTAAAACACAAGTAATTATCGAACAAGAAACCAAAAAAATTATTGCAACAAGTTTTTCACTTGGTAAAAACACGATTATGCTTTATTTAAAGAATCAAAAATCGCAATTTTAAAAAATACCAAATTAATAGTTGATAGTGGTTACCAAGGAATACAAAAAATTCACAATAATGTTATAATGCCCACAAAGAAAACTAAGAAAAAACATTTAAATAAAGAACAAAAACAACATAATAGACTAGTTTCAAAAATAAGAATTATTAGACTTCTTGCATAACCCATTAAAATAATTTCAAATATTTGTAAAAAGGGGTTAATATAAAATTATAATTTTAATTAATTATGTCTTTTATTTAAAAATTTAATATTTTGCCACAACGAAAAATTATTTTATTATTCAAATTCGTTAATTTTAAATAAATCTTTTATGATAACTATAATAATTGTAAATTATAAATTGAAGCAATTAAATTAAATCTTAAACTAAATCGTTTTCTACGATTTCTATATTTTTCTGTAATAATTTTAAATTTTTTAAGAATAGCAAAAATATTTTCAATAATAGACTTCTTGCGTAACATATTAAAAAATTGCAAATATTTGTAAAAAGACACTGATAGAAAAATATAATTTTAATTAATTATGTTTTTTATTTAAAAATTTAATATTTTGCCACAACAAAAAATGAATTTATTATTTAAATTCTTTAATTTTAAATAAATATTCTATGCTAACTGCAAATTATAAATTGAAGCAATTAAATTAATTCTTAAAATAAATCGTTTTCTTCGATTACGATATTTTTCTGTAATAATTTTAAATTTTTTAAGAATAGCAAAAATATTTTCAATAATAATTCTCATTTTTGAAACTATTCTATTACGTTGTTTTTGTACTTTATTTAAAGAGTTTTTCTTTGTTTTTTTTGTAGGCACTAGAACATTATTGTGAATTTTTTGAATTCCTTGATAACCACTATCAACTATTAATTTGGTATTTTTTTAAAATTGATATTTTTGATTCTTTAAATAAAGCATAATCATGTTTTTTTCCAAGCGAAAAACTTGTTGCAATAATTTTTTTGGTTTCTTGTTCGATAATTACTTGTGTTTTAATGGTGTGTTTTTTCTTTTTACCAGAATAAGATTGTTTTTGTCTTTTTTGGGCGTTGGATTGGGGTTTCAGTAACATCAATAATAATATTTTTATCATTAAAACAATCATTTATTAGTGATTTTTTACCAGCGAGTTGTTGAAAATAAGAGTGTTTAATTAAAATATCTTCAATTCACTTGATATTGCGATAACAACTAGATTCACTAATATAAAAACTTTTAGCAAGATGAAAATAAGTCCGATATTCTCGTCAATACGATAAAGTCATCAGTAGCCGATTTTCTAGTGATAATTTATTGGTTTTGCCACCTTTTTTAAATTTTTCTATTTCAGCTACTTGTAAAATATTTAAAATTTTATTAAAAGTAGCTTTTTTGCTCCGGTTAATCGCAATAATTATTTATCATTAATAAAATTAAATTTATCAAATTTCATAATTTTAATCTCCTATAATTTTTATTTTAATTTAAAAATATTTTATAGGAATTTTAAAATAATTATATTAGGTTATGCAAGAAGTCTAATAAATCACAGAAAGGAAATTATAAAAATTAATTAATTTTTAGGGAAAATAGGTTAATTTTAATTTTAAAGATACCATCTGATTAATAATTCAAATAAAAAAATCGCTCTAATAAGCGATTACTTTAATTTGTCTTTAATTAATTTATTTATAATTTTTATAAAAAATAAACTTTTTTCCGACTAACATTATTAGACTTCTTGCATAACCCATTAAAATAATTTCAAATATTTGTAAAAAGGGGTTAATATAAAATTATAATTTTAATTAATTATGTCTTTTATTTAAAAATTTAATATTTTGCCACAACGAAAAATTATTTTATTATTCAAATTCGTTAATTTTAAATAAATCTTTTATGATAACTATAATAATTGTAAATTATAAATTGAAGCAATTAAATTAAATCTTAAACTAAATCGTTTTCTACGATTTCTATATTTTTCTGTAATAATTTTAAATTTTTTAAGAATAGCAAAAATATTTTCAATAATAATTCTTATTTTTGAAACTAGTCTATTATGTTGTTTTTGTTCTTTATTTAAATGTTTTTTCTTAGTTTTCTTTGTGGGCATTATAACATTATTGTGAATTTTTTGTATTCCTTGATAACCACTATCAACTATTAATTTGGTATTTTTTAAAATTGCGATTTTTGATTCTTTAAATAAAGCATAATCGTGTTTTTTGCCAAGTGAAAAACTTGTTGCAATAATTTTTTTGGTTTCTTGTTCGATAATTACTTGTGTTTTAATAGTGTGTTTTTTCTTTTTACCAGAATAAGATTGTTTTTGTCTTTTTTTGGGCGTTGGATTGGGGTTTCGGTAGCATCAATAATAATAGTTTTATCATTAAAATAATCATTTATTAGTGCTTTTTTACCAGCAACTTGCTGAAAATCAGGGTGTTTAATTAAAATATCTTCAATTCACTTGATATTGCGATAACAATTAGCTTCACTAATTCCGAAATTTTTTCCAAGATGAAAATAAGTTCGATATTCTCGTCAATACGATAAAGTCATCAATAATCGATTTTCTAGTGATAATTTATTAGCTTTGCCACCTTTTTTAAATTTTTCTATTTCAGCTACTTGTAAAATATCTAACATTTTATTAAAAATATCTTGTTTTATTCCTGTTAATCTTAATCATTCTTTATCATTAATATTTTTAAATTCATCAAATTTCATAATTTAATATCCTCATAAATTATATTTTATAATAATATTTTAATAATAAAACCAGGTATCGCAAGAAGTCTATTATTTTTTAAAATCTTTAATTCCGCAAATGATGTTTTTTTATCATCCAACAAGCTATCTTAGTTTCTATTATATTAATTAAAAAATTAGTTATTCAAAAATAATAATTGTCTATCATTATCATAATGAACAATAATTACATCAAGCTTAAAAGATTACATTAGAAAGCTTACACTAGTGAATGCTATTATTTTATTGCTAAACTTGTTATAATTATATTAATTATTAATAGAATGTGAGGGATTTTAAATGAATGTGCTAGATGAAATTAAAAAAGTTTTAAAAGAAGGTGGAATTTCTAAACCAATTGATTTAAATACGGAGTTTAAAACATTAGGATTAGATTCATTAGATTTGATGGATTTAGTTATTGAGGCTGAGAAAAAATGTGGGATTCAAATACCAAATGATAAATTAATGGATATTAAAACAGTTGCAGATTTAGTTGAAGTTATTAAAGAAATTAAAAAATAAAGGAGCTGGTGGCAATGGCACTATCATATGATGGGATTGTACAGTTATTAAAAAGTAAAAATTACCGAATTACTGAAATTAGGTTAGCAATTATTAAAATTTTATCAGAAAAGCAACATTTAACGTTAACTGAAATTGTAACATTATTAGAACAAGAATTTAAAAATGTTAATTTAATGTCAGTTTACAACACAATTGATTTATTAATTAGTGAGCATATTGTTTTTACAAATTCTTTTGATGGTAAACAAATTTGATATGATTTAGCAGAAAACCCATCCTTTCATATTGTTTGTGATATTTGTAAAAATGTTGTTCATATTAAAGATACGAATATTTTACATGAAATTAAGTTAGATAATTTAAAAGATGTAATGACAAATATTAATTGAGAACCAATCCATTTTAAAATTGAAGGGCATGGAATATGTGACCAGTGCCACAATAAAAAATATGAACCACTTCAATTTGAAGAGTACTTCAATGAAGAAAATAAGTAAAATTATTTGCTATTTTCTATTATTTTGTTAAAATGATTAAGTCCCAATTTAGGCGCTTAATTTATCTTGTTAGGGGTATAGTTCAATCGGTAGAACACCGGACTTCAAATCCGGGTGTTGTGGGTTCAAGTCCTGCTACCCCTGCCATAACATAAAAAGATGAAAGTATGGAAATTACAATGTTTCTTTTAACTTAGAATATGAAATAAAAAACCTTTCTAGGTTATTATTAAATATATAAAGCTAGGAGAAACATTTTTTATATGGAAAAGGGTAAAACTAAAGGACCAAAAGACCATGATATTGAATTTAAAACTAAAATTATTAACGAATATTACGAATATAATAAATCAATATCTTTAATATCTAAAGAATATGAAATAAGTACTGCAACTATTTCTAGGTGAATTAATGTTTTCAATAAAGATAAAAAATTTGATAAACGAACATATATTAAAAAAATGCCGATTTTTAATAATCCGCATGATGAAACTATATATTTATTAACAAAAGAAAATGAACAAATAAAAGCAGAAAATAATATTTTAAAAAAGCTTGAATCTCTTCCAAAAACAAAAACAAAGATGAACATTAGAAAACAAATTGATTTTATTAAAAACGAATTAAATAACAACTCAATATTACCATTAAGATAATTTTTAAAAATATTATGCACTTCATATGGTAAATTAAATAAATATAAAAATATTCATGAAAAATATGAATGAAAAATTGATTACAATATATTAGAAATAATTAAAATAATTTGAAAAAACAATAAAAATAAAAGTCATCGACAAATAAACCTTGATTTGGAAGAACAAAAAATAAAAATATCAGCAAGTACTGTATATCGTTATATGAAGATATTACAAATATGTTCTGAAGTTAGAATTAAACACAAAAAACGAATTAAACATTTTAATAATATGTTATATGAACATAAAAAATACCCCTATTTACTTAAACGTAATTTTAATTCTAATCAAATGAATCAAAAACAATCAAGTGATATTACAATAATTAAAATATATTCAGAATCAGTATATTTATTTGCTATTAAAGACTTATTTAGTAATGCAATTGTTGGATACTCACTAACAGTGAGGCCAACAGTAAATTGAGTAATTAATTGTTTAAAACAAAGCTTAATTAATCGAAAAATTAAACCTGGTCAATTAATAATTAATTATGATCAAGGCATTCATTTTACTTCACATGCATATTTTGATTTATTAAGAGATTATGGAGTAACTATAAGTATGTATCGAAGTGGAAATTGTTTAGATAATTCACCTATTGAAAATTGGTTTTCAATTTTAAAAAAAGAAAATAAAAATATAACAAAATACAAAAATTTTGGTAGTAAGAAAAAGGTTGAGGTTTTGGTATAAAAAGTATTTTTTTACTATTTTTGATAAATTTAAAACACTAATAAATCAGGATTTTTAAAAATTTATCCAATTATTTTATTTATATTTTTTATAAAAACTTAACTTTTGTAATGCTATCAAAATTTTAATGAGCTAAAAAATATGATAGATAATTATATTGTTGAGTATAATAATTATAGAAGGGTTTTAAAATTAAAAACGCCTTCAATTCAATTTGAATTAAAAAGCATTTTAAATTAAAAAAAAATAATTCTCAGTTATTTGAAACTGTGCATGAAAGTATGGAAATACTTTTTTATTTTGCTATATTTATCTTATTATGTTATGATTTAAAAAGAATTTAGGGGTGTAGTTTAATGGTAAAACAGCGGTCTCCAACACCGTACGTTATGGGTTCAAGTCCTGTCGCCCCTGCCAGGTTAAACAGTGGAAGTATACCCAAGTCTGGTTGAAGGGGGCGGTCTCGAAAACCGTTAGATGGAGTGATCCATGCAAGAGTTCGAATCTCTTTACTTCCGCCATTTAATTAAGAAAAAATGAAAAATCATTTCTAATATTAGAAATGATTTTTCATTACTATTTAATTCGTGGAACAGCAACAAAAGCAATTGTATTTAACCCTGCATGTGCAACAAAGATATTAGCTAAATTTTCTGTGTGGTAATTAACTTTTAATTCATTTAATTTTTGTGTAACATTATCTCAAACTTTGCTAGCACATTCACTTGTTTTTAAAACAAATAATTGAAAGTTTATTTTAAATGTTTTTTTAAATTTTTCTCATGCTTCAACTAAAGTTTCAATTAAATTATTTAAAGTTCGTGATGAGGCAATTTTTTTAGGATGTTCTCCTCATTGAATTAAAATTTTAATTTTAAATAAGTTAATTAATGATAATAAAACTTTTCCAACACGTCCACCTTTTGATAAACGATCTAAACTATCGGGAATCATTGCCATATATGTTTTTTGTTCAAGTTCATTTGTTTTTGTAATAATTTCTTCGACACTAAGCTTTTGTTTTGTTAATTCATTAGCATAAATTATTAATGTTTTTAAAGCAAAAGCTGCTGTATGATTACGAACAACATGAACTTTTTCACGATATTTTTCATCTTGACTTAAAAGATAAGCAGTTGCATATTGGCTTGAAAGTTTCTCGGCAATTGGATAATGAATAATTTCATCATATGTTTTTAAAATTTTGTCATATTTAACCATTAATTCACCAGTTGATGCTTGACTTGTTTTTGTTGTTCCTGTTTGAATAACTTCATAAAAATTATGTTTTGTTATTTCTTCTTCCGTATCTAAGATATCAACTTCATTATTTAAAATAATGTGTAAGGGAATAACATGAATACCTAATTGTTTAATTTCTGCCGTTGTGAAACCTGCTGATGAATCAGTTAAGATTGCAATTTTTTTATTCATTGGTTGTACCTCCTTTTATTCATCTCAACATACCAGCACAACAGTATTTGCTCCTGTATGAGCTGCTATAACATTTGACAAAATGTATGTTGAAGTAATTTTAGCACCCGCGTCTTCAATAATATTGTAAACTTCTTTTAATGTTTCATCGTCTGTTTTTGAATACAATAAAATAATGTTTTTTCAATTTTGCCGCTCTTTTTTTATTTGTCCTAAAGCTGTTTCAACAGCTTTTTTAAATGTTCTAGTTTTATAAAATTTATCAATACGACCATCATATCTCAAAATAGGGGTTATCTTCAAAAGAGATGCTAAAGCTGCCGCTGCGGCTGTAATTCGACCCCCGCGTTTTAAAGTTTCCAAACTTTTTGGGATAATAAAGGCGCTAACTTTTGTTTTAATTAAATTAAGTTTTGATTGAATTTTTGATAATTCAATTCCTTCTGCAATTCATTGATATACTAGATCAATCATATATACTAACAGTTGACTTATCCCGTCAGTATCAATAACAAAGACTTTGTTTTTATATTTATCACCTTGAGCTAACATTGAAATATTTTCATGTTGACCAGATAGCCCCTTTGATAATCCCATAAAAACAATGCCATCATATTTTTTTAACAATTCATTTCAAATACTTAACATTTTTCCCATTGGAATTTGACTAGTTTTGATAACTTGATATTCTAAAATATCATAAAATTCATTAAACGAAATAACATCTTCGTCATCTTCTACTTCACTTCCATCTGGAAAATTTAGTAATAATGGTAATAAATAAGTATCTTCATATTTTTTAAAATCGTCTTTCTTAATTCCAGAAGATGAGTCGATTATTAATGCAACTTTGCGCATATTTTCCTCCATTTATTTCTATCTCTTAAGTATCATTGAATATAAGCTAAGGTATTGTTAACGTCTTAACAATATATTAATTATAAACTTTGATATAATAATTTCAATGATGAAAGGAAGATAACAATAAAAATTACTACTGAACAGAAAAAATTTATGAGACTATTTTACAAACATTTGGAACATCTGGATGTGGAAAAGAAGTTGTTAAACTATTAAAGCAATATTATCAAAAATATACTTCAGAAATAATTCGGGATAATTTTGGGAGTTGCTTTGCTGTAATTCGAAATCAAAAAGGAATTACAAATCCAAAAAAGTAATGTTAATGGCACATTGTGATGAAGCTGGCTTTATGGTCAGCCAAATTAATAGTAAAGGTTTAGTTCGTATTAATCCATTAGGAGGTATTTGAAAATAAACATTATTAGCTAAAGGAGTAAAGTTATTAAAAGATGATGGAACGTTTTTGATTGGTGCTATTTCAGCAATTGCACCGCATTTTTTATCACCAGAAGCTCGATTAAAACCAACGATAATTGCTAATATGTTAGTTGATTTTGGTTTTTCTTCACAAGCAGAAGCCTATAAATCTGGAATTCGAGAAGGAAATTTTGTAATTTGTGAATTTCCAACATTTTTCTTAAATGATAAACGATTATTATCAAAAGCGATTGATAACCGAATGGGTGTTATTTTAAGATTAGAAGTTTTAGAACAACTTAAAAATAAACAACTAGACTATGATTTATATGTTGGTTTTAGTGTGCAATAAGAAGTTTGAAATCACGGTGCTAAAACAGCGACAGCATTAATTAATCCTGATTTTGCAATTATAACTGATGTTTCACCAGGACAAGATTATGAATCAACAACAACTTTTGGTCAATTAGGACGAGGGGTAATGTTACGCGGAATGGATAATGGCTATATTACGCGTTATGATTTAATTCAATATCAACTTAAATTTATAAAAGAACATATAATAGACTTCTTGCATAACCCATTAAAATAATTTCAAATATTTGTAAAAAGGGGTTAATATAAAATTATAATTTTAATTAATTATGTCTTTTATTTAAAAATTTAATATTTTGCCACAACGAAAAATTATTTTATTGTTCAAATTCGTTAATTTTAAATAAATCTTTTATGATAACTATAATAATTGTAAATTATAAATTGAAGCAATTAAATTAAATCTTAAACTAAATCGTTTTCTACGATTTCTATATTTTTCTGTAATAATTTTAAATTTTTTAAGAATAGCAAAAATATTTTCAATAATAATTCTTATTTTTGAAACTAGTCTATTATGTTGTTTTTGTTCTTTATTTAAATGTTTTTTCTTAGTTTTCTTTGTGGGCATTATAACATTATTGTGAATTTTTTGTATTCCTTGATAACCACTATCAACTATTAATTTGGTATTTTTTAAAATTGCGATTTTTGATTCTTTAAATAAAGCATAATCGTGTTTTTTACCAAGTGAAAAACTTGTTGCAATAATTTTTTTGGTTTCTTGTTCGATAATTACTTGTGTTTTAATAGTGTGTTTTTTCTTTTTACCAGAATAAGATTGTTTTTGTCTTTTTTTGGGCGTTGGATTGGGGTTTCGGTAGCATCAATAATAATAGTTTTATAATTAAAATAATCATTTATTAGTGCTTTTTTACCAGCAACTTGCTGAAAATCAGGGTGTTTAATTAAAATATCTTCAATTCACTTGATATTGCGATAACAATTAGCTTCACTAATTCCGAAATTTTTTCCAAGATGAAAATAAGTTCGATATTCTCGTCAATACGATAAAGTCATCAATAATCGATTTTCTAGTGATAATTTATTAGCTTTGCCACCTTTTTTAAATTTTTCTATTTCAGCTACTTGTAAAATATCTAACATTTTATTAAAAATATCTTGTTTTATTCTTGTTAATCTTAATCATTCTTTATCATTAATATTTTTAAATTCATCAAATTTCATAATTTAATATCCTCATAAATTATATTTTATAATAATATTTTAATAATAAAACCAGGTATCGCAAGAAGTCTAATAAAATATCAATTTTATATTTCGTCAGGAGGAAGTGATGCTGGATCTATTCATTTAACAGCAGCCGGTATTCCAACTATTGAGTCGTGTTTAATTGCCCGTAATTTTCATACAATTAGTGGTATTATTGATTTAGATAACTTTAATGAAACAATTAAGTTAGTAACAACAATTATTGAAGATTTAGATGAAACAAAAATTAAAGAATTTAATTGAAGTAGTAAGGAGCAAAAATGAGAACAAAAACAATTGGTTTATTTTATAATCAAGGCTTTGATGTTTTAATGGGATATGAATCGACACCTGATGCAGTTAATTATGTTATTAATAATGATTATGTCTTATTTTATAATCAAAACCACCAATGTTGTGGGTTTAATTTGTTAAATGCTAGTAAACATTTAACAACATCTTTGAAGTTAGGAATTAATAGTGATAATTCTGATTTATTAGCAGAGTTGGGAGGTATTTTTAGACAAAAAGATTATTCTTTTAATATTAATAAACAACCACAATTTATTGTTGGTAAAATTCTTGAGCGTAAAAAACATCCTAATTCAGATAAATTAAATATTTGTCAAGTAGACAACGGCTTATCAACTGAACAAATTATTTGTGGAGCTGATAATTGTGATATTGGCCAATTGGTTGTCGTTGCGCGTGTTGGGGCAATTATGCCTTCAGGTTTAAAAATTGTTCCTAGTGAATTACTAGGAGTTATTTCAAATGGAATGCTTTGTTCTGAACGCGAATTGGGATTACCAATTACTATTCTTGGTAAGAAAATTATGTTATTATCAAAGCAACAATATCATCTGGGAAATAGTTTTTGAAAGGAATATTATAATGAGCAAAATTAAGTCAGGGTATTATAGTGCAATTTATTTTTTAAAAACAGCAAATATTTTAAAAAATGAAAAACCAAATGATTTAATAACAATGCAGTTTTTTCAACGTGAAGAAAACGTTATTTTAGCAGGCGTTAATGAATGTGTTGAATTATTAAAAACAGAAGCTTTTAATGCAGAAAGTTTAGAAATAACTGCCTTAACGGATGGCGATTTAATTCAAGCTAATGAACCAGTTTTAAAAGTAACTGGGCATTATTATCAGTTTGGCAATTTAGAAGGTATTATTGATGGTATTTTAGCACGACAGACAAGCATTGCAACAAATTGTTATCGTGTATTACAAGCAGCTAATAATAAGCCAGTGATATATATGAATGATCGCAGTGATTATTATTATAATCAAGAAAACGATGGTTATGCTGCAAAAATTGGTGGAATAACTAATTTTGTTACAACAGCACAAGTAACAAAATTAGTTGGTAATTATGAGCCTATGGGGACTTTTCCACATGCTTTAATCCAAGCTTTTAATGGTGATTTAATTGCAGCTTTAAAAGCTTATCAAAAGTTTTATCCAACTGATAAATTAGTGGCTTTAGTTGATTATAACAATGACGTTATTACTGATACTTTTCAAGTAGCACATGCATTTTCAAATTTATATGCAGTTCGTGTTGATACTTCTCAATCGTTAATCGATAAATATTTTCTTGGAAAAGAAGATAAGTATCCAAGTAGTGAAATTAATGGTGTCAATAAACACTTAATTCGTGCTTTGCGTCAAACTATAGATAAGGCAGGATATCAACATATTAAAATTATTGTTTCATCAGGATTTAATGCTCAAAAAATTCAGGATTTTGAAAAAGAAGGTGTTCCCGTTGATATTTATGGCGTTGGTGAATCGTTGTCAAAAATTAATATTGGTTTTACTGGTGATGCTATTCAATTAAATGGTGTTGATCAAGCAAAGGTTGGGCGGAGTAATATTGCTTCAAATCGACTAGTTAAAAAATAAGAAATGTTTTATAATATATGCAAATAAAGGGGGTTTTCATGATGAGTGAAAATAAAAACCATAAAATAGAGTCTTATTATAATCATGCCGATGCTTATCCTCATTTAAAACAGGAACGAAAACAATATAAAAATGAAAACGAAAAAATTACAATTGAAAATAAAAAGCATAAACCTCCTTTAACATCATTATGTGAAGTTATTTCACCTTTATATGGAAAAAAATTAGATGGTGCTGATGAATTTAAAGTTAATATGTTGCATTCATATAAACAACAAAAAGAAAATAGTCCCATAACTTCGACTGAATATGTTATTTCTCAGCGGGTGAGTGAGAAGAGGGCAGAGTTAGCGAATATTACTGAAGAAAAAATTTCTTCTTTTGATAAAAATAACATTGAACCATATTTTCGAAAATATAATCCGGTTACAAATAAAGAAATTATGCCATCAACTTTAAAAACTAAAAATAAACTATCTGAACCAACATCACAAACTGTATCATTTTTATTAAAGCAACGAAAAAGTGGAGCAAATATTTTTGACGATAGAACATCTGAGTTAAAAGTAGAATTAGAACAAATTAAAGAAAAAATTAGTAATCCAATGCCACAACATAGTGTTGATGATTATGATAAAAAAGCAATGTTTGAAGGAATTGAAGAGCAAAGAGAAATTAATGAACAGATTCGCAATGCAGTTGTTGAAGCTTACCATATTGATGATAATTTTTCTGAATATATGCCATTACAGCAACGTCGTCGATTAATCCAACATAATTCAACAAAAGCGGGAGCAGTTAGATTTAAAAT
Source organism: Spiroplasma phoeniceum (assembly GCA_026239495.1). Taxonomy (GTDB): domain Bacteria; phylum Bacillota_I; class Bacilli_A; order Mycoplasmatales; family Mycoplasmataceae; genus Spiroplasma; species Spiroplasma phoeniceum_A. The sequence continues at coordinate 2,091,981 of CP110830.1, read as the reverse complement.
GTTACTTAATTTACAAGAAAATAATTTAAATAATCAGTTTCTTCGTCACCCGAAACCATTATCACAAAATGCATCAGGATATCATAAGAAATTGCATGATTTACGAAATAGTGATTCTGAACCAGATATGAACCACGTTAAAGAATATCATACTAATCGTAATCCTTATTTATCACGCATGTTAGAAATTGAAGAGCGAACAGCAAAGGAAGCAGAAGCAAAACGTCGTGAACGAATTAAAACACAAATTAATGATTTTCAAAGGGACAATGAAAATAATAATGAATAGGTAAGGAAAATTTTAAAAACTAATAATGTGACTAAAAGAATTAATAGGGGAATCACGCAATTTTACTACTGCTATTTTTTTCTTAAAACCTTTATTAGACTTCTTGCACAACCTAATCTAATTATTTTAAAATTCCTATAAAATATTTTTAAATTAAAATAGAAATTATAGGAGATTAAAATTATGAAATTTGATAAATTTAATTTTATTAATGATAAAAAATTATTGCGATCAACCGGAGCAAAAAAGCTACTTTTAATAAAATGTTAAATATTTTACAAGTAGCTGAAATAGAAAAATTTAAAAAAGGCGGCAAAACTAATAAATTATCACTAGAAAATAGGCTAATGATGACTTTATAGTATTGACGAGAATATCGGACTTATTTTCATCTTGCTAAAAGTTTTGATATTAGTGAATCTAGTTGTTATAGCAATATCAAGTGAATTGAAAATATTTTAATTAAACACTCTGATTTTCAACAACTCGCTGGTAAAAAATCGCTAAAAAATGATTATTTTAATGATAAAACTATTATTATTGATGTTACCAAAACCCCAATCCAACGCCCAAAAAAAGACAAAAACAATCTTATTCTGTTAAAAAGAAAAAACACACCATTAAAACACAAGCAATTATCGAACAAGAAACCAAAAAAATTATTGCACCAATTTTTTCGCTTGGAAAAAAACATTATTATGCTTTATTTAAAGAATCAAAAATCTCAATTTTAAAAAATACCAAATTAATAGTTGATAGTGTTTATCAAGGAATTCAAAAAATTCACAACAATGTTCTAATACCTACAAAAAAAAGAAAAACCCTTTAAATAAAGTACAAAAACAATGTAATAGAATAGTTTCAAAAATGAGAATTATTAGACTTCTTGCATAACCTAATCTAATTATTTTAAAATTCCTATAAAATATTTTTAAATTAAAATAGAAATTATAGGAGATTAAAATTATGAAATTTGATAAATTTAATTTTATTAATGATAAAGAATTATTGCGATCAACCGGAGCAAAAAAGCTACTTTTAATAAAATGTTAAATATTTTACAAGTAGCTGAAATAGAAAAATTTAAAAAAGGTGGCAAAACTAATAAATTATCACTAGAAAATCGGCTACCGATGACTTTATCGCATTGACGAGAATATCGGGCTTATTTTTATCTTGCTAAAAGTTTTGATATTAGTGAATCTAGTTGTTATCGCAATATAAATTGAATTGAAGATATTTTAATTAAACACTCTGATTTTCAACAACTCGCTGGTAAAAAATCGCTAATAAATGATTATTTTAATGATAAAAATATTATTATTGATGTTACCAAAACCCCAATCCAACGCCCAAAAAAAGACAAAAACAATCTTATTCTGGTAAAAAGAAAAAACACACTATTAAAACACAAGTAATTATCGAACAAGAAACCAAAAAAATTATTGCACCAAGTTTTTCGCTTGGAAAAAAACATTATTATGCTTTATTTAAAGAATCAAAAATCTCAATTTTAAAAAATACCAAATTAATAGTTGATAGTGGTTATCAATGAATTCAAAAAATTCACAATAATTTTCTAATACCTACAAAAAAACAAAGAAAAACCCTTTAAATAAAGTACAAAAACAACGTAATAGAATAGTTTCAAAAGTGAGAATTATTATTGAAAATATTTTTGCTATTGTTAAAAAATTTAAAATTATTACAGAAAAATATCGTAATCGAAGAAAACGATTTAGTTTAAGATTTAATTTAATTGCTTCAATTTATAATTTGCAGTTAGCATAGAAGATTTATTTAAAATTAAAGAATTTAAATAATAAATTCATTTTTTGTTGTGGCAAAATATTAAATTTTTAAATAAAAAACATAATTAATTAAAATTATATTTTTCTATTAGTGTCTTTTTACAAATATTTGCAATTTTTTAATGGGTTACGCAAGAATTCTAATGAAGAAAGGAAATTATAAAATGGAATTAAAACAAAATTTATTAGAAGATTATAAAAAAGATAAAATAATATAAACAAACAATGAAACTAAAAATTTATTGATTGAAAGAGATAATGAGATATTTAAATTATATCAACAAGGAAAAATATTACAAAGATATAAAGTTGTATCAAAATTACCAAAAACAATTAAAACAGAAGATGGGGATATCCCTTTAAAAAGAAGATTATATGTTAAATATAATTAAGAAAAAAAAGAAAATATAAATAGTTATCCTTTAGACGAATAATTAGGTTTAAAAAAATACGAAAGAATTGAAAAAAATTTAAAAAATAAATATATGTCTTTTTTGGGTGATGGAAAAAAGATATAAAGATATTTTACATACAACAGAGAATGCAAATATTAGTGAAAGAACAATATCTAATATTTTTAAAAATGCCGATTTAGAAGAAACCGACTACATTAGTAATAAAAATAACAATAAAATTAAAATTCCAAATAATGCTTTATATATTCAAATTTACGGCGCTTTTGAACCAATGCGAGAAAATAAAAAAAGAGTTGAAAATAAAATGTTTTTTTCAACTATTCATGTTGGTGTTGATTAAGAAAAGTCAACAAAAACCAAAATAAAAATGAAAAAGAAAAAAGGCGTTTTACAAATGATTAATAAAAATCATAAGAATAAAAATAATAAATCTAATATTGATAATTTTATTGATAAAATTTTTAAATCAATGGATACTTATGATATTAATGAAGACACTAAAATATTAATATTAAGTGATGGTAAAAAACAAATTAAAAAAATTTATAAAGCAATAAAAGCAAAATATAAAAATAACACTGTATCATATAGTTTAGATAGATTTCATTTAGTAAAAAGATTTAAATAATTATTCCCAAATCGTAAGAAAAACCGAATTCATAGATTAAAATATAAATTATCAAAAATATATTTTTTTACTGGAAATTATAAAGTATTATTAGATTTTTTAATGTGTCACTTACCTTATGTTATTGATAATAAAAAGAAATTTTTATTAAAAACTATTGAACTAATTAAAAATAATAAAGAAGTAATTGAAAATCAAGCATTAGAATATAATATTGGTTGTCATGTTGAAGGTGGTGTATCGCATTATATTAAGGCTGTTAAAGGGCGAGGCGCAAAAATATATTGTAAAGAAACATTTATCAATATGTTAATTGCTTCTATGTTAAGACTTAATAATCAAATTAATGATGAGAAAGTTGATAAAACTAATAAAAATAAAGAAAAGATTGAATTTAATATATTTAATTTAAATCAATCTCAAAATCAATTTTTATCTTTATAAAAAATAAAAAACCTTTTAAAATTAGCAATAACTTTAAAAAGTATTTTTTAGTATGTCAAAATTCATAATTTTATAAATTATTTTTTCAACTAAAAATTATATTTTTAAAAAAAGTTGAATTTTTTATAAATTTTGTTATCATTTAGCCATAAGCGAAACTTAATTTGTTTCTAATTACTTAATTTTATTAAAAACCTAAGAATAATGAATACTACCATTATTTTTAATTAATCTAATTGCCTCTTTTAAGAATTTAATTTTTGATTCTTTTATAAAAGAAGCGCTGTTTTCTAAACATTCTAATAATTTTTCATATCTAGCATTAAAAAAATAATCAAATGCTTTATGATATGTTTCTTTATTTTTTTTGTTTTTACTTTGATAAGGATATAATTTTTTAAATCTACTTGTAAGATGAAATTTATCTATCGTGTAATGTACTTTATTTTTAGGGAAATATTCTTGAATAAATTTTGCAATATTTTTAATTCAAGGTGTGCCATCTCCTAATACCATAAATTCAATATTGTCACTAATATCATAATAATTTGTAATTAATGTAAGTAATTTAATAACAAAATTAGTTAATTTACTATTTTTTTTAATATATTCTGGAATATTATCTAGTTCTATAACACCTAATTTATTTGCAATTACAGGTCTTTTTTTAGTTGATTTTGTTTTATCAAAGCCAGTATGAACAGTTGAAAATATACTATGTTTTTTTATTTTTTCTTCCCCTTTTTTATTTTCATTTCACATTTTTAAATAAGCTCCATCAATTTGAATATATAAAGTATTAGGTACCTTTATTTTTTTATCAGTTTTATTAAGACAAGATTCTTTATCAATTTTTGCATTTTTCATAATATTTGAAATTGTTTTTATACAAATTTTTACATGCTCCATAGTATCTAAAATATCTTGATATGTTTTTTTCTTGCCAATAAATGATAATATTTTTTCTTTAACAGTATTATCTATTCTTTGTCATTTTTCAATTTTTAAAAGTTTATCCAAAAGAAAAATATATTCTTCTTTTCCTGTTTCTTGATTAATTTTATAATATTTTCTTCTTTTAAAATTTATTTTTCCATTTAAAATAGTTAGTTTTCTTGGTTTTATTTCTTTTACTTTATAATAGACTTCTTGCATAACCTATTAAAAAATTGCGAATATTTGTAAAAAGACACTAATAGAAAAATATAATTTTAATTAATTATGTTTTTTATTTAAAAATTTAATATTTTGCCACAACAAAAAAATGAATTTATTATTTAAATTATTTAATTTTAAATAAATCTTCTGTGCTAAATGCAAATTATAAATTGAAGCAATTAAATTAAATCTTAAAATAAATCGTTTTCTTCGATTACGATATTTTTCTGTAATAATTTTAAATTTTTTAAGAATAGCAAAAATATTTTCAATAATAATTCTTATTTTTGAAACTAGTCTATTATGTTGTTTTTGTTCTTTATTTAAATGTTTTTTCTTAGTTTTCTTTGTGGGCATTATAACATTATTGTGAATTTTTTGTATTCCTTGATAACCACTATCAACTATTAATTTGGTATTTTTTAAAATTGCGATTTTTGATTCTTTAAATAAAGCATAATCGTGTTTTTTACCAAGCGAAAAACTTGTTGCAATAATTTTTTTGGTTTCTTGTTCGATAATTACTTGTGTTTTAATTGTGTGTTTTTTCTTTTTACCAGAATAAGATTTTTTTTGTCTTTTTTTGGGCGTTGGATTGGGGCCTTGGTAACATCAATAATAATAGTTTTATCATTAAAATAATCATTTATTAGTGATTTTTTACCAGCGAGTTGTTGAAAATCAGAGTGTTTAATTAAAATATCTTCAATTCACTTGATATTGCGATAACAACTAGATTCACTAATATCAAAACTTTTAGCAAGATGAAAATAAGTCCGATATTCTCGTCAATACGATAAAGTCATCATTAGCCGATTTTCTAATGATAATTTATTAGTTTTGCCACCTTTTTTAAATTTTTCTACTTCAGCTACTTGTAAAATATTTAACATTTTATTAAAAGTAGCTTTTTTGCTCCGGTTAATCGCAATAATTCTTTATCATTAATAAAATTAACTTTATCAAATTTCATAATTTTAATCTCCTATAATTTCTATTTTAATTTAAAAATATTTTATAGGAATTTTAAAATAATTAGATTAGGTTACGCAAGAAGTCTATTATTTGAATTGATAAATCAAAATGAAAAAAAGAACATTTAAGACATTGTTTAGATTGTCGGATTAATCAGCGTGTTATTCAACCAAGAGTAGTAAAACAACGAAATAATTTAGATGGCATAACAGAAAAAAATTAAAAAATATACAAAATGAAAATAACAAAAAATTAAATTTAAAATAAACTATATTTATAAGGGCGGTTGATATTTTTGGGTGGTTATATAGTTTAATTTATAAATTATTTTGTTATGAAAGGATGGATGGCCACTGTTTGAGTAAGGATAAGAAAGGAATTAAAAAAAATGAACGATACATTAATGATTAATTTACTTGTGTTAGCGGGTGCTGGTGGAATCCGTATTCTTGGTATTCTATGATTATCTGCTAAAAAAATTAAAAAATATAAAGCAGAAATTAGAGAATTAATAACTGCTGTTATTGCCCACGAAAAAAATTTACGAGGACCTGATTATGCAACATAATTAGCATTAAAAACAGGTTAAATTAAAAATGTTAAAAAAAAAGTTAAAGTAAACGATAAAAAACAAGCACAAAAATATGCTATTAGACAACTAACAAATAGTATTTAAAAAAACAACCAATTAAGGTTATTTTTTATTTGTTTTTAATATAATTAAATTCTTTTCACCATATGTTTTAATTAAATATTCTCAGTCTCAGGTTGAATTAATATTTACATCTTCAATATCAGTACAAGTTATATATTCACCAAGTGGAATTTTACAAGGGCGATTACCTTGTTCTTAACTATAACATAAAATATATTTATTCATTCTCGCGATATCCTTTATTGTGACTTATATAAAAATTAATAAGATGTTCTATTCGCTGTGAATAAGTAAAGTCATTAAATTCATTTCAAACTTTTTCTTCATTTTCATTTAAGTAAATATTAAAATTACGAATTAATTTAGAATAATATTTTCCTGTTTTTTGATTAAACGAATGTTTCATAATATTAACCCTTATAATTGGCAATAATAATTTCATCGCGTAAATGATTACTTATTTTTTCATTATTATATTTTCAACCCTTACCATATTGATAAGTTAAATTATTATCTTTTTCAAATTCTCACAAACAACTATCATTATATTTACTTAAATTTTCCATATTTTTAACAATGGATTTAGTGTGTTTTGGTGATGCTCAATTAATATTTGATAATTTTTCTGTTGTATACTTAATTGCTCCCATAAGTTTTAATAAATTATCTCTATCTTTAATCTCACTAGCAGATGTATATAAACAATCTTCTATATTAATAATTGCATCTTGTTTTAACTTATCTAAAATAATATGGGTTTGTGCAATTCAATCACGATTTGTATATTCAGATTTATCAATTAATTTCATTATTTTCAAAAATAGCAACAGCTTTAGCGCCAGCTCCTGATGGGTCAATGCCTATTTTTATCAAGTAGCTCATTCCTCATCATTGTTAACTGTTGGAACTACATTTGATATATCTTCTTCTTTTACTACATTATTATCTGTCAATTCTTCACTTGATTCATGTTTTTAAATTATTATTTGATATATTTTCGTTGCTAATTTGACCCTGATTTTTGGTGAAATTACTATCATTATCAATATAAATCTTTTCATCATTAGTTGTAATAACTGCTTGATCTGATTTATAAGCTTTTTGTAATTCAAATGACATAATACCTCATTTTCGTAATAAACTAGTTAATACTGTTTTTAATGCCATTTCATCAAAAGTAGCAATATAAAATGATTTATTTTTAGCATAAGTTTTAGAATATTTCATAAAATTATTTTCCATTTGTTCTTTGGTCATATATAAGGTTTTTTTCAAAACCATTAACCATTTTAAAATATGCTACATAAACCATAATTGGTAATTTTTCTCTTTAATCTTCATCTTGAATTCAATTAAAAATAGCTCACTTTAAACGATCATAATTTACTAATTCACCAAGTTTTAACATCTGACACTGAAATATCTAAATATTGACCGTTTCTTTGTGCTAATTGAATATAACCTTTATAACCCATTTGAAATGGAGCTTGATTAATTCATTCTTGTATTTCACGACCATTAATAATTCTTATTATTTTAGTATTATATGGAAAGACATAAGCATAACCAAATTGTTTTTCCATTGGTAAGTTTAATAAAACACCTTGATAATAAGCAGTCATAATTGTTTTTGGGTCTGCTTTTTGTAATAATTCATTACTATTTGATATTTCAACTATATTACTTTTAAATCTTGCAATTTCATTTTCATTAGAAAATTTACTTTTTATTCATTCAGTTTCCTTATATGTTCTTAAAAATTCAACAATATTTGCCATATTATTTTTATCCTTTATTTATTTTAAAATTAATACCTTTAATGCCAATTAAATCAATATCTTTATCACTATCTCATTGGTCTTTAATTTCATTTTTAATAATTTGTTCATCAACAATTAAATAATTTTTAATTAAATTAATAAGTTCTAATTTATTGGCATTTTTTAAAAAATTATCATTAATACCTAATATTTTAATATCTTTAATTAATAATTTTTCTTTACGAAAATTACTAGTAATAATTTCTATTTCTTGCTCTTGTTTTAATACACTTTTAATTTCTAAAAATTGTTCTTTTTTATGATTTTCAATAATTTCATTTTGTTTTTGAAATTGAATATTAATAAAACTATTTTTTAAATAATCATGATTACTCTTAATATTATTTTCTAAATTTAAAATATCTTTTCTAATAAAATTTAATTCATCTTTAAAATTTTTTATTAATTCTAATGGTTCTCTAAAAATATAATCAATTTTTGAAACTACTAATTTTAAATCTTTTAATGATTGTGTTTTATATTCTCCATTTATTAATCAAGCTTGTTGTCGATATATAAATTCTGCTAATTCTTGTCCATTTTCATCAATTCATTTTTTAATTGTTAATGATTTTAAACTTAATTCTTTAAAATCATTTCCTTTTAAATAAAACGGATAAGTAATATTTTTAACTTCATTATTTAACTTTAAATCTACCATAATTAAATTTCCTCCAAATTCTTTTCCATAATTAAAGTATGAATATATTCATAGCCACTTTCTTCTGAATGACATTCTTCTAATGCTTCATTAAATAAATCTTCTTCAGTATAAACTTTACCATCTTCATCTTTTCACATGTTACTCACATCCTTGTCATTTAATATTGTTATCTTCTAAATCAATAATATTTGTTAATCATTCTTGTTGATTTTCAACATTAGTAGTAATTTTTGCTTATTATAATGTATAAAAGAAGTTTGTTTTAAAATCACCATATTTACTTTTCATTACTAATAAATATCTTTTATTCATAATTTATCGCCTCGTAATCTGCTTCTCCATCTTCTAAATAATCACCAATTAAACCCTTAACTTCATTAATTTCATATCATTTGCAATTTAAATCAAAATCTATTGGTAATTCAACATCACCTACGTGTCTTTCTTCATTACCAAATTTAAGATATAAATTTAATTCCAAATCACCTAAGTAATCACGATTAATTTGTGCATAAATAATATCTTTATTGGTAATTTTTAATGCTTTATTACATATCATTTTTAATTCCTCCTATTTTTATAATTCGCTGGCGCTCACTCCCAAGTAAAAGTGCCAAAGCGAGAATTAGTTATATAAATATTTATTTATTTACTACGAAATCCGCTTAACTGGGGGTGAGCGGTGGCGGTATGTTAATTGTTTGAATGTTTAATAATCCACAGTTGTTTTTTTACGCCAGAGAGTTTTCTCTCTCTTTATCCGCACCATTTCAGCTCAAAGCGTTCAGTTTTTAAAATAAATTCACTTGCACCCTGAAGAGCCTAATGCTATACGCAAATTTATTTATAAAGTCACTATCTCTATGGTTTATTGTCGTTTGATATTAACCTTGGACTTATCACGACTATCGCTTAGCTCTAATGAACAAGCGCCGATTTACATTTTTCCTCATACACTATTTCAGCACTTGCATCGGCCGGCTGCGGGAATGAGTTGATACTCATGTTCTTATGGAAGCACTTAGTTATTTAAAATAACTGTCCCACTTTGCATTAAGTTGTTTTGTAAAATCAAAGTTTTAAAAAACCAGTTTCATAATCAAAGATAATTTTTGAATTTTCTAAGCGTTTATAAAATCGCTTTTGTTTTTTTATCTTTTGTACGATTTAATAAATCTTTATGTTTTTCACAAGTTAATAAAACTTTATTTGATAAAAATTCTTCAGTAATAAATGATATTGCTTTATAGCAGTTATCAATATCATATATTGTTTGTTGCTTATTAATTTTCATTACTTAATCCTTTCTTTTTATTAAGCTTTCTTATTAGCAAATTAATTAACTGAAACAGAGAAAGGACAACACCTTAAAATTGGAGAAAAAACAGGCACACTTTGTAAAGATTTCTAAGATATTTAATAAATGTGTAAACAACTTAAAGAGGGTATCAAAAAGTTGTAATAAAAAGTTTCTATTTTAAGAATTTAAGATACCGTCCTTTCTCTGAATCAATTAATAATTTTTGGTTTTACAAATAAAAAAACCATTTTAGTAAATGGTTTAATTATTATTCTTATTAAATTTCTATGTATTTGTTAAGACCCTTCTTTTTTACATGCGACCAAAAAATATTATAAAATATTAGTATGAATGAAATTATGAAAACACATATATTTAAATAATTTAACAAAAAGATAGGAATTAATTAAATGAATAGAAAAGTAAAAAAACAAGCAATAATAATCGGAGGAACAACTTTTGGTGTTTTAGCAACAGCAGGAGCTATTGCAGGTATTGTGTTTTTGGCATTAGACATATAAATGGTGGTTTTGAAACCGAAAAAAGCCAAATATGAGAAATGGTTAGAGAAACACCGAAGTATAATGCACATGTTGTTTTTATTAACGGATTTGTTGGCACATCTCTTGTTGAAAAGTATTTATTTGAAATTGTTAAAGGTAAATTTTCATTTGATATTATTCGTAGTTATATGTCTTCAGGTCGTGAAAAAAATGAACAAGAACGTGTTGCTAAATATAATCAAGAGTTTTCACACAATAATTTAAATAACCAAGCTAATGTTATTGATAAACCTAATAGGTTATTACATATGAAACCGTATTTTTGGTTTAATGATAAAAAAGAAATTATTCCTTCTTTTACAGGTAGTCGTAATTTTTCATAATCAGCCTTATTAAAGGGCCCATTTTTAGACTGCGCCGCCTCTAAAAGTTTAGTAAAGTTCTTTTTTAATTTTAATTACTTTTTGGTTTGCAGTATAAAAATGTTGCACAGTTTCAAATAACTGAGAATTATTTTTTTAATTTAAAATGCTTTTTAATTCAAATTGAATTGCGGGCATTTTTAATTTTAAAACCCTGCTATAATTATTATACTCAACAATATAATTATCTATCATATTTTTTAGCTCATTAAAATTTTTGTATTTTATTATATTTTTATTTTCTGTTTTTAAAATTGAAAACCAATTTTCAATAGGTGAATTATTTAAACAATTTCCACGTCGAGACATAGTTATAGTTACTTCACAATCTCTTAATAAATCAAAATATGCATGTGGAGTAAAATGAATTCCTTGATCAGAATTAATTATTAATTGACCAGGTTTAATTTTTAGATTAATTAAGCTTTGTTTTAAACAATTAATTACTCAGTTTACTGTGTTAGCCACACTGTTAGTGAGCATCCAACAATTGCATTACTAAATAAGTATTTAATAGCAAATAAATATAATGATTCTGAATATATTTTAATTATTGTAATATCAATTGATCATTTTTGATTCATTTGATTAGAATGAAAATTACGTTTAAGTAAATAGGGATATTTTTTATGCTCATATAACATATTATTAAAATTTTTAATTCGTTTTTTATGTTTAATTCTAACTTCAGAACATATTTGTAATATCTTCATATAACGATATACATTGCTTGCTGATATTTTTATTTTTTGTTCTTCCAAATCAAGTTTTATTTGTCGATGACCTTTATTTTTATTGTTTTTTTAAATTATTTTAATTATTTCTAATATATTGTAATCAATTTTTAATTCATATTTTTCATGAATATTTTTATATTTATTTCATGTATCATATGAAATGCATAATATTTTTAAAAATCATTTTAATGGTAAGATTGAGTTGTTATTTAATTCGTTTTTAATAAAATCAATTTTTTTCTAATATTAATCTTTGTTTTTGTTTTTGGAAGAGATTCAGGCTTTTTTAAAATATTATTTTCTGCTTTTATTTGTTCATTTTCTTTTGCTAATAAATATATAGTTTCATCATGCGGATTATTAAAAATTGGCATTTTTTTAATATATGTTTGTTTATCAAATTTTTTATCTTTATTGAAAACATTAATTCACCTAGAAATAGTTGCAGTACTTATTTCATATTCTTTAGATATTAAAGATATTGATTTATTATATTCGTAATATTCGTTAATAATTTTAGTTTTAAATTCAATATCATGGTCTTTTTACCCTTTAGTTTTACCCTTTGCCATATAAAAAATGTTTCTCCTAACTTTATATATTTAATAATAACCTAGAAAGGTTTTTTATTTCATATTCTCAGTTAAAAGAAACATTGTAACAGTCTAAAAATGTTCTTTTTTTATTTTTTGTTAGTTGTAAGATAAATTAAATGATATTTTCGTTTTCCACGACGAATAATTAAATATTTATCAAATAAAAACTTATCTTTTGCTACAAGTCAAGTTTCTTCTTTAACAATTTGCCCATTAATATTAATTGCACCTTGTTCTAAAAACTCACGACCTTCACGTTTAGAAGAAACAATTTGTGCTTGCACTAATAAATCAAGCAGTGGCAAATTAAGATTTTTTAAATGAAAATTAGGTAAATTGTTATCAAGTTGGTCTAACTGTTGCTCTGATAATTCATGTAATTTGCCTTTAAATAAAGCTTCGCTAACAATTTGTGCTGTTTTTAATCCTGCTGCTTGATGAACAAATAAAGTTACTTCTTCTGCTAATTTTTTTTGTGCAATGCGTTGTGCTGGTTCATTTTGGTGAGCTGCTTCAAGAGCAATAATTTCTTTTTCAGATAACATTGTTAAATAACGTAATAATTTCCCTGCTTCTTGGTCATCTTGGTTATAAAAGAATTGATAAAATTCATAAGGTGATTTTTTTTTTGAATCTAATCAAAATGCCTCTGATTCTGTTTTTCCAAATTTGGAACCATCAGCCTTTGTTAATAAATTCATTGTCAAACCACAAGCTAAATTATCTTCTCCAATTTTTTTATAAATATAATCTGTACCCGAAGTAATATTTCCTCATTGATCACTACCACCAGTTTGAACAGCACAATCATAATTAATATATAATTGATAAAAGTCATAAGCCTGCAATAATGTGTAAGCAAATTCAGTATATGATAAACCAACTTCAATTCTAGTTGCAATATTTTCTTTTGCTAATAAATAACTAATATTAAAATCTTTACCAACATTTCGCAAAAAATCAATCAAGGTCATTTTTTGCAATCATTCAGCATTATTAACCATTTTAACTTTTGTTCCAATTAATTGTTGCATTTGATTACTAATGGATTCCACATTATGTTTAATTGTTTTATCATCTAGAAATACCCGTTCTGTTTTTTTTCCACTAGGATCACCAATCATTCCTGTCCCACCACCAATAATAGCAATTGGTTGAAATCCAAACATTTGAAAACGTTTTAATAACATAATTTGAATTAAATGCCCAACATGTAATGAATCGCCGGTTGGATCAAAACCACAATAAACTCCTTTTTTTAATTCTTGCGCTTTTAATAATTTTGCTTCATTAGTTACTTGTTTTAATAGTCCTCTTCATCTTAATTCTTCTAAAATATTTTTTACCATCATTTATTTCCTTTGCTTTTTAAAAAACTCTAAATTATTAGAGTTATTTTTTATCTACTTTTGAATCTTTTTTAATTGGGGAAGACTTTCCTTCTTCAATAATTTTTTCAGAAATTGATGCTGATGTTTTTTTCAAATCTTCAGTTACCTTAATTCCAGCGTCAATTGCCGAAACTGTTATTTTTGCTAAATCTTTTGCCACTGCGCGCACATTAGGTGATTTTGCTGCTGCTTTAATTAATTTAACTGAACCATTATCAATTTTCTTTAATGTCTTATAAGCCATTTCTTTTGTTGAAGCAGAATCTAAAATTTCAACTGCACCTTTGACATTTTTAATTTGCAATTCAATAACAGCTGCAACTTCATCTGATTCTATTCCTTGCGATTTTTCTCATACAATCTCAATTTTATTAACCATTTTTTTAAGTTGTATATTATATTTTTTAACTAAATTAATGAAATCCTGTCGTAATTCTGAACCTTTTTTCGGAGCAATTAACATTCCTACCACCATCACCGCCAATGTTTTAACAAATTTAAATGCCATAATTATTCCTTCTCATCAGAATTAACAAAATCTTTTAATTTATCAACAATTCGATAGGCAATGTCTTTATTACGAGCAATAATTTTCACTCATGCTTTAACGTTTCGTTTTGCAAAAGCTTCAAAAACATCAATATAATTTGAAACTTTAACAACGGTATCAACAGTAGAATTTAACATTTCTGATTTATAAGTTAAGTCTTCAACAAAATAATCAAATTTCTTAGCAGCAATTGCAACTTTTCGCGCAGCAATAATGCCATAACAGCAAAAAACAATTGCTAAACACAATAAAACAATAATTAAAATTGTTTGTGAAATTAATAGATTATCATTTGTTGCTAACATATACATCATTCTTTTTCACCTTTTTTCTAATTGTATTAAATATTACTTTTATATTATAACTTATTTTATAATTTATTTTAAATAATATTATAATAATTAGTTAACTTAATAATAAAAATTAATATATACTAATTTACAACAACATATATTTTATCTTTACAAGATAGTATTAAACCAGTTTTTTACATTAGACTTCTTGCGATACCTGGTTTTATTATTAAAATATTATTATAAAATATAATTTATGAGGATATTAAATTATGAAATTTGATGAATTTAAAAATATTAATGATAAAGAATGGTTAAGATTAACAGGAATAAAACAAGATATTTTTAATAAAATGTTAGATATTTTACAAGTAGCTGAAATAGAAAAATTTAAAAAAGGTGGCAAAGCTAATAAATTATCACTAGAAAATCGATTATTGATGACTTTATCGTATTGACGATAATATCGAACTTATTTTCATCTTGGAAAAAATTTCGGAATTAGTGAAGCTAATTGTTATCGCAATATCAAGTGAATTGAAGATATTTTAATTAAACACCCTGATTTTCAGCAAGTTGCTGGTAAAAAAGCGCTAATAAATGATTATTTTAATGATAAAACTATTATTATTGATTTTACCGAAATCCCAATCCAACGCCCAAAAAAAGACAAAAACAATCTTATTCTGGTAAAAAGAAAAAACACACTATTAAAACACAAGTAATTATCGAACAAGAAACCAAAAAAATTATTGCAACAAGTTTTTCACTTGGTAAAAAACACGATTATGCTTTATTTAAAGAATCAAAAATCGCAATTTTAAAAAATACCAAATTAATAGTTGATAGTGGTTATCAAGGAATACAAAAAATTCACAATAATGTTATAATGCCCACAAAGAAAACTAAGAAAAAACATTTAAATAAAGAACAAAAACAACATAATAGACTAGTTTCAAAAATGAGAATTATTATTGAAAATATTTTTGCTATTCTTAAAAAATTTAAAATTATTACAGAAAAATATAGAAATCGTAGAAAACGATTTAGTTTAAGATTTAATTTAATTGCTTCAATTTATAATTTACAATTATTATAGTTATCATAAAAGATTTATTTAAAATTAACGAATTTGAATAATAAAATAATTTTTCGTTGTGGCAAAATATTAAATTTTTAAATAAAAGACATAATTAATTAAAATTATAATTTTATATTAACCCCTTTTTACAAATATTTGAAATTATTTTAATGGGTTATGCAAGAAGTCTAATAAATTATCACTAGAAAATCGGCTACTGATGACTTTGTCGTATTGACGAGAATATCGGACTTATTTTCATCTTGCTAAAAGTTTTGATATTAGTGAATATAGTTGTTATCGCAATATCAAGTTAATTGAAGATATTTTAATTAAACACTCTGATTTTCAACAACTCGCTGGTAAAAAATCGCTAATAAATGATTGTTTTAATGATAAAACTATTATTATTGATGTTGCCGAGACCCTAATCCAACCCCCAAAAAAAGACAAAAACAATATTATTCTGGTAAAAAGAAAAAACACGCCATTAAAACACAAGTAATTATCGAACAAGAAACCAAAAAAATTATTGCAACAAGTTTTTCGCTTGGAAAAAACATGATTATGCTTTGTTTAAAGAATCAAAAATCTCAATTTTAAAAAATACCAAATTAATAGTTGATAGTGGTTATCAAGGAATTCAAAAAATTCACAATAATGTTCTAATACCTACAAAAAAACAAAGAAAACCCTTTAAATAAAGTACAAAAACAACGTAATAGAATAGTTTCGAAAATGAGAATTATTATTGAAAATATTTTTGCTATTCTTAAAAAATTTAAAATTATTACAGAAAAATATCTTAATCGAAGGAAACGATTTAGTTTAAGATTTAATTTGATTGCTTCAATTTATAATTTGCAGTTAGCATAGAAGATTTATTTAAAATTAAAGAATTTAAATAATAAATTCATTTTTTGTTGTAGCAAAATATTAAATTTTTAAATAAAAAACATAATTAATTAAAATTATATTTTTCTATTAATGTCTTTTTACAAATATTTACAATTTTTTAATAGGTTACGCAAGAAGTCTATTTAATAATAAACCATTTACATTAGTAAAATTATAACCTTTATCACGGTTAACTTGTCCTTTTGTATATGTTTTTTCTAAATGAAAACTTTTAGATACAGGAATTCCCATTGCTGTATTTTCATATAATTCACCATTAACCATTGCTTTTAATTGGGCTTGTGAACCGATTACTTTTAAATAAGCAGGTGTTAATCCTAAATATGCTCTTCGTCCTAAAACCATAAACATTTTATCAGTTGGCAATCCAAAATATAGATTACTAATTTGATTTGTTAATTCAATCAAAGTTTCATTTAATTTAAAGAATGCTCTATTTGCATCATCAGCATTATCGGCTGTATAACTACGAAATGGAATTACTTCATATTGATCATCTGCTAAACAATAATCATAAATAGCCTGAATTAATTCACATTCTAAATTAACAAATTTATTCTGTACAACACTAGAAATAGCATCAGCAATAACACCATTTTTAATATTTTGTTCTATTAATGCTAAGTCAAAAGCCTCATTCATTAATTTTAAATTAAATCTCTTATCAATAGGAACTGGGATTCTTGTTAATCCCATAGTTTGAGTTGTCCCACCATTTGGTAATGAATAATCATTTTGTCATACCACACGATGAGTTAAATTATATAATGCTTGTCCTGCATTAGGTAATCAAGCAACTTGTTCGGCAGTTGCTGTTGCATACTGCATAATACTTGCATATTCATTAGACTTCTTGCATAACCTATTAAAAAATTGCAAATATTTGTAAAAAGATACTAATATAAAAATATAATTTTAATTAATTATGTTTTTTATTTAAAAATTTAATATTTTGCCACAACAAAAAATGAATTTATTAGACTTCTTGCGACACCTGGTTTTATTATTAAAATATTATTATAAAATATAATTTATGAGGATATTAAATTATGAAATTTGATGAATTTAAAAATATTAATGATAAAGAATGATTAAGATTAACAGGAATAAAACAAGATATTTTTAATAAAATGTTAGATATTTTACAAGTAGCTGAAATAGAAAAATTTAAAAAAGGTGGCAAAGCTAATAAATTATCACTAGAAAATCGATTATTGATGACTTTATCGTATTGACGAGAATATCGAACTTATTTTCATCTTGGAAAAAATTTCGGAATTAGTGAAGCTAATTGTTATCGCAATATCAAGTGAATTGAAGATATTTTAATTAAACACCCTGATTTTCAGCAAGTTGCTGATAAAAAAGCACTAATAAATGATTATTTTAATGATAAAACTATTATTATTGATGTTACCGAAACCCCAATCCAACGCCCAAAAAAAGACAAAAACAATCTTATTCTGGTAAAAAGAAAAAACACACTATTAAAACACAAGTAATTATCGAACAAGAAACCAAAAAAATTATTGCAACAAGTTTTTCACTTGGTAAAAAACACGATTATGCTTTATTTAAAGAATCAAAAATCGCAATTTTAAAAAATACCAAATTAATAGTTGATAGTGGTTATCAAGGAATACAAAAAATTCACAATAATGTTATAATGCCCACAAAGAAAACTAAGAAAAAACATTTAAATAAAGAACAAAAACAACATAATAGACTAGTTTCAAAAATAAGAATTATTATTGAAAATATTTTTGCTATTCTTAAAAAATTTAAAATTATTACAGAAAAATATCGTAATCGAAGAAAACGATTTAGTTTAAGATTTAATTTAATTGCTTCAATTTATAATTTACAATTATTATAGTTATCATAAAAGATTTATTTAAAATTAACGAATTTGAATAATAAAATAATTTTTCGTTGTGGCAAAATATTAAATTTTTAAATAAAAGACATAATTAATTAAAATTATAATTTTATATTAACCCCTTTTTACAAATATTTGAAATTATTTTAATGGGTTATGCAAGAAGTCTATTATATAAAGGTCCACGCAATAAAGCATTAACCATATCAACATAGGCTTTTTGGCTTGTTGTATTACCTTGTAATGTAAAAGGTACTTGTGGCAAATTAATTGTTGCCATAATATTTCACTCCCTTATTATCTAAGGTTTTTAAGTGTATAATCAGTTAACTTTTTAATTTCGTCAGGTGTATATGCACCTTTTTCTTTAATAGTTTCAATTTCATCATTCTTATTTTCAGTAGATTTTTCAATCATATCTTTAATAAAATTAGTTGGCGAAATTGATTGTTGTTCTTCAACAAACAAATCAGGTTTTAATTCTTTTAAAGTTTGCATTTTTTCAGATAAAGAACTACCACTAACTTTATTTAAATTAGTTTTAATATCTTCAATTTTAGTGGATGGAACATCTTTAAATGCTTTTAATTAATCTAATTCATTAGATAATTTAATAAAATCTTCTTTTGAGATAACATCTTCGCGTTTTTGCACACTTTCTCTAATTTGCTTTGCTTCATTATTAAACTGATTTAAGATATTTTCAGCAATCTCTTCACTTAAACCTTGTTCTATTAATTGTTCTTTTGTAAGTGCCATTTTATAAACCTCTCTTTTTTTATTCTTGTACGATTAACAAGTCAGCATAAACTCTTTTTTAATATAAAAAGATTAAAACGTAATTTAATTATATAACAATAATTTACAATTAAAATACATTTTGTGTATAATTTACCCCTAAACTTAATATATTTTATTGCTAATTTAGCCCTTAAAATGGGTAATAATGTGTATTTAACAAGATAAAATTATTAAAATAATTCATAATTTTGCTTATATATATATATATATATATATATATATATATAATGAATTTAAATCTTGATAAAAAGTTTCAAGATTAATAAAAGTAGAAAAACAAGTATGAAAAAGTTACTTAGTTTATTAAGTGTATTAACTATTAGTGGAACTGCTGTACCAACAATAATTGCTGCTAGTCCTTATCAAAAAGAAGAAACAATAAAGAGAAATAAAAGATCAATAGAAAACACAAATAATAAAAAAAATTATTTTAATGATATTAATGGAACTTTTATTTATCATTATAATCAAAAATATTTTTATGATTCATTTAATTTAACAGATTTATATGGTTATAGTGATTGAAGTAAATTTAAACAAGATTTTAGTTTTTTTGAAATTAGCGATGTTAATGTAGAATTTTATCGTCACGATAATATAGAAAATAAAAATAAAAATAATTTATCAATTAAATGAGATTTTAGAAAATTGAAAGAAGAATATCCAGGAACTCGTCTTTATGAATTCGATTATAATATAGAAAATGATTCTGATTCACACGATATAGCATATCCGGTAGGAGATCAAGGGTATCCAGTTCAAAATACAAACGATATTGCTTTTGGCACTTGAGATAACGAATTATTTAATGAAAAAATAACATATAAAGCTACGTATCATCATGGTAAAATAAACTATGCATTACAAAAATATATAAAAAATAATAAATTAATGCTAAGAATAATATATAAATTTTGATTAGATACAGCAGGATCAACTGTGGGGGCTGATTTAAAACTTTCTACTAAGGGATATAAATTTTATTAAATAAATATTTATGGAAATAAATAAAAAATATTTCCATTTTTAATTAAATTAAAAAATATATGAGAGGATTTAAATAATGAAAAAGATATTAAGTCTTTTGGGAACAATCGCTTTATTTGGAACAAGTACAACAAGTTTAATTGCTTGTAATACACCACAAGAATATACAAAAGAAGAATTAGATAAATTAAAAAAAGAAAACCAAATAAATACAACAAATGAAACTATTAAAAACAATTTAGAATGAATAGCACCACAAGAAAAACCATTTAATACGGTTGATAATAAATATTATTATGTAGTATGGCATGGTGATAAAAATGAAAAATGATATTTAAGTAAGTTTAATAATAATACAAAATTAGAGGGTGGAAAAGAAAAAAAATTGATAAATTAAATAATTCTATATTATCATTAGACTTCTTGCATAACCCATTAAAATAATTTCAAATATTTGTAAAAAGGGGTTAATATAAAATTATAATTTTAATTAATTATGTCTTTTATTTAAAAATTTAATATTTTGCCACAACGAAAAATTATTTTATTATTCAAATTTGTTAATTTTAAATAAATATTTTATGATAACTATAATAATTGTAAATTATAAATTGAAGCAATTAAATTAAATCTTAAACTAAATCTTTTTCTACGATTTCTATATTTTTCTGTAATAATTTTAAATTTTTTAAGAATAGCAAAAATATTTTCAATAATAATTCTTATTTTTGAAACTAGTCTATTATGTTGTTTTTGTTCTTTATTTAAATGTTTTTTCTTAGTTTTCTTTGTGGGCATTATAACATTATTGTGAATTTTTTGTATTCCTTGATAACCACTATCAACTATTAATTTGGTATTTTTTAAAATTGCGATTTTTGATTCTTTAAATAAAGCATAATCATGTTTTTTCCCAAGCTAAAAACTTGTTGCAATAATTTTTTTGGTTTCTTGTTCGATAATTACTTGTGTTTTAATAGTGTGTTTTTTCTTTTTACCAGAATAAGATTGTTTTTGTCTTTTTTTGGGCGTTGGATTGGGGTTTCGGTAGCATCAATAATAATAGTTTTATCATTAAAATAATCATTTATTAGTGATTTTTTACCAGCGATTTGTTGAAAATAAGAGTGTTTAATTAAAATATCTTCAATTCACTTGATATTGCGATAACAATTAGCTTCACTAATTCCGAAATTTTTTCCAAGATGAAAATAAGTTCGATATTCTCGTCAATACGATAAAGTCATCAATAATCGATTTTCTAGTGATAATTTATTAGCTTTGCCACCTTTTTTAAATTTTTCTATTTCAGCTACTTGTAAAATATTTAACATTTTATTAAAAATATCTTGTTTTATTCCTGTTAATCTTAATCATTCTTTATCATTAATATTTTTAAATTCATCAAATTTCATAATTTAATATCCTCATAAATTATATTTTATAATAATATTTTAATAATAAAACCAGGTATCGCAAGAAGTCTATTATACTTTTATATGGGTGCTAGTTTTTCAGTTTTAACAACATATATTTCTTCAGAAAATATAAAAATTCCTTGAAGTAGTAAAAATGATTATATTAAATCAGTTTATCGTTGAAATGGTGAAGAACAAAATTTACCTAAATTAATTGCCGGTAATAACGGTAATGTAAAAATTAATGGAGAATAAAAAAACAAAGTGCATTGAGCACTTTTTCTATTTATCTTGGATTTATTGTAATTTTAACAGGATTATCACTATCATTTCTAATATCTAAAACATTTTGATTATTAATATTTATTGTAATATTTTTATTATTACCTGCATAACTTAAATTAATTTGAGCCAACAATCATAACTGAGCAAACAATACTTTTGAAAATCTAATTTTTAATTTAACATCATTAGTATAATATGCTTGTAAATATGTTTCTTTAATTTTCTCATTATCATTATTAGATAATTTTGTTGTTTGAAGTAAAAAATTAATTGCCCCACTTTTTTCTGTATAATAGACTTCTTGCATAACCTATTAAAAAATTGCAAATATTTGTAAAAAGATACTAATATAAAAATATAATTTTAATTAATTATGTTTTTTATTTAAAAATTTAATATTTTGCCACAACAAAAAATGAATTTATTAGACTTCTTGCGACGCCTGGTTTTATTATTAAAATATTATTATAAAATATAATTTATGAGGATATTAAATTATGAAATTTGATGAATTTAAAAATATTAATGATAAAGAATGATTAAGATTAACAGGAATAAAACAAGATATTTTTAATAAAATGTTAGATATTTTACAAGTAGCTGAAATAGAAAAATTTAAAAAAGGCGGCAAAACTAATAAATTATCACTAGAAAATCGGCTACTAATGACTTTATCGTATTGACGAGAATATCGGACTTATTTTCATCTTGGAAAAAATTTCGGAATTAGTGAAGCTAATTGTTATCTCAATATCAAGTGAATTGAAGATATTTTAATTAAACACTCTTATTTTCAACAAATCGCTGGTAAAAAAGCACTAATAAATGATTATTTTAATGATAAAACTATTATTATTGATGCTACCGAAACCCCAATCCAACGCCCAAAAAAAGACAAAAACAATCTTATTCTGGTAAAAAGAAAAAACACACTATTAAAACACAAGTAATTATCGAACAAGAAACCAAAAAAATTATTGCAACAAGTTTTTCACTTGGTAAAAAACACGATTATGCTTTATTTAAAGAATCAAAAATCGCAATTTTAAAAAATACCAAATTAATAGTTGATAGTGGTTATCAAGGAATACAAAAAATTCACAATAATGTTATAATGCCCACAAAGAAAACTAAGAAAAAACATTTAAATAAAGAACAAAAACAACATAATAGACTAGTTTCAAAAATAAGAATTATTATTGAAAATATTTTTGCTATTCTTAAAAAATTTAAAATTATTACAGAAAAATATCGTAATCGAAGAAAACGATTTAGTTTAAGATTTAATTTAATTGCTTCAATTTATAATTTACAATTATTATAGTTATCATAAAAGATTTATTTAAAATTAACGAATTTGAATAATAAAATAATTTTTCGTTGTGGCAAAATATTAAATTTTTAAATAAAAGACATAATTAATTAAAATTATAATTTTATATTAACCCCTTTTTACAAATATTTGAAATTATTTTAATGGGTTATGCAAGAAGTCTACTAAATAATTTTTCAATATTATGGTTGTATGTATTATTTAAGGGTTTTAATTAATATCTTAGAAATTGTGGAATAAAAATACCACCTACTTATCTAAAGTATATAACTTTTAATTTTATTGTCAACAATATTTTAACATTTTTTAAATTTTTCCACGACAAAAATACATGTTTATTAAAGTTATTTAATTTATTAGATAAAATTAATAAAAATATAAGTTTGATTGTAAACTATTATTTACAAAATTATTAACTGAATAATTAATTCTATTTTCTTCTAATGATTCATTAGTATTAAATAAATTAATTTTATTTTTAAAATTCATCATACTAGTATTTAATTTATTTTTAATAGTTTTTTCATGATAAGTTGCTTTTTTAACCGAAACACCTTTACAGTAATGCGAAATATCACCCTCAATATGACAACCAATATTATTTCATAATGTTTGATTTCTGACACCTTCTTCATTATTTTTAATTAATCTAATTGTCTCTTTTAAGAATTTCATTTTTGATTCTTTTATAAAAGAAGCACCGTTTTCTAAACATTCTAATAATTTTTCATATTTAGCATTAAAAAAATAATCAACTGCTTTATGATATGTTTCTTTATTTTGTTTGTTTTTACTTTGATAAGGATATAATTTTTTAAATCTACTTGTAAGATGAAATTTATCTATCGTGTAATGTACTTTATTTTTAGGGAAATATTCTTGAATAAATTTTGCAATATTTTTAATTCAAGGTGCACCATCTCCTAATACCATAAATTCAATATTGTCATTAATATCATAATAACTTGTAATTAATGTAAGTAATTTATTAACAAAATTAGTTAATTTACTATTTTTTTTAATATATTCTGGAATATTATCTAGTTCTATAACACCTAATTTATTTGCAATTACAGGTTTTTTTAGTTGATTTTGCTTTATCAAAGCCAGTATGAACAGTTGAAAATATACTATGTTTTTTTATTTTTTCTTTCCCTTTTTTATTTTCATTTCACATTTTTAAATAAGTTCCATCAATTTGAATATATAAAGTATGAGGTATCTTTATTTTTTTATCAGTTTTATTAAGATAATATTCTTTATCAATTTTTGCATTTTTCATAATATTTGAAATTGTTTTTATACAAATTTTTACATGTTCCATAGTATCTAAAATATCTTGATATTTTTTTTATTACCAATAAATGATGATATTTTTTCTTTAACAGTATTATCTATTCTTTGTCATTTTTCAATGCCTAAAAGTTTATCCAAAGGAAAAATATATTCTTCTTTACCTGTTTCTGGATTAATTTTATAATATTTTCTTCTTTTAAAAGTTATTTTTCCATTTAAAATAGTTAATGTTCTTGGTTTTATTTCTTTTACTTTATAATCTTTAAATTCTTTTAAAGTTTCATCAATTTTATAATTTTTAAAAATTCATTCATCACAATCTTCTAAATTTTTTTGAATAATTTCAATACTTTGTATACATAACAAATTATTAAAATTCTTAAAAAAATTGTTATCAATATTTAGCATTTTTGTACCCTCTTTCCTTAGTTCTACACATTAACACAAAAATAATAAAAATGCAAAAAAAGATACTTTAATTTTGTCGAAAACTCTTGATATTTATAGAATATACCTAATTTTAGGTATATTTTTAATATATAGAGGTAAATAATTGATGGAAAAAATAATTACAGAATTAAAAAACAGTTTTACAGATGATCAATTTTTAGAATTTTATGAAAAAATAAAAAAAGAAGTAAAGGTAATCAAAAAACAAAAACGTTTAAATGAAATTGATCAAAAATTTAGAGATAAAGGCATTACATGTCCTAATTGCAAATCTTTTCATTGTGTTAAAAATGGTCATAATCCTGAAGGAAAACAAAAATATTTATGTAAAAAATGTCGTGCTAGTTTTGATGCTTTTCGTCATCATTTTACTTATTGAAGTCATTTAAATTATGAACAATGAAATTTATTAATTCAAATTGCATTATTAGGACAATCTAGCAAAATAATTTCTCGTTTTATTAAAACAACCCCAAAAACTGCTTGGTATAATCGACAAAAATTAATGCAATCAAAACAATTAGAAAATACCCAATTAAAATTTAAAAAATTAAATGGTCAAATTCAAATGGATGAAACATTTATTAAAGAAATCCATAAAGGTAATTTTAAAGATAAATTTGATAAACGAAAAACTCATCTCGATCCATTTTCAACCAATACCAAATGCTGTATTCAAATGGCAGTTGATAGCAATAATAATATTTTTGTTCAATCTACCAATACCAAACGATTACAAAAACAATGAATTATTGAAAATATGAATAAGCAATTGATTAAAGAAAAATCAACGATTATTTCTGACATGCAACCACTATATTTATTAGTAGCAAAACAAACAAATTCTACTCTATATTCCACCAAAACTAGTACAAACCCTGATACTAGTTATCGAAAGTTAAATAAGATTAATAAATTACAATCCAGTCTTAAAGAAGCCTTAATTCATTATCATGGTTTGGGTTTCACTAATATTCAAAATTATTTAAAGCTCTGAAAATGAAAATACCAACATAAAGGTTTAACACCAAACCAACAATCAACGGTATTATATTTTAACGTTTAAAAAATTTAAAACAAAATCATAATCTTACACAAAATTAGTTTTTAAATTGTCATATTGATGATTTTTTTTATTTCATCAAGAGTTTTCGACAAAATTAAAGAAAAGATATTATTTTTTATTTATTGTGTTATAATTTAATTGTTAATTATTAGCAAATTAATTTAACTGAAAAAAGTAAAGTAATTTACTTTTTTTTATTTTGATGTAAAATGTAGATAATAAAAAAAGAACCGTGTCAAGTTCTTCTATACATGTTTTTCTCTACTTATATTCAACCATATAAAGGAGTAAAAAATGAAAGAATTTAATCCAAAAACAGCAAGTTTACGAACATTCTATCTTAAAATAGATTAATTTTGGCAAAATAAATCACCTAATAAACCATATGCTTTGAATGATTTAACCAATGAATTCAACCTTTCTAACCGATGAAGATATATGAAATTTACAAGAGCGAGAAGATAGTTCATTTACTTGAAAAACAAGTTGATAGAATTGAAAGTGAAATAATTAATTTTATGATGAAATCACCAGATGGTGCTAAATTATATTGACAACGGGCATTTAATTATAAATATTCAATACAAGAAAAACAGTTAGAACAAAAATTAAACTTAAATAATCAACAACCAATAATAGTTAATTTACAAACGGATATTAGAGATATTAAAAAAGAAAGTGATAATAATGCTTAATCATTTTACTTATTTGTTAGAAACGCCTTATTGGTTATTACAAAATAGTAGTATTGGTAATAAATATCCATTTGCTAAGAAATATGAATTAGTAAATGAAATTAATCAAATTGGAACACGATATAGTGGTAAGACTATTTCAAATATTAAAATGTTTGGTGAATTATTAAAAATTAGTTTATTAATTAAAAAACCAATTTGTATCATTGCTAGTATGTATTGGAGTAAAGATTTAAAAGATAGTGTATTTCAAAATATATGAAATATGTTAGATGAAAATAATATTCCTTATACTATTAATTTATCAAATTTTACTTTTACTTTATCAAATGGTAGCAAAATATATTGTAAAGGTTTACATTCACCAAGTCGAAAAGAAAAATTAAAAGCATTTGCTGATTTGAATAAATATAAATTAGTTATTGATTGAAGAGAAGAATGTGACCAATTTCAACAAAAAGATTTAAGTGATTTAGAGTTTGCTATTCGTGGTTATCAAAATAAAATAACAATTAATACATGTAATCCTGAAAGTTTAAAAAGATATATTGTTGGTTATTGTAATGAATTATTACCTTTTAATGAAGAAATAATGCGTAGTAAATATGAACAAATTAAATATATCGAAAAATGAAATATGAAAATTATTATTCATTATTCTAGTTGAAGACTTAATTATGAATTACCACAAGATAAAGTTAATGAACAATTAAGATTAGAACAATTAGATATTGAAAGAGCAAGAGTATGAAGTTGAGGATTGCCCGGCAATACTAGTGGGTCAATCTTTGCAAGATATATTGATATAATGCAAGCAACAGATATTATTCAACCAACGAAATTATTGGGTGGTGTTGACTTAGCAAACTCCACTAGTCCTAAGGGACATACAACAGCAGCGAGTTTTTGAATATATAATTCATTTGATAAAAAAGCCTATAAAGTAGCAGAATATACTCATTCAAATGCTACTCAACAATTTAAAGGACCATTAGAACAAGTAAAAGATATTTTAGAGTTTTACAACAATCAATTAAACCAATACTTTAATTTAATTCAACAAGGTATATAAATTAATGTTGATGATAGTGCTTATGCAACACTAGAAAGTTTAAATAGAGAAAAATATAATTATACTTTTGGTCAATACATGCATTTTAAACCAGCACAAAAGCAAAAATTTAAAATAAAGCATCGTATTGAAGCATTTACAATGTTAATAAATACTAATCAATTAAAATGATTATGAGAAAAATGTCCTGTAAGTAAAACCCAATATGAATTAATTCAATGAGAAGATAAACAAGATGCCAGAGAAGAACGAATGCTAGACTTATATGATGACACATTTGATAGTGATTTTTATGCTTTACACTTTGAATTAGTGCCAATGGTTAAACATAATAGTTCAGCAGATTATAAATTATGACAACAAAGGGAGTGATTAACTTAATGAAAAAAGATATTTATGTAATACATGATGAGCGTGTAATAAATGCAAAAAGACCATATATGTCTGTTTGTGGACAAGTTAAAAAAAGACTTTGTCAAGAATTAAAAAAAGATAATATCGCAATATGTAATTTAAATTTATATAACGAATATATTAAAAAATATCAAAAAGTTAAAGTATGTGTACAAGTTTTAGCAAATGAACCTAGTTTATTAACAGTAAATATTATTAATTATGCACTTATTTTAAAATTAAAGGAGAAAAATAACAATGAATAATACTTTCCCTAGTTTACCAAACTTAAATGATATTAATAGTGTTTTAAAATTTTATAATTATGATTGAACAATTAATTTAGCCAATATTATTGCTCGCCATCAAATGCGACTAGTAAATGGTAAAGATATTTTATTTAAGTCTCATCGTAAAGACATTTTAGAAAAATTAAATTGATGATATGAAACCTATAAAATAAAAGAAAAATTAGATAAGAATGAATTAACAGCAAGTTTAATGGGTAAAACTATCTTCGGTTTATTAGAAAATAGTGATGGCAATATTGATTTATGAATTAACCCATTTAACTTTACATCACGCGTAAGTAAAATAAATGAAATTGAACAAGGTGCTGATATTTGATTAAATTATCATCAATCAGACAGTGGTTTTATTTTAAATTTAATTTGTACCAAAGATAAAATAGTTATTAAAGGTTGACCTAAAAATAATGAAATAGTTGTTGGGCAAAGTAAAACACAAATTAAAGATGATGTTAGACCTTTTTTAGTACAAGAATTTAAAAATAAATTAGGTATCGTGCCTTTTTGAGAAATGATAAATGAACCTAATCCTTTATTTTTATCTACTTCAACTACTTTAAACCCATGACCTACTATGGCAAATTGTTATAAATTACAATTTGATTTAGAAGATAGTTTTAATATTAAATCAAAAGAAAGATATGCAAATCGTACTCATTGATATGGGATACTAAGCGATGATTTAATGACTGCTTATAACAAAGGTAATAAAAAAGTACTACAAGATGTATTTGATGATATTTTTGTTCAATCAAGTTCATCAACAGTAGATGGTCAATTATCCCAATCTTTACAAGTAGTACAGGGGACACCAACCTTAGAAACATATACCGAAGACCAAAAAGCAGTTATTGAACAAGTATATTTGGCATGTCATTTTTCTAGTCCATTTGGTGATAAATCAGATAATGACCAAAATAAAACACAATCTTTATTAATTAAAACAAAAGATTTAGAAAAACAAGCATATTTACAAGCATATCGCAAGCAATATTATACTAAAATGTTTGATACTGTTTTAAAATATTATGGTTTATGAAATGGTATGGGTGAAAGACCTTATGGTTTTGATTTTGTTAGTGCTAGTTTAGTAGACCAAATGCGACAAAATGAATTAATTACTGCCAGATTAGATAATGGCACAATGGAACCAATAAGAGCAATTACTGAATATGAAAATATTGATGAATTAGAAGCAGCCAAATATTTAAAAAAAATAGAAACATGACAAGATAAAATACAAGTCAAAGAAATAGAACATAATAATAAATTAATGGAATATGATGAAAATGGTAATAATCAAAATGCCTTACAAGGTAGAACAGAAATTAAGGAGAATTAAAAAATGAGTAGAATTAACCCAGGTGTTATGGAAGAATTAAGAAGACAAGCCTATGATACTTTAATAGATATCAAAGAAAATATACGAGATAATAGACATTGAATGGTATTTCCTTTTAATGTTTATAGTTCATATATTCCTGATACAGAAACTGGTTGAAAACCTAATAATGCTAAACCAAGTGATTATGGTAGTTATTCACGAATATTTGATAATATGGAAAGTACTATTGCTCAATGACAAGGTAGTTTAAAAATAGTTCAAAAATATAAAGGTGAAGAAATTAATATATTAACAATTGATGATTTTAATAAACAACCAATTAACTCAACTATATGAGCCAATAATGAAACACCATTTGCGATAAAATTAAAAGATGAAAATAATAATAGACTTCTTGCATAACCCATTAAAATAATTTCAAATATTTGGTAGTAAGAAAAAGGTTGAGGTTTTGGTATAAAAATTATTTTTTTTACTATTATTGATGAATTTAAAACAATAATAAATCAGGATTTTTAAAAATTTATCCAATTATTTTATTTATATTTTTTATAAAACCTCAAATTTTGTAATGCTATCAAATATTTGTAAAAAGGGGTTAATATAAAATTATAATTTTAATTAATTATGTCTTTTATTTAAAAATTTAATATTTTGCCACAACGAAAAATTATTTTATTATTCAAATTCGTTAATTTTAAATAAATCTTTTATGATAACTATAATAATTGTAAATTATAAATTGAAGCAATTAAATTAAATCTTAAACTAAATCGTTTTCTTCGATTACGATATTTTTCTGTAATAATTTTAAATTTTTTAAGAATAGCAAAAATATTTTCAATAATAATTCTTATTTTTGAAACTAGTCTATTATGTTGTTTTTGTTCTTTATTTAAATGTTTTTTCTTAGTTTTCTTTGTGGGCATTATAACATTATTGTGAATTTTTTGTATTCCTTGATAACCACTATCAACTATTAATTTGGTATTTTTTAAAATTGCGATTTTTGATTCTTTAAATAAAGCATAATCGTGTTTTTTACCAAGTGAAAAACTTGTTGCAATAATTTTTTTGGTTTCTTGTTCTATAATTACTTGTGTTTTAATAGTGTGTTTTTTCTTTTTACCAGAATAAGATTGTTTTTGTCTTTTTTTGGGCGTTGGATTGGGGTTTCGGTAGCATCAATAATAATATTTTTATCATTAAAATAATCATTTATTAGTGCTTTTTTACCAGCAACTTGCTGAAAATCAGGGTGTTTAATTAAAATATCTTCAATTCACTTGATATTGCGATAACAATTAGCTTCACTAATTCCGAAATTTTTTCCAAGATGAAAATAAGTTCGATATTCTCGTCAATACGATAAAGTCATCAATAATCGATTTTCTAGTGATAATTTATTAGCTTTGCCACCTTTTTTAAATTTTTCTATTTCAGCTACTTGTAAAATATCTAACATTTTATTAAAAATATCTTGTTTTATTCCTGTTAATCTTAATCATTCTTTATCATTAATATTTTTAAATTCATCAAATTTCATAATTTAATATCCTCATAAATTATATTTTATAATAATATTTTAATAATAAAACCAGGTATCGCAAGAAGTCTAATATGATAAATGATTAAGTTATATTCAATCTGCTTTTTTATTAGCAGTTATAAATTGATATTTACCCAAAGAAATTAATGATTTAACTGGTAGTGCTTCATTTTCCCAGGGCGGAGTTGCTTATTCTCAAACTAATGACTCTGAAGCAAATCAAAATATTACTCGTGATGTTAAAAATGCTTTAAAATTAGCAGGTGAAATAATTGATATTATGCCTAGTAAAACCGTTGATAGACCATATAATTATAGTTTAGATAATTATGCTCTTCCTTGAGAAGAAGAATATAAGCATATTAGTAAAAAAACTTTTTATCCAACATTATTATTTTTATTAAAAGAACGATTACAAACAGATAATTCAATAAATATTGCCTGTCCAACTGTTAATGATTTTAGTAAAATTGATTATAACGAATATATTAAAATGATTGTTCCATTTGATAATGATACTATTTATTTTGATAATAATGTTTGAAAAGCAAAACAAGGTGGTGAAATTCCATCAGATGTTATTAAAGATAGTGATTTGAATAAAGATTATATTGATAAAGAAAATGGCAAATATATTTTAAAAAAATCAAAAAAATTAGATTTATCTATATCTGGATTTAATTCTGCAATAGAAAATATGAACAGAATAATTAATACTAAACAAGATAAATTAATAAGTGGAACAAATATTAAAACTATTAATGGTAATTCATTATTGGTCAGTGGTGATATATCTATTAATGCTGATAATGGTTGAGAAATTGTTGATACTAGTGATTTTATAGTTGGTCAAACTGGATATAATATTCCTAATTTTGATAAAGAAAATTATATTTATAGAATTTGAGCCTCAGGAAAATATAGCAAAGTAGATTTAAAAAGTAAATGGGTGTTTCAAAAAGGGCAGATTTTTATACAAACAATAGGTGTTATATATGGTCAAATAGTTGTTAATAGTGCATGTTTAGCATTATCTATTAATCCTGATGGATTGATTAATATTGGAGTTAATGGTCCAGCAACATTTAAACCTTTGGGATTTGTGTTTATTGAAAGAAAAAAAGTAAGTTAGAAAGGACATTAAATTAATGAAACAATATAAAACAACTTGATTAAATGGTGCTTTGCCTTGAAATTGATTTAAAAAAGACCCTATTCCAACTTATAATTGAACTCATAAAGATATTAGAGAATGAGAAAGAAAATATAAAATTCGTAGTTGAGTGGTTAGTTTTTATACATTGATATTTTTAGTATTAAATTGTTGATTAGAATATTGCATAATTAATGCAATAAAAGATAATATTAATTGATATAATTATGGTTAATATTGAGGTAATGGAATTGCTATTTTACTAACACCTTTATTTACAAACGGAATTCAAGGTATATTTGTTGCTACTAGTAAACCAAAATTTGATATGAAAATTGATATACCAAGATTAAAAATATCTAAAATGGGATTAGTATTTACAATATTACCTTTAATTACTTTAATAATTTCTTTAATTATTATTTGAATTGATAAATCAAAATAAAAAAATACCATTTAAGACATTGTTTAGATTGTCGGATTAATACGCGCGTTATTCAATCAAGAGTAACAAAACAATGAAATAATTTAGATGGCATAATAGAAAAAAATTAAAAAATATACAAAATGAAAATAACAAAAAATTAAATTTAAAATAAACTATATTTATAGGGGTCGTTGATATTTTTGGGTGGTTATATAGTTTAATTTATAAATTATTTTGTTCTGAAAGGATGTGTGGCCACTGTTTGAGTGAGGATAAGAAAGGAATTAAAAAAAAGTTAAATGATACATTAATGATTGCTTTACTTATGTTAGCGGATAGTGGTGGGGTGGGTAGTCTTGGTATTCCAGGATTATCTGCTAAAAAAATTAAAAAATATAAAGCAGAAATTAGAGAATTAATAACTGCTGTTATTGCCCACAAAAAACATTTACGAGGACCTGATTATGCAACAGAATTAGCATTAAAAATAGGTCAAATTAAAAATGTTAAAAAACAAGTTAAAGTAAATGACAAAAAACAACAACAAAAAGATGCTATTAGACAACTAACAAATAGTATTTAAAAAAATAACCAATTAAGGTTATTTTTTATTTTTTTATTGTGTTTTATATAAAAGTTGATAAGATATTCAATTATTTTAGAATAAGTATAAAAATTTAATTTATTTCAAACTTTTTCTTCATTTTCATTTAAGTAAATATTAATATTACGAATTAATTTAGAATAATATTCCCCTGTTTTTTGATTATATGAATGTTTCATAATTATTTACTTTCGTAATTAGCAATAATAATTGCATCGCGTAAATTATTACTTATTTTCTTATTATTATAAAATCAACCTTTACCATATTGATAAGTTAAATTAGTATCTTTATCAAATGATCATAAACAACTATCATTATATTTACTCAAATTATCCATATTTTTAAAAACTGATTTAGTAAAAATAGGTGCTGTTCACTTAGTTTTTCTATTAAAATTTTCATCTAATAAATAATTATAATTATTAAATTTTATTGCTCCTATTAATTTTAATAAACTATCTCTATCTTTTGTTGAAGGCAGTTGAATTGGTAAGCAATCTTCAATATATATTTTGCATTCTTGTTGTTCTTCTATATATTACAATATTTTTAATACATGTATTGTTCATTCTTTGCTTATTAGACTTCTTACATAGCCTAATATAATTATTTTAAAATTCCTATAAAATATTTTTAAATTAAAATAGAAATTATAGAAGATTAAAATTATGAAATTTGATAAATTTAATTTTATTAATGATAAAGAATTATTGCGATTAACCGGAGCAAAAAAGCTACTTTTAATAAAATGTTAAATATTTTACAAGTAGCTGAAATAGAAAAATTTAAAAAAGGTGGCAAAACTAATAAATTATCACTATAAAATCGGCTATTGATGACTTTATCGTATTGACGATAATATCGGGCTTATTTTCATCTTGCTAAAAGTTTTGATATTAGTGAATCTAGTTGTTATCGCAATATCAAGTGAATTGAAGATATTTTAATTAAACACTCTGATTTTCAACAACTCGCTGGTAAAAAATCACTAACAAATGATTATTTTAATGATAAAACTATTATTATTGATGTTATCAAAACCCCAATCCAACGCCCAAAAAAAGACAAAAACAATCTTATTCTGGTAAAAAGAAAAAACACACCATTAAAACACAAGTAATTATCGAACAAGAAACCAAAAAAATTATTGCAACAAGTTTTTCGCTTTGAAAAAAACATGATTATGCTTTATTTAAAGAATCAAAAATCTCAATTTTAAAAAATACCAAATTAATAGTTGATAGTGGTTATCAAGGAATACAAAAAATTCACAATAATGTTCTAATATCTACAAAAAAACAAAGAAAAACCCTTTAAATAAAGTACAAAAAAACGTAATAGAATAGTTTCAAAAATGAGAATTATTATTGAAAATATTTTTGCTATTCTTAAAAAATTTAAAATTATTACAGAAAAATATCGCAATCGAAGAAAACGATTTAGTTTAAGATTTAATTTAATTGCTTCAATTTATAATTTGCATTTAGCATAGAAGATTTATTTAAAATTAAAGAATTTAAATAATAAATTCATTTTTTGTTGTGGCAAAATATTAAATTTTTAAATAAAAAACATAATTAATTAAAATTATATTTTTCTATTAGTGTCTTTTTACAAATATTTACAATTTTTTAATAGGTTACGCAAGAAGTCTAGTATTTCAAGAGGCAGAAACATATTTTTTCAATTTATTTTACAAGATATTAATCAATTAAAATTAAATTATGGTGATACAATAGCAAAATTATTTTAAATAACTGTGGAATGCACATTTTTTTACATACCAATTATTTAGAAACAATTAAGTATTATAGAGAATTATTTGGAACAAAAACAATCGAACAAATTAGTGTTAATGAAAATAAAAATAATATTAGTATTTCAAAAAGTTTAAAAAGTCATCCACTGATGTTAACTAGTGAGTTAGCAAATTTAAAACAATGAAATGGCATTATTAAAATATCACGCTATAATCCAATGAAAATAACTTTAAAACTATAAAAAGATTTAAAGTTATCAGAAAAATTAAACACATATCAATTAAAAGAAATTGAATATATCAATTTCAATAAAGATTATTTTTATGATATTAAAAAAAAGAAATTGAAATCAATTACTTTGAAAATTTAGTAACATCAGAAATTAAGACAAGAATTAATAATTTAAAAACGCAATTAAGAGAGTGTGAAAATACAAATTACAAATCTATTCAAAATAAAAAAATGATAAATTTACTTTTACAAAATATCAAAAACCTTGAAATAGAATTAAGCAAAAGAAAAGAAACCAATAATTATTCTGAAAAGGAATAATTATTTTGATAGCATTACAAAAGTTGAGGTTTTATAAAAAATATAAATAAAATAATTGGATAAATTTTTAAAAATCCTGATTTATTAGTGTTTTAAATTCATCAATAACATTAAAAAAATACTTTTTATACCAAAACCTCAACCCTTTTCTTACTACCATTATTTTTATAAATAGTAAGATTCAACAAGGTGGTCAAGCTGGAACACTAAAAAATAATAATGGATCTAATAAGGTTAGTCAACTAATTAAATTAGTACTACATGGGTCAGAATAGTAGTCGCAAGTGATTAACTAAACCATGCCTAAGGGAAACTATACCTAAATGAGAAAAAGTAATAAAGTTATTTATTAAATAAATAGTGAAAAATAAAAAGGATAAGAAGTTTAGACTTCTTGCGTAACCTATTAAAAAATTGCAAATATTTGTAAAAAGACATTAATATAAAAACATAATTTTAATTAATTATTTTTTTTATTTAAAAATTTAATATTTTGCCACAACAAAAAATGAATTTATTATTTAAATTCTTTAATTTTAAATAAATCTTCTATGCTAAATGCAAATTATAAATTGAAGCAATTAAATTAAATCTTAAACTAAATCGTTTTCTTCGATTACGATATTTTTCTGTAATAATTTTAAATTTTTTAAGAATAGCAAAAATATTTTCAATAATAATTCTCATTTTTGAAACTATTCTATTACGTTGTTTTTGTACTTTATTTAAAGGGTTTTTGTTTGTTTTTTTGTAGGTATTAGAACATTATTGTGAATTTTTTGAATTCCTTGATAACCACTATCAACTATTAATTTGGTATTTTTTAAAATTGAGATTTTTGATTCTTTAAATAAAGCATAATCATGTTTTTTCCAAACGAAAAACTTGTTGCAATAATTTTTTTGGTTTATTGTTCGATAATTACTTGTGTTTTAATGGTGTTTTTTTTCTTTTTACCAGAATAAGATTGTTTTTGTCTTTTTTTGGGCGTTGGATTGAGGATTCGGTAACATCAATAATAATAGTTTTATCATTAAAATAATCATTTATTAGTGATTTTTTACCAGCGAGTTGTTAAAAATCAGGGTTTTTAATTAAAATATCTTCAATTCACTTGATGTTGCTATAACAACTAGATTCACTAATATCAAAACTTTTAGCAAGATGAAAATAAGTCCGATATTCTCGTCAATACGATAAAGTCATCAGTAGCCGATTTTCTAGTGATAATTTATTATTTTTGCCATCTTTTTTAAATTTTTCTATTTCAGCTACTTGTAAAATATTTAACATTTTATTAAAAATAGCTTTTTTGCTCCGGTTAATCGCAATAATTCTTTATCATCAATAAAATTAAATTTATCAAATTTCATAATTTTAATCTCCTATAATTTCTATTTTAATTTAAAAATATTTTATAGGAATTTTAAAATAATTAGATTAGGTTATGCAAGAAGTCTAACAAATGTATGTCTAATGAAATTAGAATTTCTATGGGCAAAAATTATCATTGTGCTGATAATATTGTTATTGAAAGTTTTCGTTCTTTATTAAAAAAAGCAACAATTCATAACAATATTTATTTATCTCATGATTAATACATTAATGATGTTAAAAAATGAAATAAATGATATTCAAGTCGTAAAGAAAAAGATATAACAAATAAAAGTTTATAACTCTTTTTTATTAATACTTACCAAACTGGGCGCAGAGTCTAGACAATCTATAACCTTGCTTTTTTAAATTAAAATTATTTTTTAGTAAATTCTAAGGTAAATAATGTTGATGTTCATCCAGTATAATAAACCGCATTATTTTTTCCAAATAATAAATCAAAGTTTCAAACTGCTCGCCGACGAAGTGAAAAAGTATCTTTAGTTTCATTTAAACTAACTTTGTTAACACGTTTTTCCCAGTTGCCAGTTGTAAAAATATCAATTCCTGGTAAATTTTTTGTTTGATTTGCTTCTTTAAAATCATTAATTAATATTTTCAAAACATCTTTGTATTTTCGGGTTTTTAAATTTAAAATTTTAGTAAAAGCTTCTTTGCTAAGATGGAATACTCCTGAATGCTCATTTGATTCTAATTTAAAATGATTATAAAAAGCAACTACTAACCGTCCATATTCCATTAACTTATTTGTTAAACCTTCCTCTGTAATTTCAACTTGAACTTTTAATGCTTGCCCATCAT
This sequence comes from Spiroplasma phoeniceum, assembly GCA_026239495.1. GTDB lineage: Bacteria > Bacillota_I > Bacilli_A > Mycoplasmatales > Mycoplasmataceae > Spiroplasma > Spiroplasma phoeniceum_A. Next base: position 2,053,758 of record CP110830.1, on the reverse strand, counting down.
TCATTGCTGCTCCAGATAATGGAAACCCTGCCACTTGAATTTTTGCTAAATTCACATGAAAATCAGCTAATCGTAAGTTCTGACCTCCAGTATTAAAAACATTAACTAATGAACGATAAAACTTAACAAAATTTTCTGGAGTAATTTTATTAGGCTGATATCCTTTTCCGGTTCAAACATATGAAGCTGTATTTTCTCGAACAACATTAACACCATTAGTAGTATTATTAATTGCACTTGTTAGTAAACTTAATAAAGTTATTGAAGAATTATATTTAATATTTTTTACAAACTTTTGCAATTCGCTATCACTTTTAATTTTACTTTGTAACTTTTCTAAAATAATATTATCTAAATTAGAAAAACCATCTGTATAGTTTACATCAAAATTTTGATAAATTGTAGCAAATCCAGGTGTTTTATCAATTTGAAAAATTCCCTCTTGATTGAAAAAATTAACAATTACTCTTGAAATTTTTTGAACCATCCCATTTAAAACAACTTTCATTTCTTCTGGATTATCAGTAATAACATATTGTATTACATAATCTGAAGTTGTTGTTAAAAGTTTAAACTTAGCTTTAAATTGAAAATGGAAATCTAGTCTAACTGCTTTTACTGTTTCTAATCCTGGTCGATCTAAAATTGCTTGCAATTGACCCATATCAATAAAATTTAATTCATAATTTAAACTATCATTTAATAAATTAATTGGTTTACTATCAGGATAATAATTTGAATAGTCATTATAAATTTCATTATTAATATTATTAAACACAGCAAGAAAGCCATTTTTTAATGTTTCTAAAGCATCTATCGCATCTTTATCCATTTGGTCTAATTTTCTACTTTCAGTTTTCTTGTCAATCATTGTATACAGTTTATAAAATTTATTTTGATATTCAGCACTATTAATTGTATTTTTAGTTTGTGCATAAACTGAAAAATTGTTGATAGCACGTTGTGAAATTTTATTTAAAATTTCCATATCTTTTCCAATACCATTTTCAGTATCATCAAGTTTAAGCGGCTTTTTACAACCTACAATTGGACTATATCCTGTCGTTGCAAAAAAAGCCATTCCTAATAAAATAATTATTTTTTTCATTATTTAAAACCCCTTTGTTATATATAATTTTATACTCTCTAATTATAACTTAAAAAAATTAAAACTTAAATATTATAATTACAGCTTATGGTACGAACTGATGTTAAAATTTATTTTTTAATTCATATTTTAATTAATAAAGTCATTTACCTTAAAAATATTAGTAATATTTTTAAAATTATCTACATTCTTCAATTTATAATAATTATTTTATATTAACAATATTTTCAAACTAATTTCCTTTTTATATCTTTATTAAAAAAAGCAATAGAAATTGACTTTTTAAAAATATTTTCAATGAAAGCAAAATTTATAACTAAAAGGAAATTTTAATTACACATTTTAAATATAAAATAATGAAAAACTATAAACTATATGTTTCTCTGTTTGCTTAAAATTAAGTTAATTTATTAATATTAATTTTAAGCACCCTCATTATAAAAAAATGGTTTGGTGAAAAAAAGTAAATTATTTCACTGCTAAATCAATAAGTTTCAAATAAACAAAATGATTTTAAAAAATAATTGGTAGTAAGAAAAAAGTTTAGGTTTTGATATAAAAATTATTCTTTATTTTAAATATATTTCTAAAAAACTGATAAATAAACCTTTTAAAAAGTTATCTAATTATTTTATTTATATTTTTTATAAAAACTAAGCTTTTGTAATACTATCAAAAAGAAATGATAAATTAAAATGTCAAAAATGATAAATGTATTAATTATTGCCTTATTTATCATTACCACTTTATTTATTACTACTGTAACAACACAAAATACTATAATAGACTTCTTGCATAACCCATTAAAATAATTTCAAATATTTGTAAAAAGGGGTTAATATAAAATTATAATTTTAATTAATTATGTCTTTTATTTAAAAATTTAATATTTTGCCACAACGAAAAATTATTTTATTATTCAAATTCGTTAATTTTAAATAAATCTTTTATGATAACTATAATAATTGTAAATTATAAATTGAAGCAATTAAATTAAATCTTAAACTAAATCGTTTTCTACGATTTCTATATTTTTCTGTAATAATTTTAAATTTTTTAAGAATAGCAAAAATATTTTCAATAATAATTCTTATTTTTGAAACTAGTCTATTATGTTGTTTTTGTTCTTTATTTAAATGTTTTTTCTTAGTTTTCTTTGTGGGCATTATAACATTATTGTGAATTTTTTGTATTCCTTGATAACCACTATCAACTATTAATTTGGTATTTTTTAAAATTGCGATTTTTGATTCTTTAAATAAAGCATAATCGTGTTTTTTACCAAGTGAAAAACATGTTGCAATAATTTTTTTGGTTTCTTGTTCGATAATTACTTGTGTTTTAATAGTGTGTTTTTTCTTTTTACCAGAATAAGATTGTTTTTGTCTTTTTTTGGGCGTTGGATTGAGGATTCGGTAACATCAATAATAATAGTTTTATAATTAAAATAATCATTTATTAGTGCTTTTTTCCCAGCAACTTGCTGAAAATCAGGGTGTTTAATTAAAATATCTTCAATTCACTTGATATTGCGATAACAATTAGCTTCACTAATTCCGAAATTTTTTCCAAGATGAAAATAAGTTCGATATTCTCGTCAACACGATAAAGTCATCAATAATCGATTTTCTAGTGATAATTTATTAGCTTTGCCACCTTTTTTAAATTTTTCTATTTCAGCTACTTGTAAAATATCTAACATTTTATTAAAAATATCTTGTTTTATTCCTGTTAATCTTAATCATTCTTTATCATTAATATTTTTAAATTCATCAAATTTCATAATTTAATATCCTCATAAATTATATTTTATAATAATATTTTAATAATAAAACCAGGTATCGCAAGAAGTCTATTAAAAAAATTACGGTTGACCCTACTTGTTTAGATGGTTTAATTCAACAATTAAATAATTTAATTATTTATATATGTGTTTTAAGATTAATTAAAGTATTAATTTTATTTAATCTATTATGCTATTAATTTTTTTTATTAGTTTAAAATTTTTTAATTATAAAATACTTTAATCAATGAAAGGAATTTTTTATATGTACAGAAATTTTCAAAACAATCAATTATTTACAAAAGAAGTAGATGTTATTTTTGCTGATAAAGCAATGTTTAAAACAATTACCGACAAAAACAATATTCAACGCAATTTATTTTCATTTTATGTAAATGATGAAGGTCAAAATATTAAATGTGTTACTTGAAACGAAGCTGCGGATAATTTAAACAAAGTATTTAATAGACTTCTTGCATAACCCATTAAAATAATTTCAAATATTTGTAAAAAGGGGTTAATATAAAATTATAATTTTAATTAATTATGTCTTTTATTTAAAAATTTAATATTTTGCCACAACGAAAAATTATTTTATTATTCAAATTCGTTAATTTTAAATAAATCTTTTATGATAACTATAATAATTGTAAATTATAAATTGAAGCAATTAAATTAAATCTTAAACTAAATCGTTTTCTACGATTTCTATATTTTTCTGTAATAATTTTAAATTTTTTAAGAATAGCAAAAATATTTTCAATAATAATTCTTATTTTTGAAACTAGTCTATTATGTTGTTTTTGTTCTTTATTTAAATGTTTTTTCTTAGTTTTCTTTGTGGGCATTATAACATTATTGTGAATTTTTTGTATTCCTTGATAACCACTATCAACTATTAATTTGGTATTTTTTAAAATTGCGATTTTTGATTCTTTAAATAAAGCATAATCGTGTTTTTTACCAAGTGAAAAACATGTTGCAATAATTTTTTTGGTTTCTTGTTCGATAATTACTTGTGTTTTAATAGTGTGTTTTTTCTTTTTACCAGAATAAGATTGTTTTTGTCTTTTTTTGGGCGTTGGATTGGGGTTTCGGTGGCATCAATAATAATAGTTTTATCATTAAAATAATCATTTATTAGTGCTTTTTTACCAGCAACTTGCTGAAAATCAGGGTGTTTAATTAAAATATCTTCAATTCACTTGATATTGCGATAACAATTAGCTTCACTAATTCCGAAATTTTTTCCAAGATGAAAATAAGTTCGATATTCTCGTCAATACGATAAAGTCATCAATAATCGATTTTCTAGTGATAATTTATTAGCTTTGCCACCTTTTTTAAATTTTTCTATTTCAGCTACTTGTAAAATATCTAACATTTTATTAAAAATATCTTGTTTTATTCCTGTTAATCTTAATCATTCTTTATCATTAATATTTTTAAATTCATCAAATTTCATAATTTAATATCCTCATAAATTATATTTTATAATAATATTTTAATAATAAAACCAGGTATCGCAAGAAGTCTAATAAAGATACTAAAACAATTGAAATTAAATATCTTCACAAAAAGAACAAAAACACTGACGAACTCGAATACAGTGTCAGAGAATTTAATATTATCAATTAAATTATGTTATATTAACAACGATGTATTTTAAAATACATCACCCTTATAAATTAGGTTTAAATAAAAACACCTTATTAAAATAAGGTACAATGTTTCTTTTAACTGAGAATATGAAATAAAAAACCTTTTTAGGTTATTATTAAATATATAAAGTTAGGAGAAACATTTTTTATATGGCAAGGGGTAAAACTAAAGGGTCAAAAGACCATGATATTGAATTTAAAACTAAAATTATTAACGAATATTACGAATATAATAGACTTCTTGCATAACCTATTAAAAAATTGCAAATATTTGTAAAAAGAAACTAATAGAAAAATATAATTTTAATTAATTATGTTTTTTATTTAAAAATTTAATATTTTTGCCACAACAAAAAATGAATTTATTATTTAAATTCTTTAATTTCAAATAAATCTTCTATGCTAACTGCAAATTATAAATTGAAGCAATTAAATTAAATCTTAAAATAAATCGTTTTATTCGATTACGATATTTTTCTGTAATAATTTTAAATTTTTTAAGAATATCAAAAATATTTTCAATAATAATTCTCATTTTTGAAACTATTCTATTGCGTTGTTTTTGTACTTTATTTAAAGGGTTTTTCTTTGTTTTTTTTGTAGGTATTAGAACATTATTGTGAATTTTTTGAATTACTTGATAACCACTATCAACTATTAATTTGGTATTTTTTAAAATTGAGATTTTTGATTCTTTAAATAAAGCATAATCATGTTTTTTTTCCAAGCGAAAAACTTGTTGCAATAATTTTTTTGGTTTCTTGTTCGATAATTACTTGTGTTTTAATGGTGTGTTTTTTCTTTTTACCAGAATAAGATTGTTTTTGTCTTTTTTTGGGCGTTGGATTGAGGATTCGGTAACATCAATAATAATAGTTTTATCATTAAAATAATCATTTATTAGTTATTTTTTACCAGCGATTTGTTGAAAATAAGAGTGTTTAATTAAAATATCTTCAATTCACTTGATATTGCGATAAAAACTAGATTCACTAATATCAAAACTTTTAGAAATATGAAAATAAGCCCGATATTCTCGTCAATACGATAAGGTCGTCAGTAGCCGATTTTCTAGTGATAATTTATTATTTTTGCCATCTTTTTTAAATTTTTCTATTTCAGCTACTTGTAAAATATCTAACATTTTATTAAAAATATCTTGTTTTATTCCTGTTAATCTTAATCATTCTTTATCATTAATAAAATTAAATTTATCAAATTTCATAATTTTAATCTCCTATAATTTCTATTTTAATTTAAAAATATTTTATAGGAATTTTCAAATAATTAAATTAGGTTATGCAAGAAGTCTAATAAATCCACCAACTTATATTTCATTAAAACATAGTTTTCCTAACTTTCATAAAGAACAAAAATATTATTGTGTTCCAGCATCAGTTAAATCTATTATTTTTTACATAAAAATAATAATGATTTATTATCGCAAGATGAATTAGCTAATGAAATGAAAACAAATGATGAAACTTTGATGGAGAATGCTATTCCAATATTAATAAATAAACATATTAATTTGCAACTACATCCAAATTTTTTAGAATATCAAAACTATGTCTTAGAACAAAATTTTGGTAAAAAAGATGAACAAAAACTGTGATTACAAAATCTATTTAAACTTAGTCTTAAAAATGATATGCCATTAATACTTGGCATTAAAGGCAGCCCACCTTGATGATCAAATAGTCAAGTAAAACATGTTGTTATTATAATAGCAATATTGATTGATGATAATTCAGATGAAACCATTTACTATGTTAGTTATGATTTTGATGACACTACTAATAAAAATTTTACAGGGCATAATTTAATAAATATGTTTACAATAGAATCTGCTAATCTTGGCGCCATTGCAATGCCCCTATAATTTAATAACTTTTATGTTAAATTTTTTACGATAACATTAAAACTAGGCAAAATATGATAATTATTGTTATTTTAAAAATGTTTTAATTTTTTCTTGTAAAGTTGTTCGGCGTTTTTGTGGTAAATTATTAACACCATATAAAAATGCTGATGGTTCACCAATTAAATATAATTTAGTTTTATTATGAGTAATTCCTGTATAAATTAGATTTCGTTTTAACATCATTCAAAAACTTTTTGTTATTATAAAAACAATATTAGACTTCTTGCATAACCTAATTTAATTATTTGAAAATTCCTATAAAATATTTTTAAATTAAAATAGAAATTATAGGAGATTAAAATTATGAAATTTGATAAATTTAATTTTATTAATGATAAAGAATTATTGCGATTAACCGGAGCAAAAAAAGCTACTTTTAATAAAATGTTAAATATTTTACAAGTAGCTGAAATAGAAAAATTTAAAAAAGATGGCAAAAATAATAAATTATCACTAGAAAATCGGCTACTGACGACCTTATCGTATTGACGAGAATATCGGGCTTATTTTCATCTTGCTAAAAGTTTTGATATTAGTGAATCTAGTTTTTATCGCAATATCAAGTGAATTGAAGATATTTTAATTAAACACTCTTATTTTCAACAAATCGCTGGTAAAAAATCACTAATAAATGATTATTTTAATGATAAAAATATTATTATTGATGTTACCGAAACCCCAATCCAACGCCCAAAAAAGACAAAAACAATCTTATTCTGGTAAAAAGAAAAAACACACCATTAAAACACAAGTAATTATCGAACAAGAAACCAAAAAAATTATTGCAACAAGTTTTTCGCTTGGAAAAAAACATGATTATGCTTTATTTAAAGAATCAAAAATCTCAATTTTAAAAAATACCAAATTAATAGTTGATAGTGGTTATCAAGGAATTCAAAAAATTCACAATAATATTCTAATACCTACAAAAAAAACAAAGAAAAACCCTTTAAATAAAGTGCAAAAACAACGTAATAGAATAGTTTCAAAAATGAGAATTATTATTGAAAATATTTTTTTTATTCTTAAAAAATTTAAAATTATTACAGAAAAATATCGTAATCGAAGAAAACGATTTAGTTTAAGATTTAATTTAATTGCTTCAATTTATAATTTGCAGTTAGCATAGAAGATTTATTTAAAATTAAAGAATTTAAATAATAAATTCATTTTTTGTTGTGGCAAAATATTAAATTTTTAAATAAAAAACATAATTAATTAAAATTATATTTTTCTATTAGTGTCTTTTTACAAATATTTGCAATTTTTTAATAGGTTACGCAATAAGTCTAATATATTTTAATTTATTTGTTTTATTTTTTTCTCAATTTGTAATATTTTCCAACCATCTGTAGCCAAATCTAAAATATCATTAATTTTGTAATGTTTCATATATGAATTAATAAAATCTCATTTATCTTCAAATAAATTTAAATACATTTTTGCTCATTATAAACATTGTAAATCATAATGATTTTTATGGTGCGAAATACGAAAATCAACAGGCCTACAATCAACTCAATCAAATGATGTTGTTATTTAATTTCAAGTTTTATTGATATATTTACTTTTGTATTATTAGACTTCTTGCATAACCTAATCTAATTATTTTAAAATTCCTATAAAATATTTTTAAATTAAAATAGAAATTATAGGAGATTAAAATTATGAAATTTGATAAATTTAATTTTATTAATGATAAAGAATTATTGCGATTAACCGGAGCAAAAAAAGCTACTTTTAATAAAATGTTAAATATTTTACAAGTAGCTGAAATAGAAAAATTTAAAAAAGGTGGCAAAAATAATAAATTATCACTAGAAAATCGGCTACTGATGACTTTATCGTATTGACGAGAATATCGGACTTATTTTCATCTTGCTAAAAGTTTTGATATTAGTGAATCTAGTTGTTATCGCAATATCAAGTGAATTGAAGATATTTTAATTAAACACTCTGATTTTCAATAACTCGCTGGTAAAAAATCACTAATAAATGATTATTTTAATGATAAAACTATTATTATTGATGTTGCCGAAACCCTAATCCAACGCCCAAAAAAGACAAAAACAATCTTATTCTGGTAAAAAGAAAAAACACGCCATTAAAACACAAGTAATTATCGAACAAGAAACCAAAAAAATTATTGCAACAAGTTTTTCACTTGGTAAAAAACACGATTATGCTTTATTTAAAGAATCAAAAATCGCAATTTTAAAAAATACCAAATTAATAGTTGATAGTGGTTATCAAGGAATACAAAAAATTCACAATAATGTTATAATGCCCACAAAGAAAACTAAGAAAAAACATTTAAATAAAGAACAAAAACAACATAATATACTAGTTTCAAAAATAAGAATTATTATTGAAAATATTTTTGCTATTCTTAAAAAATTTAAAATTATTACAGAAAAATATAGAAATCGTAGAAAACGATTTAGTTTAAGATTTAATTTAATTGCTTCAATTTATAATTTACAATTATTATAGTTATCATAAAAGATTTATTTAAAATTAACGAATTTGAATAATAAAATAATTTTTCGTTGTGGCAAAATATTAAATTTTTAAATAAAAGACATAATTAATTAAAATTATAATTTTATATTAACCCCTTTTTACAAATATTTGAAATTATTTTAATGGGTTATGCAAGAAGTCTATTACATAATATTTTATTCCTTTCTTTTTCTTTTTTTAAATAAACAGAAAATCCCTTTGTTGGTTAATATTTTGATATTTAGTAAGAATATTTGTATTTTGATTTAATTAGATTAATTCGCCATCCGCCTCACTTTGGGGGTGAATGGTTGCGATACTAAAATTCTATATTTAAACAGAGTTTATCCCCCAACGGAAGTAAAACAAATTTACCCAGTTATTAATTACGCTTCATCCATCCCTAGACAATTTTATATAAAGAAAACAACCTTTTGTAGTTCCAAACCCCTTGTTTTTTTAGTGTCCGATATTGTTTTTTTCGGCTTAACAGCACTCTTTTTATGAAAACAAGCCAAAAAAAACACACGCTCTGACAGTTCACAAGTGATTAATCTTGTCGAGAATTAAAGAAATAAATAGTAGAGTAAATCCAATCGATTTTACACTTTCTTTAAGAATTCGTGCCATAGATTTGTTGTCCATCTTTAAGCATCAAAAAATATTAAGTTTTATAGCTTGCATTATTCATCGGATAATACCTTTGTTTAAAAGGAAATTTATAAAAATATCGTTTATTTTGTGTAGGGAAAACAGAATAATATCTGTTTTTATGATAAAAATTCTAAATTTAAAGATACTATCCGATGAATAATGCAAATAAATTTATGTTTTTTAATATAAAAATAAAAAAAACAATCTCACAAGAATTGTTTTTTGCCGGTTCATCGCACAGGACGCCTAACAAGAAATAAATTTGGAGCTTAGATTTACATAATACAATAAATAAACAATATTGAATAAATTACCGCTAATAAATTACGCGGATAATTTATTCAATTTCTTTTACATTATTTAGTTATTATCTTATTAACAGTATTAATAAAATTATCTTTTACACACTTAGTTACTAAGGACCGCAAAATAAAATAATGTTTTTTTCCATTAAAAAAATCAACTCCTTTCTGAGTTGATTTGTTGCATTTCATATTACAGTTTGCATTTTAAAAAAGTTAATATTATTTTTATACAATAATTCAATCACTTTTTTCATCCAAGGCCCGGTTTTATTAATTAAATCATAATAAAGTTTTCCTTCTAAATGCCCTTGTTCATGTTGAAAAACAATTGCTTCAAGGCCATGGGCAGTAATTGTTACTTGTTGTTGTTTTAAATAATCATAACCTTCAACAATAATTTCAAAACTACGAGGAACAAAAACTTCTTGGTTATCCCTAACACTAAAACAACCTTCACCTTTTTAACGACAAACTATTTGCTTACTTTTTTCAATAATTTTAGGATTAATCATTGCATGTTCAATTATTTTTTTTATCTTCTGTTTCATGATCTGACTCTTCAATTCGAATATAATACATTTTAAGATTATGTCCAATTTGAGGAGCGGCTAAACCAACAGCTGGCCTAATCTTATTGGCATTATTTTTTTTGGGAGTATGCGAATATCTTGCAAAATCAAATAATTTTTGCATTATAAGTTCATTTTCGGGTGTTAAGTAGCCAGACACATCAATTGATTATTTTCGAATTGATGGGGTGCCATCCAATACTAATCAGTCATGAGTTGGTATTTCATTTTTTAGCATTAAAAATCGCCTCTGATGGGATTTTATCATAAGAATTAAAATAAGAAAATATAATTAGTATTTAAAACTAAATAAAAACTGGTATTACCAGTTTTTATTTTTTATAAAATAATTCAATCACTTTTTTTTGTTCAAGGCGCTTTTTTATTAATTAAATCATAATATAATTTACCTTCTAAATGTGCTTGTTCATGTTGAAAAACAATTGCTTCATAACCATGGGCAGTAATTGTTTCTTGTTGTTGTTTTAAATAATCATAACCTTCAATAATAATTCGAAAACTACGAGGGACAAAACCTTCTTTATCACCATTAACGCTTAAACAACCTTCGCCTTCTTCTATACAAGCTATTTGTTCACTTTTTCCAATAATTTTAGGATTAATCATTGCATGTTCAATTATTTTTTTATCTCCTGTTTCGTCATCTGTCTCTTCAATTCGAATATAATACATTTTAAGACTATGTCCAATTTGAGGAGCGGCTAAACCAACAGCTGGTCTAATTGTATGACCACTATTTTTTTTCGGATCTTGGGAATATCTTACAAAATCAATTAATTTTTGCATTACAAGTTCATTTTCAGGTGCTAATGGCAAAGAGACATCAATTGATGGTTGGCGAATTGACGGCGTATCATCAAATACTAGTCAGTCTTTAGTTGGTATTTCATTTTGCAACAATAAAAATCACCTCTTAAGAAATTATAACATATTCAGCAATTATTAAAGAAAATTCTAAAGTTTTAGTATAATAGTTTTAGTATAATAAAAAAAATAAAGAAAAGAGCCAAGAATATGCGCGTAATTAGTGGGAAATATAAGGGTTGTCAAATTAAAACATTAGATGGAATTAATACCCGGCCAATGATGGCACGTGTTAAAGAAGATACATTTAATATTTTAGATAATTATTTTATTTATGAAAATAAAATTGGATTAGATATTTTTGCTGGAAGTGGTCAATTAGGAATTGAAGGGTTATCACGGGGGTTACAACAATGTTATTTTAATGATTCGCACCAAGGTGTCTCCAAAATTATTGAAACTAATTTAAATAACTTAAAAATAAATAATGCAAAGGTATTAAATTATAATTATAAAGTTTTATTAAGCTGAATGATGCAACAGAAAGTATTAATTGATATTTTATTTTTAGACCCACCTTTTAAGCAAATTGAGTATTATTATGATATTATTACTATAATATTGAATAACAATATTATCAATAACTATGGAATAATAGTTTGTGAATCAAATCAAATGTTGTTATTTGATCAATTTAATTTAGTTATGTTACGTTGTAAAAAATATAAAAAAAAGTATTTGTATATATTAAGATTAGAAAAAGGAGAACGTTAATGTGCATAAAGAGGGTTTTTTAATTATTTTTTCTGGCCCATCAGGAGTCGGAAAAGGGACAATATGCCAAGAAATTTTTAAATATGAGGAGTTGAATTTGGCTTATTCAGTTTCAATGACAACAAGAACAAAAAGACAGGATGAAGTTGAAGGGGTAAATTATTTTTTTGTTGACCGAACAACATTTGAAGCTGCAATTAAAAATGATGAATTATTAGAATATGCTGATTTTGTCGGTAATTATTATGGTACACCAAAATCATATTGTATTGAACAAATTAATAATGGAAAAAATGTTTTATTAGAAATTGAAGTACAAGGCGCAACACAAGTGTTACAGAAAGTAACTGATGCAGTTTCAATTTTTTTAATTCCACCAAGTTTAGAAGAATTAGAAAAACGAATTCGAGGTCGAAAAAGTGAACCCGAAGAAGTATTACAAGCACGACTAGCAAAAGCAACTTATGAACTTCCATTGCAAAGTAATTATAATTATGTTGTGGTAAATAACACTGTAGAACAAGCAGTTGCAGAAATTAAAACAATTTTAGAACAAGAAATTGCTAATCGTTCATAAGTTTAAAGGATTAAAAAATGCAAGCAAGATAAATAGCATGGAATATCTTATGAAAAATTTTTGCAAAAAAAACAAGTTTAGTAATCATTTATTATCAAATGTTGTAGAACAAAATGATTATTTTACTGACCAAAATAAAAACTTAATTTATCGAATTGTTTATGGTGCTTTAAAAAATAAATTTTATTTAAAATATATTGCTAATCAATTTATTGAATCCAAAAAAATAATAAAAAATTACAAGTTTTATTATGAATGAGTATTTATCAATTTCGTTTTTTAGATCGTATTCCTAATTATGCGATTGTTAATGAAGCTGTTAATATTAGTAAAAATATAAATCCAAAGCATGCTGGTTTTATTAATGCTACGTTAAAAAAGATTTTTGCCAGTAAAGATGAGATTTTTGAAATTAATATTGCTGATGAAATAAAAAAAATTAAGTATTAAATATAATTTTCCATCATCATTATATTTAATTCTTCGTAATGAATATAGCGAAGATATTGCTCAGCAAGTAATGGTTGATAGTTTAACAATTCCAAAACTTTCATTTCGCATTAATGCCCTAAAAATTAGTCGAGATGAATTATTAGCTCAATATTCAAATTATAATTTAACAAAAACTTTAGAATTTTCTGTGGGTGTCATTGCCGATAAACCAGTTGTTGTTAATTCAGAAATGTTTAAAAAAGGTTTAATTTTTATTCAAGATGAAATTAGTATGATCGTTGCAGAAGTATTAAATCCGCAAGAAACTGATCGAGTATTAGATATGTGCAGGGCACCGGGTGGTAAAACAACACATTTAAGTCAAATCATGAACAACAAAGGGATTAGACTTCTTGCGATACCTGGTTTTATTATTAAAATATTATTATAAAATATAATTTATGAGGATATTAAATTATGAAATTTGATGAATTTAAAAATATTAATGATAAAGAATGATTAAGATTAACAGGAATAAAACAAGATATTTTTAATAGACTTCTTGCATAACCCATTAAAATAATTTCAAATATTTGTAAAAAGGGGTTAATATAAAATTATAATTTTAATTAATTATGTCTTTTATTTAAAAATTTAATATTTTGCCACAACGAAAAATTATTTTATTATTCAAATTCGTTAATTTTAAATAAATCTTTTATGATAACTATAATAATTGTAAATTATAAATTGAAGCAATTAAATTAAATCTTAAACTAAATCGTTTTCTACGATTTCTATATTTTTCTGTAATAATTTTAAATTTTTTAAGAATAGCAAAAATATTTTCAATAATAATTCTTATTTTTGAAACTAGTCTATTATGTTGTTTTTGTTCTTTATTTAAATGTTTTTTCTTAGTTTTCTTTGTGGGCATTATAACATTATTGTGAATTTTTTGTATTCCTTGATAACCACTATCAACTATTAATTTGGTATTTTTTAAAATTGCGATTTTTGATTCTTTAAATAAAGCATAATCGTGTTTTTTACCAAGTGAAAAACTTGTTGCAATAATTTTTTTGGTTTCTTGTTCGATAATTACTTGTGTTTTAATAGTGTGTTTTTTCTTTTTACCAGAATAAGATTGTTTTTGTCTTTTTTTGGGCGTTGGATTGGGGTTTCGGTAGCATCAATAATAATAGTTTTATCATTAAAATAATCATTTATTAGTGCTTTTTTACCAGCAACTTGCTGAAAATCAGGGTGTTTAATTAAAATATCTTCAATTCACTTGATATTGCGATAACAATTAGCTTCACTAATTCCGAAATTTTTTCCAAGATGAAAATAAGTTCGATATTCTCGTCAATACGATAAAGTCATCAATAATCGATTTTCTAGTGATAATTTATTAGCTTTGCCACCTTTTTTAAATTTTTCTATTTCAGCTACTTGTAAAATATCTAACATTTTATTAAAAATATCTTGTTTTATTCCTGTTAATCTTAATCATTCTTTATCATTAATATTTTTAAATTCATCAAATTTCATAATTTAATATCCTCATAAATTATATTTTATAATAATATTTTAATAATAAAACCAGGTATCGCAAGAAGTATATTCAAAAAATAAGTCCTACATTAGTTAAAAAAAATACCACGCGTAAATGAAATAAATGCTAATAAATGATTGTCTGAATATGGATTAAATATTGATAAAATAAGCGAAATTAATACTAATGAGTGAAACAACATTATGACTAATCTTCATAAAAAAGGTGTTGGTAAAAACCTAATATTAAATGCTAATTTAATGCAGGGCATCAAAATATATAATAGACTTCTTTCGTAACCTATTAAAAAATTGCAAATATTTGTAAAAAGACACTAATATAAAAATATAATTTTAATTAATTATGTTTTTTATTTAAAAATTTAATATTTTGCCACAACGAAAAATGAATTTATTATTTAAATTCTTTAATTTTAAATAAATATTCTATGCTAACTGCAAATTATAAATTGAATCAATTAAATTAAATCTTAAACTAAATCGTTTTCTTCGATTACGATATTTTTCTGTAATAATTTTAAATTTTTTAAGAATAGCAAAAATATTTTCAATAATAATTCTCATTTTTGAAACTATTCTATTACGTTGTTTTTGTGCTTTATTTAAAGGGGGGTCTTTGTTTTTTTTGTGGCTGTTAGAACATTATTGTGAATTTTTTGAATTCCTTGATAACCACTATCAACTATTAATTTGGTATTTTTTAAAATTGCGATTTTTGATTCTTTAAATAAAGCATAATCATGTTTTTTTCCAAGCGAAAAACTTGTTGCAATAATTTTTTTGGTTTCTTTTTCGATAATTACTTGTGTTTTAATGGTGTGTTTTTTCTTTTTACCAGAATAAGATTTTTTTTGTCTTTTTTGGGCGCTGGATTGGGGTTTCGGTAACATCAATAATAATAGTTTTATCATTAAAATAATCATTTATTAGTGATTTTTTACCAGCGAGTTGTTGAAAATCAGAGTGTTTAATTAAAATATCTTCAATTCACTTGATATTGCGATAACAACTAGATTCACTAATATCAAAACTTTTAGCAAGATGAAAATAAGTCCGATATTCTCGTCAATACGATAAAGTCATCAGTAGCCGATTTTCTAGTGATAATTTATTATTTTTGCCATCTTTTTTAAATTTTTCTATTTCAGCTACTTGTAAAATATTTAACATTTTATTAAAAGTAGCTTTTTTTTGCTCCGGTTAATCGCAATAATTCTTTATCATTAATAAAATTAAATTTATCAAATTTCATAATTTTAATCTCCTATAATTTCTATTTTAATTTAAAAATATTTTATAGGAATTTTAAAATAATTAGATTATGTTATGCAAGAAGTCTATTATATATTTTTCTTTACGACTTGAATATCATTTATTTCATTTTTTAACATCGTTAATATATTCATCATGAGATAAATAAATATTGTTATGAATTGTTGCTTTTTTTTAATAAAGAACGAAAACTTTCAATAACAATATTATCAGAAAAATGATAATTTTTAATCATATAAATTCTAATTTCATTAGATATATATATGATGTGTATTGAAATACATAATCTGAATGAATTATTGTGTTACTGAGATCTTTTTTTTGTTTGTTTAATTTTATTAATTGCAGCAACAAAATTGTTATGAACAATTTTGTTATCATTATTTTTTGATCACTGCACATCAACAATTTCTTTAGTATATCCATCAATTATTGTTGATTGATAATGTTTTTTACCATTTCAAATTAAATAAGTTACATCAGTAAATAAAACTTTAAATTTTTCTTTAATTTTATTAAATTTACGATTTACTAAATCAGGATATTTAATTATATTTTTATTTTTGGCCTTTTTTATTAATATTTTTTTACGCATCCGTTTTACATATTAAGCGTGAATATTATTTTAATTCATAATTCGTAATACTTTTTAGCATTATAAATAATGTCATAATCTTCTTTTAAATATTTAGTTATCCGACGATATCCAAATTGTTTTAAATTTGATAGCATTACAAAAGTTGAGGTTTTATAAAAAATATAAATAAAATAATTGGATAAATTTTTAAAAATCCTGATTTATTAGTGTTTTAAATTCATAAATAACATTAAAAAAATACTTTTTATACCAAAACCTCAACCCTTTTCTTACTACCTTAAATTTTCTTCATATACTTTTACAATATTCTTTAATGGTTCGTTATCCTTGCCATTACTTAAATAATTTTTATATTTATCTCAATAACTACGCTTTAAACCTGTTATATCAAGCAATAATTTTAATGAATATTTAGCACGATTTTCTTTTATAAAAGATACTATTTTTTGTTTATTTAATTGTAAAAGTCATGGGGTTTTTTTAATAATTCATGCCTAACTTTGTAATAGTTTAAATCTTTTTTCCCAAATGGTTCTTTGGGGCTTTTTGGTGTATTTAAAATTCCTTTTTTAAAATTTATTTGTCTGAATTAAGTGTTTTTATATTTACTTTATATTTTTTTGAAATATAAGTAAGCATTCTTTATTCAATTTGTTTTATTGTGTTTTTTCTAAATTCTGCATTATATGTTTTAAATTTTTGGCCTTTTTTGCCATATAAAAATGCCCCTCCTCTAAAAGTTTATTAAAGTTCTTTTTTAATTTTACTTACTTTTTTCGGTGCAGTCATATTAGAGTTATTTTATGCATTTTGATATAGTCTTTATTTACTATTTTATTTAACAAGAGTTATTTTTTGCCCCTTCATCTTACAGGATACAAAATAAGAAAAAATAATCAAATTATTTGCTAATTATTTTAATAATTCTGAAAATAATTTGATAAAGTTTAAATTTATTTTTGTTAATTAAATTTTTATTATAATAAATAAGAAATAATCAACGATTTAATTCCATACTTAAAAATTATTAAATAGTACGGTTATTATATATTAATGAAAAAACGAAAAAAACTAATTTTAATAGTTAATACATCACTAATTTTGGTAGTGTAGTATTATTTTTTTTATTAAGTTTTATTTTATATGTTCTATACTGTGTTTATTTAAACCCAAAACCAATTTTATTAAATTTAATTATTACTAATACTAAAGTGTAAATAATTAAAACCAATGGTTATCATATTCCAACAGCAGTTCAAATTAAAACAAAATTAAAACAACAATTTCCAAATTTAAATGTCAATAAAATTAAAATTATAGACAGTGTTAGTGCCAATAATGCTACAATTATTTCTAATGACTATAAATTTTATAATGGCTCAGTTATGATTAATTATATTTTTGATAAATCCATTGCTAATCAAATTAATTTAAATCAAAAATAACAATATATCCCAAATAAAATTTGAATGCAAAAACGCCATTATAATGGTTTATGAATTAATAATAAACAAATTACAGCAAATGAGGAAAACTTAAATAATGCATTCTTAAGTCAAACACAAAATCCTGCTTTACGATTTTATGAAAAACAAGAATTTACTTTTTTTCAAGAACTATTAACTTTTTTAAATCAAAATATTAAAACTTCCTGATAATACATTTTTAAAAATTTTTGTAATACTTATAAAGAACAACTAAAAGAACTAATATTATTATTCTATAATATTCTTGCAAATATTTTTAACAAAAATAATTTAAGTGATATTTTAAGACAAATTAAATTTGAAAATTTAAATAATGTTTGAGGATATGTTAATTCAGATAATAGACAGGTTGTTCTTAATTCGACCACCTTAAAATGTGACTATGCAAACACAGCAATTTGTGAATGAACAAGTGGGTTTAAAACATCAAATAGTATTTTTAAAAATTTATTTCATGAAATTGGTCATATTATTCACTTTTATTCTCTTTCTAGGATATTGGTAGTAAGAAAAGGGTTGGGGTTTTGGTATAAAAAGTATTTTTTTACTATTATTGATGAATTTAAAACACTAATAAATCAGGATTTTTAAAAATTTATCCAATTATTTTATTTATATTTTTTATAAAAACTCAACTTTTATAATGCTATCGGAATATTAATCCTATTTAACATCTAAAAGAATTTTTAGTAAAAAAATTAATAATTCCCACAATTTGGATAGAGAAAAAAAATCAATTATTTCATCTTAGCGAATATTATTTTAAAATTTCTTTTGAATTTTTTGCCGAAGGATTTTAATGATGATTTTTAACAAATGATACATTAAAAACCAAAGCATGATAATTTTGACATGATTTTTTAACTTTTTATTTTCCAAGTTTAAGATAATTTTATTTTTATTTAAAACTAAATTAAGTGACTTAATAATTTTATTTTAAATTAAAAAACACTGATAAACATCAGTGCAAGTTATTTAATTAACGTGAAGCTTTATCTAATAATTTTTGTCATTTTTGTGACTCTTTTTCTCATGATTCTTTTGATAAAATCATTTTTCGCTCACGCATTGATTTTTTAACACGTGAAATATTTGTCAAACGAGCTTGTTTTTTAGAACGTTCTTCATATAAAGCATTATTTTTAGCAATTTCTTCTTTCCGTTTTTGTTCTAATAAAGCAATTTTTTCTTGTTCAATCTTATCAAAATCTTTAATTTTTGATGCTGCTTTAAGTTCTTTTTCCTTTGCTAATTTAATTTTTTCTTCTCATTTTTTTGCTGCAATAGCATATGCTTCATTATTTTTTTTAATTCATTTTTCATGCATTAGTTTTTCTTTTGCTGCTTTTATATCAGTTTTAGTAGTTAACTCTTTCCCTTCCTCAATAATTTGATTTATTAAATAAACTACTGGTAATTCTTCTTGCATAACAATTTTCTTTTTTATTGTCATAAATAAACTCCTCATCTTTTTATGTTTCATTTCCTATATAAGAATATTTATTGATATTTCTATATAGACTATTGTCATTATATCAAAAAAAAATAAAAAATTTAAAATATTCCTTTTATGTATCCATATATTTTGATTCAAAGGAAAAAAATGGTAAACTTAAAAAGTGATAAAAAGGAGTGAATATTCTTCTGCGCCGCAAAAAGTAAGTAAAATTAAAAAAAACTTTACTAAACTTTTAGAGGAGGTGCAGTCTAGTTTATCTCTGAATCAATAACTTGTTTTATATTATTACCATAAATGCATGATAATTTTTAATGGCTGAAATAATATTATCTTGATTAAAATTATTAATCGCAATAATAACCACACTATTTCCTGAATTATCAATTAAATCTTGGGATAATGAAATATCATTAGATTTATTTTCTTAGTAATTTTTATCTTTTGATGTAATAACATCATTATCTTTACAAGTAACAGCGCTACTTGTTCCTGCACTAAATAAAGTTATTGAGCTTAAGATATTTAAAAATTTTTTCATATATGTTGTTTCCCTTTCTTAATAATTTATAGTGGGTGTCAGATGTTTTTCATTATAACATATTTGTAAAATACTAAGAAAGTAAAAATATTAAAAAAAGGACAAAAATTTTTTTCAACCTGGCACTGCCCTATTTTAACCTTGCGGCTATCGTCGGCGCAATAGTGCTTAACTTCCGTGTTCGGGATGGGAACGGGTGTGTCCACTATGCCATAAGCACCAGATTATATCTGAGGGAAATTATCCGCTCAAAACTAGATAATAAACTTTCTAAAATTTGTAAATAATATCTAACTTTTTTGAAGTCCTCGACCTATTAGTGTTGGTTAGCTGAACACGTCGCCATGCTTACACATCCAACCTATCAACCTTGTCGTCTTCAAGGGGTCTTACTCCATAAAGGATGGGAAATCTCATCTTAAAGTATGCTTCTCGCTTAGATGCTTTCAGCGATTATCATTTCCACACATAGCTACCCAGCTGTGCCACTGGCGTGACAACTGGAGCACCAGAGGTGTGTCTATCCCGGTCCTCTCGTACTAGGGACAGATCTCTTCAAATTTCCTACGCCCACAACAGATAGGGACCAAACTGTCTCACGACGTTCTGAACCCAGCTCGCGTACCGCTTTAATGGGCGAACAGCCCAACCCTTGGAACCAACTTCAGCTCCAGGATGCGATGAGCCGACATCGAGGTGCCAAACCTCCCCGTCGATGTGAACTCTTGGGGGAGATCAGCCTGTTATCCCCGGGGTAACTTTTATCCGTTGAGCGACGGCCTTTCCACACAGGACCGCCGGATCACTAAGCCCAGCTTTCGCTCCTGTTCGACTTGTAAGTCTCACAGTCAAGCACCCTTTTACCTTTGCGCTCTATGTATGATTTCCGACCATACTGAGGGTACCTTTGGGCGCCTCCGTTACATTTTAGGAGGCGACCGCCCCAGTCAAACTACCTACCTGACACTGTCTCTGATCTGGCTTACAGATCTAGGTTAGGATTCCGACATAACAAGGGTGGTATTCCAAGGATGACTCCACAATAACTAGCGTTACTGTTTCAAAGTCTCCCACCTATCCTATACATGCTATATCAAAACCCAATATCAAGCTATAGTAAAGCTCCACGGGGTCTTTCCGTCTAGTTGCGGGTAACCTGCATCTTCACAGGTACTAAAATTTCACCGAGTCTGCAGCCGAGACAGCGAAGGGATCATTACGCCTTTCGTGCGGGTCAGAACTTACCTGACAAGGAATTTTGCTACCTTAGGACCGTTATAGTTACGGCCGCCGTTCACTGGGGCTTCGGTTCAAAGCTTTGCTAATGCTAACTAATCCCCTTAACCTTCCAGCACTGGGCAGGCGTCACCCCCTATACGTCGTCTTACGACTTTGCAGAGAGCTGTGTTTTTGCTAAACAGTTGCCCCTTCCTCTTCACTGCGGCTCATAGTAATATGAGCACCTCTTCTCGCTAACTTACGAGGTTATTTTGCAGAGTTCCTTAGCTACAGTTATCTCGCTTGCCTTAGGATTTTCTCCTTGACCACGTGTGTTCGTTCTAGGTACAGGCACCATATAAATAGTACTAGAAGCTTTTCTTGGAAGCATGGAGTCATATACTTCGCTACTATGCGAACGGTTCGCTCCCCATCACACTTCAATGTTATGCAAGGCGGATTTGCCAACCTTACCTTCTTTGTGCTTAGCCCGGAATCCAATAACCGGGATATACTATCCTTCTCCGTCACTCCATCGCTCTATATGGTGGTACAGGAATATTAACCTGTTATCCATCGACTACGCCTTTCGGCCTCGCCTTAGGTCCTGACTAACCCTGGGTGGACGAACCTTGCCCAGGAAACCTTGGTCAAACGGCATGAGGGATTCTCACCCTCAAACGTTACTTATGCCGGCATTCTCACTTCTAACTAGTCCAGCAGTCCTCACGGTCTGCCTTCATTCTTGTTAGAACGCTCCCCTACCGCCCTGTATATAAATACAAAACCCATAGCTTCGGTATTATGCTTAGCCCCGGTACATTTTCGGCGCAAAGTTACTCGACTAGTGAGCTGTTACGCACTCTTTAAAGGGTGGCTGCTTCTAAGCCAACCTCCTAGCTGTCTAAGCGACTTCACATCCTTACACACTTAGCATAAATTTTGGGACCTTAGCTGATGATCTGGGCTGTTTCCCTTACGTGCATGGACCTTATCACCCATGTACTGACTGCCGAGTATACAAAATTGGCATTCGGAGTTTAATTGCATTCAGTACCCCTAGGTGGGGCCATCATACATTTAGTGCTCTACCTCCAACTTGCTAACCTCGACGCTAGCCCTAAAGCTATATCGGGGAGAACCAGCTATCTCCAGGTTCGATTGGAATTTCACCCCTAGCCACAAGTCATCCGCGGTCTTTTCAACGAACGTCGGTTCGGTCCTTCATTAAGTTTTACCTCAACTTCAACCTGCTCATGGCTAGATCACCTGGTTTCGGGTCTATGACAACATACTAAACGCCCTATTAAGGCTCGCTTTCACTACGGCTCCGTATTTTCTACTTAACCTTGCATGCTATCATAACTCGCCGGCTCATTCTACAAAAGGCACGCCGTCACCCATTAACGGGCTCCGACTTCTTGTAGGCATATGGTTTCAGGTACTCTTTCACTCCCCTCCCGGGGTGCTTTTCACCTTTCCCTCACGGTACTGGTTCACTATCGGTGAATAGGTAGTATTTAGCCTTACGCGGTGGTCCGCGTTGATTCCGACAAGATTTCACGTGTCTCGCCGTACTCAGGATACCATTTCGAGTCTTGTCTATTTCGTATACGGGGCTGTCACCCTCTGTGGCATGGTTTCCCAACTATTTCTACTATAAACAAGTTTTGTAACTCTACTATTATGGTCCTACAACCCCAGATAAATCTGGTTTGGGCTGTTCTCTGTTCGCTCGCCGCTACTAAGAGAATCGCTTTCGCTTTTTTTTCCTCTAGGTACTAAGATGTTTCAATTCCCTAGGTATACCTTCACTATAACTATTTATTGATTATAGGATGATAAGAGATTAATCTTACCGGGTTTCCCCATTCGGACATGTCCGGATCAAAGCTTACTTCCAGCTCCCCGAACCTTATCGCAGGTAGTCACGTCCTTCATCGCCTCCTATTCCCAAGGCATTCACCATACGCCCTTTGTAACTTCAAAGTTTTATAAATTATTTGACCTGATTTTAAATCAGTTTTTTGAGAATCATTTACAAATATAACTGTGAAATTTTAGTTATTTTTTAAAAATAACAGAAATTTTGAATTATTGTTATTTTAATCAAGTAATTAAAATAACAAGATGTCTATTATCCAGTTTTCAAAGAACAATTCCAATAACATTTACTTGCTATTGTCAGAGAAACTAATCTCTGAAAACTAAACATAACGGTCATTAAAACTAGATAATTACTATAAAGTATTAACTCCATAGAAAGGAGGTGATCCATCCGCACGTTCTCGTACGGATACCTTGTTACGACTTCACCCTAATTATCAATCCTACCTTGGGCGGCTTCCTCCTTACGGTTAGAATACCGACTTCTGGTATTATCAACTCTCATGGTGTGACGGGCGGTGTGTACAAGACCCGAGAACGTATTCACCGCGACATTGCTGATTCGCGATTACTAGCGATTCCGGCTTCATGAGGGCGAGTTGCAGCCTTCAATCCGAACTGAGATCGGCTTTTTCAGCTTAGCTCCCTCTTACGAGATCGCAACTGTTTGTACCGACCATTGTAGCACGTGTGTAGCCCAAGACATAAGGGGCATGCTGATTTGACGTCATCCCCACCTTCCTCTAGCTTACACTAGCAGTCCCGTTAGAGTATCTCAACTTAATGGAGTAACTAACGGCAAGGGTTGCGCTCGTTACTGGACTTAACCAAACACCTCACGGCACGAGCTGACGACAACCATGCACCACCTGTCTCAATGTTAACCTCCACTGTATTTCTACAGCTTTGCACTAGATGTCAAGCCTTGGTAAGGTTCTTCGCGTTGCTTCGAATTAAACCACATGCTCCACCGCTTGTGCGGGTCCCCGTCAATTCCTTTGAGTTTCACTCTTGCGAGCATACTACTCAGGCGGAGTACTTAATGCGTTAGCTGCAGCACCGAACTTAGTCCGACACTTAGTACTCATCGTTTACGGCGTAGACTACTAGGGTATCTAATCCTATTTGCTCCCTACGCTTTCGTGCCTAAACGTCAGTTATAGGCCAGTCGACCGCTTTCGCCACTGGTGTTCCTCCATATATCTACGCATTTCACCGCTACACATGGAATTCCATCGACCTCTCCTACACTCCAGCTTAACAGTTTTCAAGGCGAACTGGAGTTGAGCTCCAGGATTTGACCCCAAACTTGTTAAACCGTCTGCGCACGCTTTACGCCCAATAAATCCGGATAACGCTTGCCACCTATGTATTACCGCGGCTGCTGGCACATAGTTAGCCGTGGCTTTCTGGTAAGGTACCGTCAAATAAGTATCATTTTCTATACTTACTGTTCTTCCCTTACAACAGACTTTTACAATCCGAAGACCGTCTTCAGTCACGCGGCATTGCTCCATCAGGCTTTCGCCCATTGTGAAAAATTCCCTACTGCTGCCTCCCGTAGGAGTTCGGGCCGTGTCTCAGTCCCGATGTGGCCGATCAACCTCTCAGTTCGGCTACGTATCATTGTCTTGGTAGGCCATTACCCCACCAACTAACTAATACGCCGCATCCTCATCCAATTAGTGATCCAAGCGGATCTTTTAACATTTTCTGATGCCAGAAAATGTCGTATGCGGTATTAGCAGTCGTTTCCAACTGTTATCCCCCGCTAATGGGTAGATTAGATACGTGTTACTCACCCGTTCGCCACTGGGTGCAAGCACCCCGTTCGACTTGCATGTATTAGGCATGCCGCCAGCGTTCATCCTGAGCCAGGATCAAACTCTCATTAAAAAATATTTTTTTGTTCCTAGCTTTAATGACGGATATTCATTGATTAAATGATTATCTTTTGTTGTTATGTTTAGTTTTCAAAGATCGTTCTTGTGTCAGCAAAACACCTTCTAAATAATACAAAATTATTCGTTTATTGTCAATAACTTTTGACTCTTTTTTTTCATATTTTTAGTATTGTTTTTGATAATGTAAGTAATTATTTTATTTACAATTAAGTAATAAATTACTAGCAACTTACACTTTTATAAGTATATAAAATCCTCATTTTTTTTGCAAGTGTTTTTAGCAAAAATATTAATTTTTTTTATAAAAAAATAATTACTTAAAAAGACCTTATTTTAACCTCTTTTTCTTAAAATTATTGTTTTCCTTGCTATTAAATTTTAATTTATTTATATAAAAAGCCCCTTCAAAAGAAATGGCTAATTGGTATTAAGTTAATAATATTAAGTAATGTTAGTTAAAACTGCTTAAATACGTAACACGGTCAGCAATTATATCGTTATAATAATTTTTTTCATCAAAATTATTGGAACGAAATGATTGAATTCGCCCTTTAACAGCAATAATTTCTTTATCACGTAAACTAATATCTAAATAATCGATATTATTCGTTCATACTTTAACATTAACTAAATCACTGTCATAGTTACCATCTTTATTTTTAAAAGGGCGCTGAATCTTTAGTAAAAATTTCATTAGTTTTCGTTCTGCTTCTTTTTTATCATAAATAATTTCATAAGTTCTTTCTACTTTCCCAACCAATATTACTTGATTGATTCTTTATCACCCTTTCTAAAAACAATCAATATAACTCAATACTAAAAGAATTATAAAAACTTTTTTCAAAAGTAAGAAAAAAAATTCACAAAAAGCATTGTTATTTTTATTTTAAAAAATCGGTCCCTTTTTGAATTTCAACTTTTGATAAACCACGATAATCTCATTGCCGCATAATTTCATAACCAACAATCCCAACTGTATTAGCAACATTTAAACTACGGACTTTTTCTGACATTGGAATACGAAAGGTTCGTGATAAATGTTCTTTCAAAATTGTTGTTGGAATACCAGTTGATTCACGCCCAAATAAAATAAAAACTTTTTCTTCCTTTGTAAAATCAATTGCACTATGTGGTTGTTGTGCATAACGAGTTGCACAATATAATTTAAGATTTGGATTTAATTCTGAAAAATGATTTCAATCATTATATGTTTCATAATCAGCCAACTCAACATAATTTGCACTACTGCGAGCAATAAATCTTTCGTCAAAAATAAATCCAAATGGTTCAATTAAATGTAACTTAGCATTAATTGCAACACAAGTTCGCATAATGGCTCCAACATTTTGTACAATTTCTGGTTCAAATAAAATAATGTTAATTTTTTTTGTTCTCTTCACCTTTTCCTCCTAGTCATCATTTTTTAAACATTTGAAAAGCCTTTGAACGATGCGAATACTTATTTTTTTCTTCTACAGTTAATTCAGCATAAGTTTGACCAATTTCTGGTAAGAAAAAAATTGCATCATAACCAAAAACATTATTACCAACTGGTTTTTCAGTAATAAGACCTTTTGTTATTCCTCGAAAATACCTTGTTTCGTTTGTACTTGGATTAATATAACATAAAACACAAACTGCTTGTGCGTCACGTTCTTCTAGTGAACGACATTTTTCAATTAATAAATTATTAATAATATTATTGTCCGTAATTGGTTCTGTTCAACGGCGAGTATTAACGCCAGGAAAATTTCCTAAACCAATAATTTCTAATCCAGAATCATCGGCTAATACTGGCTTATTTAACATTTTGCTCAAATAGTCAGCTTTTAAAAATGCATTTTCTTCAAAGGTTGTTCCTGTTTCAGGAATTTCAGGTACATGTACTATTAAATCTAATAATGATTTAACAATTATATTAATACCTTCAAAGATTTCTTTAAATTCTCGTACTTTGTTCTTATTACTAGTAGCAATTCAAATTTCATTCATTTTTTATTTCCCCAATTTTCTTAACTATATATATTGTATAATAAAATTAATAATATATAAGAGACAGAATGGAATTCAGAAATATGATGAAATACCAAATTAAAGAAAAATTAAATTTAGGTATTACTAACCAAAATTATCAAAGTATTGATAATCTTTTTATCCGTTATAGCAATCCTTTTACTAATTTATTCATTGATCATCAAAATGAAATTTTTGTTTTAGAACAAATTAAAAATGCCGATTTAACATTACCAATTGTAGATTATGGCTATGATGGTGGTCATTTCTTTTTGGTTACACCATACTACCCAACCTTACAATCACTTAGTACGGTTAAACTTACAAACCAAGTATTAAACCAAGTTGCTAAAATAATTAAACAATTATGAAAAACTAAAATTAATCCAAATAATCAAATTAAAAAATTTAATCCTAAGCAATTTTTAATAACATTAAAAACAGCAATTTGTAAACAATTGGTAAATTTAGCTCCATATGAAGAGAAGCTTGACTATTTAAAATTGCAACCAACAGAACTTGTTTTATGCCATAATGACTTAAATCATGGTAATTTAGTTTTTTTAAACCAAAATCTTTATTTAATTGATTTTGAATATGCTATGCTAAATGATAAATTTTTTGATATTGCTTCATTTGCTTCTGAAACATTAGCAACAAAATCTGAGCGAACTTATTGATTTAATCTTTTTAATTTAACATCACAACAACAAGAAAAAGTAGTAGCATGAATGTATTACCAAGACATTCTATGAATTTACTGAGCTAATTACATGTATGAACAGACAAAACAAGAAATTTTCTTAACAATTATTGATTTAAAATTAACTAATTTACAAAAAAATAATTAAGGTTCTTTCTTTGTTAATGGTGAATCAACTAGTGAATTATTGTTTTCTTTTTTATTAATAACTGGTGGCTCTGATTGTTTCTAGACTCTACCCAGTTTAGTAATTATTAATAAAAAAGGGTTATAAACTTTTATTTATTAGACTTCTTGCATAACCCATTAAAATAATTTCAAATATTTGTAAAAAGGGGTTAATATAAAATTATAATTTTAATTAATTATGTCTTTTATTTAAAAATTTAATATTTTGCCACAACGAAAAATTATTTTATTATTCAAATTCGTTAATTTTAAATAAATCTTTTATGATAACTATAATAATTGTAAATTAGACTTCTTGCATAACCCATTAAAATAATTTCAAATATTTGTAAAAAGGGGTTAATATAAAATTATAATTTTAATTAATTATGTCTTTTATTTAAAAATTTAATATTTTGCCACAACGAAAAATTATTTTATTATTCAAATTCGTTAATTTTAAATAAATCTTTTATGATAACTATAATAATTGTAAATTATAAATTGAAGCAATTAAATTAAATCTTAAACTAAATCGTTTTCTTCGATTACGATATTTTTCTGTAATAATTTTAAATTTTTTAAGAATAGCAAAAATATTTTCAATAATAATTCTTATTTTTGAAACTAGTCTATTATGTTGTTTTTGTTCTTTATTTAAATGTTTTTTCTTAGTTTTCTTTGTGGGCATTATAACATTATTGTGAATTTTTTGTATTCCTTGATAACCACTATCAACTATTAATTTGGTATTTTTTAAAATTGCGATTTTTGATTCTTTAAATAAAGCATAATCGTGTTTTTTACCAAGTGAAAAACTTGTTGCAATAATTTTTTTGGTTTCTTGTTCGATAATTACTTGTGTTTTAATAGTGTGTTTTTTCTTTTTACCAGAATAAGATTGTTTTTGTCTTTTTTTTGGCGTTGGATTGGGGTTTCGGTAACATCAATAATAATAGTTTTATCATTAAAATAATCATTTATTAGTGCTTTTTTACCAGCAACTTGCTGAAAATCAGGGTGTTTAATTAAAATATCTTCAATTCACTTGATATTGCGATAACAATTAGCTTCACTAATTCCGAAATTTTTTCCAAGATGAAAATAAGTTCGATATTCTCGTCAATACGATAAAGTCATCAATAATCGATTTTCTAGTGATAATTTATTAGCTTTGCCACCTTTTTTAAATTTTTCTATTTCAGCTACTTGTAAAATATCTAACATTTTATTAAAAATATCTTGTTTTATTCCTGTTAATCTTAATCATTCTTTATCATTAATATTTTTAAATTCATCAAATTTCATAATTTAATATCCTCATAAATTATATTTTATAATAATATTTTAATAATAAAACCAGGTGTCGCA
Organism: Spiroplasma phoeniceum; assembly: GCA_026239495.1. Classification (GTDB taxonomy): domain Bacteria; phylum Bacillota_I; class Bacilli_A; order Mycoplasmatales; family Mycoplasmataceae; genus Spiroplasma; species Spiroplasma phoeniceum_A. The sequence goes on along the minus strand of CP110830.1, from coordinate 2,024,448 downwards.
AGAAGTCTAATAAATTCATTTTTTGTTGTGGCAAAATATTAAATTTTTAAATAAAAAACATAATTAATTAAAATTATATTTTTATATTAGTGTCTTTTTACAAATATTTGCAATTTTTTAATAGGTTATGCAAGAAGTCTATTATAAATTGAAGCAATTAAATTAAATCTTAAACTAAATCGTTTTCTACGATTTCTATATTTTTCTGTAATAATTTTAAATTTTTTAAGAATAGCAAAAATATTTTCAATAATAATTCTTATTTTTGAAACTAGTCTATTATGTTGTTTTTGTTCTTTATTTAAATGTTTTTTCTTAGTTTTCTTTGTGGGCATTATAACATTATTGTGAATTTTTTGTATTCCTTGATAACCACTATCAACTATTAATTTGGTATTTTTTAAAATTGCGATTTTTGATTAGACTTCTTGCATAACCCATTAAAATAATTTCAAATATTTGTAAAAAGGGGTTAATATAAAATTATAATTTTAATTAATTATGTCTTTTATTTAAAAATTTAATATTTTGCCACAACGAAAAATTATTTTATTATTCAAATTCGTTAATTTTAAATAAATCTTTTATGATAACTATAATAATTGTAAATTATAAATTGAAGCAATTAAATTAAATCTTAAACTAAATCGTTTTCTACGATTTCTATATTTTTCTGTAATAATTTTAAATTTTTTAAGAATAGCAAAAATATTTTCAATAATAATTCTTATTTTTGAAACTAGTCTATTATGTTGTTTTTGTTCTTTATTTAAATGTTTTTTCTTAGTTTTCTTTGTGGGCATTATAACATTATTGTGAATTTTTTGTATTCCTTGATAACCACTATCAACTATTAATTTGGTATTTTTTAAAATTGCGATTTTTGATTCTTTAAATAAAGCATAATCGTGTTTTTTACCAAGTGAAAAACTTGTTGCAATAATTTTTTTGGTTTCTTGTTCGATAATTACTTGTTTTTTAATGGTGTGTTTTTTCTTTTTACCAGAATAAGATTGTTTTTGTCTTTTTGTGGGCGTTGGATTGGGGTTTCGGTAGCATCAATAATAATAGTTTTATCATTAAAATAATCATTTATTAGTGCTTTTTTACCAGCAACTTGCTGAAAATCAGGGTGTTTAATTAAAATATCTTCAATTCACTTGATATTGCGATAACAATTAGCTTCACTAATTCCGAAATTTTTTCCAAGATGAAAATAAGTTCGATATTCTCGTCAATACGATAAAGTCATCAATAATCGATTTTCTAGTGATAATTTATTAGCTTTGCCACCTTTTTTAAATTTTTCTATTTCAGCTACTTGTAAAATATCTAACATTTTATTAAAAATATCTTGTTTTATTCCTGTTAATCTTAATCATTCTTTATCATTAATATTTTTAAATTCATCAAATTTCATAATTTAATATCCTCATAAATTATATTTTATAATAATATTTTAATAATAAAACCGGGTATCGCAAGAAGTCTATTATATCTTTTTCTTTCCGACTTGAATATCATTTATTTCATTTTTTAACATCATTAATATATTCATCATGAGATAAATAAATATTGTTATGAATTGTTGCTTTTTTAATAAATAATGAAAGCTTTCAATAACAATATTATCAGCACAATGATAATTTTTACCCATAGAAATTCTAATTTCATTAGATATACATTTATTATTATATATTTTTCATGTGTATTGAAATCCATGATCTTAATAAATTATTATGTTACTGAGATCTTTTTTTGTTTGTTTAATTTTATTAATTATACTTCTTGCGTAACCTATTAAAAAATTGCAAATATTTGTAAAAAGACACTAATAGAAAAATATAATTTTAATTAATTATGTTTTTTATTTAAAAATTTAATATTTTGCCAAAACAAAAAATGAATTTATTATTTAAATTCTTTAATTTTAAATAAATCTTCTATGCTAACTGCAAATTATAAATTGAAGCAATTAAATTAAATCTTAAAATAAATAGTTTTCTTCGATTACGATATTTTTCTGTAATAATTTTAAATTTTTTAAGAATAGCAAAAATATTTTCAATAATAATTCTCATTTTTGAAACTATTCTATTACGTTGTTTTTGTGCTTTATTTAAAGGTTTTTTCTTTGTTTTTTTGTAGTTATTAGAACATTATTGTGAATTTTTTAAATTACTTGATAACCACTATCAACTATTAATTTGGTATTTTTTAAAATTGAGATTTTTGATTCTTTAAATAAAGCATAATCATGTTTTTTTTCCAAGCGAAAAACTTGTTGCAATAATTTTTTTGGTTTCTTGTTCGATAATTAATTGTGTTTTAATGGTGTGTTTTTTCTTTTTACCAGAATAAGATTGTTTTTTTGTCTTTTTTGGACGTTGGACTGGGGTTTCGGTAGCATCAATAATAATAGTTTTATCATTAAAATAATCATTTATTAGTGATTTTTTACCAGCGATTTGTTGAAAATCATAGTGTTTAATTAAAATATCTTCAATTCACTTGATATTGCGATAACAACTAGATTCACTAATATCAAAACTTTTAGCAAGATGAAAATAAGTCTGATATTCTCGTCAATACGATAAGGTCATCAGTAGCCGATTTTCTAGTGATAATTTATTAGCTTTGCCACCTTTTTTAAATTTTTCTATTTCAGCTACTTGTAAAATATTTAACATTTTATTAAAAGTAGCTTTTTTTGCTCCGGTTAATCGCAATAATTCTTTATCATTAATAAAATTAAATTTATCAAATTTCATAATTTTAATCTCCTATAATTTCTATTTTAATTTAAAAATATTTTATAGGAATTTTAAAATAATTAGATTAGGTTACGCAAGAAGTCTATTGTAGCATCTAAATTGTTCATAACAATTTTGTTATCATTATATTTTGATCACTGCACAGCAACAATTTCTTTAGTATATCCATCAATTATTTTTGATTGATAATGTTTTTTTACCATTTCAAATTAAATAAGTTACATCAGTAAATAAAACTTTAAATTTTTCTTTAATTTTATTAAATTTATGATTTCCTAAATCAGGATATTTAATTATATTTTTATTTTTGGCCTTTTTTATTAATATTTTTTTACGCATCCGTTTTACATATTCAGCTTAAATATTATTTTCATTCATAATTCGTAATACTTTTTTAGCATTATAAATAACGCCATAATCTTCTTTTAAATATTTAGTTATCCGACAATATCCAAATTGTTTTAAATTTTCTTCATATACTTTTACAATATTCTTTAATGGTTCGTTATCCTTACCATTACCTTAAATAATTTTTATATTTATCCCAATAACCACGCTTTAAACCTGTTATATCAAGCAATAATTTTAATGAATATTTAGCACGATTTCTTTTATAAAAGATACTATTTTTTGTTTATTTAATTGTAAAAGTCATGGAGATTTTTTAATAATTCATACCTAACTTTGTAATATTTTAAATCTTTTTTCCCAAATGGTTTTTTTGGGTCTTTTGGTGTATTTAAAATTACTTTTTTAAAATTTATTCGTCATGAATTAAGTGTTTTTATATTTACTTTATATTTTTTTGAAATATAAGTAAGCGATGTTTGTTCAATTTGTTTTACTGTATTTTTTCTAAATTCTGCAGTATATGTTTTAAATTTTTGGCCTTTTTTTTGCCATATAAAAATGCACCTCCTCTAAAAGTTTAGTAAGGTTCTTTTTTAATTTTACTTACTTTTTGGGGTACAGTCTTTTCCTATTACTTTTTTTATTTGAAAATATCCACGAAGATTACGCATTCATAAGGTCATAAATGTACCAACAAAAATAGCAATTAAGAGAAAAAGAAATGATATTAAGCAACGATATAAAATCTTATCTCATCCTCATCAATATCCAGTTAAATAAATTCCATATAACATTCAAGATAATGCAATAGTATAGGTAAACTGGTCAGCTTGATGAAAATGAAAATAAAACCCTAAACAAGTTAATAAAAAAACACTAAAAACCATTGTTAAATCAAAACCAATTCCAATGCCAACATCATAATGGTAGGCAAAACTTAAGTCAGGCGAAGTTAAAAAAAACAATAATAAAAATGGTCCTACTGCTTCAATAATTAAGAATAGAAGACTTTTTCAAAACACTGTGCGTGAAGCATGAAATTTTAAATCATGTTGCATTTCTGCTGGTAAATGTTCTCAATTACTAGCAGACTCTTTTTTATTATCATTTTTAATGACTTTCATAACAATCACCAACTCCTCTTTTGCCCCTTGCCTTTTTATTTTAACATAAAAAAATTGTTAAACTAACAATTAATATCATGGAGCAGGTGAAGGGAATCGAACCCTCACAGTCAGCTTGGAAGGCTGAAGTTCTACCATTAAACTACACCTGCGTTTTAATTTTAAATTTTATCCTAAACTACAGTAATATATACCATTTTATTAACATAATGTCAACTTTTTTAAATAAAATAAATGGTACCCGAGACCGGACTTGAACCGGTACAGTTATAAACTGACGGATTTTAAGTCCGTTGCGTCTACCTATTCCGCCACTCGGGCATATATTTTTTATAAATGGTCTCCTGTAAAGGACTTGAACCTTTGACCCACTGGTTAAAAGCCAGTTGCTCTACCGACTGAGCTAACAGGAGACAATGGCTGGGCTAGCTGGATTTGAACCAGCGCATGAAGGAGTCAAAGTCCTTTGCCTTACCGCTTGGCTATAGCCCAAAATATACACAAAGATGGTGGAGGGGGAGGGATTCGAACCCCCGAACCCGAAGGAGCTGAGTTACAGTCAGATGTGTTTGGCCACTTCACTACCCCTCCAAAGAATGGTGCTGGCTAGAAGAATCGAACTCCCAACCTACTGATTACAAGTCAGTTGCTCTACCTATTGAGCTAAGCCAGCAGGAATCATTAATGGTCGGGTGTAGCGGACTTGAACCTCTGACCACCTGCTTGTAAGGCAGGCGCTCTCCCAACTGATATAACACCCGATAACACAATATAAGTATTGTGTTGAAACCTTCTTAATTTTATATAAAACAATAATTTTTGTCAATTAAAATATTAGACTTCTTGCGCAACCTATTAAAAAATTGCAAATATTTGTAAAAAGACACTAATATAAAAATATAATTTTAATTAATTATGTGTTTTATTTAAAAATTTAATATTTTGCCACAACAAAAAATGATTTTATTATTTAAATTCTTTAATTTTAAATAAATCTTCTATGCTAACTGTAAATTATAAATTGAAGCAATTAAATTAAATCTTAAACTAAATCGTCTTCTTCGATTACGATATTTTTCTGTAATAATTTTAAATTTTTTAAGAATATAAAAAATATTTTCAATAATAATTCTCATTTTTGAAAATATTTTATTACGTTGTTTTTGTAATTTATTTAAAGGGTTTTTCTTTGTTTTTTTGTAGGTATTAGAACATTGTTGTGATTTTTTTTGAATTCCTTGATAGCCACTATCAACTATTAATTTGGTATTTTTTAAAATTGATATTTTTGATTCTTTAAATAAAGCATAATCATGTTTTTTTCCAAGCGAAAAACTTGTTGCAATAATTTTTTTGGTTTCTTGTTCGACAATTACTTGTGTTTTAATGGTGTGTTTTTTCTTTTTACCAGAATAAGATTTTTTTTGTCTTTTTTGGACGTTGGATTGGGGTCTCGGTAACATCAATAATAATAGTTTTATCATTAAAATAATCATTTATTAGTGATTTTTTACCAGCGATTTGTTGAAAATCAGAGTGTTTAATTAAAATATCTTCAATTCACTTGATATTGCGATAACAACTAGATTCACTAATGTCAAAAATTTTAGCAAGATGAAAATAAGTCTGATATTCTTGTCAATACGATAAGGTCATCAGTAGCCGATTTTCTAGTGATAATTTATTATTTTTGCCGCCTTTTTTAAATTTTTCTATTTCAGATACTTGTAAAATATTTAACATTTTATTAAAAGTAGCTTTTTTTGCTCCGGTTAATCGCAATAATTCTTTATCATTAATAAAATTAAATTTATCAAATTTCATAATTTTAATCTCTTATAATTTCTATTTTAATTTAAAAATATTTTATAGGAATTTTAAAATAATTATATTAGGTTATGCAAGAAGTCTATTATTAATTTTATTTTTTTTTAAGAAGATTATATTATCTAAAATCACTAATAAAAATGGATTTTAATATTATAAAATCCATTTTAAAAATCTTATTAATAACGACGTTGCATATGGTCAGATGATTTATATTGTGGAATTTTAATCATATAACCATCTTCACGACGTCATAATCCTTTAATTACTTTTGTAACTAGATAAATCATAAAGATTGTTCCAATTAATGTTGTAGTAAAATTTAAAATATTAGCAAAAATTGCTAGTCCATTTTGTCCTTTTTGGAAGATACGGCTAAATGCTTCAATTAGTTTTAATAACGCTGTAATAATTTGAGTCACTAACATTATTGTTACTAAAATAGTATAAACAGTTGAAACGAAACGCAATCATTTTCCATAAGAAGTTTCAGCCATCATATTAGCAGCAACTTTATTACTATAAAAGCCAGGGACAAAAATTAAACTTAAAACACTAACGGCAGCTAAAACTCCCATCATAATGGCAAAATTTTGTTTTGAGTCTCCAACTCAAGTTTTATCTGTTGCCTTGTTATAAAAAATCATAATTGCAACAATACTAGCAAGAGCTGATACTAATCAAACAGTCCCTAAATAACGGACAATAACAACGCGAGCATTTTTTGTTGCTTTGACATCAGTATCTGGTAATCATGTTAATGCAAATGGTACAAAAAAACCACCAATTGATAACGATAATATGGCTAAACTTCATTTGTTTGCACATAATTCGGCGTCAGTACTGCTAATTGCATAACGAATCAATCCAATATTACAAATTATTGTTGTGAAAAATGAAAAAATCACTACTAGTAAAAGTACAACTTTAACGCTTGTTAAATCGGCATATGAATTCATTAATCAAGTATTTGCAGCGTTGATATCACCAGGGAAAGTCCCATTGTTATATCGGCCTAAATAATAAAAGTAAGCCCCTCCTGCTATTGTCATTCCTACAATACCCACAATACTTGATAACACAATTCAAAATCTAGTAAAACCAAAACTTCTTGTCATCATTTGTATAATCACTATTCCTTTCTATAATTATATAATTAATTATATGCTGGTTTTAATATGATTACAAGATATTTTAGACTGCACCCAAAAAAGTAATTAAAATTAAAAAAGAGCTTTACTAAACTTTTAGAGGAGGCGCATTTTTATATGGCAAAAGGGGGCCAAAAATTTAAAACATATACTGCAGAATTTAGAAAAAATACAGTAAAACAAATTGAATAGACTTCTTGCATAACCTATTAAAAAATTGCAAATATTTTTAAAAAGACACTAATAGAAAAATATAATTTTAATTAATTATGTTTTTTATTTAAAAATTTAATATTTTGCCACAACAAAAAATGAATTTATTATTTAAATTCTTTAATTTTAAATAAATCTTCTATGCTAACTGCAAATTATAAATTGAAGCAATTAAATTAAATCTTAAACTAAATCGTTTTCTTCGATTACGATATTTTTCTGTAATAATTTTAAATTTTTTAATAATAGACTTCTTGCGTAACCTATTAAAAAATTGCAAATATTTGTAAAAAGACACTAATAGAAAAATATAATTTTAATTAATTATGTTTTTTATTTAAAAATTTAATATTTTGCCACAACAAAAAATGAATTTATTATTTCAATTCTTTAATTTTAAATAAATCTTCTATGCTAACTGCAAATTATAAATTGAAGCAATTAAATTAAATCTTAAACTAAATAGTTTTCTTCGATTACGATATTTTTCTGTGATAATTTTAAATTTTTTAAGAATAGCAAAAATATTTTCAATAATAATTCTCATTTTTGAAACTATTCTATTACATTTTTTTTGTACTTTATTTAAAGGGTTTTTCTTTGTTTTTTTGTAGGTATTAGAACATTATTGTGAATTTTTTGAATTCCTTGATAACCACTATCAACTATTAATTTGGTATTTTTTAAAATTGATATTTTTGATTCTTTAAATAAAGCATAATCATGTTTTTTTCCAAGCGAAAAACTTGTTGCAATAATTTTTTTGGTTTCTTGTTCGATAATTACTTGTGTTTTAATGGTGTGTTTTTTCTTTTTACCAGAATAAGATTGTTTTTGTCTTTTTTTGGGCGCTGGATTGGGGTTTCTGTAACATCAATAATAATAGTTTTATCATTAAAATAATCATTTATTAGTGATTTTTTACCAGCGAGTTGTTGAAAATCAGAGTGTTTAATTAAAATATTTTCAATTCACTTGATATTGCGATAACAAATAGATTCACTAATATCAAAACTTTTAGCAAGATGAAAATAAGTCCGATATTCTCGTCAATACGATAAAGTCATCAGTATCCGGTTTTCTAGTGATAATTTATTATTTTTGCCACCTTTTTTAAATTTTTCTATTTCAGCTACTTGTAAAATATCTAACATTTTATTAAAAATATCTTGTTTTATTCCTGTTAATCTTAATCATTCTTTATCATTAATATTTTTAAATTCATCAAATTTCATAATTTAATATCCTCATAAATTATATTTTATAATAATATTTTAATAATAAAACCAGGTATCGCAAGAAGTCTAATATTTTATAGGAATTTTAAAATAATTAGATTAGGTTACGCAAGAAGTCTATTAAAAAAGAAACAATTCATAACAATATTTATTTATCTCATGATGAATATATTAATGATGTTAAAAAATGAAATAAATGATATTCAAGTCGTAAAGAAAAATATATAATAAATAAAAGTTTATAACTCTTTTTATTAATACTTACTAAAATGGGTGCATTCTATTTATTCTTTTTTTAAAAAGAAAGCTCGGGGTTTTCCTTTATTTTATGGTACATTTAATAAGTGGGGTAAAATTAAAAAAATGAAAGCATTTGATTATGAAGACATTCAATTAATTCCAGAATTATGTGTTGTTAATTCTTGAAAAAAATGTGATACAACTGTTAAATTAGGAAAACATACTTTTAATTTACCTGTAGTACTTTCAAATATGGCAATGGTAGTTAATGAAGAATTATGTGAAAAATTAGCAGAAAAAAAATTTTACATTATGCATAGTTTTAACGTAGATCAAGTTAAGTTTATTAAACATATGAAAAGTAAAAACTTGATTACATCAATTTCAGTTGTTGTTAAACGAGGTTATTTTTCACTAATTTAAACATTAAAAAAAGAACAATTAGTACCTTACTATATCACAATAGATATTGCTCGCGGCAATTCTTTTAGTGTAAAAAAATTATTGAAAATATTCGTAGCCATTTAGGTCATTAAACATTTATTATTGCAGGTAATGTTGGAACACCAAAAGCTGTTCGTGATTTAGAACAACGGGACGCTGATGCAACAAAAGTTGGGATTGGAGCCGGAAAAGTCTGTATTACTAAATTAAAGACTGGTTTTGGTAATGGCTGATGACAATTATCGGCTGTTAAATGATGTGTTAAGGGTAGTTCGAAACCAATTATTGCAGATGGTGGATTACGAGTTAATGGTGATATTGCGAAATCAATTCGAATGGGCGCAACAATATCCATGATTGTTAGTTTATTTGCTGCCCACCAAGAATCACCTGTAAAAAAGTTGAAAATAATGTTATTAAATATAAAGAATATTTTAGATCAGCAAATGAATATAATAAGGGTGAAAAACTTTATGTTAAAGTTAAAAAATAGTTAGTTGAAATTCGTGGCAGCATTTTTGAAACATTACTTGAAATGACAGAAGATTTACAATCATCAATTTCATATGCTGGTGATAGAGATCTTTCAGCCATTAAAAAAGTTGATTATGTAATTTTAAAAGATAGTAATTTTTAAAAAAAGGTAGTAAGAAAAAAGTTTAGGTTTTGGTATAAAAATTATTCTTTATTTTAAATATATTTCTAAAACACGGATAAATTAACCTTTTAAAAAGTTATCTAATTATTTTATTTATATTTTTTATAAAACACAAGCTTTTGTAATACTATCAAAAAAAAATCCCATTTAAAATGGGATTTTTTTAACGAAAACTACGTGATTGTTCCTGTTTATAACGCCTCTTTTCTTTTTTGCTCATTCAGTGTTCACGTTTCCGGGCTTCTTTTCTTTTAACTGAAGAAACCTTGTTAAATCGTTTTAATGCTTTGTCTAGCGGTTCTCCTGCTTTGACAACAACAGTGGCCATAATATTTCAACTCCTAAAACTATATTAAAATTATATAAATTAATAATATTATCTTATCACACTTTTTTTAACAAAACAAACTTTTATGATTTTATGTATGCATAAAATTAAAATATTTATTGGAATATAAATATTTTAATTAATTTCTTTAAATTTTCTACAATATCTTAAACTTAATACCATATTTTTATTTTTTTTTAACCTTTGTTAAAATTTCATAATTATTATTCCCGATTGTTAATTTTTCTTGGACAACTGTTTTAATTTTTCGCGATAAAAAAAGAAATCCTACCGTTTGATTTTTCGTAATATGTTATAACAACTTCTGAAAAAAGACCTTTTTCAAGGCAAAGTACTTTTATTTTATATGATTTTCATATCATTTGACATAAATTTGGAATTAATGTTATTAAATCTGAAGCAGATAACATAATATTAAAATTATGATTAAGATATTGTTGAAAGATATTTTGATAATTAATCCAACCATAATTTAATTTAAAAAGGTCTTTTGTCCTACGCTGGTAAATTATCGTTGTTTTACTTTTAACATTAACATAAAAATCATTTCTTTGAACTAATAAACCATAATGTTGCTTAATTATTATTAATTTTAATTTAGGAAAATTAGTAATAATTGCTATTCGTTCCGAAACACTACAAACAAAATTTTAAACAAGCGAAATCTGATTTGTACTAAAATCTAATTATAAATTATTTAAATAAATTAATAAGCTTTTTAAATTAATTAATTTATTATGTTCAATTAAGCGAGTTTTGACAACAGACTTCTTGCATAACCTAATCTAATTATTTTAAAATTCCTATAAAATATTTTTAAATTAAAATAGAAATTATAGGAGATTAAAATTATTAAATTTGATAAATTTAATTTTATTAATGATAAAGAATTGTTGCGATTAACCGGAGCAAAAAAATATACTTTTAATAAAATGTTAAATATTTTACAAGTAGCTGAAATAGAAAAATTTAAAAAAGGTGGCAAAACTAATAAATTATCACTATAAAATCGGCTACTGATGGCTTTATCGTATTGACGATAATATCGGGCTTATTTTCATCTTGCTAAAAGTTTTGATATTAGTGAGTCTAGTTGTTATCGCAATATCAAGCGAATTGAAGATATTTTAATTAAACACTCTGATTTTCAACAACTCGCTGTTAAAAAATCGCTAATAAATGATTATTTTAATGATAAAAATATTATTATTGATGTTACCGAAACCCCAATCCAACGCCCAAAAAAAGATAAAAACAATCTTATTCTGATAAAAAGAAAAAACACACCATTAAAACACAAGTAATTATCGAACAAGAAACCAAAAAAATTATTGCAACAAGTTTTTCGCTTGGAAAAAAACATGATTATGCTTTATTTAAAGAATCAAAAATCGCAATTTTAAAAAATACCAAATTAATAGTTGATAGTGGTTATCAAGGAATACAAAAAATTCACAATAATATTCTAATACCTACAAAAAAAACAAAGAAAAACCCTTTAAATAAAGTACAAAAACAACGTAATAGAATAGTTTCAAAAATGAGAATTATTATTGAAAATATTTTTGCTATTCTTAAAAAATTTAAAATTATTACAGAAAAATATCGTAATTGAAGAAAACGATTTAGTTTAAGATTTAATTTAATTGCTTCAATTTATAATTTGCAGTTAGAATAGAAGATTTATTTAAAATTAAAGAATTTAAATAATAAATTCATTTTTTGTTGTGGCAAAATATTAAATTTTTAAATAAAAAACATAATTAATTAAAATTATATTTTTCTATTAGTGTCTTTTTACAAATATTTGCAATTTTTTAATAGGTTACGCAAGAAGTCTAATATATTTTTTTAATTTAATTATTTATTTTTGGATTAAAAGTTATAGCATTTACAGTAAGACCAAAATCTAAATATCTTGTGTATGCGCCTATACTTCTAAGATATCCATCAATAAAAGGATATAAATATAATTTACTTCCTATTTTTTGAAATCCTAAACCAATTTTTACAATTATATTATATGAAAATTCTTTTCAATCACCAGCATCAACTAGATTTATATATTTAATATCATCATTATTAAAATTAATTGTATCAAAATGTAGTGTACCGAATTTTCCTTTTCCTACATAACCAAAAGTTGATTCTGATACTGTTTTAGCGTTTGTTTCTAATAGACTTCTTGCGATACCTGGTTTTATTATTAAAATATTATTATAAAATATAATTTATGAGGATATTAAATTATGAAATTTGATGAATTTAAAAATATTAATGATAAAGAATGATTAAGATTAACAGGAATAAAACAAGATATTTTTAATAAAATGTTAGATATTTTACAAGTAGCTGAAATAGAAAAATTTAAAAAAGGTGGCAAAGCTAATAAATTATCACTAGAAAATCGATTATTGATGACTTTATCGTATTGACGAGAATATCGAACTTATTTTCATCTTGGAAAAAATTTCGGAATTAGTGAAGCTAATTGTTATCGCAATATCAAGTGAATTGAAGATATTTTAATTAAACACCCTGATTTTCAGCAAGTTGCTGGTAAAAAAGCACTAATAAATGATTATTTTAATGATAAAACTATTATTATTGATGTTACCGAATCCTCAATCCAACGCCCAAAAAAAGACAAAAACAATCTTATTCTGGTAAAAAGAAAAAAAACACCATTAAAACACAAGTAATTATCGAACAAGAAACCAAAAAAATTATTGCAACAAGTTTTTCACTTGGTAAAAAACACGATTATGCTTTATTTAAAGAATCAAAAATCGCAATTTTAAAAAATACCAAATTAATAGTTGATAGTGGTTATCAAGGAATACAAAAAATTCACAATAATGTTATAATGCCCACAAAGAAAACTAAGAAAAAACATTTAAATAAAGAACAAAAACAACATAATAGACTAGTTTCAAAAATAAGAATTATTATTGAAAATATTTTTGCTATTCTTAAAAAATTTAAAATTATTACAGAAAAATATAGAAATCGTAGAAAACGATTTAGTTTAAGATTTAATTTAATTGCTTCAATTTATAATTTACAATTATTATAGTTATCATAAAAGATTTATTTAAAATTAACGAATTTGAATAATAAAATAATTTTTCGTTGTGGCAAAATATTAAATTTTTAAATAAAAGACATAATTAATTAAAATTATAATTTTATATTAACCCCTTTTTACAAATATTTGAAATTATTTTAATGGGTTATGCAAGAAGTCTAATGTAAAATTAGGATATTTTTCTACAAATTTATCAAATGTTTCTGCATAGTTAATATAATCTATTACTAAACATGAAGATGAGTAATCACTATGTTCTACTACTGTTGGCCAATTTTCTCACATATTTCAATATTTAGAATAATTAACATTATAAGTAATTGGTTCATTTTGGTGGCTATTAATTATTATTTGTTCACTGTTATTTTGTCTTTTAATTCTAACATGATTTTTTTCATATTTGCTAAAAGCAATGACGTTTGGTATTGCTGTTCAACTGATATTTAATACACTTAATAAATTAAGTAATTTTTTCACACTTGTTTTTCTCTTTTTTATCTTGAAATTTTTTATCAAGTTCTATTGGAATTATATATATAAGCATTTTTAAATATATTTTAGAAACGATGCTTAATTATTATGGTTATGATTGTTTAAAAAAGTTTGAAATTTTATAAAAATTATTTTAAATGATATAACTATACTCTGTTATTTTTAAAAAATGAGGTGAATTAATGAAATATATTATTAATAACTTTAATTTAAGCGATTTACAAGCAAAATTGCGAGATTTTTTAAGTAAAAAACATCAAAATAAATATTATAAAAGAATAAAAAAGAAAATATTTGCATATATTAATTTATGTAAAGAGTTTTTTATTGAAACTAATTTGTTATTAAAAGATTTGATTAAAAAAATATTTAAAAAATAAATTTTCAACTTTTTATTATTGAGCAAAGAAAATTTTACTTGCATATGCAAATAATAATTTTGAAGATTTATTATTAAAATAAAAAGTTCCTAATAATATTAATTATCAATATAGTAATGATGTTCGTGAAAATATTTGTGACTTATATTTTGAATATTGTGATAAACACGTTGGGGTTGTTTTATCGTTATTTTATAATTTAAAAAAAGGAATTCATGGCAAAGAATTAAAAAATAAAGCACCAAAAAATTTAAAAACATTTTTTAGTTGACTTAAAAAAGATAATCGTTGATTAAAAATAAAAAATAAAATTAAATAAATTAAAAGAAAACACCCAAGATATGAAGTTAAAGAATTGGGATTATTACAAATGGATGCTAAATATTTTATGCCAAGTAAATTTCCAGTTGATAAAAAGTATTGTGTTTATGATTTTATTGATGAAAGAATGAGAGGAATGTTCGGTTATATTTATGATAAATTATGCACTGAGAATGCTGTTGATGCTGTTAAAAGAGCAATCAGTGATTTTAAAAAAAATATTTGGTATCAAAATAACACGAATTAGAACTGATAACGGTTCTTAATTTATTAATATTCATCGGAATAATCAAAAAAGTAGCGTTAAAGAAACTACTTTTACTCAATTTTTAACAGATAAAAATATTTTACATCAAACAAAACCTGTTCGTTCTCCGCAGTCAAACGGTAAAATTGAAAGATTTCATCAAAATTATACCAAGTTATTTGTATTTGATGAAAAAATATTGTATGCAGCTGGTTTACAAAATAAAATAAATGATTATTATTACTTTTATAATTTTGAAAGAGTGCATAAATCTTTGAATTTTGAGACACCATTTTGAATTTTTAACTAATTTAACTAAATAATTTTAAATTTATAAAGTTTTATTTAAACTATTTTTTAGTGTGTCAATTTTAGAATTTTTATTTAAATATGTATCATTTTTGATGATGTTTTTATATTTTAAATTATATATTTTATTATTTTGTCTTGTTTTCTTGCAATCTCCAAAATGTGTGTGGTATAATATAAATTATTAAAAATTGGCATTTTTTTAATATATGTTCGTTTATCAAATTTTTTATCTTTATTGAAAACATTAATTCACCTAGAAATAGTTGCAGTACTTATTTCATATTCTTTAGATATTAAAGATATTGATTTATTATATTCGTAATATTAGTTAATAATTTTAGTTTTAAATTCAATATCATGATCTTTTGACCCTTTGGTTTTACCCTTTGCCATATAAAAAATGTTTCTCCTAACTTTATATATTAGACTTCTTGCATAACCCATTAAAATAATTTCAAATATTTGTAAAAAGGGGCTAATATAAAATTATAATTTTAATTAATTATGTCTTTTATTTAAAAATTTAATATTTTGCCACAACGAAAAATTATTTTATTATTCAAATTCGTTAATTTTAAATAAATCTTTTATGATAACTATAATAATTGTAAATTATAAATTGAAGCAATTAAATTAAATCTTAAACTAAATCGTTTTCTACGATTTCTATATTTTTCTGTAATAATTTTAAATTTTTTAAGAATAGCAAAAATATTTTCAATAATAATTCTTATTTTTGAAACTAGTCTATTATGTTGTTTTTGTTCTTTATTTAAATGTTTTTTCTTAGTTTTCTTTGTGGGCATTATAACATTATTGTGAATTTTTTGTATTCCTTGATAACCACTATCAACTATTAATTTGGTATTTTTTAAAATTGCGATTTTTGATTCTTTAAATAAAGCATAATCGTGTTTTTTACCAAGTGAAAAACTTGTTGCAATAATTTTTTTGGTTTCTTGTTCGATAATTACTTGTGTTTTAATAGTGTGTTTTTTCTTTTTACCAGAATAAGATTGTTTTTGTCTTTTTTTGGGCGTTGGATTGGGTTTTCGGTAGCATCAATAATAATAGTTTTATCATTAAAATAATCATTTATTAGTGCTTTTTTACCAGCAACTTGCTGAAAATCAGGGTGTTTAATTAAAATATCTTCAATTCACTTGATATTGCGATAACAATTAGCTTCACTAATTCCGAAATTTTTTCCAAGATGAAAATAAGTTCGATATTCTCGTCAATACGATAAAGTCATCAATAATCGATTTTCTAGTGATAATTTATTAGCTTTGCCACCTTTTTTAAATTTTTCTATTTCAGCTACTTGTAAAATATCTAACATTTTATTAAAAATATCTTGTTTTATTCCTGTTAATCTTAATCATTCTTTATCATTAATATTTTTAAATTCATCAAATTTCATAATTTAATATCCTCATAAATTATATTTTATAATAATATTTTAATAATAAAACCAGGTATCGCAAGAAGTCTATTTAATAATAACCTAGAAAGGTTTTTTATTTCATATTCTCAGTTAAAAGAAACATTGTAAACCTTAATTGGTTGTTTTTTTAAAATACTATTTGTTAGTTTTCTAATAGCATCTTTGGGTTCTTGTTTTTTGTTGTTTACTTTAACTTGCTTTTTAAAACATTTTTAATTTGACCTGTTTTTAACGCTAATTCTGTTGCATAATAAGGTCCTAGTAAATTTTTTTCTTTAGAGCTATAACGGCAGTTCTTAATTCTCTAATTTATGCTTTATATTTTTTAATTTTTTTAGCAGATAATCCAAGAATGCCAAGACTACCCATTCCACCAGCACCTGCTAATAAAACCTGCTAATAAAACAAGTAAAGCAATAATTAATGTATCATTTAACACTTTAATCGCCCTAATAAGCGATTACTTTAATTTATATTTAATTAATTTATTTATAATTTTTATAAAAAATAAAAAAGAAAAATCAAATGAAAAATAGAAAAAAATTACAAAAAATATAAAATTTTTTTTAAAATTTTATATTTTTTGCAATTAAATTAATCATTATTTTTCAAAATGTTTTAAAAATCAACGGCCTTCAGCAGATAACAAACGTTGTGTTTGCTCATTAAGCAATGTTTTTTCTAGTTCTTTATCAATACGGTAAATTCGTGCATCTAAATTATCTAAAAATGATAAGATTTCTGCTTCTAATAAGTGTGGTTCAACGGGCGAACCATATTCCAATCGACCATGGCTAGCTAAAATCATATGTTCTAATAAAACAATTTTTTCTGAATTTAAATTATTACTTTGGGCAAGATGATTTAATTCATTTGCCATAATTGAAATATGACCAAGTAATTTTCCTTCAAATGAAAAATCATTTGTAGCACCACTTGTAATTTCAATAACTTTTCCTAAATCATGTAAAATAACACCACAATATAATAGTTCCGCATCAATTAAACGATCATGATAAACATTGACAACATTTTTTGCCATTTGCAGCATAGTTAAACTGTGCCAAATTAAACCTGATTTAATTTCATGGTGATTACGAATAGCGGCTGGTCAAATTTTAAATTGCTCACCATATTTTGCTAAAATTAAAGTCATAATTTCACGATATTCAGTTGTTTTCATTTTTTTTACTGTTGTAATAATTTCATCATACATTGCATCTGCTGGAAGCGGCGCAACTTCAATAAAATCATCTAGATTAATACTGGAATTATCAACAATATTATAACTATTAATTTTTGCTTGTAAAACTTTTCGATACTCAATAATATTAATATTTACTTTGTAGCAATTACCTTTAATTCAACTTTCAGTGTCAGCGGGACGAGCATCTCATAACCTTGCTTCAATTGTTCCAGTACGATCTTTCAAGGTTATTGATAAATAAGCGGCGCCGTTGGATGCTGTCCCTTGGGTCACCTTATTAGCAATTACAATTAATTCTACATTATTAACTTCTTTTGTTAAATCTTTAATATTCATTTTTCCCCTCCTAGAAATAAAAAAAGTGAGTTAGACTGCGCCCAGTTTAATAAGTATTAATAAAAAAGAGTTATAAACTTTTATTTATTATATCTTTTTCTTTACGATTTGAATATCATTTATTTCATTTTTTAACATCATTAATATATTCGTCATGAGATAAATAAATATTGTTATGAATTGTTGCTTTTTTTTAATAAAGAATGAAAACTTTCAACAACAATATTATCAGCACAATGATAATTTTTACCAATAGAAATTCTAATTTCATTAGATATACATTTATTATTATATATTTTTGATGTGTATTGAAGTCCATGATTTGAATGAATTATTATGTTACTCAAATCTTTTTTTGTTTGTTTAATTTTATTAATTGTAGCATCTAAATTTTTCATAACAATTTTGTTGTCATTATTTTTTGATCACTGCACAGCAACAATTTCTTTAGTATATCCATCAATTACTGTTGATTGATAATGTTTTTTGCCATTTCAAATTAAATAAGTTACATCAGTAAATAAAAATTTAAATTTTTCTTTAATTTTATTAAATTTACGATTTACTAAATTAGGATATTTAATTATATTTTTATTTTGGGCCTTTTTATTAATATTTTTTTACGCATCCGTTTTGCATACTCAGCTTGAATATTATTTTCATTCATAATTCGTAATACTTTTTTAGCATTATAAATAATGTCATAATCTTCTTTTAAATATTTATTTATCC
The DNA here is from genome assembly GCA_026239495.1 of Spiroplasma phoeniceum. Classification (GTDB taxonomy): domain Bacteria; phylum Bacillota_I; class Bacilli_A; order Mycoplasmatales; family Mycoplasmataceae; genus Spiroplasma; species Spiroplasma phoeniceum_A. The sequence goes on along the minus strand of CP110830.1, from coordinate 2,005,517 downwards.
GACGATATCCAAATTGTTTTAAATTTTCTTCATAGACTTTTACAATATTCTTTAATGGTTCGTTATCCTTACCATTGCTTAAATAATTTTTATATTTATCTCAACAGCTACGCTTTAAGCCTGTTATATCAAGCAATAGTTTCAATGAATATTTAGCAAGATTTTTTTATAAAAGATACTATTTTTTGTTTGTTTAATTGTAAAAATCATGGAGCTTTTTTAATAATTCATGCCTAACTTTGTAATAGTTTAAATCTTTTTTCCCAAATGGTTCTTTCGGGCCTTTTTGTGTATTTAAAATTCTTTTTTTAAAATTTATTTGTCATGAATCAAGTGTTTTTATATTTACTTTATATTTTTTTGAAATATAAGTAAGCGATGTTTTTTCATTTTGTTTTACTGTATTTTTTCTAAATTCTGCAGTATATGTTTTAAATTTTTGGCCTTTTTTTGCCATATAAAAATACAACTTCTCTAAAAGTTTAGTAAAGTTCTTTTTTAATTTTACTTACTTTTTGGGGTGCAGTCTAAAGTAATGACTTTTTATCTTATAATAAAAGCGCTGGATTTGATAATAAATATGCAAAATAATGGGTGAATTTACTTGCTTCAGTAATATCAATTACAGCTTCATTATACCCCAATGTAATTACCATAATATCACGAATTGCAATATCATTTTTTTTAACCACAACAGGTTTTTTAAAAATAATACCCATTGCAATTCCGGCAACATTATCATCTGGAATTGTAAATGTTCCCCGTGTTATTCCGTATTCACCATAATTTATAATTGAAAATGAGGCGTCTTGACAGTCCTTTTCTTTTAATTCATTATTAATACTTTTACTTATTAATTTTGTTACCTTTGAAACAATTTCTTTAATTGAAAAATTTTTTAAATTATATAAAACAGGCATTTTTACTGAAGTATCACTATCCACACTAAAAGCAATATTGTAAAATCATTTTAATAAAATTTCATTTTTCTGAATAATAAAGGATGAATTTAAAACAGGGAATTTTTTTAATCCCTCATAGACTGCTTTAATATAAAAAGGCAATAATGTTAATTCAATATCATTCTGCGAATATTCTTCACCTATAATTGACAATAAATTAACTAACTCACTAACATCAACTTCAACATCAATAAAACCATGGACAATATTTTTTTTACTTTCCATAATTTCTTTTACACGAATAATTGCTTCTTGATTTAATTTTACCTTTTCAACTTGCAAAGTTTGTGTATTCTCTTTTATTTTATGTTGTGAAGAAGCGGAATATTCCCTTGACGTTGCATCTTCTGAATTATTCTTTTTAAAATTAGAGAGAGCAGACGAATAAACCGTTGAATGTGGCTTTGAATGTTCACTATGATGCTCCTTAGGATTATTTTCCACTAATTTATCTTGTTCTAAATTTATAATAGGTTCCATTTTTGAATCATCAACATTATTTATAATTTGAGCAAAATTACTTTTTAATTCTTCTTTTGTATAATTTTCTTGTTTGTGTTCTTCTCTATCAAAGGGTTGATGATGTAAGGGGTCTAGTTTTTTATCATCAACTTGTTTTCTCGCAGCCATTTCTGCTGTAAATGCTAAATCATGTTGTAAATTTTCAAGTTCTTCAACAACTTTTTCTTCAATTGTCATTGTTGCTAAATCATATTTAACAATTGCCAAATCTTCTTTTAAATCACCCAAATATTTTTGCAATGTTTCAATATTTTCTTCACTAGGAATATTCTCAAGAACATTTTCAACTTTATCTTTAAACGGAAATGTTTTTGAATCATTATTCTGGCTAAAAAACGAGGTTGAATCTTGTGCTATATTTTCTTCTGGTAAATCAATTTCAATTGAATCTTCAAAATCATCTTGTGAATTTTCACCAGCTACTTCACGCGCTAGTAATGTTTCAATTAATTCTTCGCGAAAAATTTCTGTTTCTGATTTTTTAACATCAATTGATGGCTGATTTTGTACATTATATTTTCCAGAACCATTAAAATAAATACTATTATAGGGTTGATCAAAATTATTGCCATGTTCATTAAGGGCTTCCTCAAGTGGTAATAAATCTAATAAAACATCGCCACTATTAATAACTTTATTTTCATAAACAATAAGATTTAACACTTCACTAGTAATTGGCGCTTTAATTTCATAAACTTTATTTTGTGTAATAATGTTAGCGAGTTTATCCCCCTTTTGGACAACTTGTTTATTTGTAACAAAAATTTTATCAACAATTCCTTTACTATTATCATCAGCTTCAAAAATAATTTTTGTCATACCCAACCCCCCTATTTTCTAACTATATATTAGCATAACTTTTATTCTTTTAAATAATTAGTTTCTAATTCTTGGTACATTGCTTCCATTTTTCTTTTTGCTTCTTCATTTGTTTTATCAACACAAACAAAATAGAATTTTATTTTTGGTTCTGTTCCACTTGCACGAACCGCAAATCAACTACCATCTGCAAAATAAAACTTTAGTAAGTCTTGTCCTGGCATTTCATATAAACCATGCAAATAATCTTCTTTTTTAATACATTTAATTTTATCTAAACTAGTAATTGTTTCTTGTTGTAATTTTTTTAACATATTATTAATAATTTTTTTGCCATCAATTCCATCACGAACTAAATTAACTGTTTTACAATAAAAATAACCAAATTTATTATATTGTTCAACTAAAACATCATATAATGTTTTTCCTTGATTATTATAATACCAACAAGCTTCTGCTAAGACTAATGATGGTTGAATTCCATCTTTATCACGAGTTATGTCTTTTAAAACATAACCATATGCTTCTTCAAATCCAAATAAAAATTCTAACCCTTTGTCTGCTGCTTTGCTCATTTGATCCCCAATTCATTTAAAACCAGTTAATGTTTTAATAACTTGAACGCCATAACTTTCAGCTATTTTATCTGATAAATTTCCAGTAACAAAAGTATTATACATAGCCCCATTTTTAGGTAATTTTTTTTGACGTTGATAATGGGAAAATAAATACTCAATTAATACCGGGGCTGTTTCATTTCCAGTCATCAAATAATACTCATTATCTTTGATTTTAACACCAATTCCTAAACGATCAGCATCAGGGTCATTTAAAATAATAACATCAGCATTAACTTTTTTCGCATATTTTAATGCTAAATCATAACATTCTGTTAATTCCGGATTCGGATTAGGGGCAAAAGAAAAATTAGGATCATTATCAAATTGTTCTTCTACAATCGTAACATCATAGCCACACTCTTTTAAAATTCGTGGAGTCCATTCTTTACTTGTTCCATGCAAATTAGAAAAAACAATCTTAATATTACGTTTTTGATTTGGATAAAACTGCATTGCTTTAACATCGCTGACATAATTATCCTCAACTTCTTTTGCAACATATGTAATTAAAGTTGAATCTGGATTTAAAGTTAAAGTAAAAACTTCTTCTTTAATTTTTAAGTAATTTTCACCAATGACATCAGTTACGACTGGCAAAAACTGTGAACCATTATGGTCATAAATTTTATAACCATTATATTCACGCGAATTATGACTTGCTGTAATAATAACACCCGCTACTACTTTTATTTTCCGAATAGTATAAGAAACCATTGGTGTTGGGCGAAGGTCATTATTAGTAAATAAAATTGCTTTAATATTATTACTAGCAAAAATATTTGCTACTTCTTGTGCAAATTCAGCTGAAAAATGACGGTTATCGTGCCCAATTACAATTCCTTTTGATTTTAAATCTGTCGCATAATAAATTGTTTTTAAATATTGCATAAAAGCTAATGTTGCTCTTCGAATTGTATATAAATTCATTTTTCCGGTTCCTGGACCTAATAATCCTCGCAATCCAGCAGTTCCAAATTCTAAATCATCTGAAAAAGCAGTAATTAAATCTGCTTCAGACATTTGTTGAAATTCAGAGGCTAATATTGGATCTAAATTTTTAGCATCTTTCCATAATTTTAAATTATCTAAATATGACATCTTAATTCTCCTCTATTTTTTTAACAAGCAACAAAGTTTTTGGTTTTAACCATAATACATTCTTGTTTGCTACAACCAATAATTTTCACCTTTATATAGTAAATTTTTCTATTTTGATTTTATCTATTTTATTTTCTTCATATTATTTAATGAGATATTTTCTCAATAGAATTTTATAGATACTTAAATTAGTGCTTATTACTATTGAAACAATAATTAAATACCAACTATAATTCAATATTATTTTTTTTGATTAAAACAATCTTTGTAAAGATTTTTAATTTGTTCATTTTCTACTAACAATTTCATTAAGTGTAATTCTTCATTTTCAACATTTCATTTTATTTATTAAAAATTTCATATCTTTTTGTCACCTTCTTTATTTTTTATATCCATTATAAATTATACTTTTATTTTTAACTATTTGGCAATAAATTTAATTATATTGAATATAAAACTACAATTAATAAAAATTCATTGATAATTTTGCATTAAATATGATCTTCATGATGAAGATCATATTAAATTGGTAATTCAAAATCATAAATTTTTCCTTCAATAATATAAATTAATGTTTCAGCAATATTAATGATATGTGTTCCAGCCCGTTCAATTGAACGTAATTGTTGCATTGTTAAAGTAATAACTTTAATTTCTTCTTTTGATTTTGCTTCACGAATTTTTTCAATTAAAGCATCATTTTCAAGTTTATAAATCTTGTCTAATTCATTATCATATTTTAAAATATTATATGCTGACTCAATTCGTTCTTCCTCAAAAATATTTGACAATTCTGTTAACATTTCAATGACTTTTGCAACTAATTTCTTTAAAAAATTAATTAACTTTGTTGAAGGTTTATATTTGATATAATAACGACAAATACTTTTTGCATAATCTGCAATACGTTCAACTTCCTTAACAATCAAAATGAAACCAACTATTCGTCGTAAATCTTTTGCAACCATTTGTTGTTTTGCAATTTTTCATAGTGAAACTTCAATGAAGGCCTCTTGCATTTTATTAATTGTTTCATCAGCGGAAATAACACTTTGAGAAAGCTCAACATCATTTGTTTCTAAACATTTAACCATATCATCATATTGATTTTTTGTCATTGCAATCATATCAATAATCATTTGTTTTGTTTGTGCTAAATCATTTTCAATTTTTATGCTCATATTTTTCCTCTCCTTTCGTTATTCAAAGCGCCCAGTAATATAATCTTCTGTTTTTTTATTAGCAGGACGAGAGAAAATAATCTTAGTTTTATTATATTCAATTAATTTCCCTTTTTCAAAAAAAGCAGTATAATCAGCAACTCGTGCAGCTTGTTGCATATAGTGGGTTACTAAAACAATTGTAAAATCTTTTTTTAGTTGGGTAATTAATTCCTCAATTTTTGATGTTGAAATCGGATCTAATGCACTGGTTGGTTCATCCATTAACAAAATTTTAGGTTTCATCGCAATTGCCCGGGCAATACATAAACGTTGTTGTTGTCCCCCTGATAATGCAAAAGCAGAATCTCTTAAATTATCTTTTACTTCATCTCATAATGCTGCTCGTTTTAAACTTTCAACAACAATACTATTAATTAATTTTGGGTCACGAACTCCTTGATTCCGTGGTCCATAAGCAACATTATCATAAATTGACATTGGAAATGGTGAAGGTTTTTGAAATACCATACCAATGTCTGTTCGTAATTTAACAATATCTGTTTCAGGACTATAAATATTCTTACCATTAATTAAAATTTCACCTTTAAAAATTGACTTTGGCTCAACATCATTCATTCGATTAAATAAACGCAATAATGTTGATTTTCCTGATCCTGAGGAACCAATAAAAGCAGTAACAGTATGTTCTTTAATTTTCATTGAAATATTAAAAAGAGCCTGCTTGTTTCCTTTGTAAAAAAAGTCAATATTTTTTACTTTAATTAAATCTGGATTATTATCTGATGAATCAAATGTTGGATTCTTAATAATTACTTTTGGATCCATTATTTTTCCCCTTCTTCTTCGTCTTATTTTCTTCATGGCTTTGTTTTTCCTTTTGTACAAATTTTTTTCAAAAATTATTAAAACTTTGTTTTTGATGAAGATAATTTTTTTTTGAAAAGAAAAATTTCAAGTTATTAATTCGATTTTTTCACTTCGCTCTAAATCCAATATTAACATAATTTGGTGCAAATTTCTTCCCTAAAATATGGGCCAAACTATTTGATAACCAAATTAAAACCATAATTGTAAAAGCTAATTCAAACATAATTCGCATTGCTCCTGCTGTTGTTCCTTCTTTTGAGAGCATTAGAATTTGTGTTGTCATACTTGCCCCCGGTGACATAAATCCAGCAATTGATAACCGCACCGATGTTCCTAATGTTAAATAAACTGGCGCTGATTCACCAATAACACGTCCAATTGCTAAAATAATCGCAGTAATAATGCCTGGCATCGCATTCGGTAAAACAACTTTCATCGTTGTTGATGTTTTGTTAGCTCCTAATGCTAATGAGGAATGTCGCAATGAGTTTTCAACACCTGATAAAGCGTCCTCAATACTACGAATCATAATTGGCAAAATAACAATTGTTAAGGTTAAACCAGAGCTTAAAATGGATAATGGTAAACGACAAACACCAATAAAGAAAGCTAATCCAAAGGTTCCATAAATAATACTTGGTGTTGATAATAAAACATCAATTGCAAAGCGCACCACTTTTGCAAAAATGCTATTTGGACGGGCATATTCATTTAAATAAATGGCAACGATTAATGATAATGGTATCGCAAAAATTATTGAACAAATAACTAATAACAGAGTAACTAAAAATGTTGAAAGAATTCCTGCTCCGCCATTAAAGGTTGATGTTGAAATTAGATCACTTCATACCATTCAAAATAATCCTTTTCAAATAATTGTAGCTAAAATAAATAATGTAAATGATACAACAATTACAGTTGAAGATATTAAAAAGAACATTCCGACCCCATCTTTAAATTTTTTCAAAACCCTTATTTTTTCAATACGTTCATAAAATAACTTATTAATTTTATTAGCATTATATGATTTACTTAATCGTAAACCTTTTGTTGTTTTACGAGCATGATAGTTTCGTTTTCGATTATGAAATGCTTGTGATGAAATAATAAAAATGTTAATAATACAGACGATAATAAATAATACTAGTCCAATTGCATATAATGCTGATTCATGCATTGGCCCTGAATTTTCCAACATTTCTAATCCAATTGTTGACGCCAAAGTTGCTATTGATGAAAAAATAAAATTAATAAAACCATTTCCAAGTTTTAAGCCATCTGATGAGTTTCCAGCAATCATCATCACTGCCATTGTTTCTCCAATAATCCGTGCAACTCCCATCATAATAGCAGTAATAATTTTAAATCAAGCTGAACGTAAAACAATACGATAAGTCGTATGTGTTTTACTTAATCCTAATGCTAATGAACCAAAGCGATATGAATCAGGAACATTTTCTAAAGCATTGATTGATAATGAAATCATAATTGGTAAACCCATAAAAGCTAAAGTAATTGATGTTACTAATAAGTTTGAGGTTGAAGGAGCACCCATTAACATGAAAAGCGGTCCTAAAATTGCTAAAGCAAATAATCCAAAAACAACAGATGGAATTCCGGCTAGCAATTGGATAATACCAATCACTTTACGTTTAATCCTTGGACTTAAATATTCTAAAATATATAATGATGAAAAAATAGTTAACGGAATTGCAAATAGTAAAGCAATTAATAAGACAAAAAATGTTGCAATAATAATTCGTCAAATACCAAATTGACTATTATTAGCGTTTCAAGTATTACCTGATAAAAAGCCTCAAAAACCACCAGGATAATGCTGGAAGAAATAAATTGATTTATAAATTATAAAACCAACTAGAGTTAATAAAATTAAAATTGTTAAAATCGCAAAAAAATAAATAATAATTTTTAAAGTAAAATCAATAATTTGTTTTCGTCCGCGAAAATTATTTGTAAAACGAATTTTTCATAATGTCATTTTTTGGGAAAACGTTTGTTTTTCTTTCGCGACTTCTTTCTTTGCCATAGTTAATTCTCCATTCCGATATATTCATATTCAGAATATGCTTGATATTTTTTGGGAAACTTTTTCACAATAATATCTCAAATACTTTGATAGTCTGATTTAAAATTTCAAGCCTTTTTTTCACTATCGGTTGTTCTTACACTTTTTGCAAAAGTTGTATTATTATTATACTTTCGGAAGGAAAAGTCATCAATTGATAATGGTTCTTCGCCTTCTTCCATATATCAATATGCAGCATCATGTGGACTTAACTTAAAATTTCGGTTATAATAAGGATTCTCTTTCCCATTTCTTAGTTTTGTTTTTGTTTTTGAATATGGTAATGGATCTAACATTCACGCAATAAAATGTAAGGCATTATTAAATTGTTTTCCTTGATAATTAATAATTCCAGTAAAGGGTCTTGTTAAAGAATAAGCTGGATTAAATTCATAATTATTATTAATAACTTTATATGGTAATTCTGATTCTGTACTTCCTTCACTAATAACACTAGCAATTGCTTTTGCCCCCAAATCTTCATTGCTAATAATTCTTTTAATATATGAAAAAGAAATATAACCAATTGACCCAGGAGTAGCTGAAATTGCTTGATACATTGAACCATTTGATGAAGCTACTTGATTTGTTTCATATTTTTTTCTTTTAATTACTGCTGATTCAAAAAAATCTCTTGTCCCACTTCCAGACTCACGTGTTAAAGTATAAAATTTATTGCTAACACTACTACAAACTAATTGTGAACCAAAAGGTTGTTGTCAAGTAAAATTTGGATCAGTATAAATCTTGCGAATTAATTTAGTTCCTTCTCCACCAAAAAAACTTTGAAATTGTAACGAATCTTGGTGTGGGTTAATTTGACAACCATTTGGTAAATGATATACCAAGATAATATAATCACGGGCAAAAACAAAACGACCAGTATGATAATCTGCTCATAGTTGTTGAGCATTAGAACGGTTGTCCCCTGGTTTAGGTGTTGAATTAACATCTTTTGATAAAAAACCAAAAGCATAAGTACCATTTTTTACACCAACTAAGGCAGCAACACTTCCTAATGAATTATATAAAATATCTTCTTCGTTATCACGTTTATATTGTTCCGTAATATTTGCCATTACTTGGGCAACTGATGTACTCCCTCCAGCAACAATTACATTACTCGCCGATGCAATTGTTCAAATAATAATTGATGTTACTAATACCAAAGCAGAACCAACTAAAGTAAACATTTTATGATGGCTAATCTCTCCTACTACACTCCTAAGAAAATGTTTTTTTTCTTTCTTTTCCTTAACAGCCTTAGTAGATTCGTTTGGCTTCATTCGTTAAGTTTCCTCCCCTTTATATGGTTTTATTTCTTTAAAACTTATTTATACTAATTGTATCAAAAAAATAAAAAATCATAAATAATTTATGTGCACAGTTTCAAATAACTGAGAATTATTTTTTTAATTTAAAATGCTTTTTAACTCAAATTGAATTGGATGCATTTTTAATTTTAAAACCCTTCTATAATTATTATACTCAACAATATAATTATCTATCATATTTTTTAGCTCATTAAAATTTTTGTATTTTGTTATATTTTTATTTTCTGTTTTTAAAATTGAAAACCAATTTTCAATAGGTGAATTATCTAAACAATTTCCACGTCGAGACATACTTATAGTTACTCCATAATCTCTTAATAAATCAAAATATGCATGTGAAGTAAAATGAATGCCTTGATCAGAATTAATTATTAATTGACCAGGTTTAATTTTTCCATTAATTAAGCTTTGCTTTAAACAATTAATTACTCAATTTACTGTTGGCCTTACTGTTAGTTAGTATCCAACAATTGCATTACTAAATAAGTCTTTAATAGCAAATAAATATACTGATTCTGAATATATTTTAATTATTGTAATATCAATTGATCATTTTTGATTCATTTGATTAGAATGAAAATTACGTTTAAATAAATAGGGTTATTTTTTATGTTCATATAACATATTATTAAAATGTTTAATTCGTTTTTTATTTTTAATTCTAACTTCAGAACATATTTGTAATATCTTCATATAACGATATAAAGTACTTGCTGATATTTTTATTTTTTGTTCTTCCAAATCAAGTTTTATTTGTCGATGACCTTTATTTTTATTGTTTTTTCAAATTATTTTAATTATTTCTAATATATTGTAATCAATTTTTCATTCATATTTTTCATGAATATTTTTATATTTATTTCATGTATCATATGAAATGCATAATATTTTTAAAAATCATCTTAATGGTAAGATTTAGTTGTTATTTAATTCGTTTTTAATAAAATAAATTTGTTTTCTAATATTCATCTTTGTTTTTGTTTTTGGAAGAGGTTCAACCTTTTTTAAAATATTATTTTCTACTTTTATTTGTTAATTTTCTTTTGTTAATAAATATATAGTTTCATAATGCGGATTATTAAAAATTGGCATTTTTTTAATAGACTTCTTGCGATACCTGGTTTTATTATTAAAATATTATTATAAAATATAATTTATGAGGATATTAAATTATGAAATTTGATGAATTTAAAAATATTAATGATAAAGAATGGTTAAGATTAACAGGAATAAAACAAGATATTTTTAATAAAATGTTAGATATTTTACAAGTAGCTGAAATAGAAAAATTTAAAAAAGGTGGCAAAGCTAATAAATTATCACTAGAAAATCGATTATTGATGACTTTATCGTATTGACGAGAATATCGAACTTATTTTCATCTTGGAAAAAATTTCGGAATTAGTGAAGCTAATTGTTATCGCAATATCAAGTGAATTGAAGATATTTTAATTAAACACCCTGATTTTCAGCAAGTTGCTGGTAAAAAAGCACTAATAAATGATTATTTTAATGATAAAACTATTATTATTGATGCTACCGAAAACCCAATCCAACGCCCAAAAAAAGACAAAAACAATCTTATTCTGGTAAAAAGAAAAAACACACTATTAAAACACAAGTAATTATCGAACAAGAAACCAAAAAAATTATTGCAACAAGTTTTTCACTTGGTAAAAAACACGATTATGCTTTATTTAAAGAATCAAAAATCGCAATTTTAAAAAATACCAAATTAATAGTTGATAGTGGTTATCAATGAATACAAAAAATTCACAATAATGTTATAATGCCCACAAAGAAAACTAAGAAAAAACATTTAAATAAAGAACAAAAACAACATAATAGACTAGTTTCAAAAATAAGAATTATTATTGAAAATATTTTTGCTATTCTTAAAAAATTTAAAATTATTACAGAAAAATATCGTAATCGAAGAAAACGATTTAGTTTAAGATTTAATTTAATTGCTTCAATTTATAATTTACAATTATTATAGTTATCATAAAAGATTTATTTAAAATTAACAAATTTGAATAATAAAATAATTTTTCGTTGTGGCAAAATATTAAATTTTTAAATAAAAGACATAATTAATTAAAATTATATTTTTATATTAACCCTTTTTTACAAATATTTGAAATTATTTTAATGGGTTATGCAAGAAGTCTAATATATGTTCGTTTGTCAAATTTTTTATCTTTATTAAAAACATTAATTCACCTAGAAATATTTGCAGTACTTATTTCATATTATTTAGATATTAAAGATATTGATTTATTATATTTGTAATATTCGTTAATAATTTTAGTTTTAAATTCAATATCATAGTCTTTTGACCCTTTATTTTTACCATTTGCCATATAAAAAATGTTTCTCCTAACTTTATATATTTAATAATAACCTATAAAGGTTTTTTATTTCATATTCTCAATTAAAAGAAACATTGTACATTAAATAATTTATGCTTTTTTATTTTCAAGTTTATTCTCAAATTCTTTAATCATTTCAGCAGCTTGTTGTAATTTAATTCCAACAATTTTTGTAACTCCTTTTTGTTGCATTGTTGTACCATATAATAAATCACAATGTTCCATCGTTCCAACGCGATGGGTAACAACAATAAATTGAGTGGTATCAACAAAACTACGAATATACTTAGCAAATCGCTCAACATTTGCTGGGTCTAATGGTGCTTCTGCTTCATCTAAAATTACTAATGGAATTGGTCGGACTTTTAAAATCGCAAAAAGAACTGATAAAGCAACCAATGATTTTTCTCCTCCAGATAATAAATTTAAATTAGTAATATTTTTTCCTGGTGGTGATACTTTAATATCAACTCCTGTTTCTAATAAATTTTCTGGTTCAGTATAAATAATTCTTGCTGAACCACCACCAAATAATACTTCAAAAGTTGATGGTAAATTCTCATTTACTTCTTTAATTGTTTTATCAAATTGTTCTTTCATAATACTGTCCATTTCATCAATTGACTTTAACAAGTTTTTAACCGAATCATTTGCATCGTTATATTCATTATTCATAAATTGAAAACGAGCATTTTCCTCTTTATATTCTTCAATTGCTTCTAAATTAACATTGCCAATTTGAGATAAGTCACTTCGTAGCTGTTTAATTTCATCACGAATTAAATCTTCATTATCAATTGCTTTTAATTCCAATGTCTTAGCATGGTCATGTGTCATTTGATATTCTTCTGTTAGTCTTGTTAGATTTTGCTGAATTTTAACATTAATAATCGATAAATCAGTATTAATTTTGCTAATTTGTTCTTGCAAAGCTGAAATATAATATCGTTTTTCTCCAATTTGATTATTAAGCTCATTGATTGCTAGTGAATGCTTATCTTTTAAACTACGAGCAACATTTAATTGTTGTTCAATTTTTGTTTTTAATAAAAGTTCTTTTTGTTTAATTTGATCCGCAATATTAAGCACTGCTTCATTTTCAACTATTTTTGTTTCATTAATATTTTTTGATGTTAGTAACTGATATTCATTTTGCAACTTTGTTTGGTCATACATAATAATTTCAATTTGTCGTTTCCCTGCCCCAATTGAAGCTTGATTTTCAGCAATAATTTCATTAATTTCATCTAATTGTCGTCGGAGCATATTTAATTGTTTTAAAATATGATGATATTCTTCAGTTTGCACTGCTAATTTTTCATTAAGAATTATTAATTCTTTTTCTGGGTTAACAATGGTCATACGTGTTCGTCGTGAACCCCCTGTAACAGCTCCTTGCGGGCGAATAATTTCGCCATCTAATGTAACAATATTATAACGATATTTTGCTAACTTTCCAATTTCTTGTGCACTATCAAAATCAGCACAAATCAAATAACGACTTAGTAAATAATCAACTGCAATTCGAAATTCTTTTTTTACTTTAACTAAATTATTTCCTAAACCTAAATATCCTCACGCTGATTTAATTACAAATTCTTCATCACTGTTAAGATAGCGTGGCGATATTACATCTAACGGAATAAATGTTGCTTGTCCAGCACGGTTTTGTTTTAAATATGAAATTGCTCGTTTTGCACTATCAACATTTTTAACTAAAATATCTTGTAAACGCCCACTTAAAGCAGTCACAATTGCTTGCTCATATTTTTCATCAACACTAATAATATCTTGAACTAATCCAATAATTCCAGGCAAAACATTTTTATTATTAATAATATTTTTAACACCTTCATGTAAATTATCCTGATTTTCAAAATTATGTTGTGCACGTTCTAATTCACTTTCTAAACGAATAATTGTTTTATTAATTACTCCTAATTGCTCATTTAGCCCAGCTTGCTTTGTATTAAAAGTTTCACGTTGAGCACGATATTCTTGTTGCTGTGTTTCTAGTGTCGCCAATTTTTCACGTTCATTTTGTAAGTTAGCCGTTAATTCATTATAATCATTAACCATATTAGCAATAGTAATATCATTATTAGACATTTTTAAAGCTGCTTCTTTATTATCTAATTCAATTTTATGTACTTTCAAATCACTAATTTCTGAAACTAAACTTTGAAATTCTTTAGTTAAAACATTAATTTTACTATCCAAATTAAAGTTTTCTTTGTTTAGTTCATTATATTCAATTTCTTTATTTTTTAATTCTCGATCAGCATCTTGTTTTGTGCTAATAATTTTTTTCTGCTGTGAACGTAATTCTAATAATTTGTCATTAAAAAAAGTAATATCTTTTACTAAAACAGCTAATTCAATTTGATTTAATTTATCTTTTAATGTTTTATATTTGATTGCTTTTTCACTTTGTCGTTTCAAACTTGGTAATTTGCGTTCGATTTCATTTAAGATATCTTTTAAACGTGCTAAATTCTCATTTGAACGGTCCATTTTTTTTAAAGCTTCTAATTTACGGCGTTTATATTTTGCAACCCCAGCAGCTTCTTCGAATAAAGCACGTCGTTCTAATGACTTTGCTTCTGCAAAAGCATTAATATTTCCTTGTGAAATAATTGCTAATGATGACTTTGTTAAACCACTATCCATTGCAAAATCCTGAATGTCTTTTAAACGAACTCGTTGTTTATTAATAAAATATTCATTCTCACCAGTTCCTCGAAAAACACGACGAATAATTTCGATTTCATCATAGTCCATTGCAAAAATCCGGTTTGTATTATCAAAAAATAGTTTAACTTCTGCCATATTTAATGCTGGTTTTGTTTCTGACCCATTAAAAATAACATCTTCAATATTATTCCCGCGAAGTGATTTAATTGATTGTTCGCCTAAGCATCAACGAATTGCATCATTAATATTTGATTTTCCACTCCCATTTGGTCCTACAATTCCTATCATTTCATGATCAAAATTAACTGTTAATGGATCAGCAAATGATTTAAAACCAAATGCCTCTAATTTTTTTAAAAATAACACTAATCATCACTTCCTTAAATCTAAAAATTAACAACCAAATTATTCTTTAATAATTATTCTATAAAAGTTTATTATTTGCAACTAAAATTAATAAAAACATCAAAATAAAGTTTCCTAATTAAAAATGAAACTAAAATTTATTCTTATTTTATTCTCATTTACAAGTACTTACTTTTTCTTATTTTTTTTACTATTTTTTGTTCTTTTTGTGTTTTAATAAATAACTTTAATTTTTTTCATAATTGCAAACCATTATTTTGATGATCTGGTAACAATAAATTTAATAAAATTACAGTAAGTGCCGCTAGTGCAACATCCGTAAATTGTAAATTACCAGTCCCTAAATTAAAATTAAAAACAGCCCCTCCTAAGCCTAACACTAACATAATTGCTGTTAAAAAAACATTTTTCATATTTGTATAATCAACTTGATTATTAATTAACAATCGAATTGCGTTTGTAGCAATCAAACCAAACATAATCATACTAATCCCGCCCATTAATGGTGCTGGCAACATTTGTACTAATTGATTCACTGAAGCAATAAATTATAATCCAATTGCAAACAAGGCGGCCAATCCCGTTGCTCATACCAAAGCAATTCGTGTCATCCCAACTACTGAAGCATTTTCACCATATGTTGTATTTGCTGGTCTGCCAACTAAACCATCAAAAATAATTGAAAATCCATCAGCGACTAATGTCCGATTCATTCCAGGGTATTTAACAAAATTTTTTCCTGTCATTTGCCCCATACTAATATTATCAGCAATATGTTCAGCAATGGCAATAATTGCCAAGGGACTAATTGCTAAAATAGCTGGCCCAATATTGCTTGCTTTTAAATCTCAAATTTTTTTAAACGATGGATATCATTGTCATTGACTTGGGTTAGTAATTTTTGATGTATCTAAAATTTGATATTATGTTCCAATTGCGAAATTAATAATTACACATAATAAATATCCTGCGACAACACCAATAATGACTGGAACTACCTTGGCAAATCCTTTACATTTCAAAGCGATAATTACTGTTACTAAAAAGGTAAAAATAGCAATTCCAATTCCAATCCAATGTGAATAAGTTTTCTTTCAAGCAGTTGGATTAAAACCAACATTATTAATTGCACTTGGGGCAACAGACATTCCAATAATAATGATTAATGGTCGAAAAATTACTGCTGGTAAAATTCGTTATAAAAATTTATTACCAATAAAATATAATAATACTCCAAAAGTGATATAAATAACACCAACCATCATTACGGCAATAAAAAACGCATTGCCATATAAAGGCTAGCACACCCCCATTGCTCCTATATATGCAGACGAACTTCCCAAATACATTGGTACTTTTGCGGCGGTAATTGCAATATAAATTAATGTTCCAGCCCCTGAACAAAACAAGGCCATTACAATGTTCATAACTTCAACTCCAGCTGTTTGATTAATAATTAATGGTACTAACACTGTTGAAACAAACATAGCAAAAACATGCTGTAATGCTAAAATTGACCATTGCAAAAATCTTTTTGGGCGATCATGCGGACCTAATAATAATTTAATATTAGACTTCTTGCATAACCCATTAAAATAATTTCAAATATTTGTAAAAAGGGGTTAATATAAAATTATAATTTTAATTAATTATTTCTTTTATTTAAAAATTTAATATTTTGCCACAACGAAAAATTATTTTATTATTCAAATTTGTTAATTTTAAATAAATCTTTTATGATAACTATAATAATTGTAAATTATAAATTGAAGCAATTAAATTAAATCTTAAACTAAATCATTTTCTACGATTTCTATATTTTTCTGTAATAATTTTAAATTTTTTAAGAATAGCAAAAATATTTTCAATAATAATTCTTATTTTTGAAACTAGTCTATTATGTTGTTTTTGTTCTTTATTTAAATGTTTTTTCTTAGTTTTCTTTGTGGGCATTATAACATTATTGTGAATTTTTTGTATTCCTTGATAACCACTATCAACTATTAATTTGGTATTTTTTAAAATTGAGATTTTTGATTCTTTAAATAAAGCATAATCGTGTTTTTTACCAAGTGAAAAACTTGTTGCAATAATTTTTTTGGTTTCTTGTTCGATAATTACTTGTGTTTTAATAGTGTGTTTTTTCTTTTTACCAGAATAAGATTGTTTTTTTTCTTTTTTTGGGCGTTGGATTGGGGTTTCGGTAGCATCAATAATAATAGTTTTATCATTAAAATAATCATTTATTAGTGCTTTTTTACCAGCAACTTGCTGAAAATCAGGGTGTTTAATTAAAATATCTTCAATTCACTTGATATTGCGATAACAATTAGCTTCACTAATATCAAAACTTTTAGCAAGATGAAAATAAGTTCGATATTCTCGTCAATACGATAAAGTCATCAATAATCGATTTTCTAGTGATAATTTATTAGCTTTGCCACCTTTTTTAAATTTTTCTATTTCAGCTACTTGTAAAATATTTAACATTTTATTAAAAGTAGCTTTTTTGCTCCGGTTAATCGCAATAATTCTTTATCATTAATATTTTTAAATTCATCAAATTTCATAATTTAATATCCTCATAAATTATATTTTATAATAATATTTTAATAATAAAACCAGGTATCGCAAGAAGTCTATTATTTTCAATTAAAGTAGTTTGTTCTTTTTCCATTATTTTTTATCCTTCTTTTTTAAAATTGCATAAAAAAATAATTTGTAAATTAATAGTAACTAGTAAATTGAATTATTAACATTAATTATTGTTTTATTTTGTATAATAGGCTTCTTGCATAACCTAATCTAATTATTTTAAAATTCCTATAAAATATTTTTAAATTAAAATAGAAATTATAGGAGATTAAAATTATGAAATTTGATAAATTTAATTTTATTAATGATAAAGAATTATTGCGATTAACCGGAGCAAAAAAGCTACTTTTAATAAAATGTTAAATATTTTACAAGTAGCTGAAATAGAAAAATTTAAAAAAGGTGGCAAAACTAATAAATTATCACTATAAAATCGGCTACTGATGACTTTATCGTATTGACGAGAATATCGGACTTATTTTCATCTTGCTAAAAGTTTTGATATTAGTGAATCTATTTGTTATCGCAATATCAAGTGAATTGAAGATATTTTAATTAAACACTCTGATTTTCAACAACTCGCTGGTAAAAAATCGCTAATAAATGATTGTTTTAATAATAAAACTATTATTATTGATGCCACCGAAACCCCAATCCAACGCCCAAAAAAAAGACAAAAACAACCTTATTCTGGTAAAAAGAAAAAACACACCATTAAAACACAAGTAATTATCGAACAAGAAACCAAAAAAATTATTGCAACAAGTTTTTCACTTGGTAAAAAACACGATTATGCTTTATTTAAAGAATCAAAAATCTCAATTTTAAAAAATACCAAATTAATAGTTGATAGTGGTTATCAAGGAATTCAAAAAATTCACAATAATGTTCTAATACCTACAAAAAAACAAAGAAAACCCTTTAAATAAAGTAAAAAAACAACGTAATAGAATAGTTTCAAAAATGAGAATTATTATTGAAAATATTTTTGCTATTCTTAAAAAATTTAAAATTATTAAAGAAAAATATCGTAATCGAAGAAAACGATTTAGTTTAAGATTTAATTTAATTGCTTCAATTTATAATTTGCAGTTAGCATAGAATATTTATTTAAAATTAAAGAATTTAAATAATAAATTCATTTTTTGTTGTGGCAAAATATTAAATTTTTAAATAAAAAACATAATTAATTAAAATTATATTTTTCTATTAGTGTCTTTTTTACAAATATTTGCAATTTTTTAATAGGTTAAACAGGAAGTCTATTTATTAACAAAAGGAAATGAACAAATAAAAGCAGAAAATAATATTTTAAAAAAGAATGAATCTCTTCCAAAAACAAAAACAAAGATGAATATTAGAAAACAAATTGATTTTATTAAAAAAGAATTAAATAACAACTCAATCTTACCATTAATATTATTTTTAAAAATATTGTGCATTTCATATGATACATGAAATAAATATAAAAATATTCATGAAAAATATGAATGAAAAATTGATTACAATATATTAGAAATAATTAAAATAATTTGAAAAAACAATAAAAATAAATGTCATCGACAAATAAACCTTGATTTGGAAGAACAAAAAATAAAAATATCAGCAAGTACTGTATATCGTTATATGAATATATTACAAATATGTTCTGAAGTTAGAATTAAACATAAAAAACGAATTAAACATTTTAATAATATGTTATATGAACATAAAAAATAACCCTATTTACTTAAACGTAATTTTCATTCTAATCAAATGAATCAAAAATGATCAATTGATATTACAATAATTAAAATATATTCAGAATCAGTATATTTATTTGCTATTAAAGACTTATTTAGTAATGCAATTGTTGGATACTCACTAACAGTAAGGCTAACAGTAAATTGAGTAATTAATTGTTTAAAACAAAGCTTAATTAATCGAAAAATTAAACCTGTTCAATTAATAATTAATTCTGATCAGGGCATTCATTTTACTTCACACGCATATTTTGATTTATTAAGAGATTATGGAGTAACTATAAGTATGTCTCGACGTGTAAATTGTTTAGATAATTTACCTATTGAAAATTGGTTTTCAATTTTAAAAACAGAAAATAAAAATATAACAAAATACAAAAATTTTAATGAGCTAAAAAATATGATAGATAATTATATTGTTGAGTATAATAGACTTCTTGCATAACCTAATCTAATTATTTTAAAATTCCTATAAAATATTTTTAAATTAAAATAGAAATTATAGGAGATTAAAATTATGAAATTTGATAAATTTAATTTTATTAATGATAAAGAATTGTTGCGATTAACCAAAGCAAAAAAAGCTACTTTTAATAAAATGTTAAATATTTTACAAGTAGCTGAAATAGAAAAATTTAAAAAAGGTGGCAAAACTAATAAATTATCACTAGAAAATCGGCTACTGATGACCTTATCGTATTGACGAGAATATCGGACTTATTTTCATCTTACTACCAAAAGTTTTGATATTAGTTAATCTAGTTGTTATCGCAATATCAAGTGAATTGAAGATATTTTAATTAAACACTCTGATTTTCAACAAATCTCTGGTAAAAAATCACTAATAAATGATTATTTTAATGATAAAACTATTATTATTGATGTTACCGAAACCCCAATCCAACGCCCAAAAAAGACAAAAAACAATCTTATTCTTGTAAAAAGAAAAAACACATCATTAAAACACAAGTAATTATCGAACAAGAAACCAAAAAAATTATTGCAACAAGTTTTTCGCTTGAAAAAAAACATGATTATGCTTTATTTAAAGAATCAAAAATCTCAATTTTAAAAAATACCAAATTAATAGTTGATAGTGGTTATCAAGGAATTCAAAAAATTCACAATAATGTTCTAATACCTACAAAAAAAACAAAGAAAAACCCTTTAAATAAAGTACAAAAACAACGTAATAGAATAGTTTCAAAAATGAGAATTATTATTGAAAATATTTTTGCTATTCTTAAAAAATTTAAAATTATTACAGAAAAATATCGTAATCGAATAAAACAATTTAGTTTAAGATTTAATTTAATTGCTTCAATTTATAATTTGCAGTTAGCATAGAAGATTTATTTAAAATTAAAGAATTTAAATAATAAATTCATTTTTTGTTGTGGCAAAATATTAAATTTTTAAATAAAAAACATAATTAATTAAAATTATATTTTTCTATTAGTGTCTTTTTAAAAATATTTGCAATTTTTTAATAGGTTACGCAAGAAGTCTAATAATTATAGAAGGGTTTTAAAATTAAAAATGCCTCCAATTCAATTTTAATTAAAAAGCATTTTAAATTAAAAAAAATAATTCTCAGTTATTTGAAACTGTGCAACAGTTTTACTTTTGTTATTTTTATTTATAATTAATATTATTTTTTAACATAGTTTCATGAACAGGACGATAAGTTTTCCGATGCAATGATGTAATTCCAAATTCTTGTAATGCTAATAAATTTTTTTGGGTTCCGTGCCATTTATTATTTTTAAAATCATATTGTGGATAATCTTGATCAAATTTGAGCATTAAATTATCTCTTGTTACTTTTGCTAAAATTGAATCTGATGCAATTGATTGTGAAAGACTATCTCCTTTAATAATTGCTTGGTGATGATAAGATGGATCTAACTTTTCTGAATCAGTTAAAATTATATCTGGTTTAACCATTAAATTATCTATTGCTCGTTGCATACCAATAATACTTGATTGCTTGGGATTCAAAGTTTCAACAATTGCAACAGAAATAATCTCAATCGTATAACTAATTGCAATAGACATAATTTCATCTGCTAATTTATTTCGTTGCTTTACTATTAATTTTTTACTATCCTTAATTTCATCGTTAACATAATTTAGCGGTAAAATAACAGCGCTAACAACTAAAGGGCCCGCTAAACACCCGCGGCCAGCTTCATCAGTTCCTGCAATAATTGTTTTATTAGGATATGACATTAAAATCTCTTGTTAAAATTTATTCATGATTAATTGTTCCTCTTCCGGGCGGAAACTCAAAAGACATTAAACCAAACTTATTATTTCATAAATTATTTAAAAAATCAGTAACAATATTATTAACATTATCTTCATCAACTTTATGAAAACGATTTTGTTGCATTACTAATAATAATTCAAAAAGTTTTTTTTCATTTGTTACATCAAAATTATCACTTGGCAAAAGATGATATTGCTTCGTTAACAAAGAAAAATAATATTTATGCATTCATTTTATTGCAGCTAAGCAAATTTCTTCTTTTGGTAAAATTTCTTCTTTGATTGACCGTGTAAAAGCTAAATTCATTGCTACTTTTGGGTCATTAATTTTAGGCCATAAAATTCCCGGAGTATCAACTAAATCAATTTGATGATTTAATTTCAATCATTGTTGGCCTTTTGTTACACCTGGTTTATTACCAACTCGAGTTGAATTTCGTTTTATTAAAGCATTAATAAAAGTAGATTTTCCAACATTAGGAATACCAATTACCATTACTTTTAGTTTTGGTGATTTAATTCCTCTATTTTTATCACGTTCAATTTTACCAGTTAAAACAAAATAAATTTTTTCAATAATTAATTTTGTAATATTACCATGCTTACTATCCAATGGTAAAACAGCAATCTGTTGAGATTGGTAATATTCAAGTCATACCTTGATGGCAACTGGGTCCGCTAAATCTTTTTTATTTAAAATAATTAACTTTGGTTTTAAACCACGTAAGTTATCAACCAATGGATTTGAAGAGGAAAACGGAATTCGACTGTCAACAATTTCAATTAGTAAATCAATTAATTTACTTTGCTCATCAATTTGTTTAATTGCCTTTGCCATATGGCCAGGAAACCAATGAATATTTGTTGTCATTTTATTTTCCTCCTTTTAATCTTTTTTTAATAATTTTTATCATTTTAAATAAAAATTATTTAACATAATCTTCAACTGATTCCAATGAAATTGCGGGAATTTTCTTCCCTTTTTTAATATCTTCTAAAAATTTAGCACATAGAAGTAAATTATCGGTTTTTTCACCATAAGGTAAAGATAAATTTGTTATCATTAATTTAATAAATTCTTTAACAATTTTTTTACTGATGATTTTGGTTGAATTCTAACACTATATGCTGTTTCTATTTGTTTTTGATATTTTGTTAATAAAAATTGGAATACTTTAATTGCTACTATTTCTGTATTATCCTCTACTTTAAAAAGTCCTAAAATTTTTGTATTTCAATAAACATCTGGTTGAGAAAAATTAATCCCTGTAATGGGTCCTATGTAAATAAATTCAACATTATTATAAAGATAAATTTTTTCACGGGTAAAAAATATTCTTCTTCCTTTTTCAAATGTTTCATTATTATCAAATATTTTTTCTAATAAAAGTTCTTTATTACTGTCTGGTAAACTAATAATTAACATTTTCTTATTAGCATAATTTTTTAAAAGTTTCTTAAAATTGGCTAAACACCGCTGATATTCTTTACTATTTTGCTCTTCATGACATAATAACATTTGACAATAACTTTCTTGGCTATGATAATATTCTATTAATTTTTTTGTTTGCTCAACATCAGTTTTTTATGTGTTTGAAAATAAAATTATTCTTTTCACATCATTTAATTTCCGCATAATTTAAAAGATTAGCATCAGAATGTGCAATTCTTGCATAAACTCCTTCAATAATAACATCAGCTGTTTCGGCAAGTTTATAAAAACTCTTATTATTTTTAATAAATTCTTTGGGAATTAAAAATTTCTTATCACATATAATTTTGTTTCCTCCTTGTGTTATTATTTTAATACAAATTAAAAAGACTTTATCTAGAGTGCGCCCCAAAAATTAAGTAAAATTAAAAAAGAACTTTACTAAACTTTTAGAGGAGGTGCATTTTTATATGGCTAAAAAAGGCCAAAAATTTAAAACATATACTGCAGAATTTAGAAAAAATCCAGTAAAACAAATTGGATAAACACCGCTTACTTATATTTCAAAAAAATATAAAGTAAATATAAAAACACTTAATTAATGACAAATAAATTTTAAAAAAGGAATTTTAAATATACAAAAAGGGGCAAAAGAACCATTTGGGAAAAAAGATTTAAACTATTACAAAGTTAGGTGTGAATTATTAAAAAAGCTCCGTGACTTTTACAATTAAATAAACAAAAATAGTATCTTTTATAAAAAAATCGTGCCAAATATTCATTAAAATTATTGCTTAATATAACAGGTTTAAAGCGTAGTTATTGAGATAAATATAAAAATTATTTAAGTAATGGCAAGGATAACGAACCATTAAAGAATATTGTAAAAGTCTATGAAGAAAATTTAAAACAATTTAGATATCATCGGATAACTAAATATTTAAAAGAAGATTATGACATTATTTATAATGATAAAAAAGTATTACGAATTATCAATGAAAATAATATTCAAGCTGAATATGTAAAAAGGGTGCGTAAAAAAATATTAATAAAAATGGGCAAAAATAAAAATATAATTAAATATCCTGATTTAGGAAATCATAAATTTAATAAAATTAAAGAAAAATTTAAAGTTTTATTTACTGATGTAGCTTCTTTAATTTGAAATGGTAAAAAACATTATCAATCAACAATAATTGATTTATATACTAAAGAAATTGTTTATATGCAGTGATTAAAATATAATAGACTTCTTGCATAACCCATTAAAATAATTTCAAATATTTGTAAAAAGGGGTTAATATAAAATTATAATTTTAATTAATTATGTCTTTTATTTAAAAATTTAATATTTTGCCACAACGAAAAATTATTTTATTATTCAAATTCGTTAATTTTAAATAAATCTTTTATGATAACTATAATAATTGTAAATTATAAATTGAAGCAATTAAATTAAATCTTAAACTAAATCGTTTTCTACGATTTCTATATTTTTCTGTAATAATTTTAAATTTTTTAAGAATAGCAAAAATATTTTCAATAATAATTCTTATTTTTGAAACTAGTCTATTATGTTGTTTTTGTTCTTTATTTAAATGTTTTTTCTTAGTTTTCTTTGTGGGCATTATAACATTATTGTGAATTTTTTGTATTCCTTGATAACCACTATCAACTATTAATTTGGTATTTTTTAAAATTGCGATTTTTGATTCTTTAAATAAAGCATAATCGTGTTTTTTGCCAAGTGAAAAACTTGTTGCAATAATTTTTTTGGTTTCTTGTTCGATAATTACTTGTGTTTTAATAGTGTGTTTTTTCTTTTTACCAGAATAAGATTGTTTTTGTCTTTTTTTGGGCGTTGGATTGGGGTTTCGGTAGCATCAATAATAATATTTTTATCATTAAAATAATCATTTATTAGTGCTTTTTTACCAGCAACTTGCTGAAAATCAGGGTGTTTAATTAAAATATCTTCAATTCACTTGATATTGCGATAACAATTAGCTTCACTAATTCCGAAATTTTTTCCAAGATGAAAATAAGTTCGATATTCTCGTCAATACGATAAAGTCATCAATAATCGATTTTCTAGTGATAATTTATTAGCTTTGCCACCTTTTTTAAATTTTTCTATTTCAGCTACTTGTAAAATATCTAACATTTTATTAAAAATATCTTGTTTTATTCCTGTTAATCTTAATCATTCTTTATCATTAATATTTTTAAATTCATCAAATTTCATAATTTAATATCCTCATAAATTATATTTTATAATAATATTTTAATAATAAAACCAGGTATCGCAAGAAGTCTAATGATAACAAAATTGTTATGAACAATTTATATGCTACAATTAATAAAATTAAACAAACAAAAAAGATCTCAGTAACATAATAATTCATTAAGATCATAGATTTCAACACACATTAAAAATATATAATAATAAATGTATATCTAATGAAATTAGAATTTCTATGGGTAAAAATTATCATTGTGCTGATAATATTGTTATTGAAAGTTTTCATTATTTATTAAAAAAGGCAACAATTCATAACAATATTTATTTATCTTATGATGAATATATTAATGATGTTAAAAAATGAAATAAATGATATTCAAATCGTAAAGAAAAAGATATAATAAATAAAAGTTTATAACTCTTTTTTATTAATACTTACTAAACTGGGTTCAGTATAATCAGTCTTTTAGGGTTATTTTGTTTTAATAATCTCTTTAATTCGAGCAGCTTTACCAGTTCGATTACGCATGTAATAAATTCTAGCACGACGAACTCGTCCATATTTTACAATTTCAATCTTATCAATTAATGGCGAATGTAAGGGGAATTTTCTTTCAACGCCAGCTCCATTACTAATTTTACGAATTGTAACTGATTCTGCAATTCCGCTGCCTTGTAACTTAATTACTACTCCTTCAAAAGCTTGAATTCTAAACTTATTTCCTTCCTGGATTTTATAATGTACTTTAATTGTATCTCCTGAAGAAAATTGTGGCAAATCACTACGAAGTTGGTCTTTTGTAATTTTTTCTGTTAAATTCATCTTCATAACTGTTTTTTTCTTTCTACGGTCGTTAAACCTTTTTTTTGTTTTTAATTTTTTCTAATAATATTTGTTTTTCTGTGGTTAAATTTTTTTTTTCTAAAAGGTTGGGACGTTTTAATCAAGTTTTTTTTAATGCTTCATATTCTCGTCACTGGGCAATTTTCTGATGATGACCACTTAATAAAACTTCAGGAACATAATGGCCATCATATTCAACTGGTTTTGTATAAACAGGATAATCTAATAGATTGTTAGAAAAAGAATCATTGAGATGTGATTGTGTATTAATTACATTTTCACATAAACGAGTAACACTATCAATTACAACCATACTAGCTAATTCACCGCCAGTTAAAATATAATCGCCAATTGATAATTCATAATCAATATAATATAAAATTCTTTCATCAAAGCCTTCATAATGCCCACAAACTAAAATTAAATCATTATCATTTGTTGCAAATTGTTGCGCTTGTTCTTGCACATATTGCTTGCCTTGTGGTGTTAACAAAATTGTTACACTGTCTTTTGTTTGGTGAGCTTTAATCGCTGTTACTAATGGCTCAATCATTAAAACCATTCCTTCACCCCCACCATATTGGTAATCATCAACTTTATTATGTTTGCCAATGCTATAATCACGAATATCAACAATTTTAATTGCAATTAATTTTTCATAAAGTGCTTTTTTAATAATTGATGTTGTCGTAAAATTATTGAACATTTTTGGAAATAAAGTTAACACTGTAAACTTTTTCATTTTAAATCACTTTTTTTAAAATAATTTCTTGTTGTTGCAGATCAACTTTTTCAACATATGCGTCAACATTTGGAATCATCATTAATGTACCATCTGTTTTTTTAATTTTAAAAACAAGATGTGCCTTAGTTTCAAATTGATTTACTAAAATCCCAATTTTTTTTTGATTATGAAAGACTGTAAAATTAATTAAATTTTCCTGATTAATAACTTTTGTATAATTCAAATCTGCTTTTTCGGTAAATAAATAACATTCTTTAAAAGCTATCACCTCATTAATATTAGTAAACTCTTTAAACTTTAAAATATAATCTTGCTTAGTAGTAGTAATTTTAATTAATGTTACTGGCGTATACATTATTTGAACTTGAATAAACATTAATTTATTAAGCAATTTGTTTATATTTTTAATGTTTATTAATAAAGTTGATTTAAGTTCACCTTTAATTGCATGGGGCTTTTTAAGTTTAAAAATTTTTAACAAAGTTTCCATCTATAAAACCTCAAACTTAATATTAACTTTATTTTGATCAACATGTGCTCTAATATTTAATAAAGTTCTTAAGCTATTAGCAATTATTCCTGATTTACCAACAACATATCCCAACACTTCTTCATTACACATTACTAATAAATTAATTTCTCCTAAATTTGTCGATGGCATTTGACGAATTTCATAATATAATTCATTATCATTCTGACAAATTAACGGATTAATTAAATTTTTAAGTTCATTAATATACATTAATTAAAACCACACTTAATTATAACTATTTTTGGGAATCTGTTGTTGTCTTTGCCTTCGGATTATTCTTTATTACATTTGCTTTTTTATCTGTTGCTGCCTTTTCTTTTGTACTCTTTGTTGTTTTAGCAGCATATTTTTCATTATGCAATTTAGTCATTAAGCCTTCTTTACTTAGCAAATTACGAACAGTATCAGTCGGCTGTGCCCCTGTTAATAATCATTTGTAAGCAAGATCATGATTAATTTTCACATCACCATTAATGGGATTATATGTTCCAATTAAATCAATATATTCTCCATCACGTTTGACACGAGCATCTGTAGCAACAATTCGGTAGAATGCTGATTTCTTTTTACCTATTCTTTTTAAACGTAATTTTACCATTAATAATTTCCTTTCTAATTCTGCGTTTATGTTAAACTATAAAACTTAACATCTTTTATATAATACCTGAAATTAAAAAATAGTCAATTTTTTAACTTAACACTTTATTTTTTGCTAATCATATTTTCCTTCTTCAGAAAAATCATTTTTAAAAATATTTAACACTGATTGTGGAATAAAAACATCTTTTTTATGTAATGTCATCCCTTTCCCACTAATTCTAGACTTCACCCAATTTAGTAAGTATTAATAAAAAAGTTATAAACTTTTATTTGTTAGACTTCTTGCATAACCTAATATAATTATTTTAAAATTCCTATAAAATATTTTTAAATTAAAATAGAAATTATAGAAGATTAAAATTATGAAATTTGATAAATTTAATTTTATTAATGATAAAGAATTATTGCGATTAACATGAGCAAAAAAAGCTACTTTTAATAAAATGTTAAATATTTTACAAGTAGCTGAAATAGAAAAATTTAAAAAAGGTGGCAAAACTAATAAATTATCACTAGAAAATCGGCTACTGATGACTTTATCGTATTGACGAGAATATCGGACTTATTTTCATCTTGCTAAAAGTTTTGATATTAGTGAATCTAGTTGTTATCGCAATATCGAGTGAATTGAAGATATTTTAATTAAACACTCTGATTTTCAACAACTCGCTGGTAAAAAAGCACTAATAAATGATTATTTTAATGATAAAACTATTATTATTGATGTTACCGAAACCCCAATCCAACGCCCAAAAAAAAGACAAAAACAATCTTATTCTGGAAAAAAGAAAAAACACACTATTAAAACACAAGTAATTATCGAACAAGAAACCAAAAAAATTATTGCAACAAGTTTTTCGCTTGGAAAAAAAACATGATTATGCTTTATTTAAAGAATCAAAAATATCAATTTTAAAAAATACCAAATTAATAGTTGATAGCGGTTATCAAGGAATTCAAAAAATTCACAATAATGTTCTAATACCTGCAAAAAAAACAAAGAAAAACCCTTTAAACAAAGTACAAAAACAACGTAATAGAATAGTTTCAAAAATGAGAATTATTATTAAAAATATTTTTGCTATTCTTAAAAAATTTAAAATTATCACAGAAAAATATCGTAATCGAAGAAAACGATTTAGTTTAAGATTTAATTTAATTGCTTCAATTTATAATTTGCAGTTAGCATAGAAGATTTATTTAAAATTAAAGAATTTAAATAATAAATTCATTTTTTGTTGTTGCAAAATATTAAATTTTTAAATAAAAAACATAATTAATTAAAATTATATTTTTCTATTAGTGTCTTTTTACAAATATTTGCAATTTTTTAATAGTTTACGCAAGAAGTCTAATATATAAATTTTTAATTGTATTCACTATCTTTTAATTCCTTCTTTTTTTGTATCTTTTTGAAAATTTTGTACAGCACATTTAAAACAAATTATATATTCTTTATTATTTACTAATAATTTTCCAAATAATTCGCGATTCAAATCATATCGAACAAGAAGATGTTTTTTACATAAATCACATTGAAAAGTTTCCAAAACAACTAATTCACTTCCACATTCTGAACAAAGTTGATAACGATCTAATTTGCTTTTAATACGATTATATTGTTGACAAATTGTTAACTTTTTAATAAAGTCTTC
Source organism: Spiroplasma phoeniceum (assembly GCA_026239495.1). Classification (GTDB taxonomy): domain Bacteria; phylum Bacillota_I; class Bacilli_A; order Mycoplasmatales; family Mycoplasmataceae; genus Spiroplasma; species Spiroplasma phoeniceum_A. Next base: position 1,975,935 of record CP110830.1, on the reverse strand, counting down.
TGTTCCTTGCTTGTTTAGTTCGTAATTATTAGTTGTACTATCAAATGTAAATATTAAACAAAATGAAATTCCTTTAATAATATCTGCATTATATTTGTTATCTAAATAACAATCTTATAACGCTCATTCTGCCATCAGTAGCTGTTTTACAAATACATCGTAAATTTGTTCTTTACCGTTACCATCAAATATAAAATAATAATCTCAAATCAATTTTTATTCCTCACATTGCTATAATTAATAATTAATATATAACATCATTAGACTTCTTGCATAACCCATTAAAATAATTTCAAATATTTGTAAAAAGGGGTTAATATAAAATTATAATTTTAATTAATTATGTCTTTTATTTAAAAATTTAATATTTTGCCACAACGAAAAATTATTTTATTATTCAAATTCGTTAATTTTAAATAAATCTTTTATGATAACTATAATAATTGTAAATTATAAATTGAAGCAATTAAATTAAATCTTAAACTAAGTCGTTTTCTACGATTTCTATATTTTTCTGTAATAATTTTAAATTTTTTAAGAATAGCAAAAATATTTTCAATAATAATTCTTATTTTTGAAACTAGTCTATTATGTTGTTTTTGTTCTTTATTTAAATGTTTTTTCTTAGTTTTCTTTGTGGGCATTATAACATTATTGTGAATTTTTTGTATTCCTTGATAACCACTATCAACTATTAATTTGGTATTTTTTAAAATTGCGATTTTTGATTCTTTAAATAAAGCATAATCGTGTTTTTTACCAAGTGAAAAACTTGTTGCAATAATTTTTTTGGTTTCTTGTTCGATAATTACTTGTGTTTTAATAGTGTGTTTTTTCTTTTTACCAGAATAAGATTGTTTTTGTCTTTTTTTGGGCGTTGGATTGGGGTTTCGGTAGCATCAATAATAATAGTTTTATCATTAAAATAATCATTTATTAGTGCTTTTTTACCAGCAACTTGCTGAAAATCAGGGTGTTTAATTAAAATATCTTCAATTCACTTGATATTGCGATAACAATTAGCTTCACTAATTCCGAAATTTTTTCCAAGATGAAAATAAGTTCGATATTCTCGTCAATACGATAAAGTCATCAATAATCGATTTTCTAGTGATAATTTATTAGCTTTGCCACCTTTTTTAAATTTTTCTATTTCAGCTACTTGTAAAATATCTAACATTTTATTAAAAATATCTTGTTTTATTCCTGTTAATCTTAATCATTCTTTATCATTAATATTTTTAAATTCATCAAATTTCATAATTTAATATCCTCATAAATTATATTTTATAATAATATTTTAATAATAAAACCAGGTATCGCAAGAAGTCTATTCAAAAAGTAACTAAAAAATTATTAGCCCCCATTGAAAAACAATTAATTACTATTAAACAAAAAGTAATTAGTAAAATTACTTAGCAAACTAAAAAAATATTGTCTAAATTTGAAACTAAGGCTATTAAAAAGGGGCAATTGTTACCTTTTGCTTATGGTTCTAATGTTTGTCTTGCAGTTAAAACTGTTCCTTTATCAGAGCTGCGGGTGAAGTTGCTTTAACAATATATTATAAAAACCCCAAATATGCCCCTCTTGTTGTTATGACAACTTTAATCAAAGCAGAACAGTTTGTTTTGACTCTTGAACCTTTTAAATTCTATATTAACAGCGAACGGTTTATTGTATGAGGTTTTAAAAAAACAAGTTTGTTTAATTTAGTTTCTTTTGCCCCACTTGCTTATCAGCAAGTAGTAAAAGATAGTTTTAAAATATATCGGACAATTGCTAAGATATTAAAAATGCAAGAACAATTTAAAAATAACTTTAATAAAGATAAATTGTTAAATACGTTAGAAGATAGTGCGGTTACTAGTTTATTGGGGAAAGGATTATCATTTCAAACATATAAACAACTAAGAACAAAACAAAATTTAAACAAAACAATTAAAACAAAAACATTATTAAATAGTAAAAAGTTTATATCAAAGAAGATATATTATAAAAAAAGTAAATGATAAGGAGATGATTAAATGTTAAATGAATTATGACAAAACGTTACTTTGGAAAATTATAATAATTTTATTCCAATGACAGGTAAAATTACCCAAGTTCCAACTCGATATAATAAGTTCTTTAAAGGTGATGTAGAATTATGATTTAAAACATTTGCTTTAAGAGCCCAAAATATGATTAATTCATATTTAAACTATCCATTTTCAAAATTAAAGTTTGAAACATTTAAAGATCCATTATTAAAGAAAATTTGTATTAATATGGTGTTTATTACGATTGAACATTGAACATTTAACCGCATTCCAATTGAGTTTTTTACTTCAGCAAATATGAGTGTTGGTAATATTAATTATTCTTCACAAAATGACCCTATGGCAACATGACAAGGTTTATTGCCTACCTATGCAAAATAACTGGCTAATTTAACAACTTTAAAGAAAATGTTTCTTACTTTTCAAGAAGAAGGTATTGATTTAACAATGATTGATTTAGAAGCATATTATGCTCAATTAGAAGTTGATGCCTTATTAGATAAACTTGCTATAGAAAAAATTAAAGACGAAAAACTTGCAAAAATAAAAGAAGAAATCTTAGATGAATTAAAAAAATCAATTTTTATACCAAATGTTACAGATTGATAAATTGTTGATACTAGTGATTTTATAGTTGGCCAAGCTGGATATAATATTCCTAATTTTGATAAAGAAAATTATATTTATAGAATTTGAGCCTCAGGAGAAGATAGCAAGGGAAATTTAAAAAGTCAAGGGATGTTGCAAACAAGGCATAGTTTTAGACAAACAATAGGTGTTATATATGATCAAATAGGTGTTAATAGTGCGTGTTTAGCATTATCTATTGATCCTGATGGATTGATTAATATTGGAGTTAATGGCCCAGCAACATTTAGAACTTTGGGATTTGTGTTTATTGAAATAAAAAAAGTAAGCTAGAAAGGGGATGGTTTTATGTCAAAAGTAACTATTAAACATGTAACTATGTTTTTGAAAATCTTTGGAGTTTAATCATTGTTTTTTATTGCAGGAATTATTATTTGTTTTATAGGATAAAAAACATTAAGTATTTCTTGACCAGCATATGTTATTGTTTCAGCAATGCTTATTGGAGCTGGAATTATTGTTTTAATTATTGAAACTATTCGATTTATCAAAACTCATAACAAACAACAAAAAAATAATATTGAAGATGTTATTAAAAAAGAAGATACAAAATAAAGGGGAATTTATAAATGGGATTTTTACCGGCACAAAAGAAAATAAAAAAAGATTATGATATTGATAGTTATTATCTTAATTTAGCATCAACGATTACTAATCGTAAAAATGTTACTGTTCAAAAACATAATGATATTTTAGAAAAAAGAATTTGTGAAGATAATGCTAATTTTTTAAATCCACGAGTTTTAGAAATTAGCATTTATAATCCACTTACTAATCAACAATTAGATACTAAATTAATTAATAACTTTTTAAAGATGCAAGACTTTACTAATAAAAATTGATATAACGAATATAAAATTAATAAGAATGGTAAGGGTGCATACTTTATTTTCGCTAATAATTCAAAACTTAATTTTATTACTATTGATTTTTACAATGACAAATATGATGAATTAGGTAATTTAGTATCTTGTACTTTTGATTATGACTCTTATATTAAAAATGACCAGAGTATTTTTATTACTGAAAAATTAGAGATTGATGCTGTAACTAAACAAGTTAAAGTTATTATAAAGCTAAAAACACGATTATATAGTAATATTACCGACTTATATATTGATGATGCAAAATGAAATAACTATACAACATTACAAAAAGAAGGAATATTACCACTTAATTTTATTCCAATTGAAACTATTCCTAACAACCCTAATTTTGAACCTTATGCTCGTTATGGTAAGCAATTTGCTAGTATTTTAGATATTATTGCTGAAAATATAATGTTAGACCCATTATTAAATAGTGGTAAATTTACCATTAATACTAATGGAGTAATTGGTGTAGTTGACCAAGAAATTAGTAAAATGTTAGCTTCATTTATTGAAAATGACTTGTTATTAGTTGAAGGAGACCCTGATAGTAATTTTCATCCAGTAGAATATATTGCTGGTAATTTTAAAGGTGAACAATTAACAAAAATATATGATTGATTATTAACTAATTACTATAAAATAAATCGCCACCATGTTCCCACAATTGCTAAGGGAGCACAACAAAATCAAGCGGAAGTTTCTGGTGTAAATATTCAAACAAACGCATCATACGAACAAATGATATATATTAGAGAAATTAAATTAACTGAATTTATTATTAAGTTAATTAAATATGATAATGCGATTTTAAACAATATAACATTCAATATTAAAAATATTGATGAGTTAATTGTTGATGTTCACTTACCAGTAAATGCTACTTTAAATAGACAATTAAAAAACAATGAAACTATTATCAATATACCTAATGAAAAACAAGGAGAACAAGAATAATGTTAAAACCATCTGAAAAAACGTTAGCACAATTAGCAGAAAATGATGAACCAATTGACTATTCAATTGATAGTATCCACCTAGATTTTGCTAATCAATCGCAGTACAGCGACCCCGATTTAGAACAATTATTCACCGAAGACCGCGCTAGAACATTATATATTTATAAAATTAATAATCTTGTTAAGACAAAGCAAAAACCAATCTTAAACTACTCTCAAAATAGCGTTAAAATAGGTTTTATTGACAAAGATGAATATATTAAAATAACGGGTTATGAAATTAGAGACTTTAATTTTAAACTACAAATTCAACAAAATACAACAATTCAAGATAATATTACAAGTTATGTAATGATTGATGAAAAAGATATTTTAATTAATAATATTTCAAAACAAGAAAAAGCATTTTTAGAAACATTATATTTAAAAATAGTATCTATTAATGAACCAATTAGTGAAAACAATAAAAATGAATGCTATATCATTGAAGAATATAAACGCCCTTATTCACCAAATGGTGTTGATATTATTAAATCTACGCATTTAGTTAAAATAACTGACTTTAAATGAAAAAATAAAAATAGTATCCATTTAGTATTACAAAAATCATTGTCCGAAGATACAGTATTTACTGGGATTGAGATTAAATACCCTAAACCAATGTTGTTTGGAAATATTAAATGTTGAGGCAATGTCAATGGTGTTTATTCTTATCCATCATCAATCGTTGAAAATGCTAGTTTAGTACCATTAATATCAATGCCAATTGAGACAGAACCTAATTTAAGAATATTTCAATATTGATTTACTGAAAGTTTTTTACCTTGAAGTATTGCCAAAAATTATATTCAAGGAAAAGATATTTTAGATTTGGTAAATAAAAACGGTTTAGAAAAAGTTTTATTAAATTATTTAACATATCGTTATAATTATGATAGAAAATTTCAAGGGGCAAAATACGACGGAAAGGGCAATCCCACTAATGAAGCGGCTAAACTACGACAAAAATTCAAAGGACAAAAACCCGAAGATGTAATTGATGGTTTATTTGAAAACTGAAAATTAGATAATCCAACACTTATTAATGATGTTATTGTTAAAAAATTTAAAAAAATTATTTATATGTTATCAAATTATACATATAGTAAATATGCAATTAATAAAGTTTATAATAATGATATTAAATTATTTTCCCCGTATTATTTTGAATTAATATCTAATCCAAGAGAGGTAGAAACTGGATATTGAGAATTTGAAAACTGTAAAGTTAAATTAAATTCATCATATTTTAATTTTACTGGTGGCCCCACCCCACCAACACCAATAAATTATTGAGATGAATTTTATTCAAACGACAAACCATTTAATCAAATTGATAATAAATGATATTTTGTTGTATGAAGGGGCAATAAAAATGCTGATTGGCGTATTATTAAGTTTAAAAATAATAGACTTCTTGCATAACCCATTAAAATAATTTCAAATATTTGTAAAAAGGGGCTAATATAAAATTATAATTTTAATTAATTATGTCTTTTATTTAAAAATTTAATATTTTGCCACAACGAAAAATTATTTTATTATTCAAATTCGTTAATTTTAAATAAATCTTTTATGATAACTATAATAATTGTAAATTATAAATTGAAGCAATTAAATTAAATCTTAAACTAAATCGTTTCCTTCGATTACGATATTTTTCTGTAATAATTTTAAATTTTTTAAGAATAGCAAAAATATTTTCAATAATAATTCTTATTTTTAAAACTAGTCTATTATGTTGTTTTTGTTCTTTATTTAAATGTTTTTTCTTAGTTTTCTTTGTGGGCATTATAACATTATTGTGAATTTTTTGTATTCCTTGATAACCACTATCAACTATTAATTTGGTATTTTTTAAAATTGCGATTTTTGATTCTTTAAATAAAGCATAATCGTGTTTTTTACCAAGCGAAAAACTTGTTGCAATAATTTTTTTGGTTTCTTGTTCGATAATTACTTGTGTTTTAATAGTGTGTTTTTTCTTTTTACCAGAATAAGATTGTTTTTGTCTTTTTTTGGGCGTTGGATTGGGGTTTCGGTAACATCAATAGACTTCTTGCGATACCTGGTTTTATTATTAAAATATTATTATAAAATATAATTTATGAGGATATTAAATTATGAAATTTGATGAATTTAAAAATATTAATGATAAAGAATGATTAAGATTAACAGGAATAAAACAAGATATTTTTAATAAAATGTTAGATATTTTACAAGTAGCTGAAATAGAAAAATTTAAAAAAGGTGGCAAATCTAATAAATTATCACTAGAAAATCGATTATTGATGACTTTATCATATTGACGAGAATATCGAACTTATTTTCATCTTGGAAAAAATTTTGGAATTAGTGAAGCTAATTGTTATCGCAATATCAAGTGAATTGAAGATATTTTAATTAAACACCCTGATTTTCAGCAAGTTGCTGGTAAAAAAGCGCTAATAAATGATTATTTTAATGATAAAACTATTATTATTGATGTTACCGAAACCCCAATCCAACGCCCAAAAAAAGACAAAAACAATCTTATTCTGGTAAAAAGAAAAAACACACTATTAAAACACAAGTAATTATCGAACAAGAAACCAAAAAAATTATTGCAACAAGTTTTTCGCTTGGTAAAAAACACGATTATGCTTTATTTAAAGAATCAAAAATCGCAATTTTAAAAAATACCAAATTAATAGTTGATAGTGGTTATCAAGGAATACAAAAAATTCACAATAATGTTATAATTCCCACAAAGAAAACTAAGAAAAAACATTTAAATAAAGAACAAAAACAACATAATAGACTAGTTTCAAAAATAAGAATTATTATTGAAAATATTTTTGCTATTCTTAAAAAATTTAAAATTATTACAGAAAAATATAGAAATCGTAGAAAACGATTTAGTTTAAGATTTAATTTAATTGCTTCAATTTATAATTTACAATTATTATAGTTATCATAAAAGATTTATTTAAAATTAACGAATTTGAATAATAAAATAATTTTTCGTTGTGGCAAAATATTAAATTTTTAAATAAAAGAAATAATTAATTAAAATTATAATTTTATATTAACCCCTTTTTACAAATATTTGAAATTATTTTAATGGGTTATGCAAGAAGTCTAATAAAGTTTCATTATTAGTCTGTTTTGTAAAATCAAATATTAATTTATCAGATAAAATCTTTTTACCTGTAACTTGCCTTACAACATCTTCTAAATTATTAGCAGTTATTACCCCTAATTTTTCAAGTAATTTAGTTTCTTTTGCTAATTTTAAAATTCTAGTTGTGCGAACAGCACGCGTTAATTTACCAATTCCACCAATTGTTGGCAATAAATTTAAGGCAGTAATTTTTGCAGTAATTCCATAAGTTAATTTGTCATAAATTTGATTAACTGTAAAATATGTTGCTGTTTCTACACCAAAAGATATAAATGCAGCTGCAAAATTAGATAATCCCGCACCAAGACCAAAAGCAGATACTGCACAACCAGTTAAAACTGATAAAACAAGGGCTAAAACTTGAATTCCTAAAAATTCTAATAACTGTAAACCAAAACTTTTTTATTGTTGTTGGATTGACAATCTAGTTGGATTTTTTTAACAGCATAAATAAGGGCTGTTTTAGATGTTCCAATTGGCATATCTATCAAACGAAAAAGTACTATTTTTTAGTACTATTAAGAATTTTTAATTTTAACATCAATCGGATTTGTTTGACCAGTAGCGTTGTTTTTACCTTCAATTTGAACTTCAACAGTTTTATCGTTTGTAATATTTATTGGTCAATCTTCACCTTTACTTTCAATAAAGTAATCAAAATCAGTTTCTGTTAAAGAACTATCTGCTGCTTTAATCGCTTTTAAAACAACAGCTTTAAATTGTGGTTTTAGCTGTTCTGTTGTTGCTTGTTTTGGTTCTGCGACATGAATAGTTGGTTTATCTAATTTATTAATTTTACTAATATCAATTTTTGCAACAATATGTTTAATAATTCCTTTGGGTTCAACTACTGCTCCGCCTAAATATAAAAATCTTTCCACAATTAAAGTATTACCCACACCAGTACCTAACGCAGCAGCACCAACTCTTAACGGAGTATGGTCTTTTTTTGCGTAAAATAAGAGGGTCGTATTTTTTGCTAAATTTAAAAGCAATTGCATTAACACCATCTGGTAATAGATTGATTGTTCCTTCTGAACCATCTTTATTAATAATTGGTAATTTTTTTGGAACCATATAATATGTTGTTCCTTCAACAGATTTCATTGCCCCACTCGTTGCAATTACGCTATTTATTTGGTCGTTTGCTCCAAGTTATAACTGTAATTTATCACGAATTCCACAAATAAAATCAGCCGAACCCAAGACAACTGTTTCTTATGGAGTAAAGCCATTTTCATATATTTTATCAATAATTTCATCGTGGATTTGTAAAGAATTTGTGTAATCTGCTTTTTGTCCTTGAATAGTTGTAACTGTTCCTTTGTTAATAATTTCTAAAATTTTATTGCGTTTATAAGCAACCTCAGTATCCATTTCTTGCTCAATATCAGCAGCCCAAAGATTAGGATTAAAATCACTTTCTACGAGGTCTAATTTACGAGCAAAAGTTAAAATTGTATCTAATTCAACAATTCCATCTTCAAATTCCACTGTTGAATATTTTAGTAGGTTATCATAAGTATTAAATACTTGGCCGTTTGCTCCCAAACCTTCATTATATTTAATATTTTTCTTTCTTTTATATGTTAAACCAAACTTATTGGCTTCTTTTCACGCAAATAATGCTTCTCAACTAAATTTTTGTTGATAAGTTTGTAAATATCATTGTTCCAATGTTTCTCGGTCTCTTTGTGTTGCTTGATTAGCAATAACTCCGAAAATTATTTGTGGGTTTTGTGCCATAATTTACTTCCTTCTTTCTATTTATTAAATACATTGTCTGTATCTAAAATATTGTTTTCTTTGTTTTCTACCTTTGGTACGCCACCAGTGTTAACTGTTTGTACCTTAATTAATTCATCATAAACACTTTGCAATTGTGCTTTAATGATTTCAATATCATCGCTAATATCATAAGACTTTAATAAAACATTTTTAAATTCTTCATTATCAGTTAAAGAATTAATAAAGTCAATTACTTCAATTTGTTTTAATTGAATTGTTTTTTGTTCAATTTGTGAAGTTAATTCAGTATTTTTTGTTTGTAGTTCGTTGATTTGTTGATTATTATTTTCTAAATTACTTGCATTAAATTCTTCAACTTCAGCAGTATTTTCTAAAATAATTTCAGCAGTTTTAATATCTAAACTACCATCTTCATTTTTAATAGGTTCATTATTTTCATCAATAAGAACATATTTTACATTTTTTAATGCCATTGTTTTTTCCTCTTATTTTTTAATATTTGTATTTGTTCTTTTTCTAATCGCTTTTTGTATAATTTCAAAACTATCTACTCTAAAAGATAAAAAATAGCGTTTAGTTTTTATATTTAACTGATTAAATACTGGGCCTTTAATTTTTATCTCATCATCTTTTTTTAATTTTAAAAACTCAGTTAAAATAGATGGGTTATATATTGATAATGTTGAATAATTTAATCCGTCTCATTGACATTTAGCCGAACAAGCATCAACTTCAACGCCCCCAGCAACCAGTGCCTTAATTTTAGTTTTAATCGGATTTTCATGTAATCTAACAGTTAATTCTAACTTATTAATTTTTTTATTTTTTATTTTAGTTTTATTAGTTATTGATTTTTTAGGTAAATTACTTTTTGTTTGTGCCATTTTTATCAACTCCTTTTGTTAAAAAATATTGTAAATGTTTTCGTGCATCGTGTTGGTGCTCTGATATTTTAATATTTCCTTTATAAATATATTTTTTTAATGACTGGTGATTGTAAAATATATTTTAAATTAAATAGATATTTGCATAAAACTTTTAAACCACCAATAAATTTAGGAGTAGATAATGGATTTTTTATTTTTAAACCTTTATGAAGTTGATAATCTTAAATTATTACAATAACTTTATTTAAATAAGAACAAATTTTATTTTTAAACTCATTTAATATTAAATACATATTATTTATTGCTTCTTCTTCATTTTTGGAATTAAAAGTAATATTATTAATTATTTTCTTTTGAAAAACATTATAAATAATAATACCAGTTTGTCCAATTCCAGCAGGGTCAATTGCAATAATATATTTTATTTTATTTGTTTTATTTTTTTTGTCAATTTGTAATATTTTTCATCCATCCGAAGCTAAATCTAAAATATCGTTAATTTTGTAATGTTGCATATAAGAAGCAATAACATCTCGCTTGTCTTTAAATAAATTTAAGTACATTTTAGCTCATTCTAAACACTGCAAATCATAATGATTTTTATGATGTGAAATACGACAATTAATAGGCTGACAATTAACTCAATCAAATAATGTTGTTATTTAATTCCAAGTTTTATTAATATATTTACTTTTATATTCTTGCATAATATTTTATTCTTTTATTTTTATTTTTTTAAATAAACAGAAAATCACTTTGTTGGTTAATATTTTGATATTTAGTGATAGTATTTGTATTTTGATTTAATTAGCTTAATTCGCCATCCACCTCACTTTGGGGGTGAGTGGTGGCGATACTAAAATTCTATATTTAAACAGAGTTTATCCCCCATACGGAAATAAACAAAAAGCAGCTTGCCCAGTTATTAATTACGCTTCATCCATCCCTAGACAACTTTATATAAAGAAAATAACATTTTGTAGTTCCAACCCTCTTGTTTTTTTAGTGTCCGATATTATTTTTTTCGGTTTAACAGCGCTCTTTTTATGAAAACAAGCCAAAAAACATGTGCTCTGACATTTAACAAGTGATTAATCTTGCCGAGAATTAAAGAAATAAAATAGGAGAAGTAAATCCATTCGCTTTCACACTTTCTTTAAGGCTTCGTGCCATAGATGGGTTATCCATCTTTAAGTATCAAAAAATATTAAGTTTTAGGGGTTGCATTATTCATCGGATAATACCTTTATTTAAAAGGGAAATTTATAAAAATATCGTTTATTTTGTGTAGGGAAAACAGAATAATATCTGTTTTTATGATAAAAATTCTAAATTTAAAGATACTATCCGATCAATAATATACTTCTTGCATAACCCATTAAAATAATTTCAAATATTTGTAAAAAGGGGTTAATATAAAATTATAATTTTAATTAATTATGTCTTTTATTTAAAAATTTAATATTTTGCCACAACGAAAAATTATTTTATTAGACTTCTTGCGATACCTGGTTTTATTATTAAAATATGATAGCATTACAAAAGTTGAGGTTTTATAAAAAATATAAATAAAATAATTGGATAAATTTTTAAAAATCCTGATTTATTAGTGTTTTAAATTCATCAATAACATTAAAAAAATACTTTTTATACCAAAACCTCAACCCTTTTCTTACTACCTAAAATATTATTATAAAATATAATTTATGAGGATATTAAATTATATTTTATAATAATATTTTAATAATAAAACCAGGTATCGCAAGAAGTCTAATGCAAATAAATTTATGTTTTTTAATATAAAAATAAAAAAACAATCTCACAAGAATTGTTTTTTGCCGGTTCATCGTACAGGACGCCTTAAATAAAATTTTTATATGCATCAAATTAAAATAATAAATTTCGCGGCGTACGTGGAAAGGGAATCACATCACGAATATTTGTCATTCCTGTCACATACATGATAAAACGTTCAAACCCTAAGCCAAACCCTGCACTTTTATAATAACCATATTTTCGTAAATCAATATATCATTGTAAATCTGTCGTTGGAATTTTTAGTTCATTACAACGACTAACAATTTTATCATAATCATTTTCACGAACACTACCGCCAACTAATTCTCCAATTCCTGGTACTAGCAAATCACACGCAGCAACTGTTTTATTGTCATCATTAATTTTCATATAAAATGATTTAATTTCTTTCGGATAATTAAATAAAAAGGTTGGTTTTTTTGTTTCTATTTCACACAAATATCTTTCATGCTCAGTTTGTAAATCCATTCCTCAAAAAATATCTGGATTTTCAAATTTTTGACCTTTTGTAACAGCTTTCTGCAAAATTTCAATTGCTTTTGTATATGATAAACGAACAAATTCATCATTTAAAATACTTTTTAATCTTTCCAATAATTTATAATCAACATTACTATTTAAAAAGTCAAGTTCATGATGGTTGTTAATAAATAAATAAATAATAATATGCTTAATCATTTTTTCAATTAATGTCATATTTTCTTCCAGGTCAATAAAAGCAATTTCAGATTCAATCATTCAAAATTCAGAAGCATGTCTTGTTGTATTAGAATTTTCAGCACGAAATGTTGGACCAAAAGTATAAATATTTCGAAAAGCTTGTGCAAATCCTTCAGCATGAAGTTGACCTGAAACAGTTAAACTAGTTTTTTTCCCAAAAAAATCTTCATTATAATTATTATCGGTTCTTGTTGTTACAATAAATGATTCGCCGGCACCTTCAGCATCATTTCCGGTAATGATTGGTGTATGAACATAAATAAAATTGTTTTTATTAAAAAATTCATGAATTGTAAAAGAACTACTGCTACGAATTCGGAACACAGCATTAAAAGTGTTTGTTTTTGCACGTAAATGAGCAATTTCACGTAAATATTCATAAGAATGCTCTTTTTTTTGTAATGGATAATCTTCACTTGCCTCGTCAAGAATTTCAATTACGGATGCTTGAATTTCAAACGGTTGTTTGGCAGATGGTGTTATACAAAACTTTCCAACTACTTTAATTGCTGATGAAATTCGTAAACTACTAATTTCTAAAAAATTAGCAAGTTGCTCCGCTTTATAAACAATTTGCACATTATTAAAAACTGTCCCATCGTTCATAACTAAAAAACCTAATTTACCACTACTACGATTAGAACGAACTCAACCCAAAATTGTAACTTCACTTTGATCTTTAACTTGATCTTGGTATAACTCTAAAAATGTTGTCATATTTTTTCTCCTTTTTTCTTTTATAATTTAATTGCGCTTTCTAATGATAATTCTACCATTTGGTAAAAATTATTTTGCCGCTCAGCTGCTGTTGTCGCAGCACCAGTAATAAAGGAATCAGAAATTGTTAATAATGTTGCTGCATTTTTCTTTAATGCTAAGGCATTTGCAAACAAAGCAAATGATTCCATCTCAACACATAATGTCTTATGCTTGGCTTTAATTTTTTTTCAATCATCATCATTTTTACGATAAAAAACATCAGATGAATGAACAATTCCAGGAAAAGTTTTAATTTGTTTTGCTTTAGCAACTTCTTCAATTGTTGCAAAAAGATATTGTGAAGAATTTAAAACATCATCTTCTATTCCTGCTACAATTCTAGCATAATTATTTTCGCCATAAGATGCTGTTGCGTTAACAATATCATAAGTCTTTATTGCAGCATCATAACTACCTGCTGAACCGATTCGAATAATATTATCAACATTATAAAATTTAAATAATTCATATGAATAAATTCCAATGCTAGGACATCCCATTCCACTTCCAGCAATTGTAATTGTTTTATTTTTATAAGTTCCGGTGTAAATAAACATATTTCGAATTTCATTCACTAATTTTATATTTTCGAGAAAAGTTTCCGCAATAAACTTTGCTCGTAATGGATCTCCGGGCATTAAAACTGTTTCAGCAATTTCTTCTTGTTTAGAATTGATATGTGGCGTCATTTTCATTCCTTCTTAACATTTTTTATATTTAATTTATATTGTACTATAAAAAATAAAAAGGAACATTAGTTCCTTTAATTTTAACAATATTTTTTTAAAATTTTATTACTTTTAATTCGATTTTCTTAATATTGGTGCTCTTTATCAATAGATAGAGGTGCTTTAATTAAATTATCATTTCAATATATTAATGGCAATAAAGAAGGAATAAAAATTTCATTTTTTCATATAAAGTTGAAGAAACAACAGTATGTATAATATCAGTATATTTTGATAAATTCGAATTATATTTTGATGTAACACCAATTATATTTGCCCCATTATTTTTGGCTTCCTTAGCTGCTGCTATTACAGCTATTGTTTTTCCTTCTAAACTCATACAGATTAATAAATCATCTGGTTGGATCAAATTGACACGAGTAATAATATTATTTTCATTTTCTACCAGCAAACTACAAGTAAGGCTAAAAATAAATAAAAGGGTAGATAGTCCTTTTACTGCTAAAGATGAAATTCCTAAACCAGCTAAATAAATTACTTTAGCTTTTTTAATAAAGTAACTGTGTTTTTAAAAACCTAAAATCATCAAAAGTTTTCTGATTACGCTCTAGCGTGTCTTGATAATATAAAAAAATACTTTCTGTTTCATCTAAATGCAAATTATTTGTTTCTAAACGTTCTTCTTCTGCAACTATTGCAATAATAAAATTGCGATAACCAATAAATCATAGCTTTTTAATTAAAGAATAAATTAGTGAATAATCGATTCCGGTCGGTTTTGATAAATCTTCAATTTTGAGGTTTCGGATATTATGAATATTTTCACGAATATAGTTTACAATTTTAATTTTTTTTGCTCAAGTTAATTAGAATTCTTGCATAACCCATTAAAATAATTTCAAATATTTGTAAAAAGGGGTTAATATAAAATTATAATTTTAATTAATTATGTCTTTTATTTAAAAATTTAATATTTTGCCACAACGAAAAATTATTTTATTATTCAAATTCGTTAATTTTAAATAAATCTTTTATGATAACTATAATAATTGTAAATTATAAATTGAAGCAATTAAATTAAATCTTAAACTAAATCGTTTTCTACGATTTCTATATTTTTCTGTAATAATTTTAAATTTTTTAAGAATAGAAAAAATATTTTCAATAATAATTCTTATTTTTGAAACTAGTCTATTATGTTGTTTTTGTTCTTTATTTAAATGTTTTTTCTTAGTTTTCTTTGTGGGCATTATAACATTATTGTGAATTTTTTGTATTCCTTGATAACCACTATCAACTATTAATTTGGTATTTTTTAAAATTGCGATTTTTGATTCTTTAAATAAAGCATAATCATGTTTTTTACCAAGTGAAAAACTTGTTGCAATAATTTTTTTGGTTTCTTGTTCGATAATTACTTGTGTTTTAATAGTGTGTTTTTTCTTTTTACCAGAATAAGATTGTTTTTGTCTTTTTTTGGGCGTTGGATTGGGGTTTCGGTGGCATCAATAATAATAGTTTTATCATTAAAATAATCATTTATTAGTGCTTTTTTACCAGCAACTTGCTGAAAATCAGGGTGTTTAATTAAAATATCTTCAGTTCACTTGATATTGCGATAACAATTAGCTTCACTAATTCCGAAATTTTTTCCAAGATGAAAATAAGTTCGATATTCTCGTCAATACGATAAAGTCATCAATAATCGATTTTCTAGTGATAATTTATTAGCTTTGCCACCTTTTTTAAATTTTTCTATTTCAGCTACTTGTAAAATATCTAACATTTTATTAAAAATATCTTGTTTTATTCCTGTTAATCTTAATCATTCTTTATCATTAATATTTTTAAATTCATCAAATTTCATAATTTAATATCCTCATAAATTATATTTTATAATAATATTTTAATAATAAAACCAGGTATCGCAAGAAGTCTATTGAATCATTGATAATTTTGAGAGAATTGAAATATTATCAATTGTTTTAATAATCTTAACGATTATTTTGTTGAGCCATTACCAAATATTTATCAACAATATCTGATGACCAGACTTTATTAATTAAATCATCATTAAAATACATTCAAGGTAATAATTTATTAACATAAATTTTATGATCATTTACTCGTTGATTTGGGGTTGAAATAATATGCGAACAATTTGCTAATTTAACTGCTTTTGACATATCTTTCCCAGAAATTAATACAATCGTTGCTCCTTTTTCTTTTGCAATTTTTAATGCTTTGTTGACTGCTTCATTATCACCAAATAATGAATAAGCTATAATTAAATCATTTTTATTCATAATCCGAGAACGAACCATTAGGTCTTCTTCATTTTCATTTAGATTAAAAGCATTAAAACCAAAACGATATAATTCTAGCGCTAATGTTTGTGACAATGCATTTGTTGAACCCATCCCAATTACAAAAATTCGATATGCTCCTTTAATTGAATTAATTGTTTGATTCATCTTTTCATTATTAATCATTGTATTATTTTGATTAAGAATATAAAAATATTTTTTCTTTATTAGACTATCCATATTTTCAAAATCTAATGATTTAATTTCAATATCAGCAGCAATAGTAATTAAAAATTCTCGATAACCATTAATCTGCATTTTTCGTAACAAACCATATATTACGCTATAACCAGTATTTACTTGTTGCGCTAAAAATTCAATATTTATTGTTGTTACTTCCTTCATATTTTCTTTAATATATTTAATAATTTCATTTTCTTTTTTAGTAAAATTCTTTGAGTCCAATGTCTCTAATTTTGACAAAAATGATGCCATTTTATCTAATCTTCTTTTATGTTATTTTCAGTAGTTCTTGTGCTGCTAAGCGGGCAATCATTGCAGCATTATCAGTACAATATTCTAATTTTGTAATAACTATTTTTAAATTTGGTGTTGCTAAATTTAAAATTGCTGCTCGTAATGCGCTATTAGATGAAACTCCACCGACTAACGTAACCATTTGCGGCTGAAAATTTTGAATTGCTAACTTTGTTTTTCGAATAATAATATCAACACATGTTTTTTGAAATGTCGCACAAAAATTAGACAAATTAATTTTAGTATTACGTTGTTCTTTTGCAATTAAATTAGCTACAGCTGATTTTAATCCGCTAAAAGAGAAATTATAACTTTGATCATTTAATGGTAGTGGTAAGTGATATTGCGTTGTTGTTCCTGTCGCTGCAAGCTTATCAATAACAGGTCCGCCCGGATACCCTAAGTCCAGCATTCGAGCAACCTTATCATAACATTCACCAATTGCATCATCCAATGTTGAGCCTAAAATTTCAAAATTCAGATGTTTTTTCATTAATATTAACTGAGTATGGCCACCACTAACTAGCACTGCTAAAAGAGGGAAAAAAAAATCATTATCGATTGCACTAGCATAGATATGACCATGTAAATGGTTTAAAGGTAAAATTGGAATTTCTAAATAATTAGACAATGTTTCTGCTATTGTTTTACCAATATGTAGTGCTCCAATTAAACCAGGTTTTGCTGTGTATGCAATGTATTGTAATTCTGTTATATGAATATTAGCTTTTTGCAAAGCTTCAAGTAGAACATAAGAAAAGTTTTTTAAATGTAACCGCGAAGCAAGTTCTGACACAACTCCACCATATTTTGTATGTTCCTTAATTTGTGATGAAATAATATTTGCTAAAATTTTTTCATTCTTAAAAATAGCAATACTAGTTTCGTCGCAGCTTGTCTCAATTGCAAGAATTACCATTTCATTTACCTCCTCATTATTATATAATAATTTTCCCTTAAAAAAATACTAAGAAAGAAACAAGTAACAAAAATATACAAAAAAAATAATAGATAAATCTATTATTTTTTAATTTTTGTATATTTAATAAAATTACCCTAAATAACCTTGTTATCCTTCATTACTTTTTCAATCCCTGCAATTGCAGCTTCTTCGTCAGAACCACTTGCAACAATTTCTACTTCTGCACCTTGATGAATTCCCAATGCAATAATAGTCATTATTGATTTTAAGTTACCAGTTTTTCCTGCTGAGAAAATAGTAATATCTGACTGGTATTTTCCTGCTTCTCCTACAATTAATGCCGCTGGGCGCGCATGCATCCCAACAGGATCGGCGATAACAACTTTAAATGATGCCATTAAATTTCCTCCTTTAAAATATACTAACTGATTATATCAAAAAAAAAAAAAATAAGTATATTATCTCTTAACAATTTTTTATGTTTTTAAATAAAAATTTCAAATATTTGATATTGTTATTTTCTTTTATGATTCCACTTTTTTAATTGCTTGACTATCTGCTGAAATAATCTTGATATTATAAGGATGCGGAAAAAAAATTTGGACATTTTGCGCAATAATTTTAATAACAACTCCATTTCCAAATAATTCATGACTAACCGTATCATTTACTTTTCATATATTAGTTTTAAAAGCTGATTCAATTTTTTTATCAAGATTAAAGACAGTTCGTGATTGTTTTTCACTTTGATTATTATAAGAAATAGTAATTGACTTTGACTTACTAAACAATCTTTCGCTATTAACTTTTTCATAAAAATCTTTATCTAACTCTTTAATAAATCGTGATTCAAAGCGTTCATTACCCGTAATATATGAATAACCATCAGCATAACTAATAAACAACAATTCTTCTGCTCTTGTAATGGCAACGTATAAGGTTCTACGCTCTTCTTCTAATTGTTCAGTTCCCATCTTAATAGCTTGTGTTGTTGGAAAGATTCCTTCATTTAAACCAACAATAAAAACAACCTTTTTTTCTAATCCCTTTGCATTATGAATTGTCATTAAAGAAATAGTATTATCAGTTAAATTATCCCTATCACTATCAGTTTGTAATGAAATTAATTGTAAATATTCACTTAATAATTCTGTTCCTGCTAATTCCTTATTTTGCTGATCAAATTTACCAACTGACGCAATTAATTCTAAAATATTTTCTTCTCGTTCTTCTTCATAGTTGTCTCGTAAACGCTGCAAATAACCTGTTCTATCTAAGAGAAGAACTAATAAACTTTCAACTGATTTAGCAGTTGGTAATTGTGCTAATGCTAGGACAATTGCTTCTCGCACTTTATTTAAACTATGTTGAAGATTTAATGGCAATAAATCAAAATGTTGCTCTAGTAATATTGTAAACATTATTTGTTTCTCTTTTAATATTTTCATAATTTGTTCAAATGCTTTTGGACCAACTTTTGGCATTAACAACAAAATCCGTTCAATGGCTAAAGAATCATTATTAATAATTATTTTTAAAAAAGCAAGTGCATCTTTAATTTCTTTTCGTTCATAAAATTTAAAAGCCCCAAAAATACGATATGAAATCCCATAATCAGAAAGGGCCGTTTCTAAATCACGCGATAAGTAATTGGCACGATATAAAATTAAAATATCATTATAAGCATAATTTTCTTCTTTAATTAAATTTTTAATTTTACGAGCTATAAAATCACTTTCATCACTACTATTAGCACCGTGATATAAAATTGGTAGTTGCCCTGAAGCTTTGATAGTAAATAAATCTTTTTCAATCCGATTTTTATTATGAATAATCAAATTATTAGCTAATGATAAAATGCTTTGTGTTGACCGATAGTTTTCATTTAAAACAATTGTTTGTGTGTGGGGAAAATATTTATCAAAATTTAAAATTAAATTAATTTTTGCTCCCCGTCACGAATAAATTGTTTGATCAGGGTCCCCAACAATAGTAATATTTTGATTATCGCCGACTAATCATTTAATAATATCAAATTGCAATTCATTGGTATCTTGAAATTCATCAACTAAAAAATAATCAAAACGATTTTGTCATTTTTTTAATACTTCCCCATTATTTTTAAATAACTTATATGTTAATAATATTAAATCATTAAAATCAACGCTATTTATCTCTCGTAAACGTTTTTCATAAGTATCATAAACTTCTGCTCATCGCATTTCATCACCATTTGCTGATGATTTTGCACTATTAGGGCTAATAAAGTCATTTTTTCATTTCGAAATAAAATTCTTCACCATTTTTGCTTCTTGTGCATCATATTTAACAGGTAATGTTTTATAAATATTACGAATGATACTATCTTGGTCCGCCATATCAATAATATTAAAATGACGGTCATAATTTAAATGAATAATATCTTCTCGTAAAATACGAACACATAGGGCATGATAAGTTGCAATCATACAACGCTGGCCACTATTTCCAATCATCTCAACAATACGGGATCTCATTTCATTAGTAGCTTTATTAGTAAATGTAACAGCACAAATGCGGCATGGTTGCAAATTAGCATATTTAATTAAATATGCAATTTTGTTAGTAATAACGCGTGTTTTACCACTTCCAGCTCCAGCAATAATTCGTACTGGTCCAGTAATTGTTAAAACAGCTTCGCGTTGATTTGGATTTAAACTTTCAATAAATTCATTGACCATTATATTCTGCCTTTCTTTACAAACAATTACATTTTACCCTATAATTCATCAATTTCTTTTAAAATTTCATCAGAAATATTCCCTGGTTGATTTTCTTGTAAATGAATATGTTTTGTTTTTCTTGTTATTAATTCTTTTGGTATTTTTGGTGCTTTTTTAGGAATTGGTTTTTTCTTGACAGTAAATAAATGAAAATGACGATCAAATAAAATTTGATGATTTGGATTTAACACTAAACCAAAAATTAAACCAAGGTATCATAAAAAATAAATTGTTGTGATAGTTCGAATAATAATTAATGCAATTAGATTTTTATTAGTTCTCCGAAACAAATCACTTAAACTAACTTCAAAAATTAAATTTAAACTTAAATTTGTCAATAAAACAACAAATCAAGGTAAAAATGTAATAAATAATTCACGGGTAAAAATAACTGCTAACTTTAATTTTGCCTCACTCGTAACTAATTTAATTTGAAAACAAAATTTTCCAATTGTTTTACCATCTCAAAAATAAGGAATAAGAACAAAATAAAGAAAGAAAAGAACAAAAGTAATAGCAATAACTAAAATAGGCGCTCAAATTGTTCGATCTTGGCCTCAATACTTCATTGTTAAAGTTAATACTAAGGAAATTAAACTCGCTAAAATAATATCAAAGAAACGAACAAAAATCACACGAACTGGACGCGCTAATTGATGAAGCTGATATTCTTTTTCTGGTTTTGACATCATCGTATCAGATGAATTTTTATTGTTTGCTAATTCTTGCATTATTTATTTTGTATTTTCCATTTTTCAATGTTTAATAAAACTTTTAATATCGGCAACAATCATTTTAAATTGTGGTTCTTTTACATTTTTAAGATATTTATTTTTCATAAAACTTTTATAACAATGTTCTAATTTATTTTCGGCACTATGGATAGCTTTAATTGATAATCTTTTATTGTTTTGTAAAATAACAATTTCTAAAAATGTTACTAAGCAAAAACTAATAAAAGCATACTTTAATTCTTCTTGATATTCACAATATAAATTTAAATCACGATATAAATTAAAAATATAAATTCATTGTTTAATTAAATCAAAAACACTATAATTGACAATTCCTAATTCATAATCAACTGGCACATCTTTAATTGCAACATATCCCCCCTTATAAACTAATGCGTTATAAATAAAGAAAGCATCAGTAGGACGATAATCAAGTAATGTAATATTTTTTTGTAAAATAAGGTTTCGACGAAATATCTTTGTAAAAAGTGAGTAATTAACATATGGTAATACTTCTTTATTAGTTTTGGGTGACAGTAAAACATTACATTTATTTCAAATTTCACTTTTTTCCTTTGAATTCGTATAATGTAACCGAAATTCAATCATATCAACTTTTTTATGTTCAACTTGATATGTTTCAACTTTTTCTTTTAAAACTGCAACTGCTGTTTTATGAATTGTCTGTCCTTCATCAACAATCATAAAAAAATCTCCTTGTGCAATTGAAACAGCAATATTAATGCCATATGAAAAGCCTTGACTTCGTAAATTTTCAATTATTTGAATTTGTTTACCAATATTATTATAAAAGCATTCATTCATAAATTCTAAGAGTGGTGATTTTGGTTCGAATCCACTATCATCAATTAAAACAATTTCATAATTGTCACTTGTTTGTATCTTAATTGATAGTAAAGTCTTCATTAATTTTGTTTGATTATTTTGTACTACAATAATAAATGATAAAAACATTCTAATCCCCTTTTTTAATCAATTATTACCATAATTATAACATTTTATTTCTTTTTAGTATAATTATTATATTAGAAAAGTAAAATAATTTACAAGTTTCAAAATAAGGGTTAATCAAATGACAAATCAAACATTACAAAAAATTTTGCAACAAAAAGAAATTACAACTGATGATAAAATAATATTTCGAACAATTTTTGGTGTATTGAACATCTTATTTACTGATGAAAATCAGCTTTCAACTTTAACAAGTGGCTATAATATTAATCATTATCAACAAGTTTGATTTCCTAATATTGTTTCTCTCACCCAAAAAGTAAGTAAAAATAAAAGGGGGTATGTAAATTATATTTCCGATGACTGAAATTATATTTATTATTTTAATGACACAAATGATCAGACAAAACAACAAAAATTAAGCGAAAAACAATTAGAACGTCAAGCCCAATTAATTACTTTTGCAAAATTAAATGAAAAATAATTAGATATTGGTTATCATTTTGTTGGTGTTTTTACATTTATTGGCTTTCTTGATAAAGATTACAAAACAATGATTTATAAAAAAATTAAAAATAGTTATCAACTTAATAAATAATTTAAAAAACAATACTAAGAAAGATGTACAATGTTTCTTTTAACTGAGAATATGAAATAAAAAACCTTTATAGGTTATTATTAAATATATAAAGTTAGGAGAAACATTTTTTATATGGCAAAGGGTAAAACTAAAGGGTCAAAAGACCATGATATTGAATTTAAAACTAAAATTATTAACGAATATTGCTAATATAATAAATCAATATCTTTAATATCTAAAGAATATGAAATAAGTGCTGCAACTATTTCTAGGTTAATTAATGTTTTTAATAAAGATAAAAAAATTGATAAACTAACATATATTAAAAAAATGCCAATTTTTAATAATCAGCATGATGAAACTATATATTAGACTTCTTGCGATACCTGGTTTTATTATTAAAATATTATTATAAAATATAATTTATGAGGATATTAAATTATATTTTATAATAATATTTTAATAATAAAACCAGGTATCGCAAGAAGTCTATTTATTAACAAAAGAAAATGAACAAATAAAAGCAGAAAATAATATTTTAAAAAATCTTGAATCTCTTCCAAAAACAAAAACAAAGATGAATATTAGAAAACAAATTGATTTTATTAAAAACGAATTAAATAACAACTCAGTCTTACCATTAAGATGATTTTTGAAAATATTATGCATTTCATATGATACATGAAATAAATATAAAAATATTCATGAAAAATATGAATAAAAAATTGATTACAATATATTAGAAATAATTAAAATAATTTGAAAAAACAATAAAAATAAAGGTCATCGACAAATAAAACTTGATTTGGAAGAACAAAAAATAAAAATATCAGCAAGTACTGTATATCTTTATATGAAGATATTACAAATATGTTCTGAAGTTAGAATTAAACATAAAAAACGAATTAAACATTTTAATAATATGTTATATTAACATAAAAAAATATCCCTATTTACTTAAACGTAATTTTCATTCTAATCAAATGAATCAAAAATGATCAATTGATATTACAATAATTAAAATATATTCAGAATCAGTATATTTATTTGCTATTAAAGACTTATTTAGTAATGCAATTGTTGAATACTCACTAACAGTAAATTGAGTAATTAATTGTTTAAAACAAAGCTTAATTAATCTAAAAATTAAACCTGGTCAATTAATAATTAATTCTGATCAAGGGACTCATTTTACTTCACATACATATTTTGATTTATTAAGAGATTATGGAGTAACTATAGGTATGTCTCGAAGTGGAAATTGTTTAGATAATTCACCTATTGAAAATTGGTTTTCAATTTTAAAAACAGAAAATAAAAATATAACAAAATACAAAAATTTTAATGAGCTAAAAAATATGATAGATAATTATATTGTTGAGTATAATAATTATAGCAGGGTTTTAAAATTAAAAATGCCTCCAATTCAATTTGAATTAAAAAGCATTTTAAATTAAAAAAATAATTCTCAGTTATTTTAAGCTGTGCATACTAATAAAGTATGTTTTTTTAAAATTGATAGTTATTATTTTTATTTGCTTTTGCTTCTAATCGTTGTTTTTTAATTAATTCTCGGGTCATTTTTTTGGCTCGGTCATAATCAAACGGATTTCGTTTTCCCGCTCCAGCTTTAATATTTTTGGCAAAAATATTAATTTTTCAAACTAAATTTCTTTGTTTAAATCGCATAATAGCTCCCTTCATGTTAAACATAAAGCCCTGCTCATTCATTTTACACAATAATTACAAATTTTTCAATTCATTCACAAGAAAATTAAAAAATGGGTCAAATACTTTATTAAGGATTCGGTAAGATTATTATTATTAAAAATAATTAAGTTAAAACTTCATGTCCAGTCGGAGTAATTAAAATTGTATCTTCAAAATGGGCACTACATAAATGTAACGCCGACACTGGTGTTCAATTATCATCTAACATTTTAATTTCTTTAGTCCCAATTTGAACCATTGGTTCAATACAAATTGTCATTCCAGCTTGTAAGCGCATTCCTACTCCAGCTGTTCCAACATTAGGAATCATTGGTTCTTCATGTAATTCACGCCCAATTCCATGACCAGAAAATTCAGTTGGTAAAAAAAGGCCTTCTCCTTCAACATATGTTTGAATTGTTTCACCAATATCACCAATTCGTACTCCTGGTTTTAAAATTGCGGTTGCTTTTGCTAATGATTTTTCAGTGACAGTTAATAACTTCACATATTCTATTGTGCGCGGTTTTCCAACAATTACAGTAAAAGCGCAATCACTATTATAACCTTCATATGAACAACCCGCATCAACAGAAACAAGGTCACCTTCCACAAATGGCGTATGATTTGGAATTCCATGTACTAAAACTTCATTTAAAGAAACACAAATGCTCGCGGGAAAACCATATAAGCCTTTAAAATTTGGTTGGCAATTATTTGCTCGAATAATTTCTTCTGCGCGTTGATTAAGCATAAATCCTGTTGCTCCTGGTTTAATCATCGCTTTTAATTCTTGATTAATTTTTTTTAATGTTAAACAGGCTTTGCGCATATATTCAATTTCTTGGTCTGTTTTAATTGTAATCATCGTTAAATTCCTTTCAGATTTTATTTTATCATAAAAAGAAAAAAACTAACGACAAACAAGTTAGTTTTTTTGGTTAGACTAATTCAATAATCACCATCGGAGCATTATCTCCTTTACGATTATCTAATTTTAAAATGCGTGTATAACCACCATTACGAGTTTTATATTTTTTGGCAATGCCATTAAATAATTTTTGTAATGCAGTTTCCTTTTCATTTTCATCAATATCACGCAAAAAACTAGCAGCACGACGACGAGCATGTAAATCTTGTCGTTTTCCTAGTGTCACTAATTTGTCAACATGACGGCGTAATTCTTTGGCGCGTGTTTTTATTACTTCCAATCGTTCATTAATAATTAATTCGGTTGCTAAATTCCGCATTAAGCCGTTTCTTCATGCAGTATTTTTCCCTCTTTTTTGTTGGTATGACATCTTTTTTCACCTCTCTTAATCATTTCGAAAGTGTAAACCTAATTGAACCACTTTATCTTTAATTTCTGTTAATGATTTTTTTCCTAAGTTTCTAATTTCTTGAATTTCATCTTCTGATTTTGAAACTAAATCACGTAAAGTATCAATTTTGGCTCTTTTTAAGCAGTTTTGTGAACGTTGCGTAAACTCTAGTTCATCAATGCTACGATCTAATTCATCTTCTTCCACTTCTGCTTCAGATGAAATAATTTGAGTTGCTTTAATTGCTTCATTCAAGTTAACAAAGAATTCTAAATGCTCAGTAATAACTTTTGCTGCCATTGCAACAGCGTTAGATGGCGTAATTGAACTATCAGTTTGAATTTCTAATTCTAATTTTTCTAATTCAGCATTTTTCCCCACCTTTGTTGGTTCAACATTATATGCCACACGCTGAATTGGACAATAATTTGAATCAATTACAATTAAATCAGCATATTTTTTTTCTTTTTTATTATCTGTAAATGATTTATACCCGCGTGAATTACGAGCATGTAGCTCCAAGTCTAATTCTCCACCTTTAGCAATTGTTGCTAATAATAAATCACCATTGATAACTTCTACTCCAGTTGGGACAACTAAATCTCTTGCGTAAATTTCTCTTTCTTTTGAAGAAACTACTTTTAAAATTACTGATTCTCCATCTGGAATAATATCTTGATTAATTTTTAATACTAAATTTTTAATATTTAAAATTATTTTTGTAGCATGCTCAACAATACCCGGAATAGCAGTAAATTCATGCGAGGCACCTTTAATTCGAACAGCAAAAACAGCTGCTCCCGGTGTTGCTGATAGTAATGTTCGACGTATCGCATTTCCTAATGTAACACCAAATCCTCGTTCTAATGGTTCAACTAAAAATTTTCCGTAATTATTGGCTTTATCTTCTGCTTGTAATTTAAATTCTGGTCTAATAAATTGTTTCATCGCCTAATCTTTCTCCTATCCTCTTGGTCTTTTTGGTGGACGTGCCCCATTGTGAGGAATTGGCGTTACATCTTTAATTGAAGTGATTTCTAATCCAATTGCTTGAATGCTCCGTACCGCAGCATCACGACCTGGGCCCGGCCCTTTTACTTCAACTTGAACACTACTCATTCCGTGTTCTTGGCTTGCTTTTCCAGCTGCTTCAGCAACCATTTGGGCAGCATAAGGGGTTGACTTCTTGCTTCCTTTAAAACCCATTGCTCCTGCTGATGCTCATGAAATGACATTGCCCGCTTCATCAGAAAGGGTAACAATTGTATTATTGAAAGTTGAATGAATATGTGCAATTCCTTTTAGGACATTTTTTTTAACTTTTTTCTTATTAGTTTTTTTTCTAACAGCCATAATTATTCTCCTTATCTACTATTTTTTCTTATTAGCAACTGTTTTACGTGGTCCTTTAACTGTTCGCGCATTTTGCTTTGACGACTGTCCGCGTGCTGGCAAACTTTTACGATGACGCATTCCACGATAACTACCAATTTCCATTAAACGTTTAATATTCAAGGAAACTTCACGCCGTAATTCTCCTTCGGTTTTTAATTTGGCAATTTCATTTCTAATTGTTGTTAATTCATATTCTGATAAATCTTTCACACGAATATCTTCTGATATTTTTGCTTCTTTTAAAATTTGTTGTGATTGTGGTTTTCCAATTCCATAAATATATGTTAGCGCAATTACTACGCGCTTATCATTTGGAATATCTGCTCCGCCAATACGTGCCATGTTCTTCCCTCCCTTTTTAACCTTGTCGTTGTTTATGTTTTGGCTGTGAACAAATTATCATCACACGCCCTTTTCTTCTAATTACACGACATTTGTCGCAGATTTTTTTAACTGATGATCTTACTTTCATCGTGTGTTCTCCTTTACCAAAATTTTTGTTTTTTTTTGTTTATTTATGTCTAAAAACAATACGCCCACGTTCTAAGTCATAAGGTGACATTTCAACAACTACTGTGTCGCCGGGTAAAATGCGAATGTAATTCATCCGGATTTTACCCGAAACGTGAACTAAAATAGTTGCACCATTTTCTAATTGCACCTTAAACATTGTATTTGGTAATACTTCTAAAATTGTTCCTTGTACTTCTAATAAATCAGTTTTGGCCATTTTTTATTATTACCTCCAATCTCCATTATTTTAAAACTGCCATAATTTGGTCTCAGACAGCATTTTCTTCCATATCAGCATCAATAACGGTTAATACTTGCTGATTTAAATAATATTTAATTAACGGAGCAGTATCAGAATGATATGCCACTAATCTAATTTTAATTTTTTTTTCATTATCATCTTTACGTTGTACTAATGGGGTTTGGTCATCATCACAAACTCATGCCACTTTTGGGGTCACTGCTGTTTTATGATATGTTCGTCCACAAGTTGGACAAGTTAAACGTCCCTTAATTCGTTCGATTAGCTTTGCTTCATCAATTTCAAAATATAATGTATTATCAACCTTGCTATTTAGTTTTTGCAATAATTGATCTATTTTTTTTGCTTGCGCAATTGTGCGCGGAAAACCATCTCAAATTAAATCACCAGTTACTGTTCGTAAATGATTTTCAACCATTTGAATCATAATATCATCAGGAACTAATTTTCCCTGGTCAACATACTGTTGACACAAAATACCTAATGATGTGTTTTGCTTAATATTATCACGAATAATATTGCCGGTTGAAATATGCGTAAACCCAAACTTTTTAACTAAATGGGCTGATTGGGTTCCTTTTCCGCTACCGGGAGCTCCTAACAAAATAAAATTTCGCATTAACTTTCCCCTGGCTTTCTATCATAAATATGAATCTTTAGTATCATCCGTTAATTGTTGCGACTTTTTATCAATAAACGCTTGTTGCATAATTCGTCCTTTAACTTGACGCATTGTTTCTAGTGCGACTGATAGCATAATAATTAATCCTGTTCCTCCAATTGCTAATGCACTTGGTAAGGATGTTAATTTACTAATCACATAAGGTAAGATTGCAATTGCCGCCAAAAAGACTGACCCTAAAATACTTAAACGGTTAATTGTTCCCTTAATGTATTTTTCAGTTTCTTTCCCAGGGCGAACACCAGGAATAAATGTTCCGGATTTTTGAAAATTCTCAGCAATTTTTTCAGGATTCATTTGTACTTGTGAATATAAGAAAGTAAATAAAATTGTTAAAATTGCATAAATAATAATTCCTGGCCATGTACTAAACGATAAATAATTATTGGTAAATTTCACAAAACCATTATTTGGATTACTTACACTAATAATCTGTGCAACAGTAATTGGGGCTGAAATTAATGCCGAGGCAAAAATTACAGGAATAACTCCAGCGGAATTAATTTTTAATGGTAAGAAGGGGCGGGTTTTTTCATTTCCAGATACCAAACCACTTCCTGTTTGCTGAATTGGCAATTTCCGTTCTGATTCATTTAACATTACAACAAATAAAACCACTAATAAGAACATTACAACATAAACTAAGAATTTTAAAATTCCATCAAATAATAAGTTAATGTCTTCTTGTCCTGAAATTCAGAATTTAAAAGTTGTTTGTAAATTATTTGGTAATTGCGCAACAATTCCAGCAAAAATAATTAATGAGATCCCATTACCAATCCCTCTAATTGTCATTTGATCTGCTAATCAAAGCAATAACATTGTTCCTGCAATTAAGGCGGTTGGAACTAATGTATAATAAAAGATCGTACTTCCCGTTCCAAAATCAGATGAATCTCATTTTGGAGAAATAATCCCTTGGTTTGCCATAGTAAAAATTGTGGCAATTCCTTGCATAATTGCAAACGGAATTGTTAATCACTTTGTTAAGCGATCTAATTTTTTTCGCCCACGTTCTCCACTTTTTGCTCAGCGTGATAAAGGCGGAATTACATCAGTTGATAATAACTGTACAATAATCGAAGCAGTAATATATGGTGATACTCCTAAACCTAAAATTGAAAACTTTCCAAGCGTTCCTCCTCCTAACATTGAAATCAAACTAAAGAACTGATCATTGTTTGATGAATCTTTAAAGTCAGGTGAAATTTTTACGCCTGGGACTGTTAAATAACTACCTAAACGAATTAAAGCTAAAATTAATAAAGTAAAAAAAATTCGTTTAATCAAATCTTTATTTTTAACAAAAAAGTTTGATGATTTAACAATGTCAACCTCGCGATTATGGCGATTCGTCTTTCTTTTTCTCGCTTTAGTTTTCACTATATTACCTCCACTTTTCCTCCAGCTTTTTCAATTGCTGTTTTTGCAGTTTGCGAAACTTTGTTAACTTTAACATTAACAATCTTAGATATTGTACCATTACCTAAAATTTTAATTAATTCTTTTTCATTTTTTAGCACTTTTTTGACAACTAATGTTTGATGGTTAATTTCATTCAATCCTAATTTTTCCAAATCACTTAAGTTTAATAAGACATATTTTTTGGTTGTTAAGTTAGTAAAACCAACCTTTGGTAAACGACGGAAGATAGGAGTTTGTCCCCCTTCAAATCCAGGGCGAACACCACCACCAGCGCGGGCATTTTGCCCTTTATGTCCTTTACCGGCTGTTTTTCCTAATCCTGAAGAAGTTCCTCGTCCTAGTCGTTTCTTACTATGACGGGCTCCATCAGTATAATGTAATCCGTTTAATTTCATTGTTCTGTCCTCTTATCCTTGTAACTCTTTTACGGTTTTACCACGTAATTTTGCAATTTGATCAATTGTTCGTAAATTACTTAAACCGTCTAATGTTGCACGAATCATATTAATTGGGGTATTTGATCCTAACGATTTTGTATAAACATCTGCTAGGCCTGCTAATTCAATCACAGCTCGGGCTGGTCCTCCAGCAATAACTCCCGTCCCTTCGCGGGCTGGTTTAATTAATACTTTTCCTGCTCCAAAATGACCAATAACTTCATGTGGAACAGTTGTTACCACTAGTGGCACTTTTACTAATTGTTTTTTTGCCTCTTTAATTGCTTTTTTGATTGCATCAGGAACTTCGTTTGCTTTTCCAGTCCCAAAACCAACGCGACCTTTTTTATCACCAATCACAAGAACTGCCGCAAATCGGAAATGACGTCCTCCTTTTGTTACTTTAGTAACCCGACGAATTGTTACGACTTTTTCTTCAAACATATTTTCATCACCACGACGATCATTATTACGTTCAAAACGTTTGTTCCCTTGCCGAAAATTATGTTGTGGTCCTTCTTTTTTTGCTGCTGGTTGGGCTGAGTTTCCTGTATTTGTTTTTAAATCTGTTTTATTCTCTGCCATATCTTCTTATTGCTCCTTTTAAAATTTCAGTCCTGCTTTACGAGCAGCCTCTGCAAATGCTTTTACTTTGCCATGGTATAAATATCCACTGCGATCAAATACTACCGTTGTAAATTTTTTATCAAGTGCTTTTTTTGCAATTTCAGCACCAATTTTTTCTGCGGCTGCAATATTGCTTGTTGATTTTAAACCAGCCATTTTTAATGTTGAGGCTGCAACAATTGTTTTTTGCTTCACATCATCAATTAATTGAGCATAAAAATGCCCATTTGATTTAAACAAATTTAAACGAGGAACAGCTGTTGTACCATTAATTTTGGCACGAACACGAAAATGTCTTCTTTTTCGTTTTGCACTACGACTTTGACTTTGTAAATTTGCCATTGTTGATATTCCTTTCTTCTGCTATTTACCAGCAGATTTTCCTTCTTTACGGATAATGTGTTCGTTTTTGTATTTAACTCCTTTGATTTTGTAAGGTTCTGGCTTACGATAATTTCTGATGTTTGCAGCTACTTCCCCAACTAATTGTTTTGAAATTCCTTCTACAATAATTTGTGTTGGTTTTGGAAGTGTAATTGTAATTCCTTGAGGAATTTTATATTCAATTGGATGAGAATATCCTAAACTTAACGTTAACTTATTACCAGCTAACGCCGCACGATACCCTACTCCATTAATTTCTAATTCTTTTTTGAAGCCTTTGCTGACACCTTCTAACATTCCTTGAATTAAAGAATTAATTGTGCCATGTAATTGCTTACTATGTTTCACATCATTTGCTCTAGTTGTTGTCACAACACTTTCTTTGGTGGCAACAGTAATAAGGCTTGGAATTGCTTGTTCTAATTGTCCTTTTGCGCCTTTTACAATAACATTATTTGGTTGAATTGTTACTTCAACACCAACTGGAATTTTTAACTTTCTATTACCAATTCGAGACATTGTTTTGCACTCCTTTAAATATTTCTATCACACATAAGCAATAACTTCCCCACCTAAGTGAGCTTTTTTTGCTGCTTTGTCTGTCATAATTCCTTGGTTTGTTGAAATAATTGCAATTCCCATCCCATTTAAAACTTGAGGTACTTCTTCAACGGTTACATAAACTTTTAAACCTGGTTTTGAGATTCGTTTTAATCCTGAAATAACTTTTGTTTTACCTTTATACTTTAAATTTAACGTTAAGTCTTTTTTAATATCTCCTGATACTTTAAAGTCTTCTACATAGCCTTCTTCTTTCAAAATCTCAGCAATTCTTACTTTCATTTTACTTGAAGGCATTTTTACACTTTTGTGTAAGCGTTGATTAGCATTGCGAATTCTTGTTAACATATCAGCAATTGTATCAATCATCATAATTAATTAGTCTCTCTTTCTATCATGAAGCTTTTCTAACACCAGGAATTTGTCCTTTACTTGCTAAATTTCTAAAGCATAAACGACATAAATCAAATTTGCGTAACACAGCATGAGGTCGTCCACAGTTTCAACATCGAGTATAACCTCTTACATTGAATTTTGGATGGCATTGCTGTTTAACTTTTAATGATTTTTTGGCCATATCTTCTTTCCTCCTATTTTTTAAATGGCATCCCCATTTTGCTTAATAATGCTTGAGCATCAGCATCATTTGTTGCGCTTGTGACAATTGTAATATCCATTCCCCGTACTCTTTTAACTTTATCATAGTCAATTTCAGGGAAAATAATTTGTTCTTTAATTCCTAAGGTATAATTTCCGCGCCCATCAAAGGCATATTTATTAAGCCCGCGGAAATCTCTCACTCGTGGTAAAGCAATGTTGATTAGTTTATCTAAAAAATGATACATTTTTTCCCCACGTAAAGTAACTTTTGCTCCAATTGCCATTCCTTCGCGTAATTTAAAGGAAGCAATTGAGCCTTTAGCTTTGGTAAGAACTGGTCGTAACCCAGTTATTAATGATAATTCATTTGTAATATCTTCAATTACTTTACTATTTTGTGTTGCATCCCCAGCTCCCATGTTAACAATAATTTTTTTAACAACAGGAACTTGCATTATTGATTGAAAACCTTGCTCTTTGAATAATTCTTTAACAATTGTATTCTTATATTTTTTTTCTAAATTAACATTCATTATTAATCATTATTCCTTTCTATGCTAAATGCGCTTTTGATTTGCGAGCAATGCGAACTTTTTTATCATTATCAGCAATTTGATAACTAATTTTAGTAATTTCTTTTTTATTTTTTGGATCAATTAATGCAACATTTGAAATATGAACTGAAGCGGGAACTTGTTGAATTCCTCCTTCAGTGTTATCTTGTGAAGGTTTCACATGTTTAATATTTGTAATTCCTTCAATTACCACACGACTTTTTTCACGTAAGACACGAACGATTGGACCTTCTGTTCCTTTATGTTTTCCGGCTATAACTTTCACTAAGTCACCTTTTTTAAATTTAACTTTATTCATAAATAGCCTCCTATAATACTTCTGGTGCTAATGATGCAATTTTTACAAAACCAGCATCTTTAACTTCCCGGGCGATTGGCCCAAAAATCCGTGTTCCACGTGGGTTTTTATCATCTTTAATTAATACTACAGCATTTTCTGAAAATTGAATTTGTGTTCCATCACTTCGTTTTAACCCACGTTTAGTACGCACGATAACCGCTTTAACAACTTGTCCTTTTTTGACAATTCCACCAGGGGTTGCTTTTTTAATTGTACATACAACAATATCCCCAATATTAGTAAACTTTCGTCATGAACCACCCAAATTTTTAATTACTAACACTTCTTTTGCCCCAGAGTTATCCGCAACTTTTAATCTTGATTCTTGTTGGATCATTTTTTATTATCCTCTTCTTACTAACCAATTGCTTTTTCAATAACTTGAATTAGACGAAAGTGTTTAGTTTTTGATAAAGGACGCGTTTCCATAATGCTTACTTTATCTCCAATGTGGGCTTGATTTTGCTCATCGTGTGCTAAATATTTTTTTGAATACTTTACACGTTTTTTATATAAGGGGTGATTTTTATATGTTTCAACTAAAACAGTAATTGTTTTTTCAGCTTTATCTGAAATAACACGTCCTTGTAGGACTTTACGACTATTTCTTTCCATTATTTTTTCCCCGTACCTTTCTTAGTTGTTTTGTCATCGGCTTTTTTGTTTTTTTTACCAGCGGTTAAGATTTTATCACGATTTTCTTTTCAATTTATACCATAAGTATATTCTTTTGCGTTGGGGTCTTTTGTTTTTAATTCTAAATCAATTTTAACTCCTGAACCACGTCCTTTTGCGGTGCTACCCATCGCAACTGAACTTTTAATTGCTGCTAATTTTTCTTTTGCATTAAGTTCAGTTGTTTTTTTAGTTGTCTGAGTTGGATCTGCTTTTTTTGTTTCTTTTGGTACTTCAATGTCTGCTTTAGCCGAATTAACTGATTTAACAGTTAATGTTTTTTTGTCGCTTGGTGTTTTTTTACTTTTTGTTGTTGGTTTCTTTGCCGCATCTTTTTCTTTAATTAAAGTTTTTAATATTGCATATTTATCGGTTTTAGTTTCTTGTACAACATCTTTTTTAGCCACTGAGGTTTTTTTCACAGCTGATGTAGTTGCTTTCCCAATTGTCATTTTTTCTTCCCCAACAACTTTTTTCTTAGGAGATTCTTCCTCGCCAGCTGGTTTCTTTGCCACAACTGGTGTTTTTTGTTCATCAAGAACATTTGATTCTCTTGTTATTGAAACAACAGCTTCTTCTGTTAAATCCATTGCGTCATTTAATGGTAAATCCATTAAACTTGGCATTTCTCCTTCAGCAGCTTGTTGCTCAGCCATCATTTGCTCAATTTTTTCCTTGCGTTGTTTTGCAAATGATCGTGATTCTTTTTCAATTTTCGCATATGTTTCATTTAAATTAAGTTTAACATTAATTGCGGTGTTTTCCCCAGCATTTTTACGAACAGATAAGATTGTTAAAATGCGAGCAATTTGCTTTTTTAATTCCCCAATGCGATGTGGTTTTTCTAAATTCCCCATTGCTGATTGGAATCGTAACGCAAATAATTCAGCACGTGATTCTTCTTCCAGTTTTTTCAATTCTTCAACTGATTTTTTGGTTAAATCATTCATCTCTTACTCTTCTCCTTTTTTAACAATCTTACATCTTACTGGTAATTTATGCATTGCTAATCGCAATGCTTCACAGGCAGTTTCTTCAGAAACACCTGCTACTTCAAACATGACCGTTCCTGTTTTAACAACTGCTACTCATTCTTCAGGTGAACCTTTTCCTGAACCCATTCGAACTTCTAATGGTTTTTTTGTTTTTGCAATATGAGGAAAAATTCTAATTCAAACTTTTCCTCAACGTTTCATATAACGTGTCATTGCAATCCGCGCTGCTTCAATTTGGCGGTTTGTAATTCACGCTCCATCTAGTGATTTTAATCCAAATTCTCCAAAATCTACTTTCGTATTTCCTTTTGCTTTTCCTTCATATTTAATACGATGCGGACGACGATATTTTGTTCTTTTTGGTAATAACATTATTTTGCCTCCTTGGCAGCAGGGTGTGATTTTGGTCTTTGATCACGACGATTATTGTTTGAACGATTAAAGTCGCGTTTTTCAAACTTTGGTTTTTCATCACTTGTAGAAACTAATTCTTTGCTTAGGATTTCTCCCTTACAAATTCAAACTTTAACTCCAATTTGGCCATAGGTTGTTAAAGCTTCGGCTAAAGCATAATCAATATCACTACGTAAAGTTGCTAATGGTACAGTTCCTTCGATATATCCTTCTGTTCGTGCCATATCTACACCACCTAAACGTCCTGAAACGGAAGTTTTAATTCCTTGTGCTCCAGCTTTCATTGCTTTTTTAATTGCTAATTTTTGAACACTTCTAAATGAAGCTCGATTAACAATCTGTTCAGCAATGGTATTCGCCACTAATTGTGCATCAGTGTCTGGATTTTTAATTTCAACAACATTAATTTTTACTTCTATTTTACGATCGCCAATTGTAACATGTACTAATTTTACTAATTTTTCGATGTTTTTTCCTTCTTGTCCTAAGACAACACCAACACGGGCGGTTCTAATAAAGATAACAATTTCTTTTTTTGTTCGTTCAATTTCAATTTTAGAAACACTTACTCCTTTTAATTCTTTCATTAGAGCTTTTCTAATCTTGATATCTTGATGCAATCATTTGACATATTCTTTTTTTTCAGCGTATCATCTTGAATTTCACGTTTTAATAACTCCAACGCGCAATCCTATTGGACTAACTTTTTGACCCATATTGTTATCTTCCTTTCTTATTGTTGTCCATCACTAACAGTAACTGTGATGTGGCTTGTTCTCTTCAATATTTCATATGCTCGCCCATTTGCGCGCGGACGGAAACGTTTTAATGTTGGTCCTTCGTTAACGAAGATTTCTTTAATAAATAAGCGATCAGCATCCAATCCATTATTATTAACGGCATTTGCTACCGCTGATTTAACTAATTTTTGAACTGGAACTGATGATTTTTTGTTTGTGTTGTTAAGAATATCTATTGCGTCTCCCACTTTTTTATTCCGAATTAAATCGGTAACTAGTCTTACTTTTCGTGGCGATATTCTAATACTTCTTAAGTTTGCTCTTACATCCATTTATATAATACTCACTTTCTGAATTTAATTATTTTTTTTTCTTCTTATCATCGCCATGTCCACCAAATTTTCTTGTTGGTGAGAATTCTCCTAATTTATGACCAACCATATCTTCGGTAACATAAACTGGAATATGTTCTTTTCCATTGTGTACAGCAAAAGTGTGACCAATAAATTCTGGAAAGATAACGCTTCTTCTTGATCAAGTTTTAACAACTTCTTTTTTATTAGCAGTATTCAATGCTTCAACTTTTTTTTGTAAATGTTTATCAACAAATGGCCCTTTTTTCAGACTTCGTGACATTGTTTTACCTCCTATATATAATCTCTCTAATTTTGATTTTTACTTTCAACTATTATTTGTCGGATTGACCCTAATTAGCAAGATTATTTAGTACGTCTTCTAACGATTAATTTAGTTGAAGCTTTTTTCTTATTACGAGTTTTCACTCCTAATGCTTTTTTACCTCATGGTGTCATTGGTGATTTTCGACCAACCGGAGC
Organism: Spiroplasma phoeniceum; assembly: GCA_026239495.1. Classification (GTDB taxonomy): domain Bacteria; phylum Bacillota_I; class Bacilli_A; order Mycoplasmatales; family Mycoplasmataceae; genus Spiroplasma; species Spiroplasma phoeniceum_A. Next base: position 1,938,287 of record CP110830.1, on the reverse strand, counting down.
TTTACCTTCTCCCCCACCATGGGGGTGATCATTTGGGTTCATAACTGACCCACGAACAGTTGGACGAATTCCGCGTCAGCGGTTTCGTCCTGCTTTTCCTCAATTTACTAGGGCGTAGTCTTCGTTTCCAACTTTACCAACTGTTGCTCGACATTCTCCTAAAACTTTACGAACTTCGCCTGATGTTAATCGAATTGTGACATATTTACCATCTTCATCTTTCCCTAATAATTGCACTGATGAACCAGCTGAACGAGCTAATTGTCCACCTTTGCCTGGACGTAATTCTAAATTATGTAGAACATTTCCTTCTGGAATGTTTTTTAATTTCATGCAGTTTCCAACTTTAATATCTGTTTTCTCACCACTAATAATTTGCATTCCAACTTTGATGGTTTTTGGTGCTAAAATATATCTTTTTTCACCATCAACATAATTAACTAAACAAATAAAGGCATTACGATTTGGATCATATTCAATTGTTGCAATTTTTCCAATAATATTGTCCTTATTACGTTTAAAGTCAATAATACGATATTTAACTTTGTGGCCGCCACCTTTATGTCTTGTTGTAATAACTCCTTGGTTATTACGACCAGCATGTTTTTTCCTAGTTTCAATTAATGATTTTTCCGGGCGATCAGTTGTCAACACGGAATAATCTAATGACGTCATATTACGACGACTCGGTGTGACTGGTTTAAAACTCTTGATTGGCATTTTTTATTTATCCTCCTATTTCGCCAATAAACAGTCCCAGATAGTGTATCCTGGAATTATTTATCTTCTCCTAATAAATCTAATTTCTCACCTGGTTTTAATTTAATAATTGCATGTTTTGTGTATGTTGTCTCTCCAACAAATTTTCCCATTTTCTTTTCTTTTGGGTCATAATTAATAACATTAACTTTTTCAACCTTTACTTCAAAGATTTTTTCAAAAGCTTTTTTAATTTGAACTTTATTTGCTGTACGCGCAACTTCAAAAGTATAAACCCCATTTGCCATATTACGATATGTTTTTTCTGATAAAATTGGTTTTTTTATGACATTTGTAATATGCATTATGCGTACACCTCCTCAATTGCTTTTATTGCTTGTTCTGTTACTAATAATTTGTTTGCATTTAATAAATCATATATATTAATACCAGCTGATATAATTATATTTACCTTTTCAATATTACGTGATGATTTAAAATTAACTTCATCACCTTCTGTGGTAATAATTAATAGCTTTTCACCATTAACTTTTAAATTATTTAAAACTTCAACCATTGCTTTTGTTGAAGGTTTGTCAATTCCAAATTGATCAATTATCATAATATTTTTATTTTGAACTTTCAACGATAATGCAGATTTAATTGCTAATTTTCTAACTTTTTTATTAACATGTTTTAAATAATTTTTCTCTGGAGTTGGGCCAAAAACAATCCCCCCTCCTTTTCATTGTGGTGCTCTAATTGAACCTTGGCGAGCACGACCAGTTCCTTTTTGTCTTCAAGGTTTTCTTCCCCCACCAGATACTTGAGTTCTTGTCTTAGTTTTGTGTGTGCCTTGACGCATTGCGGCTTGTTGCGCAATAACAGCATCAAACATTGCTTGCTGATGTGGCTCAATTCCTCAAATGGCATCATTTACACTAATTTCTTTAACGCTTGTTCCCTTCGCATCAAGTACTTGTAATTTCATTTTAAAATTCCTTTCTACAAAACTATTCTGTCTTTAATGCTGGTGCATCAGTGACTGCTGTTGGCGTTGTATCAACTGCTGCATCAACAACTTCTTCAACTGGTTTTTCTTCTTTTACTGTGGGCTCTGGTGTTTTTGTTTCAACAATTCTTTTAACTAGTTCTATTGGTGTATTTGGTTTTAAACATTTAATTGCTTCTTTAATAACTACAAACTGTTTCTTTGGACCTGGAATTGAACCTTTTACCAATAAAGCATTTTTTTTAGTATCAATTGCAATAACTTCTAAATTTTGAATTGTTACTTTTTCGGTTCCCATATGTCCGGGCATTTTTTTAGATTTTAAAATCCGATTTGGGGCAATAGTTCCCATAGACCCAACACCACGGTGATAACCTGAGCCATGTCCCATTGGTCCCCGTGAATAGTTATGTCTTTTAATTGAACCGGTAAATCCTTTCCCTTTTGAAGTTCCTGTAACATCAACGAATTCCCCAGCAGTAAAGATATCGGCTTTAATAATATCGCCAGGATTATAGCCATCCATATTTCTGATTTCTTTAACGAAGCGCTTAGGTGTTGTATTAGCTTTTTTGAATTGTCCTTGGTCTGGTTTTGAAACCAAACTAATTCTTTTATCTTCGACAGCTAATTGAAGTGCTTGATAACCATTTTGTTCTTTTGTCAATACTCGTAAAACAACATTAGGTTCTACTTCAACTACTGTAACTGGTATTAATCTACCATCTGTGGCAAAAATTTGTGTCATACCAATTTTGCGTCCTAAGATTCCTTTCATTTCTTTCCTCCTTGAAAATACGTCATGTATATCTTGTCTATAAATTAAATTTAAGAATGGTTATTTATTTCATTTCAATTTCCACACCACTTGGTAACTGCACTCTTTTTAAAGTGTCAATTACCTTTGGGCCACCAGGATTAATAATATCAATAATTCTTTTATGTGTTCTCATTTCAAATTGTTCTCTTGAATCTTTATATTTATGAGTTGCTCTTAAAATAGTAATGATATTACGATCAGTTGGTAAAGGGATTGGTCCTTTTACCTCTACTCCTGCTGCTTGAGCTGCTTCAATGATTTTTTTAATTGATTGATCAACCACACGGTGATCAAAACCTTTTAATTTAATTCTCATTTTAGTTTTAGCCATTGCTTTTCCTCCTAATTTATTCATATTTTTTGTGTAAACATTTACAACGCCTATCAGTGTATCAGTGATAGACCAGAAAAGGTGCTCCCACAAAATATACATGCTTATTAATTTTATTGGATAATAGGCAATAATGCAAGTCTTTTTTAAGAAAAAAATAAAATATAAGACTGCCCCCAAAAAGTAAATAAAATTAAAAAAGAACTTTACTAAACTTTTAGAGGAGGTGCATTTTTATATGGCAAAAGGGGCCAAAAATTTAAAACATATACTGCAGAATTTAGAAAAAATACAGTAAAACAAGTTGAACAAACATCGCCTACTTAATATTTCAAAAAAATAGGTAGTAAGAAAAGGGTTGAGGTTTTGGTATAAAAAGTATTTTTTTAATGTTATTGATGAATTTAAAACACTAATAAATCAGGATTTTTAAAAATTTATCCAATTATTTTATTTATATTTTTTATAAAACCTCAACTTTTGTAATGCTATCAAAAAATATAAAGTAAATATAAAAACACTTAATTAATGACAAATAAATTTTAAAAAAGGAATTTTAAATATACCAAAAGGCCCAAAAGAACCATTTGGGAGAAAAGATTTAAACTATTACAAAGTTAGGTATGAATTATTAAAAAAGTTCCATGACTTTTACAATTAAATAAACAAAAAATATGGTAGTAAGAAAAGGGTTGAGGTTTTGGTATAAAAAGTATTTTTTTAATGTTATTGATGAATTTAAAACACTAATAAATCAGGATTTTTAAAAATTTATCCAATTATTTTATTTATATTTTTTATAAAACCTCAACTTTTGTAATGCTATCAAAAATATTATCTTTTATAAAAGAAAATCGTGCTAAATATTCATTAAAATTATTGCTTGATATAACAGGTTTAAAGCGTAGTTATTGAGATAAATATAAAAATTATTTAAGTAATGGCAAGGATAACGAACCATTAAAGAATATTGTAAAAGTCTATGAAGAAAATTTAAAACAATTTGGATCTCGTCGGATAACTAAATATTTAAAAGAAGATTATGGCATTATTTATAATGCTAAAAAAGTATTACGAATTATGAATGAAAATAATATTCAAGTTGAATATGTAAAACGGATGCGTAAAAAAATATTAATAAAAAAGTCCAAAAATAAAAATATAATTAAATATCCTGATTTATGAAATCATAAATTTAATAAAATTAAAGAAAAATTTAAAGTTTTATTTACTGATGTAACTTATTTAATTTGAAATGGTAAAAAAAATTATCAATCAACAATAATTGATGGATATACTAAAGAAACTGTTGGTGTGCAGTAATTAAAATATAATGATAACTAAATTGTTATGAACAATTTAGATGCTGCAATTAATAAAATTAAACAAACAAAAAAAGATCTCAGCAACATAATAATTCATTCAGATTATGGATTTCAATACACATCAAAAATATATAATAAATGTATACCTAATGAAATTATAATTTCTATGGGTAAAAATTATCATTGTGCTAATAATATTGTTATTGAAAGTTTTCATTCTTTATTAAAAAAGCAACAATTCATAACAATATTTATTTATCTCATGATGAATATATTAATGATATTAAAAAATGAAATAAATGATATTCAAGTCGTAAAGAAAAAGATATAATAGACTTCTTGCGTAACCTAATCTAATTATTTTAAAATTCCTATAAAATATTAGACTTCTTGCGATACCTGGTTTTATTATTAAAATATTATTATAAAATATAATTTATGAGGATATTAAATTATGAAATTTGATGAATTTAAAAATATTAATGATAAAGAATGATTAAGATTAACAGGAATAAAACAAGATATTTTTAATAAAATGTTAGATATTTTACAAGTAGCTGAAATAGAAAAATTTAAAAAAGGTGGCAAAGCTAATAAATTATCACTAGAAAATCGATTATTGATGACTTTATCGTATTGACGATAATATCGAACTTATTTTCATCTTGGAAAAAATTTCGGAATTAGTGAAGCTAATTGTTATCGCAATATCAAGTGAATTGAAGATATTTTAATTAAACACCCTGATTTTCAGCAAGTTGCTGGTAAAAAAGCACTAATAAATGATTATTTTAATGATAAAACTATTATTATTGATGTTACCGAAACCCCAATCCAACTCCCAAAAAAAGAAAAAACAATCTTATTCTGGTAAAAAGAAAAAACACACTATTAAAACACAAGTAATTATCGAACAAGAAACAAAAAAATTATTTCAACAAGTTTTTCGCTTGGTAAAAAACACGATTATGCTTTATTTAAAGAATCAAAAATCGCAATTTTAAAAAATACCAAATTAATAGTTGATAGTGGTTATCAAGGAATACAAAAAATTCACAATAATGTTATAATGCCCACAAAGAAAACTAAGAAAAAACATTTAAATAAAGAACAAAAACAACATAATAGACTAGTTTCAAAAATAAGAATTATTATTGAAAATATTTTTGCTATTCTTAAAAAATTTAAAATTATTACAGAAAAATATCGTAATCGAAGGAAACGATTTAGTTTAAGATTTAATTTAATTGCTTCAATTTATAATTTACAATTATTATAGTTATCATAAAAGATTTATTTAAAATTAACGAATTTGAATAATAAATTCATTTTTCGTTGTGGCAAAATATTAAATTTTTAAATAAAATACATAATTAATTAAAATTATAATTTTATATTAACCCCTTTTTACAAATATTTGAAATTATTTTAATGGGTTATGCAAGAAGTCTATTTTTAAAATAAAATAGAAATTATAGGAGATTAAAATTATGAAATTTGATAAATTTAATTTTATTAATGATAAAGAATTATTGCGATTAACCGGAGCAAAAAAGCTACTTTTAATAAAATGTTAAATATTTTACAAGTAGCTGAAATAGAAAAATTTAAAAAAGGTGGCAAAACTAATAAATTATCACTAGAAAACCGGCTACTGATGACTTTATCGTATTGACGAGAATATCGGACTTATTTTCATCTTGCTAAAATTTTTGATATTAGTGAATCTAGTTGTTGTCGCAATATCAAGTGAATTGAAGATATTTTAATTAAAGACTCTGATTTTCAACAACTCGCTGGTAAAAAATCACTAATAAATGATTATTTTAATGATAAAACTATTATTATTGATGTTACCGAAACCCCAATCCAACGCCCAAAAAAAGACAAAAACAATCTTATTCTGGTAAAAAGAAAAAAAACACCATTAAAACACAAGTAATTATCGAACAAGAAACCAAAAAAAATTATTGCAACAAGTTTTTCGCTTGGAAAAAACATGATTATGCTTTATTAGGCTTATTGCATAACCTATTAAAAAATTGCAAATATTTGTAAAAAAAACACTAATAGAAAAATATAATTTTAATTAATTATGTTTTTTATTTAAAAATTTAATATTTTGCCACAACAAAAAATGAATTTATTATTTAAATTCGTTAATTTTAAATAAATCTTCTATGCTAACTGCAAATTATAAATTGAAGCAATTAAATTAAATCTTAAACTAAATCGTTTCCTTCGATTACGATATTTTTCTGTAATAATTTTAAATTTTTTAAGAATAGCAAAAATATTTTCAATAATAATTCTTATTTTTGAAACTAGTCTATTATGTTGTTTTTGTTCTTTATTTAAATGTTTTTTCTTAGTTTTCTTTGTGGGCATTATAACATTATTGTGAATTTTTTGTATTCCTTGATAACCACTATCAACTATTAATTTGGTATTTTTTAAAATTGCGATTTTTGATTCTTTAAATAAAGCATAATCATGTTTTTTCCAAGCGAAAAACTTGTTGCAATAATTTTTTTGGTTTCTTGTTCGATAATTACTTGTGTTTTAATAGTGTGTTTTTTCTTTTTACCAGAATAAGATTGTTTTTGTCTTTTTTTGGGCGTTGGATTGGGGTTTCGGTAACATCAATAATAGTAGTTTTATCATTAAAATAATCATTTATTAGTGATTTTTTACCAGCGAGTTGTTGAAAATCAGAGTGTTTAATTAAAATATCTTCAATTAACTTGATATTGCGATAACAACTGGCTTAACTAATATCAAAAATTTTAGCAAGATGAAAATAAGTCCGATATTCTCGTCAATACGATAAAGTCATCAGTAGCCGGTTTTCTAGTGATAATTTATTAGTTTTGCCACCTTTTTTAAATTTTTCTATTTCAGCTACTTGTAAAATATTTAAAATTTTATTAAAAGTAGCTTTTTTTTGCTCCGGTTAATCGCAATAATTCTTTATCATTAATAAAATTAAATTTATCAAATTTCATAATTTTAATCTCCTATAATTTCTATTTTAATTTAAAAATATTTTATAGGAATTTTAAAATAATTAGATTAGGTTATGCAAGAAGTCTGTTGTACCATTTGTACCATTATTAGATACTTTTTATCTAATGAACCAATTGCCAGAATTTTAATATTCATTATTTATATTGGTCAGTAATTGAATCAACATTAATTTTTCATTTTAGAGCTGGGAAAGTATAATCTTTTCCTGGTGTTGGGAATTGACCACGTTTGCCAACTTCCTTATCTTCCTCATCAGTTAAAATTCCTTTATCATCATTTTTTTTAACAAAACCTAATGCAATTTTAATATTTTGATCAATCTTAGCATCATCTGGAATCGCATTAAAATTATAGTGATGATAATCATTATCTTTTAAACTCTCAAAATCATAAAAACCATAACTTAAGAAAAATCATTGATGACCATAAGTTGGACTATCTTTTTTACTATTTGGATTTTCGTAAACAAGATAATTTGCATAACCTACTAATTTATCAATTGTTGCTGTAAAAGTAAAACGATTGTATTCTCCTTCAAACTCAAAGCGAATTGTCAAATTAGGAATAACAATTGCAAGATAACGTGCTGATTGATATCCACGATTTTGATCAATTTGATCATAACCTTGATTATAGCCATTTTTTGGATCATTTAATCATTCAAGAATCGATGCTATAGGTGATAATACTTTTAATGATGAAGGTGTATAAGGATTTTTTTTGCCATCTGGTCAAGTTTGTTCTTTAACTCATTCTTTATTCTTTGTTTTTTCTGCATTTCCAGTCATTGTCACCAAATTATCATTTGTTTTATTTAAAATTGTTTTATTTTCATTTGCAAGGAAGGCAACTTGACTATAGTGTGAGTCATAACTAGTTGAATAATTGTTAAAAAATTCTTCTCATAATACTTTTTTATTAATTTTTTTACTATTATCAAAAGGATCTTGCACATCAGTTTTTGTAGTTTTAATTAGTTCATCCTTTTGTCTTTTTAAGCAAGATGCAATTTGCTCATCAGTTCACTTTGCTCCTCTACCAGTTGTTAAACTATTATCTTTTGTTAAATTTATACCATGTAAAATAGGATTAATTGCATTATTAATTAAACCCAATTGTCCCCCTTGTAAGCTGTATTCATAAGGAGCGCCATTTTCATCTTTTTCTGATTGTGTTACATCGTCAATTCCATTTGTTGATTTACCAGTTGCTGTTGGAGCATGACTAAATTTTTGATTTCCATTATATATAAAAGTAGGAATAGTATTTCCTTGTGGTGTACCACTACAAGCAACAGTTGATGCCGATGATGCTGTAACCAAGGTTGTTACTGCAAAAATTGATAATAACTTACGCATTATAATCCTCTTTTCTTAAACACTAATTTATTTTTCACTAATTAATATAGTATACTAAATTTTTGTATTTTGCAAACCATAATCAGCAAATGACCCGTGTTTTTTTACAAACAATAATTCAACACTCCCAGTTGGGCCATTTCGATGCTTTGATAAAATTAATTGTGCTTTTTCTGTTTCTAACATTGGTCCTTCCATATTATTTGAATCGTGAGCAGTGTAATATTCTTCTCGAAATAAAAACATAATAATATCCGCATCTTGTTCAATTGCTCCTGAATCACGTAAATCAGACATAATTGGCCTTTTGTCTTCTCGTTTTTCAACTGACCGTGATAATTGTGATAAACAAATAATCGGAACCTCTAATTCGCGTGCTAATGCTTTAAGTTGTCGCGAAATTGTTGAAACTTCCTGTTGACGTGAATCACCAAAATGAGTTCCTGTGCTAAGTAATTGCAAATAATCAATAACAACTAAACCAACTTCGTTTTCACGACATAATTTTCTTAACTTTGACTGTAATTCAATAACTTTCAAACCTGGTGTATCATCAATAAATAATTTTGTTTGTTTTAAAAAATCTGCCGCCTTGGTAATATTTTCTCAATCACGTGTTTGTAGCCCCTTACCAGTTCGGACCTTAACAGAATCAACTGTTGAATAACTTCCCAACATTCTTTGAATTAATTGTTCCGCTGGCATTTCAACTGAAAAAATAGCAACTGCTTTTTTTGATTGAGCAGCTGATTTAACAGCAAAATTTAAAGCTAATGCTGTCTTCCCCATTGAAGGACGTGCCGCCAAAATAATAAAATCCCCTTTTTGAAAACCTGATGTCATACGATCTAAATCACGAAAACCACTTGGGCTTCCTGTTAACATTTCACCGGAATTTTCTAACAATTCAATTTTTTGAAGTACTTTATCAACTTCATCATATGAAGTTTTAAATAAATTCCCTTTTCGCTCTTTTTTAACATCTAAGATTTCTTTTTCTGCGTGACTAACAACTTCATCAATTGGCTGATGAGCATCAATCTGACGATTAATACTATCAACAACGGCCTTTAATCGACGTGAAGTTGTATTTTTAATAATAATATCTAAATATTGAGATAAATTAGCATCTGTTGTATATGATTGAAATAAATCAGTTAAAAATTCAATGCCACCAATTTTATTTAAAATATTATTTTTTAACATATAATTGCTTAATGTTGTAATATTAATAACAACCTTTGCTGAAAATTGTTCTTGTAAAGTTTTGAAAATTACTTTGTAATTCATTACAGTAAAATCTTCTTCTGTTAAAATTGAAAAAACTTCTTCAGCTGCTGTAATGGAGTGTACAATTATTGCTAAAACATTTTTTTCCGCATCATTAATAACATTAAGTTTATTTAATTCTGTTTTATTGATGTTTTCCATTAATTAACTCTCTTTTTTTTCTACCATAACTTTTAATGTTGCAATTATATTTGGAGCTAATTTAATTTTTAGGTAATGTAACCCAAAACTTGTTAAATTATTATTATCAATAAATTTCTTTTTATCAACTTTTAAATTAAATTCTTTCGCTAATCGATATTCAATTTGTGTTAAAGAAACAGAACCAAATGTTTTATTATCATGAACTTTTAATTTAAAATTCAATGTTAATTCTTCTAATGTTGCTTTTAATTCTTCTAAAGAAGCTTTTGTCGCTGCTTCTTGTGCTGCTTGCTGTGATAAAACAACATTTAATTTAGCCAAATTAGCAGAAGTTGTTGGAATTGCAAAACCTTCTTTAATTAAATAATTTTTTGCATAACCATAAGCAACATCAATTACATCATTAACTTTTCCTTTTCCTTTAACATCTTTAATTAAAATAACTTTCATCATAATCACCTAATATTAATTATAACGGAAAACTTCTTAAAATAATTTTAATAAATAAAAAATAAATTATTTTCTTCGCTTTTTAACCAATATCTAATAAATATAACGATAGCACCGCTTTTTTAAAAACTTTATCCAAACTTTTTTCAGCTTCGCTATCTTCTTGATATGTTAAAGAATTCCGATATTTTGTATGTTGTAAAAAACTAAAAATATCATATTCTAACTTGGGATTAAAATCTTTAATTTCAGCTCGTTTTTCTTCTAGCAGTGGTAATAACTTATTTAAAGCAATTAACTTAGCGCTAATATTACCATTATTTGCAAAATACTCAGTAAAAATTATTTCTTTATTAATTTTGTTATCATCATTATCAATATTTTTTAAATTTTTATTTGAAATTAATCTTGGTTTTCTTCTTATCTTGATATTACTACCAGTACTATTGTCTTTAAAACCAAAACGTTTTACTTTTAATCCGTTATTAATTGCATCAATAATTTCAAAACCAAATCAATCTAATAATTCATAAATTTTTGTTGGATAACTATTAAAAGCAACTGATTTATAATTATTCAAAGCACTAATTGTTGGCCCGTCCGTTTCCATTGATAAATTAGTAGTATTTAATGTATATTCACAAAATTTCAATAATTCTGAATCTTCAATAAAAAAATTATCAATTTGGTTATAAATTAAATCATAATTTTTTCCTTCGTTTTTCTTATTTATTTTTTTATCTAAATTCAAATCTAAATCATTTGTTAAATCAATACTATAACTTTGTTTAATAATTCCTAATTTATGTAATTCATTATTTGCATCTAAATTAATATCAAAAAATAAAATTGATTTATCAACATTCATTCCAAATAATTTAGTTGATGAATTATCTAATGATGACTTAATAAATTGATCATTAGTCATAACTGCTCAATCTGCAAGGATTTCTTTAAAATTCGTTAAAAAATATGCATATCTTTCGTTTTCATTCTTATCAAAAATTGACATACTTCACCCCTGCTTATATTCTGTTTTGGATTAGATATATTATACCAAAAAATTTATAAACCGCATACATTTTGTACTTTTGTGGTATTTACAGTTTTAGAAATAAATTTTATTAGTATTTTAAATAAGGGGTTGAAATTATGCAAACAAAGCAATATTTTAGGTGGCATTTAAAAAAGAAGGGTCTTAACAAATACATAGAAATTGAATAAGAATAATAATTAAACCATTTACTAAAATGGTTTTTTTTATTTGTAAAACCAAAATTATTAATTGATTCAGGGAAAGGACAGTGTCTTAAATTCTTAAAATAGAAACTTTTTATTACAACTTTTTGATACCCTCTTTAAGTTGTTTGCACATTTATTAAATATCTTAGAAATCTTTACAAAGTGTTCCTGTTTTTTCTCCAATTTTAAGGTGTTGTCCTTTCTCTGTTTCAGTTAATTAATTTGCTAATAAAAAAATTAATAAAAAGAAAGAAGTAAATAATGAAAATTAATAAGCAAAAAACAATATGTGATATTGATAACTACTATAAAGCAATATCATTTATTACTGAAGAATTTTTATCAAATAAAGTTTTATGAACTTGTGAAAAACATAAAGATTTATTAGAATTCTTGCGTAACCTATTAAAAAATTGCAAATATTTGTAAAAAGACACTAATAAAAAAATATAATTTTAATTAATTATGTTTTTTATTTAAAAATTTAATATTTTGCCACAACAAAAAATGAATTTATTATTTAAATTCTTTAATTTTAAATAAATCTTATATGTTAACTGCAAATTATAAATTGAAGCAATTAAATTAAATCTTAAACTAAGTCGTTTTCTTCGATTACGATATTTTTCTGTAATAATTTTAAATTTTTTAAGAATAACAAAAATATTTTCAATAATAATTCTCGTTTTTGAAACTATTCTATTGCGTTGTTTTTGTACTTTATTTAAAGGGTTTTTCTTTGTTTTTTTTGTAGGTATTAGAAAATTGTTGTGAATTTTTTGTATTCCTTGATAACCACTATCAACTATTAATTTGGTATTTTTTAAAATTGCGATTTTTGATTCTTTAAATAAAGCATAATCGTGTTTTTTACCAAGCGAAAAACTTGTTGCAATAATTTTTTTGGTTTCTTGTTCGATAATTACTTGTGTTTTAATAGTGTGTTTTTTCTTTTTACCAGAATAAGATTGTTTTTATCTTTTTTTGGGCGTTGGATTGGGGTTTCGGTAACATCAATAATAATAGTTTTATCATTAAAATAATCATTTATTAGTGCTTTTTTACCAGCAACTTGCTGAAAATCAGGGTGTTTAATTAAAATATCTTCAATTCACTTGATATTGCGATAACAATTAGCTTCACTAATTCCGAAATTTTTTCCAAGATGAAAATAAGTTCGATATTCTCGTCAATACGATAAAGTCATCAATAATCGATTTTCTAGTGATAATTTATTAGCTTTGCCACCTTTTTTAAATTTTTCTATTTCAGCTGCTTGTAAAATATCTAACATTTTATTAAAAATATCTTGTTTTATTCCTGTTAATCTTAATCATTCTTTATCATTAATATTTTTAAATTCATCAAATTTCATAATTTAATATCCTCATAAATTATATTTTATAATAATATTTTAATAATAAAACCAGGTATCGCAAGAAGTCTAATATTTTATAGGAATTTTAAAATAATTAGATTAGGTTACGCAAGAAGTCTAATAATAGTTTTATCATTAAAATAATCATTTATTAGTGCTTTTTTACCAGCAACTTGCTGAAAATCAGGGTGTTTAATTAAAATATCTTCAATTCACTTGATATTGCGATAACAATTAGCTTCACTAATTCCGAAATTTTTTCCAAGATGAAAATAAGTTCGATATTCTCGTCAATACGATAAAGTCATCAATAATCGATTTTCTAGTGATAATTTATTAGCTTTGCCACCTTTTTTAAATTTTTCTATTTCAGCTGCTTGTAAAATATCTAACATTTTATTAAAAATATCTTGTTTTATTCCTGTTAATCTTAATCATTCTTTATCATTAATATTTTTAAATTCATCAAATTTCATAATTTAATATCCTCATAAATTATATTTTATAATAATATTTTAATAATAAAACCAGGTATCGCAAGAAGTCTATTGTAATATCAATTTATCATTTTTGATTAATTTGATTATAATTAAAATTACGTTTAAGTAAATAAGGGTGTTTTTTATGTTCATATAACATATTATTAAAATTTTTAATTTGTTTTTTATGTTTAATTCTAACTTCAGAACATATTTGTAATATCTTCATATAACGATGTGCATTACTTGCTGATATTTTTATTTTTTGTTCTTCCAAATCAAGTTTTATCTGTCGATGACCTTTATTTTTATTGTTTTTTCAAATTATTTTAATTATTTCTAATATATTGTAATCAATTTTTCATTCATATTTTTCATGAATATTTTTATATTTATTTCATGTATCATATGAAATGCATAATATTTTTAAAAATCATCTTAATGGTAAGATTGAGTTGTTATTTAATTCGTTTTTAATAAAATCAATTTTTTTCTAATATTCATCTTTGTTTTTATTTTTGGAAGAGATTCAGGCTTTTTTAAAATATTATTTTCTGCTTTTATTTGTTCATTTTCTTTTGTTAATAAATATATAGTTTCATCATGCGGATTATTAAAAATTGGCATTTTTTTAATATATGTTCGTTTATCAAATTTTTTATCTTTATTGAAAACATTAATTCACCTATAAATAGTTGCAGTACTTATTTCATATTCTTTAGATATTAAAGATATTGATTTATTAGACTTCTTGCGTAACCTATTAAAAAATTGCAAATATTTTTAAAAAGACACTAATAGAAAAATATAATTTTAATTAATTATGTTTTTTATTTAAAAATTTAATATTTTGCCACAACAAAAAATGAATTTATTATTTAAATTCTTTAATTTTAAATAAATCTTCTATGCTAACTGCAAATTATAAATTGAAGCAATTAAATTAAATCTTAAAATAAATCGTTTTCTTCGATTACGATATTTTTCTGTAATAATTTTAAATTTTTTAAGAATAGCAAAAATATTTTCAATAATAATTCTCATTTTTGAAAATATTCTATTACGTTGTTTTTGTGCTTTATTTAAAGGGTTTTTCTTTGTTTTTTTTTGTAGGCATTAGAACATTATTGTGAATTTTTTGAATTCCTTGATAACCACTATCAACTATTAATTTGGTATTTTTTAAAATTGAGATTTTTGATTCTTTAAATAAAGCATAATCATGTTTTTTTTCCAAGCGAAAAACTTGTTGCAATAATTTTTTTTGTTTCTTGTTCGATAATTACTTGTGTTTTAATGGTGTGTTTTTTCTTTTTACCAGAATAAGATTTTTTTTGTCTTTTTTTGGCGTTGGATTGGGGTCTTGGTAACCATCAATAATAGACTTCTTGCGATACATGGTTTTATTATTAAAATATTATTATAAAATATAATTTATGAGGATATTAAATTATGAAATTTGATGAATTTAAAAATATTAATGATAAAGAATGATTAAGATTAACAGGAATAAAACAAGATATTTTTAATAAAATGTTAGATATTTTACAAGTAGCTGAAATAGAAAAATTTAAAAAAGGTGGCAAAGATAATAAATTATCACTAGAAAATCGATTATTGATGACTTTATCGTATTGACGAGAATATCGAACTTATTTTCATCTTGGAAAAAATTTCGGAATTAGTGAAGATAATTGTTATCGCAATATCAAGTGAATTGAAGATATTTTAATTAAACACCCTGATTTTCAGCAAGTTGCTGGTAAAAAAGCACTAATAAATGATTATTTTAATGATAAAACTATTATTATTGATGCTACCGAAACCCCAATCCAACGCCCAAAAAAAGACAAAAACAATCTTATTCTGATAAAAAGAAAAAACACACTATTAAAACACAAGTAATTATCGAACAAGAAACCAAAAAAAATATTGCAACAAGTTTTTCACTTGGTAAAAAACACGATTATGCTTTATTTAAAGAATCAAAAATCTCAATTTTAAAAAATACCAAATTAATAGTTGATAGTGGTTATCAAGGAATACAAAAAATTCACAATAATGTTCTAATGCCCACAAAGAAAACTAAGAAAAAACATTTAAATAAAGAACAAAAACAACATAATAGACTAGTTTCAAAAATAAGAATTATTATTGAAAATATTTTTGCTATTCTTAAAAAATTTAAAATTATTACAGAAAAATATAGAAATCGTAGAAAACGATTTAGTTTAAGATTTAATTTAATTGCTTCAATTTATAATTTACAATTATTATAGTTATCATAAAAGATTTATTTAAAATTAACGAATTTGAATAATAAAATAATTTTTCGTTGTGGCAAAATATTAAATTTTTAAATAAAAGACATAATTAATTAAAATTATAATTTTATATTAACCCCTTTTTACAAATATTTGAAATTATTTTAATGGGTTATGCAAGAAGTCTATTAATTACAAGTTATTATGATATTAATGACAATATTGAATTTATGGTATTAGGAGATGGTACACCTTGAATTAAAAATATTGCAAAATTTATTCAAGAATATTTCCCTAAAAATAAAATACAAACACGATAGATAAATTTCATCTTACAAGTAGATTTAAAAAATTATATCCCTTTCAAAGCAAAAGCAAACAAAATAAAGAAACATATCATAAAGCAGTTGATTATTTTTTTAATGCTAGATATGAAAAATTATTATAATGTTTAGAAAATAGTGCTTCTTTTATAAAAGAATCAAAAATGAAATTCTTAAAAGAGACAATTAGATTAATTAAAAATAATGAAGAAGGTGTCAGAAATAAAACATTATGAAATAATATTGGTTGTCATATTGAGGGTGATATTTCGCATTACTGTAAAGGTGTTTCGGTTAAAAAAGCAACTTATCATGAGAAAACTATTAAAAATAAATTAAATACTAGTATGATGAATTTTAAAAATAAAATTAATTTATTTAAAACTAATGAACCATTAGAATAAAATAGAATTCATTATTCAGTTAATAATTTTGTAAATAATAGCTTACAATCAAACTTATATTTTTATTAATTTTATCTAATAAATTAAATAACTTTAATAAACATGTATTTTTGTCGTGGAAAAATTTAAAAAATGTTAAAATATTGTTGACAATAAAATTAAAAGTTAGATACTTTAAATAAGTAGGTGGTATTTTTATTCAACAATTTCTAAGATATTAATTAAAACCCTTAAATAATACATACAGCCATATTTTATTTTACGGTCGCTAGTGAAAAAGTATGGTAAATATATTAGACTTCTTGCATAACACATTAAAATAATTTCAAATATTTGTAAAAAGGGGTTAATATAAAATTATAATTTTAATTAATTATGTCTTTTATTTAAAAATTTAATATTTTGCCACAACGAAAAATTATTTTATTATTCAAATTCGTTAATTTTAAATAAATCTTTTATGATAACTATAATAATTGTAAATTATAAATTGAAGCAATTAAATTAAATCTTAAAATAAATCGTTTTCTACGATTTCTATATTTTTCTGTAATAATTTTAAATTTTTTAAGAATAGCAAAAATATTTTCAATAATAATTCTTATTTTTGAAACTAGTCTATTATGTTGTTTTTGTTCTTTATTTAAATGTTTTTTCTTAGTTTTCTTTGTGGGCATTATAACATTATTGTGAATTTTTTGTATTCCTTGATAACCACTATAAACTATTAATTTGGTATTTTTTAAAATTGCGATTTTTGATTCTTTAAATAAAGGGTAGTCGTGTTTTTTACCAAGCGAAAAACTTGTTGCAATAATTTTTTTGGTTTCTTGTTCGATAATTACTTGTGTTTTAATAGTGTGTTTTTTCTTTTTACCAGAATAAGATTGTTTTTGTCTTTTTTTGGGCGTTGGATTGGGGTTTCGGTAACATCAATAATAATAGTTTTATCATTAAAATAATCATTTATTAGTGCTTTTTTACCAGCAACTTGCTGAAAATCAGGGTGTTTAATTAAAATATCTTCAATTCACTTGATATTGCGATAACAATTAGATTCACTAATTCCGAAATTTTTTCCAAGATGAAAATAAGTTCGATATTCTCGTCAATACGATAAAGTCATCAATAATCGATTTTCTAGTGATAATTTATTAGCTTTGCCACCTTTTTTAAATTTTTCTATTTCAGCTACTTGTAAAATATCTAACATTTTATTAAAAAATATCTTGTTTTATTCCTGTTAATCTTAATCATTCTTTATCATTAATATTTTTAAATTCATCAAATTTCATAATTTAATATCCTCATAAATTATATTTTATAATAATATTTTAATAATAAAACCAGGTATCGCAAGAAGTCTATTGTTATTAGTACTGTCAATAAGATTGCAAAAGATATTGAAATTAAAAAGTAAATGTAGTATAGTAAAAAAACTATATTGAGCCCTCCCTCACAAAAATTAAGGATAATATTAACAAGCAACCATTAAATTAAATTAAAAAATCATATTAAATTATTAATATGATTTTTTAATTAATTGTTTAAATCTATTTTGAAATGGTGGACCCGAACGGGATCGAACCGTCGACCCCCTGCGTGCAAGGCAGGTGCTCTCCCAGCTGAGCTACGGGCCCAAAATTCTTATAAAAAATGGTCGGGCTAAATGGACTTGAACCATCGACCTCACCCTTATCAGGGGTGCGCTCTAACCATCTGAGCTATAGCCCGAAACACTAAATAATTATAACATTAATTTTATTTAAAAAACAACCTAAAATTTAAATATATTAAAAAAATAAAAAGTAAAATTAATTTGCTTTTTATTCTACAATTGGGTCTAATTCTTCAATATCAAGTGCCCATTTACGTTTTGCTTTTTTACGATTCTGTTTTTCTAATTTTGTTTGCATTTTAGCTGCTTTAAATTCTTCTTTTATTAAACGTTTTGTTTCTTTTTTTGAAATTTTGGAATTGTTATTAAATTCTTGTTCATTAGCAAAATTAAATAATTCATCATCATTAGCTACATTAATTGGTTTTGCCGCTTGTTTTAGTTGCTCGTATTGTTCTGGTTGTTCTGATTGTTGATTAATAAAGGCCGGATTAGAAATAAAAGCTTGTTCATAGTATGGTTGATTGTTGGTTGGTTGGGAATAATTTCCTTGTTGTTTTACTTCCTCTGAATAAATATTTGGAGTTATTATAGGCTCTGGATTAGTAACTGGAGCGTCATTATATTGTTGTCCTAATATTTCATCAGTTGTAACCTGATTGTTTTGGCTTGGATTAATAACTGTTTGAGGATTATATTCTTCAGCCGGCGATGAAACTATTTGTTCTTCATTCCCATTATTTGAATATTCATCATTTTTCTGTGTTCAAGGAACTGTATCATCTTTTAATTGATTATTTTTTTTTATATTCAAATCATTGCTGGCATTATTTCAACCTGGTTTGAATGCTTCATTATTTTTAATGTGCGGATTTCTTTCAAAATGTTCATTATAATCTGAATTATTATGCCCACAAGCACAGCCTCATGGTACATAAGGATTATTTTGTTCCGCATAATAATTTGGATACATACCGTGACACATTCCTCCCATTTGCGAAGTTGGTGGCATCATCGGATAAAATGGATATGGCGGTTGTGCTGCTTGTTGCGCTGGAGCTGGTTGTTGAATAAAAAATACTTGTGGTGAAGCACCATTGGTCGGATATGGCGTAATAATTTGCTGAGGTTGCGATGAATATTGGGGAATTGAAATTCCTGATGAATAATTATTTGAAAGGGCGGGGGTTGGTGATCATGTTAAAGTGCTAATAAAAAATTCTGCATCACGACGACTTCTAAATAGCGCAATTTCACTATTAGTATCATGTGACTTTACTAAATATCCTTCTTCATTTGGTAAAATATAAAAACCATTATTCATTTTTTGCACCTCATTTTGTCCTATTTTCTACCAATACTTATTGCAATAAATTTTACCATAAAAAAGTAAAATAATATATAGTGTCATATTTATTTTTTAAAGAAAGGCATACTAATTAAAATTATTTTAATATTTAATTTTTTTCAAACATAAGCCATATGGTTTTGCACAATATTTTGTTGTTGCTCCTTTAGGTGGGTAGTTTAATTGTGCTTGTAGTTCAGTTAAACTAACTTTGCCAGCATAAAAGGCTAAAATATTTTGTGTCAACATGCGAATTTGATAACGAATAAAACTTTCTCCCCTAAAATGAATTTCAATTTTTTTTGCTTTGTTTCGTTTAACTCAAATTTTGCTAATTGTTCGTACTGTTGCAATATACTCGGTTGATTTAACCCCTGCAAAATAAGCAAAATCGTGTGTTCCAGCAAAAATTTGACTAATTTTATGTAACTTTTTAACATTTAATGGTGTATTAACTTTAAGTTCATAGCGGTGTTTAAAAAGATCATACTTTTGATCATTAATTGTATAAACATATTCTTTTACTTTTGTAGTTCTAACACTAAAATTTTCAGCTACAAACTGATATCCTTTAATATTAATATTTGGTGGTAAAGTTTGAATAACGGTTTTAATAAAAAAAGCTAAATGTCGTGGTTGGAATGGTAATTTTACTAGTACCTTTTGATCACAAGCGTGCACACCAGCATCCGTTTTACTAGCTCCTAAAGTTCAAATTTTTTGATGACAAATACCAAAAAATGATTTTTCCAATTCACCTTGAATTGTTCGAGCATTTTTTTGTTTAACTCAGCCACTATAATCATAACCATCATATTCAATACTTAATAATAAATATAACATTATCGTCCTAAAACAAATTCATCAATATGTGGAATCCGAATTTGCAAAAATCCTGTTTTAATTTTACCAAATATTCATTCATTAAAATTGTTATCTCAGTGTAAAACTTGATAAAAAGTTTCATATTTCCCCATTGTTACTGATTGAGCAATAATAATGCTAGTAATTCCAACTCCAAAAATAAATAATAACACATCAGGAAAATGAATTCGATAATGACGATAACGTGTTCTTTTGGCATGGGGGTCATAACCACGAGCATCCATTGCATATGCTAAATCTTCAGCTTTTTGAAATGCTGATACTAATAATGGAATAATTAACGCTGTTGTTGACTTAATTTTATCTTTAAAATGACCATTTTTAAAATCAACCCCACGTGAGGCTTGCGCTTTCATAATCCGTCCCGCTTCTTCAATTAAAGTCGGGATCATTCGTAAGGCAATTGAAATAATTGTTGATAAAATATGAACTGGAAAGCGCACTAGTCTTAATGGACTTAATAAATCTTCTAACGCTAAAGTTAAATCTAATGGGCGCGTTGTTGCCGTTAAAATTGTTGTAATTAAAATCATTAAATAAATCCGGCATGCCATATAAAAGGCATTAAAAATAGCTTTTTCAGAAAAAGCAAATCAACTTTTTCCTCCCGCAGCAACAGGCCCTGTCGCTGCGGCTTTTCCGCCTCAATGTCATCCAATATAACCATCCGTAACTAAAAAGCAATTAATTAACAACAAAATAATAAACATAAATAAGATTGGTTTTAGTAATGCTCGTAATAACCTTGGCGGTAATTTGGCTAAAAAGAAAAAACTAAAAATTGTTATTCCTAAAATGGCATAACCGGTAAAACCAGTTGAAAAAAAGATTGATATCATTAATGATAACAACATAAATAATTTTACCCGTGGGTCCATTCAATGAATTGGGGAATTATAAGCAATATAACGTCCAAATGATAAGCGCATCTCTTTTATCCCTTTCTTTTTTGTTCTTTATGTTCAATAATTTTTTTTGCTAATTGGTCAATATTACGAATATTAACATTTGTTAAATCAAGACCTTTTTCTTGCAATTGATAAATCAAATGATAAATTTTTGGTGGGTCAATTAATAATTCTTGTAATAAATTTTTATCTTTAAAAATTTCAAATGGTGATCCAACTTTTAAAACTCGGCCTTCTTTTAAAGCAATAACTTCATCAGCAATTTCTAAAACATGGTCCATATTATGCGTTACTAAAATAATCCGTTTATTTTGTTCCTTATTAATCCGTTGAAATAACTTAATAAAATCCTCTTCACCTTCAGGGTCTAATCCAGCCGTTGGTTCATCTAAAATTAGAGTATTACCCTCCATCGCTAAAATTCCTGCAATGGCAACCCGGCGTTTTTGCCCTCCTGATAAATCAAACGGTGAGCGCTCTAAATAATTTAATGGTAAGCCAACCATTTCTAAGTATTTTTTGGCATTTTCTCGAGCAACTTCTTTAATTTCACCTAAATGAATGGGACCAAACATAATATCTTTTTCAATTGTTTCTTCAAATAATTGATATTCTGGAAATTGGAACACTAAGCCAATTGATTTTCGTAATTGTTTAATATTTTTAATGCGTTTTTGTTTTGCTTTAATAATAAAACCATTTGCATCAACCACTCCTGTCGTTGGAATTAATAAACCATTGATATGTTGAATTAAGGTTGATTTACCACTTCCTGTTGAACCAATAATAGCAGTAATTTCCCCAGGTTTAATAACAACATTAATATCTTGCAAGGAGGTATATTCATAAGGCGTTTTAGGAGCATAAACATAAGACACATTTGTGAATGTAATATCAACATTTTGTAATGCTTCAATTTTAGGTTGTTTTTTTACTTTTGACATATATCATCCACCAACTCTCTAAGATTTAGTGTATTTTTCACTTTTAAACCATTTAAGCGCAAAATATCAACGACTTTTGAAACAAAAGGAACATCTAAATGAATTGATTTCAAAAAATCTTCATCATACAAAACTTCATGTGGTTTTCCACATTTAGCCATTTGACCTTTATTCATAACAATCACTTTATCAGCATTTAAAATTTCATCCATATCATGCGTAATTGAAATAATTGTTTTTTCGCGTGATTCTTTTAAATCCACCATAATTTGTTTAATTTCTTTTCGTCCTTTTGGATCTAACATACTTGTGGCTTCATCAAAAATGATAATATCTGGCGATAATGCTAGTGCTGAAGCAATTGCAACCCGTTGTTTTTGCCCTCCTGATAGCATTAGTGGTTCATGGTCAAGAAAATTATTCATGCCAACTTTTGCTGAAGCTTTATCAATGATTGCTTGCATTTCTTTTTGCGGAATTTGGCGATTTTCAAGTCCAAATGCAATATCATCACGAACTGTTGAGCCAATAAATTGATTATCTGGATTCTGGAACACAATTCCTAAAAATTTTCGAATTTCCGTAATTGTTGATGAATGAACTTCATTACCAAAAACTTCAATTTTCCCTTTTTGTGGGCGTAAAACACCAATAATAATTTTACTAATTGTTGATTTTCCACTACCGTTATGTCCAATGATTGTAACATATTCCCCGTGGTTAATTTCAAAACTAACTCCATCAACAGCATTAGGATGATTTTCCCGGTAGCGAAATTCAACATCAGTTAATTTTAATGAAATATCATTTAGTTTCTCTAACTTTGCCTTTATTTTTTTTGTTTTTTTTGCCATTTCTTCTCATCCTTAATGTTTTTTTTACATAATATTTTAATTATATACTCAATATTTAAAAATATTAATTGAAATTTTATCTTCCCAATTATATTATTAATTATATATAAAAATTATAAATAAAAAATAAATCATTACTTTTTTGTAAATTATCTGAGCTCTATCAATAACCGCCATCATTAAAAATGATTATCATCTAAGTCAATATTTTGAACGTAAACATCCCGTGGTTTTGCTCCATTTTGTGGACCAATAATCCCAGTTTCTTCTAAAGCATCAATTAAACGACTAGCACGATTATATCCAATTGAGAATTTTCGTTGAATTAAAGATGTCGAAGCTTTTTGATTTAAAATAACAAAACGTTTAACTTCTTGATACAATGAATCAATATTATCGTTTTCATTGCTACTTCCTCTTTTACTATTTATTTCAATATTTAAAAAATCTTCATCATAATCAGGTTCTTGTTGAGCACGACAAAATTCAACTAATCGTTGAATTTCATCATCAGAAATAAATGCCCCTTGCGCACGGGTTGGAATATTTTGTCCGGAAGGCGCATATAACATATCACCATACCCAATTAGTTTTTCAGCCCCTCCTTGGTCTAAAATTGTACGAGAGTCAATTGCTGAAGTAACTGAAAAGGAAATTCGCGATGGAATATTTGTTTTAATTACCCCGGTAATAACATCTGTTGAAGGTCGTTGTGTTGCAATCACCATATGAATTCCAGCGGCACGAGCTAATTGCGTAATTCGCATAATTGAATCTTCAATATCTTTTCCAGCTGTCATCATTAAGTCAGCTAATTCATCAATTATAACAACAATATAAGGTAAGTGGTCCTTTGCTGTAACTTTTTTATTAAACGATTCAATATTGCGGGCTCCACGTTCTGACAGCATACTATAACGACGTTCCATTTCAGCAATTATTTTTTTTAAGGCAGAATTCGCTAATTTAGTATCTGTAATAACTGGCGCTAATAAATGGGGTAAATTATTATAAACAGCTAGTTCAACCTGTTTTGGGTCAATTAATAATAATTTAACTTCCGATGGTTTTGTTTTTAATATTAGCGATGATAAAATGGTGTTAATACAAACAGATTTTCCACTACCTGTTGAACCAGCAACTAATAAATGTGGCATTTTATCTAATTCAACAAAAATAATTTCTCCGTTCACACTGCGGCCAATGCCAACTAATAATTTGCGATCTTGTTTTTCTAATGGTAACCGTTCCATAATTTCGCGTAATGTTACTTTATTACTAATTTCATTAGCAATTTCAATTCCAACAGCCGACTTTCCTTGAATTGGCGCTTCAATTCGAACATTTTGAGTCGCTAAAGCGTATTTTAGATCATTTTCTAAATGCATAATTTTGTTAACTTTTACTCCTGGTTGCATTTGAACTTCAAATTTTGTAATAGTTGGGCCAATATTAATTCCTTGGACACTAGCAGCAATAATAAATTGTTGAAAAACTTGATTAATTTTCACTGCTTTCTTTTGCGCAGCAAGTTTATTTCTTTCATTATTAGGACGGTTATCTTCCTTTGGACTTAATAAACCTAAATTTGGTAATTTGTAGTGTGGGTTGTTAAAAGTATTTCGGCGCGAAATAGTTTGACTATTTTTTTTATTAATCTCAGTTGACTTGAGTTTCATAACACGGTGGGGCGGTTTATACGGTTTGTCAAAATGTTGTTGATCCATTAATGGTGGCTCATAATTCGAATAATATTCATCTTGATATCGTTCTAATGGATGATGATATTCTAAATTACTTTGTCAATGATAAATTCCTTCGTTAATATCAACTGTTTCAAATTGCTCTGATGTCGTTGTATTAAATTCTTCTGTTGATAATTGTTCATCATAAAATGATGTTTGCTTTAAAGTTGTTGAATTACTGCCTAGATTAATTTTTCCAAAAGGCGTGATATCAGTTGCTGAATTCAACTTATCGCGTGCAACATCAATATTAATATCTTTTCCATAAGAAGAACCATACGCTGGCAAATCATCAAGTTTTTTATTAAGCTTATTATTACTACGGCGATTACGTGGTTGAATATATTGGTCCGGTGTTAATTGCATTCGTGAGCGGTGCAGCAATTGCGAAGAATGTGGTGGCTGTGAAGGTCCTGAATGATAATCATTAAAAGGTTTTTTTGCATTGAAAGGTTCTTTTCGTAATTCTGGTGTAGAACTAGTTTGATTATCAAAACGAACATAATTTTGTTTCATTTTTTTCTTACCAAAAAAATCATCGGTAATTAAATCATCAATTAAATGTTGGTCATGTAAGGCTGTATATGATGGTATTTGAATTGTAATATCTGATGCTTCTGTTGTATGCATAACTTGCCGAGCTGAAAATAATTCCTCATCAGGAATATTAAAATTTTGGTAAATATTTTGCTTTTGACGTCCATTTGCTGATAAACGTAACACACGTATGCCTTGTTGCTGCTGACGTTCATTTTTGGGTAAAAACACCCCAATTGCTGTTCCGGTTGCCACTCAAATTCCTCATAATAAAAAAAATGATAAACACAAAATTAATGAACCAAAAATGGTAGTATAACTGGCAACCCCAGCTAAAAGATTGCCAATCATACCCCCTCCATCATATAAAGTAATTCAAGAACCATTAAAACAAACAAATGTTATCGGATGGTTTGGATTAGAATTAAAAATTGATGCATCTTGTCAGCGTTGCAAATAATTTTTAACAACATATAAAAAAACAGTTTTATCAAAATACGCCATTTGATCCTTGGCATATTGATAAATTAACAAAATGCTACTTACCAATCAGCAGGACAAAATGATAAAGGTTAGCGCCATTCAAATTGCCCGTGATTTTAATCGAATCCGTACTCCAATAAAAATTGTCAAACCTAGTACTAAGCATACAAAATACATTAAATACTTAAACCAGCCAAATACAAATGTAAATAAAACATCATCAATAAATTGCCCAATTAAAGTAATTCGCCCTATGTCAATAATAGTAAAAAACGTCAGTAATAATGCCCCAATTACTCGCCCGGTGGAATCATTACGACGCTGCTTTTTTTCGACTTTTAAGGTTGCAGTTTTCTCATTCTGATCATTTAATAACTGATCATCATAATATTTTTTTTCCATAGTGCAGCCCTCCTAAAATTCTAAATATTTAGAAATTACTTTAAATATGACCATACATTTTAAAAGCTTCAAATATTTATCTGCTATAAATATATCATAAAATTAAATTTCATTCACAATTGCTAAAATAATTGGTGTTTTTCCTGTTTCTGTTTTAACAAATGAACTAATTGTCGATCTAATTTCATTTTTTACTTCATTGACATCATACATTTCACCAACAACAGCTTTTTTATAATGTTTGTCAATAATTTCAATAATAACTTTTTGCATTTTACGGAAAATATCATTATTTTCTTGAATATAAATTACTCCTCGCATTTGCGTGTCAATTAAAGAAACCAATTCCTTTGTTTTACTATCAATTGAAACTCCTATAATAACAACTCCATCAGTAGCTAATTGCTTTCGTTCATTTAAAACAACTGCTCCAATGTCACCAATGCCAATCCCATCAACATATAAATCAGCGGTTTTTACCTTATTTCTTTTTTTAGTATATTCACCATCAATAAATTCAAGACATTCGCCATTATCAACAATAAAAATATGTTCTGGATTAATCCCAGCTTCAATTGCTGCCATTTTTGCTTGAACAAAATCTTTATATAAACCTTTCACTGGCACAAAATATTTTGGATTAATAATTGAACTCATTAATTTAACATCTTCATAACTTGCTGTCATTGTTCAAACTTTTTTATCCGATAAAGCAATTGTTTTTGCAACAGTTCGTGCTAATTCATCTAAAACATTGGCATGATTTAATTCACTTCCTGGGTTTGGCGGTGTTGCTAAAATAATTGTATCACTTTCTTTAATATCTAAAATATCATCATTACCAGAAGCAATTTTAATCAAACGACTATATAAACGTTCTCTACTACCAGTTACAATAATTAATGATTTTTCTTCTTTAACTGCTTCTTGTAATCCTTTTAAATTAATTCCATTGAAATTTAGTTTTTTACTATCCGATAAAACTTTTAATGACTCTAACAAAGTTTTACCATAAATTCCAACTGAAATATTATTTTCACGAACTAAATCAAATAACTCACTAATTTTATGTAAATCTTGATCAAAACAAACTAAAATAATACGATCTTCTGTTTCTTTAACAGCTCGTTCAATATAATTTTTAATCTTATGGTTTGGTACTGTATAATCAAGGCGTGAAGCTGATGAGGCTTCTGATAAAAATAATAGTACCTGATTTTTAGCAATAATTTGATTTAAATGTTGTAAATCTGTTGCAAAATTATGGTCTGCTTTAGCATCAAAAATATAATCTCCAGTATAAATAATTGTGCCATCAGGCGTATGCAATGCAAAACCAAAACTATTTGGCATATTTGTTGTTGTTGAAAATACTTCAACCTTGCATAAACCAAAATCAAGAATATCTTTTGCATTGACAACATTAAAACATTCTTCTTTCCCACGAACTTTAAAACGTTGTAAATGGAATTTTAAAATATTACAAGTTAAATCACTTCCATAAACTGGGAGTGCCAATTCTTTTAAAATATAAATAAGTGCTTCAGAACATTCATCCGAAGGTTTTGTAATAAAAACACCTTTAATTCGAGTACGTTTTTCCTTTAGATAATCAAAATTAGGAATTACTACATCAATTCCTAAAATTCCACGTTCCGGATTTTTTGTTCCTGCATCAAAAATAAAAATATCTTGTTTTACCTCAATGCAGTATAAATTTTTACCTCGCTCGTCTAATCCACCAAGAGCGAAAAAATTAATTTTTGCCATAATTAAAATCGTCTACTTTCTATTCGCTGTTCATTAATTAATACTTATTTACATTTTATTTTTTAAATGTATTTATACATTTTTCCCCTTAATACAAATGTAATCTCTCTAAATAAATGTAATCTTAGTTATTATACATTACTATTAAAAAATATCCAAATAATCGGAGAAATATCATATTTCTATTATAATAACACATTTTTTGAGTTAAAATAATAATATTTAAAAGGATGTGAAAATAATCTTGAAAGCAATTTTTCCAGGTAGTTTTGACCCAATTCATGATGGTCAGCTTAATATTATTAAAAAAGCACGTACTCTCTTTTCAAAATTATATGTTGTAATTACGAATAATTTAGAAAAATCAAATCAAACAAACATTAAAACGCGCGCTGAACAAGCTGCCATAGCTTGTCAAAACCTTAATTTGAATATTGAAATTGTTATTAATGACCAAATGTTAACAAGTGATTTTGCTAAACAATTAGGGGCTAAATATATTATTCGAGGCCTACGAAATAATAACGATTTAAAATATGAAATGGAATTAGCTTTTGCTAATAAACAATTAAATAAAGATCTTGAAACAATTTTTTTTATTGCCGATTATGGTTTGAATGAAATTTCTTCAACTTTTTTAAACCAAATTAAGCAATTAAAAAAATAAAAAAATATTGAGTTAAGACTGCACCCCAAAAAGTAAATAAAATTAAAAAAGAACTTTACTAAACTTTTAGAGGAGGTGCATTTTTATATGGCAAAAAGGCCAAAAATTTAAAACATATACTGCAGAATTTAGAAAAAATACAGTAAAAAAAATGAACAAACATAGCTTCCTGCACAGTTTCAAATAACTGAGAATTATTTTTTTAATTTAAAATGCTTTTTAATTCAAATTGAATTGGGGGTATTTTTAATTTTAAAACCCTTCTATAATTATTATACTCAACAATATAATTATCTATCATATTTTTTAGCTCATTAAAGTTTTTTTATTTTGTTATATTTTTATTTTCTGTTTTTAAAATTGAAAACCAATTTTCAATAGGTGAATTATCTAAACAATTTCCACGTCAAGACATACTTATATTTACTCCATAATCTCTTAATAAATCAAAATATGCATGTGAAGTAAAATGAATGTCTTGATCAGAATTAATTATTAATTGACAAGGTTTAATTTTTCGATTAATTAAGCTTTGTCTTAAACAATTAATTACTCAATTTACTGCTAGCCTTACTGTTGGTGAGTATGCAACAATTGCATTACTAAATAAGTCTTTAATAGCAAATAAATAGACTTCTTGTTTAACCTATTAAAAAATTGCAAATATTTTTAAAAAGACACTAATAGAAAAATATAATTTTAATTAATTATGTTTTTTATTTAAAAATTTAATATTTTGCGACAACAAAAAATGAATTTATTATTTAAATTATTTAATTTTAAATAAATCTTCTATGCTAACTGCAAATTATAAATTGAAGCAATTAAATTAAATCTTAAACTAAATCGTTTTCTTCGATTACGATATTTTTCTGTAATAATTTTAAATTTTTTAAGAATAACAAAAATATTTTCAATAATAATTCTCATTTTTGAAACTATTCTATTACGTTGTTTTTGTACTTTATTTAAAGAGTTTTTCTTTGTTTTTTTTTGTAGGTATTAGAACATTATTGTGAATTTTTTGAATTCCTTGATAACCAATATCAGCTATTAATTTAGTATTTTTTAAAATTGAGATTTTTGATTCTTTAAATAAAGCATAATCATGTTTTTTCCCAAGCGAAAAACTTGTTGCAATAATTTTTTTTGGTTTCTTGTTCAATAATTACTTGTGTTTTAATGGTATGTTTTTTCTTTTTACCAGAATAAGATTGTTTTTGTCTTTTTTTGGGCGTTGGGTTGGGGTTTCGGTAACATCAATAATAATAGTTTTATCATTAAAATAATCATTTATTAGTGATTTTTTACCAGCGAGTTGTTGAAAATCAGAGTCTTTAATTAAAATATCTTCAATTCACTTGATATTGCTATAACAACTAGATTCACTAATATCAAAACTTTTAGCAAGATGAAAATAAGTCTGATATTCTTGTCAATACGATAAGGTCATCAGTAGCCGGTTTTCTAGTGATAATTTATTAGTTTTGCCACCTTTTTTAATTTTTTCTATTTCAGCTACTTGTAAAATATTTAACATTTTATTAAAAGTAACTTTTTTTTGCTCCGGTTAATCGCAATAATTCTTTATCATTAATAAAATTAAATTTATCAAATTTCATAATTTTAATCTTCTATAATTTCTATTTTAATTTAAAAATATTTTATAGGAATTTTAAAATAATTAGATTAGGTTATGCAAGAATTATAATAAATAAAAGTTTATAACTCTTTTTATTAATACTTACTAAACTGGGTGCAGTCTAGTTTCAATATTTTTTATTTTGTCTTTTATTTTCCTAATAAATTAAACATATTTTGTTTATAAATCTCAACTCCCGGTTGATGAAATGGATTTATTTCTAACAAGTAAGCTGACATTGCACAAGCTTTCATAAATGAATATGATAAATAAACAAACATTTTACTATCCATTGTTGCAAATTCTAAAACAATATTTGGAACATGCCCAACTTTTGTATGGGCAACAACAACGCCTTCAACAGCAATGGTATTTACTTCATGCAATGTTCTTCCAGCGAGATAATTTAAACCATCGGTATCTACTGCTGCTTTGGGCAGGTTAAGATCAATTTATGGTTCTTTAATTGCAATAACTGTTTCAAATAAAATATTTTTTGTCCCTTCTTGAATGAATTGGCCAAGATAATGTAAATCTGTCGAAAAAAACACACGATAATGGTAGTAACCCTTTTAAATTTTTTCCTTCTGATTCACCAAATAATTGTTTTCATCATTAGACTTCTTGCGATACCTGGTTTTATCATTAAAATATTATTATAAAATATAATTTATGAGGATATTAAATTATGAAATTTGATGAATTTAAAAATATTAATGATAAAGAATGATTAAGATTAACAGGAATAAAACAAGATATTTTTAATAAAATGTTAGATATTTTACAAGTAGCTGAAATAGAAAAATTTAAAAAAGGTGGCAAAGCTAATAAATTATCACTAGAAAATCGATTATTGATGACTTTATCGTATTGACGAGAATATCGAACTTATTTTCATCTTGGAAAAAATTTCGGAATTAGTGAAGCTAATTGTTATCGCAATATCAAGTGAATTGAAGATATTTTAATTAAACACCCTGATTTTCAGCAAGTTGCTGGTAAAAAAGCACTAATAAATGATTATTTTAATGATAAAACTATTATTATTGATGCTACCGAAACCCCAATCCAACGCCCAAAAAAAGACAAAAACAATCTTATTCTGGTAAAAAGAAAAAACACACTATTAAAACACAAGTAATTATCGAACAAGAAACCAAAAAAATTATTGCAACAAGTTTTTCACTTGGTAAAAAACACGATTATGCTTTATTTAAAGAATCAAAAATCGCAATTTTAAAAAATACCAAATTAATAGTTGATAGTGGTTATCAAGGAATACAAAAAATTAACAATAATGTTATAATGCCCACAAAGAAAACTAAGAAAAAACATTTAAATAAAGAACAAAAACAACATAATAGACTAGTTTCAAAAATAAGAATTATTATTGAAAATATTTTTGCTATTCTTAAAAAATTTAAAATTATTACAGAAAAATATCGTAATCGTAGAAAACGATTTAGTTTAAGATTTAATTTAATTGCTTCAATTTATAATTTACAATTATTATAGTTATCATAAAAGATTTATTTAAAATTAACAAATTTGAATAATAAAATAATTTTTCGTTGTGACAAAATATTAAATTTTTAAATAAAAGACATAATTAATTAAAATTATAATTTTATATTAACCCCTTTTTACAAATATTTGAAATTATTTTAATGGGTTATGCAAGAAGTCTATTCGATAATCACCTGCATTTATAACTTATGAGTTACAAGTATTTCTGCTTTATATTTTTTCTCTTGATTTAAAATATAACGTCCAACAGCATATTTATAAGCATGATTAGTGAAATAATCAATTAAGGTTGATAAGATTGTTGTGCTTCTTTAAAGACATTATTAACATTAATACCGATTACTAACATTGCAAAAATACCAACTGGGGTTAACACTGAATATCTTCCCCCAATGTCATCCGGAATAACAAAGGTTTGATAGCCTGATTTATCAGCTAATATTTTTAGAGCACCTTTATCTTTATCTGTAATAGCAACAATTAAGTTGGCCGCTTTTAGGCTTCCTTCTTTTTTTCTAAAAGCTCTTTGCAAAGACGAAATGCAATTGCTGGCTCAGTTGTTGTCCCTGATTTAGACACAATGCAAATTCCAAATTTTTTTTCTTGAAGATATTTCAAACTTGTGCTGTATAATTTGAAGACATTGTATTTCTAATATAAATGATTTCTACTCTTTGTTGACTATATAACCCATTAATCATTTCAATTGCTGCTCGCGTACCAAGATAACTCCCACCAATTGCAATTACCAATAAAACGTCAATTTCACTAGCTAATTTCTTTGCTGTTTGTTTCATTTTTGCAAGCTCTGCTTGATCATAATTATTTGGTCACTCAACTAAACCAAGGAAATCATTTCCTAATCCTGTTTTATTATGAATCATTTGGTGAATATCTTTAACTCGCCCTAAATATTTGTTAAAAACAGATTCTGCTAATGCATTAGTAAAATCTACTTTAATCATTTTAATAATATTTCTGCCTTCTATCTAAAAAACCTTACATTTGTAAAAATTTTAATTTATTTACTTGTTGGTGAATTAATTTTTTCACTTAACATTTGGAATCCCACTCCTGTTTCTTGAATTTGACTATTATTCTTTTTCAATAATTCAGGTCGGCAATTCTTATAACTTAATTTTACTTGTTTCTTAACTGGGTCATAGTCTAGTACCTCTACTTCAACATTGTCACCAATATTAACAAATTCTTTGATATCTCTTACATAGTAATCTGAAATCTCAATAATGTGGATTAATCCAGCAGCATTTTTTAATTCACAAAATGCACCAAACGATGTAATTTTTGTAACTTTTACAAGAACTTTGCTTCCTTTTAGATACATAATTCGTCACACCCCCTTTCTGAAACTGTATTAATTATACGGCTAGAAATATGAAAATCATTTTATAAAAAATAAAATATTTTGCATAAATATCTAACATAAAAAAAGTATCGTTTATTAGACTTCTTGCGATACCTGGTTTTATTATTAAAATATTATTATAAAATATAATTTATGAGGATATTAAATTATGAAATTTGATGAATTTAAAAATATTAATGATAAAGAATGATTAAGATTAACGGGAATAAAACAAGATATTTTTAATAAAATGTTAGATATTTTACAAGTAGCTGAAATAGAAAAATTTAAAAAAGGTGGCAAAGCTAATAAATTATCACTAGAAAATCGATTATTGATGACTTTATCGTATTGACGAGAATATCGAACTTATTTTCATCTTGGAAAAAATTTCGGAATTAGTGAAGCTAATTGTTATCGCAATATCAAGTGAATTGAAGATATTTTAATTAAACACCCTGATTTTCAGCAAGTTGCTGGTAAAAAAGCGCTAATAAATGATTATTTTAATGATAAAACTATTATTATTGATGCTACCGAAACCCCAATCCAACGCCCAAAAAAAGACAAAAACAATCTTATTCTGGTAAAAAGAAAAAACACACTATTAAAACACAAGTAATTATCGAACAATAAACCAAAAAAATTATTGCAACAAGTTTTTCACTTGGTAAAAAACACGATTATGCTTTATTTAAAGAATCAAAAATCGCAATTTTAAAAAATACCAAATTAATAGTTGATAGTGGTTATCAAGGAATACAAAAAATTCACAATAATGTTATAATGCCCACAAAGAAAACTAAGAAAAAACATTTAAATAAAGAACAAAAACAACATAATAGACTAGTTTCAAAAATAAGAATTATTATTGAAAATATTTTTGCTATTCTTAAAAAATTTAAAATTATTACAGAAAAATATAGAAATCGTAGAAAACGATTTAGTTTAAGATTTAATTTAATTGCTTCAATTTATAATTTACAATTATTATAGTTATCATAAAAGATTTATTTAAAATTAACGAATTTGAATAATAAAATAATTTTTCGTTGTGGCAAAATATTAAATTTTTAAATAAAAGACATAATTAATTAAAATTATAATTTTATATTAACCCCTTTTTACAAATATTTGAAATTATTTTAATGGGTTATGCAAGAAGTCTATTATTTTAATAAATTAATTCGATACAATCCGTTATTTTCGCTATTATTTTCTTCTTGTTTGGTCTTTTCTTCTTTATATGAATCAGCGTAATTACAATTTGGATAATTAGTACACGCCTTAAAACGTTGACTTCGCTTATTAAATTTCAAAATAATTTCACCAACGCCACATTCTGGACAAGGACCAAATTTTGGACCAGTTTGATGAATATAACGACATTTAGGAAACCCTGAACATGCAATAAATTTACCGTATTTTCCATACCGATATACTAAATCATTTCCACATTCTGGACATTCAATCCCCGCCTTCTCAACTGGGATTTCTTTCATTAATTCCATTGCTGCTTCAATGCGTGGCTCAAATCGTTCTCAAAATTCTTTTAATAATGGCTTTGGTTCTGTGTCACCGTGTGCAATCACATCCAAACTTTCTTCAATTGTTGAGGTGTATATTTCGTTAATAATATCACTAAAATATTCTTGTAATTTATCGCTTGTTAAAATCCCTTTTTCAGTTGCTTTAATTGCTTTGTTTTCTACAATAATATAACCGCGATCTTTTAATGTTCGCATAATTGGTGCATAAGTTGATGGACGTCCAACCCCAATTTCCTCTAATTTCTTAATTAATTTCGCTTCAGAGTAACAACTTGGTGGTTTAGTAAAATGTTGAATTCCATATAATTCATTTAAATTAATAATTTGATTTGGTTTTAAAATTGGCAACTTCGCAATTTCTTCATCACCTTCTAAAAAATAACATTTTAAAAACCCATCAAATTGAATCGTACTTCCTGTCATCCGAAATTCATAATTATTATTATCTAAAATAATTGTTTTACTTAATAACTTTGCATTCGCCATTAAACTAGCTAACGCACTATTATAAATAATTTTATATAAACGTAGTTGATCACGACTTAAATATTCTTTTGCCGCTTCTGGTGTCATTGTTAAATCAGTTGGACGAATTGCTTCATGAGAGTCTTGAAAATTTTTTTTATTTTTTGCTGGTGTTTTAGCTACACCTAAATATTCTGTTCCATATTTAATTGTAATATAGTCAAAAGCATCCCGAACAAACTTATCACTTAATCTAATTGAATCTGTCCGCGGATATGTTATAAACCCAGTAATATTATCTTTAACTTTAATTCCTTCGTATAATTGCTGAGCAATTAATGATGTTTTATTTGAAGCAAAACCCATTTTACTACTTGCTTCTTGTAACATTGTTGAAGTAGTGTGTGGATTCGGTGATTTTCGTTGTTTTTCACTTTCTTTAATTTGAACAACAACAAAATCTTTTTTTAAAGCTTTTTTAAATTTTAGAACATCTGCTTCTACTTTTAATTCAATTTTTTCATCCTTAAATTTTGTTAATTTAACAACTGCCTTTTTATATAATCCTTCAACAGTCCAATATTCCTCTGGCACAAAGTTTTGCCATTCTTTTTCTCGTTCAACAACTAACTTTAAAGCAACCGATTGTACTCGTCCTGCTGATTTTGACTTAATCTTTTTCTGTAACAATTTGCTTAAGCGAAAACCAATAAAACGGTCTAAAATTCGTCGAGTTTCTTGTGAATGAACTAAATTCATATCTAAATCTGTTTGATGTTGAAATGCCTCTAACACTGCTTCTTTTGTAATTTCATTAAAGCGAACACGTCGAGATTTTTCACCACAATTTAAGACTTCATTTAAATGATAAGCAATCGCTTCTCCTTCTCTGTCGGGGTCGGTTGCTAGAATAACCAAATCTGCTGCTTTGGCTTCTTGTTTTAATTTTTTAACAATTTCTTTTTTCCCACGTTCCATTTTATAACTTGGTTCAAAAGTTTTAATATCTACTCCTAACCCATACTCACCTTTTGTTGATAAATTACGAATATGTCCTTCTGATGATAAAACTAAATAATTTTCGCCAAGATATTTTTCAACTGCTTTTGTTTTAGTTGGGGACTCCATTATTACCAGCGTCTGTGCCATGTTTTCTCTCCTTTATTTTTAAAACACATCAATAATTATTATACATAATATTTAAAAAAACTATTTTGAAGTTTATTGTTCTAAATTAAAATATTTTTTTTATTTTAGCAATTATTGTATTAATTCCTTCAGTAACACTAGGAACAGTAAAATACAAAATAGCGGTTATTGCAATTAATAATAAAATAACACCTAGGGCACTGATCATAATTCAAAAAGCTTTAGCATTAAATTTTGATTTAGTAACTACTCCAAATTTATTTTTTTTAATTTTTTTTGTTTTATTTTCTTTTGCATGATAAAAATTTTCAATTAATTGATCATATTGTTTTTCTTTCAATCCAAATTGGGCCATTGCTTCATAATGATCCATTTTAAGATGGCCATATTCATCAAATATTTTTGGATAAATATCACTAGCTCGTTTTTCTCCTAATGATGTTTTAATTGTATAATCCTTATATGTTCAAAAAGCGGGTTTTGTGTCCTTTGCTTTGTCAATATCAACAAAAGTTATTTCATCATCTAAAACATCTGTTTCTATTATTTCGGGATTAGATTCCATTAAATCAAAGTCTGGTGATTTGACACCTAAAAAATCATGAATATCTTCAGCAACAACATTATTAACATCATTATCATTTTTTGAAATATCATTGTCATTTTTTTCGGGTGAATCTCCTAATTTAAATTCATCATTAAAAAAGAAACTGTGCGTATCATCTTCAGGATTAAAATTATTATCTGAATCATCTTCAAAATCAAGGAAATTAAACTTATCTTCTACATTATTTTTAGTTAAAGATGGACTCTTTTTTGGTTCAGAACTAACAATTATTGGAGAAACTTTTTTTTCATTTAAAGCATCAGATTGGTCATATTTTGACTTTAATAATTTAGAATCAATACTATCTGTTGGCAAATGTATAGAATTATTATTACTTGAATTATCATCTGCTGCATTATTACTTGAATTATAATCTTTTTTTTCTCAAGTATTAACCAATTTTTGGTTTAGTGCTTCTGCTTCTTGCAAATGGCGCAACGAATTATCTAATGTCTGTTTTAAATTTTGATATTCATCAAAATTAGATTTTGGTCGACTACGATGACGCCCAATAAACTCATCCAAAATATCAGAAATATGTACTGCTCAATTATATTCTTCTTCGGCACTTAATGGTAAACTTGGGCGACGAAAATCATTATAATATCGTTCTGTTCCTAATGTAATAAGAGAATTATAAGGAGGCAAATAAGAATTTTTTATAACAGGATGGTATTGAAAATTATCATTTCTTCTAGCATTATTTACTAAATTATTAAAATTTTTTCCAACATTATGGGGGTTATATTGATATGGTTGTGGTCCTGGCATTGGATACTGAATAATTGGAGAATATTGATATTGTGCAAATAACGGTGGAAATGGCGCTTGGGGAATTGAATGCTGAAATAATGGTGGTATTCCGCACCCGCAAGGAGGAAAAACGGGGTATTGATAATAATTAAAAAAATTCGGATGATGAATCCGACAATTATTGTGACAATTACTGTTATGACCCTGCTTACTCTTTTGACACATATGCTCATCCTACTTGTATTAATCGTTGTATTTATTATATCATAAAATAATATTTTCTTCTATTAGGGTTATTATTAAAGACACATCTTTTAAATTTAATAATTAAATTAAAATAAAATAGATTTTAAAAAAATAATTGAAGAAAACTTCAATTATTTTTATTTTAAAAGCTTTTACAATCTGGTAAATTGATAATACATCAACATATTCCAAGTTATGTGCTTCAGAAACTGGGTCAAAAACAAGTTTGCCTTCAGCTGTCTGAACTCCTTTTCGAGTTGGCGGATATGTTTTGCATAATGTTTTAAAATCAGTATTCGCAATTGCTAGAGCATATTGGATTGTGGCATTTGTTAAATAAATCGTAATTGTTCCTGGGGCTGCCCCTGACATATTTGCTACTGAGTAATGAATGACATCATGCACAATGAAAGTTGGATTATTATGGGTTGTTGCCTTAGTAATTTTTTCAACACTACCACCTTGGTCAATAGCAACATCAATAATAATACTATTTTTTTTCATTTTTTTAACCATTTCTCCCGTTACTAATTTTGGTGCTTATGCCACCAGGATTAAAACCGTTGAAATAACAACATCACTTACTAAAAATGATTTTTCAATATTAGCATGGTTATATTTTAAAATATGGACTTGTTTACGAAACAAGTGATAAAATTGTCGAATTCTATTTTGATTAAATTCAATTAATGTAATAACATCACAATCAATGCTTGCTGCCATATTTGCCGCAGCTGTCCAGACAACACCAGCACCAATAACAGTAACCTTCGCTCGTTCTGTTCCGGGTGTTCCGTTCATTAATAAGCCTCTGCCACCAGTTGTTTTAAACATAAAATATATTGTATTAGAAACCGCTAACCTTCCAGTGCCTTCACTCATTGGTCTTAAGAATGGCAATGAATTATCTTCAAGTTGAATTGTCTAATAAGCAATGCTGTTACTTTTGCATCAAGTAATGCTTTATCTGAAGCCAAATGAAGGTATGTAAAAATAATTTGTCCTTCGTGAAAAATTTATATTCACTTTCTAATGGTTCTTTTACTTTAATAATTATTTCCTTTGCTCAAACTTCGTCCGGATTATCTAAAATAATAGCTCCTGGTTTTTTATAATCATCATTAAAACCGCGACCAAGGCCAGCGTTTTTTTTCAACATAAACTTCATGCTTATGTTTTACTAGTTCAATCACGCCGCTTGGTGTTATCCCAACAAGATTTTCATGTGGTTTAATTTCTTTCGGAATTCCTATTTTCATATTTTTGTTTCCTTTCCTAAAGACTTATTCATTAAATCATTATAAAATTATCGTTTGTCATAATATGATAGTAAATAATCATCAAGTTGATTAACTAATTTTTCATTTCAATGATCATAACTTTCAAGCGAAAATATTGTCTTGCTTGTCGCTAATTTATTATCATCTGGTTTTTTCTAATTTTTAAATAAGATAGTAATAACATAATAGCTACACAAAAGACAACAATAACTGATAATCATTTTTAATAATTAGTAAAAACAGCGGGCTTAAAATCTAATCCAACTTTTCCCCCAATGCCAACAAAAAACTATTAAAAAAGCTAATACTACCCCAAGACCCCCAGGCATTAAACCAATGCCTGTTTTTGGATAATATTTATTATTTTTATAATAAGAATATGCCGCAGCTAAAAAAGCTGACCCTGAGGCTAATTTCATAATTGGAAAAGAAACTTTAATATCCATTCCCAATAACGCAATTGTTGCTAACGCGGGAGCATATACCTCTATTCCGAATGCTTGTAAGTTGCCATAAGCCATAAATAAAAGAAAGGCAAGTCCTAGTTGTCATCCTTATAAACCAGTTTTATTCCCACTTGGTAAAACATCTAATTGTGTTAAAATCATTAAAATCGCAACAATTGCTAGTACAATGGCCATCGTTAAAATAATATGTTTGGCACTAACTCTTTTTGTTAATTCCGCACCAAAAAAACTTCCTAAAATTTCACCAACAACTAATAATACTAACGTTAATACTTCAACATTAATTGCCTCAACAAAAATGGTTCCAGCAATTAAGTTTGGTGTCCCTAACCCAATATTTAGTGTTCCTGGTAATAATGAATTATTTTTAATAATTTTTGTTGTTTTTAAATCCTGCCATTGCAACCGCAAAACTACCAACTCCAATTGTATCTAAAAATGACCCAACAAAACCAATTGCAGTTATTTTAAAAATATTTTTTTCACGATCCATATAAGTTTTTCTAATAACTTTTAAAATTAAAATAAAATAACCAATAATAACTATTAAGGTTATTAAAACAATAATAAAAGCAATTAAATATTCTTTTTGTGTTAAATCAAAACTTTCATTTCTTGTTTTTGGAAAATAAAGCAAATAATTAATAGTAGTAAACTAATGATGTTTATTAAGAATAAAGTTTTAGCGCTAATTGTTTTTTTGTTTTTATCTTTTCCTCTTTTAGAGCTTGTAACATTGTTGCTTTATCTTGACTTATTTTTTTCTTTAAACTTTTGATTTCACTATTTAATTTTATAAGTTCTGCTGAAACTTCTATTTTATGTGCTTTTTTAAAAGCAATATTTTTTTTCAAATGTAAGCATAAATAAATCAGCCTTTTTTAGTATATCTTGTTTTAATTCTATCATTTTGGATTTATATAAATTTTTTAATATTGTAAATGCCAAATCATAAAAAGTTAACTATTAATTTAGTTAAATTTTTTAAGTTAATTATAGAGGGTTGAAATTATGCAAACAAAGCAATATTTTATTTTGCGGTCGTTAGTGAAAAAATATGGTAAAGATATTGTTATTAATACTGTCAATAAGATTGCAAATGATATTGAAATTAAAAAGTAAAGAATAAATTATTCCGCGTAATTTATTAGCGGATAATTTATTCAATAATGTTTTTAATGGAGCGGAGCGAGTTTGCAAATTTCAATTTTTTAATTTATGAAAGGAGTTATATCGCGCCAGTATGATTAACATGAATATTTAGTATTTTGATTTTGTTAGATATTTTTGCATGAATTGGTTTATCA
Source organism: Spiroplasma phoeniceum (assembly GCA_026239495.1). Classification (GTDB taxonomy): domain Bacteria; phylum Bacillota_I; class Bacilli_A; order Mycoplasmatales; family Mycoplasmataceae; genus Spiroplasma; species Spiroplasma phoeniceum_A. The sequence goes on along the minus strand of CP110830.1, from coordinate 1,897,221 downwards.
ATTTATCAAAAAATTCGACAAATTCAATGTAAGAAAAAAGAAAAAAAAGAACTTGAAAAAAAGGAGGATATAAAATAATAGACTTCTTGCGATACCTGGTTTTATTATTAAAATATTATTATAAAATATAATTTATGAGGATATTAAATTATGAAATTTTATGAATTTAAAAATATTAATGATAAAGAATGATTAAGATTAACAAGAATAAAACAAGATATTTTTAATAAAATGTTAAATATTTTACAAGTAGCTGAAATAGAAAAATTTAAAAAAGGCGGCAAAGCTAATAAATTATCACTAGAAAATCGATTATTGATGACTTTATCGTATTGACGAGAATATCGAACTTATTTTCATCTTGGAAAAAATTTCGGAATTAGTGAAGCTAATTGTTATCGCAATATCAAGTGAATTGAAGATATTTTAATTAAACACCCTGATTTTCAGCAAGTTGCTGGTAAAAAAGCACTAATAAATGATTATTTTAATGATAAAACTATTATTATTGATGCTACCGAAACCCCAATCCAACGCCCAAAAAAAGACAAAAACAATCTTATTCTGGTAAAAAGAAAAAACACACTATTAAAACACAAGTAATTATCGAAAAAGAAACCAAAAAAATTATTGCAACAAGTTTTTCGCTTGGAAAAAAACATGATTATGCTTTATTTAAAGAATCAAAAATCGCAATTTTAAAAAATACCAAATTAATAGTTGATAGTGGTTATCAAGGAATACAAAAAATTCACAATAATGTTATAATGCCCACAAAGAAAACTAAGAAAAAACATTTAAATAAAGAACAAAAACAACATAATAGACTAGTTTCAAAAATAAGAATTATTATTGAAAATATTTTTGCTATTCTTAAAAAATTTAAAATTATTACAGAAAAATATAGAAATCGTAGAAAACGATTTAGTTTAAGATTTAATTTAATTGCTTCAATTTATAATTTACAATTATTATAGTTATCATAAAAGATTTATTTAAAATTAACAAATTTGAATAATAAAATAATTTTTCGTTGTGGCAAAATATTAAATTTTTAAATAAAAGACATAATTAATTAAAATTATAATTTTATATTAACCCCTTTTTACAAATATTTGAAATTATTTTAATGGGTTATGCAAGAAGTCTATTATTGATGCTACCTAAACCCCAATCCAACGCCCAAAAAAAGACAAAAACAATCTTATTCTGGTAAAAAGAAAAAACACACTATTAAAACACAAGTAATTATCGAACAAGAAACCAAAAAAATTATTGCAACAAGTTTTTCACCTGGTAAAAAACACGATTATGCTTTATTTAAAGAATCAAAAATCGCAATTTTAAAAAATACCAAATTAATAGTTGATAGTGGTTATCAAGGAATACAAAAAATTCACAATAATGTTATAATGCCCACAAAGAAAACTAAGAAAAAACATTTAAATAAAGAACAAAAACAACATAATAGACTAGTTTCAAAAATAAGAATTATTATTGAAAATATTTTTGCTATTCTTAAAAAATTTAAAATTATTACAGAAAAATATAGAAATCGTAGAAAACGATTTAGTTTAAGATTTAATTTAATTGCTTCAATTTATAATTTACAATTATTATAGTTATCATAAAAGATTTATTTAAAATTAACGAATTTGAATAATAAAATAATTTTTCGTTGTGGCAAAATATTAAATTTTTAAATAAAAGACATAATTAATTAAAATTATAATTTTATATTAACCCCTTTTTACAAATATTTGAAATTATTTTAATGGGTTATGCAAGAAGTCTAATAATTAAAATATATTTAGAATCAGTATATTTATTTGCTATTAAAGACTTATTTAGTAATGTAATTGTTGGATACTCACTAACAGTAAGGCCAACAGTAAATCGAGTAATTAATTGTTTAAAACAAAGCTTAATTAATCGAAAAATTAAACCTGGTCAATTAATAATTAATTCTGATCAAGGCATTAATTTTGCTTCACATGCATATTTTGATTTATTAAGAGATTGTGGAGTAACTATAATTATGTCTCGACCTGGAAATTGTTTAGACAATTCACCTATTGAAAATTGGTTTTCAATTTTAAAAACAGAAAATAAAAATATAACAAAATACAAAAATTTTAATGAGCTAAAAAATATGATAGATAATTATATTGTTGAGTATAATAATTATAGAAGGGTTTTAAAATTAAAAATGCCTCCAATTCAATTTAAATTAAAAAGCACTTTAAATTAAAAAAATAATTCTCAGTTATTTGAAACTGTGCACAAAAGAAGATGCTATCTTTTTATATTGTTTACCAAGTTTCCGTGATGGAAATACGGATACTGAGCAAAAAGTGATTAAACAATTTAGCGGAACTGGCGAATTATAAGTTACTGATGAAGTTTTCCAATCAAAATATTCACGTGTTTTTGAATAAGCAGAAAATCGCTTATATTTTATTAAAGCAGTAATGCTAGCAACAATTCGTGGCTAGGTTATTAATTATGAAAGGTTAAAGGGAGTGCAAAAATGGATGTAAAAAAGAAAAAAAAGTTTAAATTTAAATTTCCGACAGCATTTACAATTTTATTAGGAATTACGCTCTTAATTATTATTGTCTCTTGAATTCCGGGAATAACTGGTTCATGAAAAGATGCTGATGGTGAACTTCACAATGGTGGACCTGCGGGAATTTTTGACTTATTTTTAGCTCCGATGCAAGGATTTAAAAGTAAAGTTGATGTTATTGTCTTTATTTTAGTTTTAGGAGTTTTCTTAAGCATCGTTATTGAATCAAAAGCATTAGCTGCCGGGATTGGGCGTTTAGTAGCAAAAATGAAAGGCCGTGAAATTTGAATTATTCCAATTGTAATGTTTTTATTTTCAGTTGGCGGCACAACTTATGGAATGGGGTAAGAAACAATCGCCTTATACCCAGTTATTATTCCTGTTTTATTAGCTGCTGGTTTTGATGTGCTAACAGCGGTAATGGCAATTTTATTTGGTGCTGGAATTGGTTTTATTGGTTCAACATTAAATCCATTTGTTATCCAAGTTGCTGCTGATGCCGATGGTGTGCCTAATTTAACATCGACAACAGGAATTATTTGAAGAGTCGTGTCATAATTATTATTAACAGCAGGTGAAATTTCGTTTGTTGTCTGATATGTATTACGTGTTCGTCGCACACCAGGGGAATCAACATTATTTGATAAAAAAGATTTTTATGAGGCAGAATTTGCAATTGTTGATGATTTACCAGCATACAATGGTAAACGTAAAGCAATTATGGCGATTTTTATGATTAGTTTTGTCTTAATGATTTTTTCATTAATTGGATGGGATAAATTTGGAATTCCTGTCTTTGTTAATTTTACAAAATTAGTTAGTGAGCATGCCCCATTTATTGCTAATTTCTTTGCTCCATTGGGGCAATGATCATTTATGGAAATTTCAGCATTATTCTTTATTGCATCAATTATTATTGCATTAATTAATTGAAAAGGAGAAGAAAAATACGTCAATAGTTTTATTATTGGTTCAGCTGATATTCTATCTGTTTGCTTGGTTATTGCCTTTGCGGCTGGGATTGGGTTTATTATGACAAATACTGGAATGCAAAACAAATTAGTTAGTGGATTATCTACAGCAATGTCAACATTAGGGGAAACAGGCTTTATTATGGTAGCCTTCTTCTTCCTAATTATCTCATTTGTAATTCCATCTAGTTCAGGATTTGCCCAAACTGTTTTCCCAATTTTGGGCCCTGTTGCTAATGGGGTGGAAACAGGTTTAACACCAGGAACAATTACTGCCTTTTCATTTGCAAATGGAATTATTAATTTAATTTAACCAACAAGCGCAATTTTAATGGCAGCGTTATCAATTTCAAAAGTTCCTTATGGCAGATTTATAAAAGCATCATGACCATTAATTGTTGGAATTTTTGCTTCAACAATCATCTTGTTAGGAATTGGAACTTTATTACCAATTTCAAAAACCAGTCCTTGATTATCCGCGCCAGTTGAGTAAGCAAGTTTTCATTTTAAAAGAAAGGATAAAAGACTGCACCCCAAAAAGTAAGTAAAATTAAAAAAGAACTTTACTAAACTTTTAGAGGAGGTACATTTTTATATCGCAAAAAAGGCCAAAAATTTAAAACATATACTGCAGAATTTAGAAAAAAATCTATTAAAACAAACCGAACAAACATCGCTTACTTATATTTCGAAAAATATAAATTAAATATAAAAACACTTAATTGATAAATACAATGTTTCTTTTAACTGAGAATATGAAATAAAAAACCTTTCTAGGTTATTATTAAATAGACTTCTTGCATAACCCATTAAAATAATTTCAAATATTTGTAAAAAGGGGTTAATATAAAATTATAATTTTAATTAATTATGTCTTTTATTTAAAAATTTAATATTTTGCCACAACGAAAAATTATTTTATTATTCAAATTCGTTAATTTTAAATAAATCTTTTATGATAACTATAATAATTGTAAATTATAAATTGAAGCAATTAAATTAAATCTTAAACTAAATCGTTTTCTACGATTTCTATATTTTTCTGTAATAATTTTAAATTTTTTAAGAATAGCAAAAATATTTTCAATAATAATTCTTATTTTTGAAACTAGTCTATTATGTTGTTTTTGTTCTTTATTTAAATGTTTTTTCTTAGTTTTCTTTGTGGGCATTATAACATTATTGTGAATTTTTTGTATTCCTTGATAACCACTATCAACTATTAATTTGGTATTTTTTAAAATTGCGATTTTTGATTCTTTAAATAAAGCATAATCGTGTTTTTTACCAAGTGAAAAACTTGTTGCAATAATTTTTTTGGTTTCTTGTTCGATAATTACTTGTGTTTTAATAGTGTGTTTTTTCTTTTTACCAGAATAAGATTGTTTTTGTCTTTTTTTGGGCGTTGGATTGGGGTTTCGGTAACATCAATAATAATAGTTTTATCATTAAAATAATCATTTATTAGTGCTTTTTTACCAGCAACTTGCTGAAAATCAGGGTGTTTAATTAAAATATCTTCAATTCACTTGATATTGCGATAACAATTAGCTTCACTAATTCCGAAATTTTTTCCAAGATGAAAATAAGTTCGATATTCTCGTCAATACGACAAAGTCATCAATAATCGATTTTCTAGTGATAATTTATTAGCTTTGCCACCTTTTTTAAATTTTTCTATTTCAGCTACTTGTAAAATATCTAACATTTTATTAAAAATATCTTGTTTTATTCCTGTTAATCTTAATCATTCTTTATCATTAATATTTTTAAATTCATCAAATTTCATAATTTAATATCCTCATAAATTATATTTTATAATAATATTTTAATAATAAAACCAGGTATCGCAAGAAGTCTAATATATAAAGTTAGGAGAAACATTTTTTATATGGCAAAGGGTAAAACCAAGGGGTCAAAAGACCATAATATTGAAAAAATTAAAACTAAAATTATTAACGAATATTACGAATATAATAAATCAATATCTTTAATATCTAAAGAATATGAAATAAGTACTGCAACTATTTCTAGATGAATTAATTTTTTCAATAAAGATAAAAAATTTGATAAACGAACATATATTAAAAAAAATGCCAATTTTTAATAATCCGCATGATGAAACTATATATTTATTAACAAAATAAAATGAACAAATAAAAGCAGAAAATAATATTTTAAAAAAGCTTGAATATCTTCCAAAAACAAAAACAAAGATGAATATTAGAAAACAAATTTATTTTATTAAAAACGAATTAAATAACAACTCAATCTTACCATTAAGATGATTTTTAAAAATATTATACATTTCATATGATACATGAAATAAATATAAAAATATTCATGAAAAATATGAATGAAAAATTGATTACAATATATTAGAAATAATTAAAATAATTTTAAAAAACAATAAAAATAAAGGTCATCTATAAATAAAACTTGATTTGGAAGAACAAAAAATAAAAATATCAGCAAGTACTGTATATCGTTATATTAAGATATTACAAATATGTTCTGAAGTTAGAATTAAACATAAAAAACGGTCGCATGTAAAAAAGAAGGGTTTTAAGAAAATAGATAGAAATTGAATAAAAATAATAAACCATTTACTAAAATGGTTTTTTTATTTGTAAAACCAAAATTATTAATTGATTTAGAGAAAGTACAGCATCTTAAATTCTTAAAATAAAAACTTTTTATTACAACTTTTTGATACCCTCTTTAAGTTGTTTACACATTTATTAAATATCTTAGAAATCTTTACAAAGCGTACCTGTTTTTATCCTAATTTAAGGTGTTGTCCTTTCTCTGCTTCAGTTAATTAATTTGCTAATAAAAAAACTTAATAAAAGAAAGGAGTAAGCAATGAAAATTAATAAGCAACAAAAAATATGTGATGTTAATGATTGCTATAAAGCAATATCATTTATTACCAAAGAATTTTTATCAAATAAAGTTTTATGAACTTGTGAAAAACATAAAGATTTATTAAATCATACAAAAGATAAAAAACAAAAGCGGTTTTATAAAAGCTTAGAAAATTCAAAAATTATCTTTGATTATGAAACTGGCTTTTTAAAACTTTGATTTTATAAAACAACTTAATGCAAAGTGGGACGGTTATTTTAAATAACTAAGTGTTTTTATTCCACATGAGGCGGTCTAGCCCAGCGGTAATCAGTCCGGAAATAATAGACGCTTTAACAAGCGATAGTCGTGATAAGTCCAAGGTTAATATCAAACGACAATAAACCATAGAGATAGTGACTTTATAAATAAATTTGCGATAGATATTACTTCTTAGAAGTGGCAGCAGTTTAATTAAAACCACAAAGCCAACATTAGGCTCTTCAAGGTGCAAGTGAATTTATTTTAAAAACTGAACGCTTTGACCTGAAATGGTGCGGATGAAGAGAGAGAAAATTATCTGGCGTAAAAAACAAAAAACAACTGTGGATTATTAAACATTCAAACAAACAACATGCCGCCACCGCTTGCCCCCAGTGAGGCGAGTGGCTTAGTAAATAAATACTAATATAACTAATTATCGCTTTAGCACTTTCACTTGGAAGTGAGTGCCAGCGAATTAAAAAAATAGGAGAAATTGAAAAATGATATGTAATAAAGCATTAAAAATTACAAATAAAGATATTATTTATGCACAAATTAATCGTGATTACTTAGGTAGTTGAAAATTAAATTTATATCTTAAATTTGGTGATGAAGAACGACACGTAGGTAGTGTTGAACTGCCAATAGATTTTAATTTAAATTGTAAATGATATGAAATTGATGATGTTAAAGGTTTAATTAGTGATTATTTAGAAGATGAAGAAGCAGATTACGAGGTGATAAATTACTAATAAAAGATATTTATTAGTAATGAAAGATAAATATAGCCTAAATACTATATATTTTTATACATTTGATGAAGCGAAAATTTATTCTGAAAATTTAAATTATTTTAAAACAACAACTATTGATTTAGAAGATAAAAAAATTAAATGACAAGGATGTGAATAATATGTGAAAAGATGAAGAAGGTAAAGTTTATACAGAAGAAGATTTATTTAATATGGCATTAGAAGAATGTCATTCAGAAGATAGTGCATATGAATATATTGATAATTTAATTGAAGAAATGGAATTAGAGGAAATTTAATTATGGTATATTTAAAGTTAAATAATGAAGTTAAAAATATTACTTATCCGTTTTATTTAAAAGGAAATAATTTTAAAGAATTAAGTTTAAAATCATTAACAATTAAAAAATGAATTGATGAAAATGGACAAGAATTAGCAGAATTTATATATCGACAACAAGCTTGATTAATAAATGGAGAATATAAATAATACCTTTATTTAAAAGGAAATTTATAAAAATATCGTTTATTTTGTGTAGGGAAAAAAGAATAATATCTGTTTTTATGATAAAAATTCTAAATTTAAATATACTATCTGATGAATAATGCAAATAAATTTATGTTTTTTAATATAAAAATAAAAAAAACAATCTCACAAGAATTGTTTTTTGCCGGTTCATCGTACAGGACGCCAAAAATAAGCAATCGTTATATTTGTCATTGGCAATTTAGTATTTCAAATCACATCAAAAACAAATAAAAAAGTATCAAAAATAAAACTAAAAATTTTATTTCAATTATCGTTATTAACGCTTTCACTTAATAAATTACTCATTTTTTATTTTTCCTTTCCCCCTTTTGCTTTTAAATTTTCTTTCAAAATATCAATATCAAACAATTATAAGCGTTGTTTATTGTTTAATTTTGATATATCTTTTCAAAAGTATTCTTTTTATTAATAACTTCATCATTTTTTAAATCACGAGCAAAACTTAATCAATGACTATCATATTTATTAGCAAATTCAAGCGGAATAATTATCTTAAAAAACCGAATTCCTAAACCAACATCCGATTTATGTTTTGCTCTTTTTCCTTCTGCTGTTCGTTCTACTGATTTTGTTTTTAAAATTTCATAATCCGCAATATCTTGGAAAATACCAATTCGCATAACAAAACTATGATTAAAAATATTACCTAATTTAGATTTAACGGGTTTTTCAATGAAATCGGAATAATAATACCGCTTGCTAAATGACGAATATTATTTCACATCATACCCTCACGCTGTACGGTAAAAATCGCTCTATTTTTAAAATGTCTTGCTAAAACAATCCACACACTTTTACCACCATGAACTTTTTTAACTTCGTGGGGACTAGTTCCATCAATATATAAAAAACTCTCATCAAACAAAATTAAACTATCATCAGGCGTACTAATTTAGTTCTATCAGTAAAATCTAAATTATTAAAAGTTAAAAGTTTTATTGCATCATCTTCAATTGGATAATTACTATAAATTTTCTTCGTTAAAAGTTTCATAACTTGTGATAAAAAAGTTAAAAGCAATGTTTTACCAGTTCCTAATTTACCAATAATTACCGATAACGGATTATCTCAAATAAAGTAAACTAAACGAAAAACATTTAACTGATAAAAAACATTTTTTCAAATTCACCAAATAAAATAAACAGATTGTAAAGCAAATAATAGTCAAAACACTAAACCAGTATAATTTAATGAAATTATTCAAAGCAATAAATCAATTAAACTAAACAAAACCATTGAACCACTAATATAACAAAAGTTTATTAAAAAAAATGCAAACTTTTTCATTACTTAAAATACCCAACTATTTTAAAAATCATTCACAGTAAAAACCAAGTTAAAAACAAAATTACAATTCATACACCAACCATAATAGTTAAATATTCATTTTGTGTTAAATTTCAAGTTGTAATACTTTCAACATTTGTTTTATCTATAAACAAAAATACATGAATAAAAAACTCTTTTAATTTTGTTCAATCATTTTGCATTTTTAAAAACCCCCCATTTTTGAATAAGTTTAAAAAATATCCCAAAAAATAAAATGATAAATAATACAAACGATATAACATATAAAAATTCAAGGGCATTTGAACCAATAATATAACTAACAAATTGAACTCAATAATTATATAAACTCATTTTAAAAACCTCTATCATATTTATATTCATTTTCATAATCAAAACTAAACATACTAAATTTCACGGTTTTTTTGTAACATTCCTCATCTAAAATTTCTAAAAACTGATAAGATAAGAATTTTTTACATTTTTTATAAAATTTTTTACATAAAAATTAAATCTTATGTTCGCCACCAAACTTGCTAAAATAAACTTTTGCTTTTATAAATTTGTTAGAACAACCAAATAATTTAAAATAATGTTCATTTGAATTATAAATAATATAACCATTATCACATAATTTATAACCTTTATTTTTTTCGTACTTTATTCTATCTTCTCTTTCTTCTTCTTTTATTTATTTAACTTTCATTTTATAATTCCTCCAAATCACGAATTAATTGTTCTTCTTTTTCAACACTTCAATTTATTAAATTATTGTTGTCATTTATTTTTACTTTTTTAGGTTCATTTTGAAATAATGCTTTATGCATAAGCGTAAAATAGTTTTGTTTATATTGATTATACAAATCAATTATTTCTGTTCCAGTTAAATATTTTCAATTATGTTGTTTTAAATTTTCATCATATTTTACAATATGATAAGAATTATCATAAATCAAACCGATTGCTACTTGTTCAGAATGTTTTTGACTAGGACAAATAAACTTATTACTCAATCAAAAACCAATATGACGATTATGATTAGGTAAATTTATAAAACTTGCTTTATCTGTTTCAAAAGGGATAAGTTCCTTAGAAATAAAATAATTTGCTATATTTTGATTTTTCTTAACAAAATTAATCAATTTTATCACCTCCTAAATAAATATTTGTTTAACAAACAATGTTATATTTAATGTTTATATATTTCTTATTTATTGATAAAAACATTGATTATTAACAATGTTATACATAATTCTAATATATTGTTTATTTAATTTTTAATAAACAATGTTATTAACAATGTTAAATATATAAAATAGTAAAAATTGGCACACTGAGAAATACTATTAAGTTTTAAAGTAATAGTTATATAAAATAAATTAATAAAAAATAAATAAACTAGTGTGCCTTAGTTTTGTTTAAAACAGCTTAGAATACAATATTAGACTTCTTGCGATACCTGGTTTTATTATTAAAATAATCATTTATTAGTGCTTTTTTACCAGCAACTTGCTGAAAATCAGGGTGTTTAATTAAAATATCTTCAATTCACTTGATATTGCGATAACAATTAGCTTCACTAATTCCGAAATTTTTTCCAAGATGAAAATAAGTTCGATATTCTCGTCAATACGATAAAGTCATCAATAATCGATTTTCTAGTGATAATTTATTAGTTTTGCCACCTTTTTTAAATTTTTCTATTTCAGCTGCTTGTAAAATATCTAACATTTTATTAAAAATATCTTGTTTTATTCCTGTTAATCTTAATCATTCTTTATCATTAATATTTTTAAATTCATCAAATTTCATAATTTAATATCCTCATAAATTATATTTTATAATAATATTTTAATAATAAAACCAGGTATCGCAAGAAGTCTATTGTAATATCAATTTATCATTTTTGATTAATTTGATTATAATTAAAATTACGTTTAAGTAAATAAGGGTGTTTTTTATGTTCATATAACATATTATTAAAATTTTTAATTTGTTTTTTATGTTTAATTCTAACTTCAGAACATATTTGTAATATCTTCATATAACGATGTGCATTACTTGCTGATATTTTTATTTTTTGTTCTTCCAAATCAATTTTTATCTGTCGATGACCTTTATTTTTATTGTTTTTTCAAATTATTTTAATTATTTCTAATATATTGTAATCAATTTTTCATTCATATTTTTCATGAATATTTTTATATTTATTTCATGTATCATATGAAATGCATAATATTTTTAAAAATTATCTTAATGGTAATATTGAGTTGTTATTTAATTCGTTTTTAATAAAATAAATTTTTTTCTAATATTCATCTTTGTTTTTATTTTTGGAAGAGATTCAGGCTTTTTTAAAATATTATTTTCTGCTTTTATTTGTTCATTTTCTTTTGTTAATAAATATATAGTTTCATCATGCGGATTATTAAAAATTGGCATTTTTTTAATATATGTTCGTTTATCAAATTTTTTATCTTTATTGAAAACATTAATTCACCTATAAATAGTTGCAGTACTTATTTCATATTCTTTAGATATTAAAGATATTGATTTATTAGACTTCTTGCGTAACCTATTAAAAAATTACAAATATTTTTAAAAAGACACTAATAGAAAAATATAATTTTAATTAATTATGTTTTTTATTTAAAAATTTAATATTTTGCCACAACAAAAAATGAATTTATTATTTAAATTCTTTAATTTTAAATAAATATTCTATGCTAACTGCAAATTATAAATTGAAGCAATTAAATTAAATCTTAAAATAAATCGTTTTCTTCGATTACGATATTTTTCTGTAATAATTTTAAATTTTTTAAGAATAGCAAAAATATTTTCAATAATAATTCTCATTTTTGAAAATATTCTATTACGTTGTTTTTGTGCTTTATTTAAAGGGTTTTTCTTTATTTTTTTTTGTAGGCATTAGAACATTATTGTAAATTTTTTGAATTCCTTGATAACCACTATCAACTATTAATTTGGTATTTTTTAAAATTGAGATTTTTGATTTTTTAAATAAAGCATAATCATTTTTTTCCAAGCGAAAAACTTGTTGCAATAATTTTTTTGGTTTCTTGTTTGATAATTACTTGTGTTTTAATGGTGTGTTTTTTCTTTTTACCAGAATAAGATTGTTTTTGTCTTTTTTTGGGCGTTGGATTGGGGTCTTGGTAACATCAATAATAATAGTTTTATCATTAAAATAATCATTTATTAGCGATTTTTTACCAGCGAGTTGTTGAAAATCAGAGTGTTTAATTAAAATATCTTCAATTAACTTGATATTCCGACAACAAATAGATTCACTAATATCAAAACTTTTAGCAAGATGAAAATAAGTCCGATATTCTCGTCAATACGATAAGGTCGTCAGTAGCCGATTTTCTAGTGATAATTTATTAGTTTTGCCACCTTTTTTAAATTTTTCTATTTCAGCTACTTGTAAAATATTTAACATTTTATTAAAAGTAGTTTTTTTTGCTCCGGTTAATCGCAACAATTCTTTATCATTAATAAAATTAAATTTATCAAATTTCATAATTTTAATCTCCTATAATTTCTATTTTAATTTAAAAATATTTTATAGGAATTTTAAAATAATTAGATTAGGTTACGCAAGAAGTCTAATATATTCGTAATATTCGTTAATAATTTTAGTTTTAAATTCAATATCATGGTATTTTGCCCCTTTAGTTTTACCCTTTGCCATATAAAAAATGTTTCTCCTAACTTTATATATTTAATAATAACCTAGAAGGGTTTTTTATTTCATATTCTCAGTTAAAAGAAAAATTGTATAGCATCTTCTTTTGCTTGTTTGATTTTTTCCATTGTTACTTGATATGGTGTTAAATCCTTAATTCTTTTTCCTCAAACAACAGGATCTTCTCCCATTGATAATCAAACATCAGTGGCAATTGCATCAGCATCTTTTACCGCTGTTTTATGGTCTTCAGTTAGCGTAATTGATCCATCATGTTCTTTTGCAATTGCTTGTACTTTTTTCAATAATTCTTCATTTGGTCATAAATCCTTTGACACACAAGCAACAAAATGCATTCCTAGTTTAGCACTAACAACCATATAACTATTTTCTATATTAAAACGAGAATCACCAAAATAAAAAAATTATAGCCCTTTCATATTGCGTTGTCCTTTTTCTTCTTGCAACGTTAAAATATCAGCTAACATTTACGTTGGGTGAAATTCATCAGTTAATCCATTCCACGCTGGAACACCTGAATATTTTGCTAATGCTTCAACATCAGTTTGTTTAAACCCACGAAATTGAATTCCATCAAACATTCTTACTAATACTTTTGCAGCATCTTCAATTGATTCTTTTTTTCCATTTGGGCTACCACTTGGCCCTAAATAAACGGGGTTCATTACTAAATCAAATGCTCCGACTTCAAAATCAAATCTTGTTCGTGTTGAATCTTTTGCAAATAATAAAGTAACAGATTTCCCTTATTTCAATTGTTTTGCTAAATCTAATAAATAATAGATTTCTCTTTGCGTGAAGTCTAATAAAGTTAGAAAACTAAACTGGGTGCAGTATAGTAATATTATTTTTTTATTTACCTTTTGATTTATTAGAATCATCTTTTCCAAAAACATTATCACTCTTAAACTCATCATCAAATAGTTTCGGATCCATTTCATATTTTTGTCCATTCATCATTGCGGTAACTGCTTTTTGGTATTCTGTATTGGCGCGAATTAATTTATTGCGGTCTGTTTTAGGAGCTAAAACTGCTAAAATAATAACCATAATTCATGCAAGAAGACCAGCAATCATTGAAATAATTGTAAAAATATGTAATACTTGGTAAGTTGTGCTATTATAAACTTCGCTTACTAAACTATTAATTGTCATAGTTAAATCTGAATCTGGTAATAATAATCATTCTGTTATTTCTAATTGTGGGTCGTTTTTAATAATATAGCAATTATTAGATACGGATATACTATTAAAATATTTCTCAACAAAATTTGGTAATAATACTTGAATTAATGACAATGAAGAATAAATAAGAATAATGATTGATAATACAACTGGTCAGAATCTAACAACATAATTATCACGTTTAAAGCGCTTTTTCCCCAATAATTCATAACCCAAGAAAATTCCTGGCAAAATCGATAAAATTCCTGAGAAGGTTTGCAGTCCGCCGGATTGCATTAATAAAAATTTATATTTTGAACCAAAACTAAATACTTCACTAAAATTATTGTTAGCATTATGTAAGGCGCTATCAGCCCCACCACCAATAATAACAATTGCACTAGTTCCTGGGATTGTATAAACAATTACTTTTGTGTCTAAATAGATATTTAAATAGGAATTTAAAAATCACAATAAAATTAACAAAGCAGAAGCTAAAATAACAAAACCAGCAACAATTTTCTTTAAAATTGGCATATACTTTGGTTTTGAAGTATAAAAGTAAAACCGTGGGTCTAAAGGTGGATTAATTGGCATATTTGCCATTTGCTGCATCATTTGTGAAATATCAAATTTACTTGGATAACTAAAGTTCGGATCAATGCCAACCATTGACGCTCCTATGCCTCCAATTCCTCTTGCTGGTCCTGCTTCAGGTTGTGATTCGTCTGCCCCTTCTTCATTAGCTTTAACTTTTAACTTCTCACGAGCATTATCAATTGCTTTTTCATCAGTAAAATCAGCTGTGGCATCAATTAACTCATTAGTGATAGTGTTTTCTCTGGTAATATAATTTTTTTCAACACCAAAATTCGAAACAATATATTGCACAAAAGCCACATATTCTTCATCTAATATATTAAAAGTGGCCCTGTCAACCTTTTCAATTATTTCTGATTCATTAATAATATCAGCCAGGGCCTGAGCAAATGAAAGAGTAAATTTATTATCATTTAAATTTGCATTAAATTCTTTTTCTAATGTTAATAAATTACAAATTTGTTGAATTACTAATTTTTTAAAGTACTGGTTAACTATTACTTGTGCCTTAATATTATCGTCGTTAAAGATATTATATAATGTATAAACTATATGGGCATATAATTTATTTTCTTTCATTTATTTATGTCCCTCATTTCTCTTTTTGTAATAATTTAATTTATATCAAATAATTTAATTAAATACAAATCACTACTAATTTCTTTTCTTATTATACCTTTTTTTATATTATAATCAATTCAAAATAATTCTTGAATAATATTATTTGCTTTATTAATACTGAAATTATGCATATGTTCTGAAATTTTTTTTACTCGAAACGGATTAATTTGTAAAATTTCTGCAATTTGTGAAGGTGTTTTTTTTAAAGCAGATAAAACAATAATGTCTCTTATAAAAATAATACTATTGGTAATTAATGCTAATAAAGAAATACTATTTAACCCGCGTTCTTTTAAATAATGATAATTTATTAAAAAACTATTCAAATCATTTTTTAATAAATCATCAACTAATTTAAAAATATCGGTATCTAAATATTTTGTCATATTATTTTCAATTAATTCCATAGTAATATTTGAATTTATTAAAAATAATTTTTTTAATTCATTTTTAATAATATATAAATTATTTGGCAAATATTCAACAATAGACTTCTTGCATAACCCATTAAAATAATTTCAAATATTTGTAAAAAGGGGTTAATATAAAATTATAATTTTAATTAATTATGTCTTTTATTTAAAAATTTAATATTTTGCCACAACGAAAAATTATTTTATTATTCAAATTTGTTAATTTTAAATAAATCTTTTATGATAACTATAATAATTGTAAATTATAAATTGAAACAATTAAATTAAATCTTAAACTAAATCGTTTTCTACGATTTCTATATTTTTCTGTAATAATTTTAAATTTTTTAAGAATAGCAAAAATATTTTCAATAATAATTCTTATTTTTGAAACTAGTCTATTATGTTGTTTTTGTTCTTTATTTAAATGTTTTTTCTTAGTTTTCTTTGTGGGCATTATAACATTATTGTGAATTTTTTGAATTCCTTGATAACCACTATCAACTATTAATTTGGTATTTTTTAAAATTGCGATTTTTGATTTTTTAAATAAAGCATAATCATTTTTTTCCAAGCGAAAAACTTGTTGCAATAATTTTTTTTGGTTTCTTGTTCGATAATTACTTGTGTTTAATGGTGTTTTTTTCTTTTTACCAGAATAAGATTGTTTTTGTCTTTTTTTGGGCGTTGGATTGGGGTTTCGGTAGCATCAATAATAATAGTTTTATCATTAAAATAATCATTTATTAGTGCTTTTTTACCAGCAACTTGCTGAAAATCAGGGTGTTTAATTAAAATATCTTCAATTCACTTGATATTGCGATAACAATTAGCTTCACTAATTCCGAAATTTTTTCCAAGATGAAAATAAGTTCGATATTCTCGTCAATACGATAAAGTCATCAATAATCGATTTTCTAGTGATAATTTATTAGCTTTGCCGCCTTTTTTAAATTTTTCTATTTCAGCTACTTGTAAAATATTTAACATTTTATTAAAAATATCTTGTTTTATTCCTGTTAATCTTAATCATTCTTTATCATTAATATTTTTAAATTCATCAAATTTCATAATTTAATATCCTCATAAATTATATTTTATAATAATATTTTAATAATAAAACCAGGTATCGCAAGAAGTCTAATCTTAGGAATTAAATTTTGTTTAATCGTTCCATTATGCTTTGTAATATAATCATCAATAAACTTAATTAATTCATTATATGATAAATTTGTTGCTTTTAAAACACTAGTTAACGATAGCATTTGTTTAGTTATTTTTAAACAATTACTAAGTTTATTTACTGGACAAATAAAAATAATAAAAGTACTCGGATTTGGAGCTACTAAATATTCCATTAAACTTGTTAAATAACTTTTATTATCTATTTTTGTCTTAATCTTTTCTTTTGTAAGAAAATAGCTATCATTAACTATTATTATTCTTTTTCCTGAAAACATTGGTATTGTGTTGGCATCATTCATAATATATAATAGATGGTCTTCTAAATAATTATATTCTTGTAAATCATACTCATTATCAGGATTAATTTTTTTTAAAATCTTATTTTTTTTGCATTTTAATTAAAAAAGCATCTTCTCCATATATTAAAAACATCTTTTAAGGCTCCTTTAGAATGTTCTAAAACTTATGACAAAGTAATATTATCATATAAAGCAAAAAATAAATTAAGGATTTAAAAAAAATTAATTGCTGTTTATGCTGACATAATATTAAATTGAAGATTTCTTCTACCATTTGTAAAATAAATTTGACACCTAGTTGTTTTTAAATTTTCAGCAACAATTGGCGCCGGATAATTTTGGCGTTTTGTTTTTTCGCCATAGATTAAGCAAACCTTTGGTGTTATTTTTCGTAAAAACGCTAAGCTTTAACTATTTTCTGAACCATGACGAGGAAGTTGTAACAGAGTAATTGGAGATAATTTTTATCGTAATAAATTTATTTCAATTTTTTTACTAATATCACCTGTTAATAAGATTTAATATTGACTTATTTTAACCAAAAGCACTAAACTATTATTATTTTCATCTTTATCATTAATTGTTTTATGTAAGACAGTAAATCCTAATCCACAAAATTGAAATGTTTTCAATTTTGTATCATTTTGAATTACTTGTTTAACATTAAAATATTTTTTTACAGTTGGTAAATTATTCTTATGATCATCATGTTGATTTTAAACAAAAATAGCATCAATTCAATTAATACATGCTCATTTCAAATAATTAATAACTAATTGTTTTGAACGACCATAGCCAAAACCAACATCATATAAAATTGTTTTTAAAGCACGCTTGTCTTGAAAAAAATTGTTTGACCATTACAAACATTTAAAATTGTCATTGAATAATGAATACTAGTAAAATATGATTGCAAAATATAACAAATTTATAACAAATTATTGATAGAATGCAAAATATTCTAAATATTTTGTTTCCAAACACACTTTTATTTATTCCTCATAAAAGAATATAATAGACTTATTGCATAAGCTAATCTAATTATTTTAAAATTCCTATAAAATATTTTTAAATTAAAATAGAAATTATGGGAGATTAAAATTATGAAATTTGATAAATTTAATTTTATTAATGATAAAGAATTCTTGCGATTAACGGGGGCAAAAAGCTACTTTTAATAAAATGTTAAATATTTTACAAGTAGCTGAAATAGAAAAATTTAAAAAAGGTGGCAAAACTAATAAATTATCACTAGAAAATCGGCTACTGACGACCTTATAGTATTGACGAGAATATCGGACTTATTTTCATCTTGCTAAAAGTTTTGATATTAGTGAATCTAGTTGTTATCGCAATATCAAGTGAATTGAAGATATTTTAATTAAACACTCTGATTTTCAACAACTCGCTGGTAAAAAATCACTAATAAATGATTATTTTAATGATAAAACTATTATTATTGATGTTACCAAGGCCCCAATCCAACGCCCAAAAAAAGACAAAAACAATCTTATTCTGGTAAAAAGAAAAAAACACCATTAAACACAAGTAATTATCGAACAAGAAACCAAAAAAAAATTATTGCAACAAGTTTTTCGCTTGGAAAAAATGATTATGCTTTATTTAAAAAATCAAAAATCTCAATTTTAAAAAATACCAAATTAATAGTTGATAGTGGTTATCAAGGAATTCAAAAAATTCACAATAATGTTCTAATTCCTACAAAAAAAACAAAAAAACCCTTTAAATAAAGTACAAAAAAATGTAATAGAATAGTTTCAAAAATGAGAGTTATTATTGAAAATATTTTTGCTATTCTTAAAAAATTTAAAATTATTACAGAAAAATATCGCAATCGAAGAAAACGATTTAGTTTAAGATTTAATTTAATTGCTTCAATTTATAATTTGCAGTTAGCATAGAATATTTATTTAAAATTAAAGAATTTAAATAATAAATTCATTTTTTTGTTGTGGCAAAATATTAAATTTTTAAATAAAAAACATAATTAATTAAAACTATATTTTTCTATTAGCGTCTTTTTACAAATATTTGAAATTATTTTAATGGGTTATGCAAGAAGTCTAATAAAAGAAATTACAAAGGGACATAATCAATATTTCATATTAAATTAATTTTATTTAAAATCACCATATAATTAATTAAAAATAAGTAAAAATATTGATAAATAAAATAACATGGTGGTATAAAAACAATTATTAAAGAGAATAAATAAATTAATGATAAGATTGGTAACAATAATAAATTAAATAAAATACTAGAAAAATTTAATTGATAATTAAAATATAACATTAATCCAAGTAGAAAAATAAATACCATTAAGTTATAATATGGCAATTTCTGTCAAAAATAATAATGTTTTGTTTTTGAATTTAAGTTTAAAAATAATCATGTTATTGTAAAACTATATCAAAACCCACTTCCTAAAAAATATATGGAAAAAATAATAATATTAATAAAATACTTAAATTTCATTTTTGCTTTGCTATTAATTTATAGTCTCAAAAGCGAACATTAAATAGTGATAACGATAAAAAGACAATTCCTTTTACACTAGCAAGATGAAAATTTAATAAATATAAATAAAAAAATAAGAATAAATAAACTAAAAAATAATAACCCTTTCGTCGTATTATTCGTTTAAAAATTTTGCTTAAAATATAAAACAAAATATTACGATGATAACCTGAAACAATTAACAAATGAATAACGCCCAATTTAAAAAAATAATCATATAAAACAAGTGCTGTCTTTGTTTTTTGTCCAAATAAAAATAAGGTAAGCGTATCTTTTGTTAAGTTATCATAACCATTTAAAAACTTTCTTATTTGGGCAAGAATAGTATTTCAAAGTTTAACATCAATTACTTTTGTTATATTAAAATGATAAAAAATGTTATTAGCATTAAAAAATTATTGTATATTTAATTCCATACACATTAGGTCCTGATTTAATGTTTGAATAATAGCCCTGTAAACAAATTTGATCATATAAATTAAAATTAATAGTTGTTTTTAAAAAATATTTTTTTCAACCAACACTAAAATAATAATAACCATTTCCTTGTTTTTGAATTTTGCCACAAACAATGTTGTTTTCCTTCAAACTTGGTTGTTGTAAATAATAATGACATAATGCTGAAACAATGGTTGCAAAAATTAATGCTCCTTAATAAATTTTTTGTTGTTGCCAAATCAAAATAAACCCTAAACATAAAAAGATTAAAATTGACCAATAACTATTAATTAATAATAAATAGACTTCTTGCATAACCCATTAAAACAATTTCAAACATTTGTAAAAAGGGGTTAATATAAAATTATAATTTTATATTAACCCCTTTTTACAAATGTTTGAAATTGTTTTAATGGGTTATGCAAGAAGTCTAATGATTAAATCCAACAATACCGCCCACTAATAAAAATTGTTCTTATTTTAAAAATTTTAATTTAGATTTTAAATTAAAAAACACAAAAAAAACTTAAAATATTAAAATATTTTACATAAGTTCATGCTAAATATTGTTGTAATTTATTTATTATCTTTTTTGTATCAGTAGTTTTTAATTGTAAAATATTTATTATTTGAGAATGTAAAAATTGTGGAATTAAAACCTGATTCAAAAGTTGTTTGGTAATTAAATAGCGGTGGTATCATTTAATATATTTTGGGTTTGGAATTAAAACAATATTTGTCAATTGCCGATATTTTTTTGCAATGTATTTTGATTAATTGGCATATAGTTTTTAAACTTAAAATTAAATTTTAATAAAATTTCTTCAATTGAAATCCCAAACATTTGTTCAGTTATGTGAAGCGGATTTTGAATAATATTTTTGTTAAGTAATGGCAAAATTATATTTATTAGTAAAAACAATTTGATAAATATTGTTATTAAATATTGTTGTTAAAATCTGTTGTAGCTTTATTTTTTTGATAAGTATTGTCACGAAAAGAAAATAAAAAATAAATTAATGTAACTAATACTCCGAATAAAATTTTAAACATAAAATACCCCTTCTTTTTAATTGTTCTCCCCTACTTTCAAATTACTATATAATCATCTTATTTTTTATTTTCCTTTTGTTAATTAAAATTTAATGTTAAAAAATAAAAAAACAGGAGTAATTATGAACATCTAAAATAAAATTGACACTGTCAATTAACTTTGCACAGTTTCAAATAACTGAAAATTATTTTTTTAATTTAAAATGCTTTTTAATTCAAATTGAATTGGGGATCATTTTTAATTTTAAAACCCTTCTATAATTATTATACTCAACAATATAATTATCTATCATATTTTTTAGCTCATTAAAATTTTTGTATTTTGTTATATTTTTATTTTCTGTTTTTAAAATTGAAAACCAATTTTCAATAGGTCAATTATCTAAACAATTTACACGTCGAGACATACTTATAGTTGCTCCATAATCTCTTAATAAATCCAAAATATGCATGTGAAGTAAAATGAATGCCTTGATCAGAATTAATTATTAATTAACCAGGTTTAATTTTTCGATTAATTAAGCTTTGTTTTAAACAATTAATTGCTCAATTTACTATTGGCCTTACTGTTAGTGAGTATCCAACAATTGCATTACTAAATAAGTCTTTAATAGCAAATAAATATGCTTATTCTGAATATATTTTAATTATTGTAATATCAATTGATCATTTTTGATTCATTTGATTAGAATTAAAATTACGTTTAAGTAAATGGGGGTATTTTTTATGTTCATATAACATATTATTAAAATGTTTAATTCGTTTTTTATGTTTAATTCTAACTTCAGAACATATTTGTAATATCTTCATATAAAGATATATATTACTTGCTGATATTTTTATTTTTTGTTCTTTCAAATCAAGTTTTATTTGTCGATGATCTTTATTTTTATTGTTTTTTCAAATTATTTTAATTATTTCTAATATATTGTAATCAATTTTTCATTCATATTTTTCATGAATATTTTTATATTTATTTTATGTATCATATGAAATGCATAATATTTTTAAAAATAATCTTAATGGTAAGATTTAGTTGTTATTTAATTCGTTTTTAATGAAATCAATTTGTTTTCTAATATTCATCTTTGTTTTTGTTTTTGGAAGAGATTCAACCTTTTTTAAAATATTATTTTCTGCTTTTATTTGTTAGTTTTCTTTTGTTAATAAATATATAATTTCATCATGATGATTATTAAAAATTGGCATTTTTTTAATATATGTTCGTTTATCAAATTTTTTATCTTTATTGAAAACATTAATTCACCTAGAAATAGTTGCAGTACTTATTTCATATTCTTTAGATATTAAAGATATTGATTTATTATATTCGTAATATTCGTTAATAATTTTAGTTTTAAATTCAATATCATGGTTTTTTGACCCCTTGGTTTTGCCCTTTGCCATATAAAAAATGTTTCTCCTAACTTTATATATTTAATAATAACCTAGAAAGGTTTTTTATTTCATATTATCAGTTAAAAGAAACATTGTAATTGTCAATTAACTTCTATTTTTTTATTTTTAAAATAATTATTAGCTTTTTCCAGCAATTAAAATATTATATTTATTTAATAAATAACCATCTAAATCAGTTATTTCAAATGGTCTATCTGCAATTTCTGGTTGAGAAACATACATTCCCTTCTCATTAAGTTTTGCCACAGGAATATAATCACGTTGATAATTAATCATTGCGCCAGATTCTGGATCATGACCATTACGATAATAATTATAATTATTTTCATAATCCATCACTTGTTGATATGGTGAAGTATAATTAGCTTCTTCTGTTAATGCTGATGAATTTTGAATAATAAAGTTCATAAATTTATAAGCTAACTCCTGATTTCTAGAATTTTTTGATAAAACCATATTATCACTTCAAATGTTAGTTCCTTCAACTGTTTCTGGTGTTCACGCCGTTGTTGCTCGTGGGCGGGTAATAATTAATTTTGTTCCCTTCGCTTCTTCATGACTCTTTGCAAATAATGTATCAGCATAAATTGCATCCCCATTATACATAAAAGCAAAATCAAAACGCCCATCACCAACTGCATTTATTAACTCATCATTCATTAAGGCAACATTATTATGTTTTAACAATGTTGCTAATTCGTTGTAACCATGATCAACTTCCATTTGCGTTGTTGGTACTGGTTTGAAATAATTTTTTTCAGTAGTTAACATAAATAAATTTCGTGGATCATTATTAATTAAAACTCGTTTATTTGCTGCGGCTGCTTGTCATAAAATATCTCATGAAATGCCATTTGAGATAATCTTATTATTTTCGACATCATTAAGTTTAATTTGATCGCGATTTATAATAGGTTCTCACTCTGCACGTTGATAACCAAATTTTCCTTGAGCTGTTGTTGGTAAATTTTGATTTGCTTTAGCAAATATCTCGTCTAAAAATTTTAAATTACTTTCTGTTGGATTAATCACAAGTGATACTTCTCCTCAAAAATAAAGTAAACTATAATTAACGATTGTTTTTTGAGTAGTATCTTTCGTTTTATTTTTATTTAAAACATTTAATAATCCATCAGCTAATGATGCCGCATAATTTTTATCAAAACATTTTGCTGTTGTTGAATCCAAAGTAGAAGGAACAATACAATTTTGATAAAATTCTGGATTTGTTTTTTGCACTGTTGCTACATCAACATTTAAATCATTAAAATATTCATTCCCATTTGTTCGTTCTTTGACACCTTGTCCATAATAATTTGGATTAGGTTTAATAATGTTGAAATTTTTATCAACATCATTTAATTTTTGATAATCAATTTCTTCTAAACGTCCTTCTTGCGCTAACTTATTAACCATATGGTCACTTGGAACCATCACGTCATAATGTGTCGTATATAATTTGTTATACAATGTTTCATTACTATCATAAACACTATATTTAACTTTTACATTATATTTTTTTTCAAACTTACTAATTAAATCTGAAGTAATATATTCACCTCAATTTGCTACTGCTAGATCATAAATATTATTTTTAATATAAACTGCTGTTAGCAAAGCAATTGAGCCAAATGAAATTGTTACTAACAATAATGGCTTTCAACTTTTTGACAATCAACGGAATTTTTTTCGTAATATTTTATTAATATTTTCTTTGGTTTCTTGCCGTTCAATAAAATTTTGTTTTTTATTCTTAATTCATAAAACACTTTTATCATATTTTTTTTCTAGTTTAACAATTTTTCAGCGTAATTGTTCTTTTTGTTTTTCATTATTAATTTTTTTATTATTTAATTGATGATAAAGAAGGGCTAATTTATTTTCATAGTGCATAATATATTTATCTTTATAAGTTCCTTTTAACATTTCTCGGCGAAATTTATTATAATTAATTTTATAAACATTTCATCCATTTCATCCAATAATAATAACACCAATAATTGCAATACAAATCGTACCAAAAGCATTAATAAAAGGTTTAATTCTTTTAATTGTATAAATAAAAGTTGCGACATTGACATCGTCACCACCAGTAAAATAAGAGATAATAAAGTCGTCAAAACTCATTGCAAAGGCAATTGCTGCAGCTGCAATAATTGCTGGTTTTAAAATTGGTAAAATAATTTTTCGCAAAGTTTGTGAAGGTTTTGTACCTAAATCTAATGAAGCTTCAATTAATTTTGGATCAACTTTCCGTAAGCGTGGTAATACTGTAATAATTACATATGGAACATCAAATGAAATATGTGATAAAATTAATGTTAACATTCCAAAATTTGCTCCTAAAGCAATAAATAACATCATCAACGAAACAGCTGTAATAATATCGGCATTAATTAATGGAATATTAGTAATTGATAGTGTCATTTTTTGTGTAACTCACCGTGCGCGGCTTAATCCAATCGCAGCTAAGGTCCCAATAATAACTGAGACGACAGTTGCAATTACTGCTGTAAAAACTGACACAATAATACTTTGTAAAAAAGGTTGTTCACTAGCAAGTTGTTTATACCAACGATCAGAAAAACCATTAAAAATACTCATACTTTCATCACTATTAAATGAAAATAAAATTAAAATCATAATTGGAATATAAATGAATAACATAATTAATGCCATATAAGATGATTTAAAAAACTTTTTCATTGCGACGCCCCTTTCTTGTTTCAAAATATTTTGATAATGAATTTGATAGCACAATAATTAAAAAAACAATAAGGGCTAAGACAATTGAGATTGCTGTGCCAATTCCAAATTTTTCTCCTTTAAAGAAATATGCTTCAATTACATCAACAATTAAATTAATACGACCATTCCCCATAAATTTAACAATAATTAACGAAGTTGCTGCTTGCAGTAGTAATAATGTTCCACCTGCAATAATGCCTGGGATTGATTGACGAAAAATAACTTTTCAAAATGTTTTAAAACCATTTGCTCCCAAATCTTTTGAAACTTCAATTAATGAAGTATCAATTTTATCTAAACTATTATAAATTGGTAAAATTACAAATGGTAAAAATGCATACACCATTCCAATAACAACCGAAATTGGGGTTCCAAGTAAACTTGGTGCAATAATATTAAACATTGTTTGTAATCCAATAATTTTTAGTAACATATTAATTCAAATTGGTAATGTTACTAAAATTCAAATATTTTTTAACAATAGTTTTGATTTACAAAATGCCATCACATAAGCAACTGGATAAGCAATCACAATTGCAATTAAGGCCGCAATTAATGAATATCCTAAGGCTAAGAATAGTGCAATTACAAATTTTTGCTCTGAAAAAAAAGTTACAAAATTTTCAAAATTAATTTTAAAAACTAAACTATTTCCCGTTGGCTGAATAAACGAATATAATAAAATAATTAATAATGGTAAAACAATTAATAAAATCATAATAATAAGGTATGGCCATAAAATTGGATTTAATCCTCTTTTAAACCATTTGTTTTGTTTTGCATGATAAGAAATGTTTAAATATTTTGTTCGACATCAAGCGGCAAAATGTTGACTAATTGATTTAATTTTACTGCCTTGTTTTTTAAATCATCCTTTACCTTTTTTTGGTGGTTTATTTTTGTTTTCCATCATTCTTGTTCCTTAATCATCAATCTCTTTCCACATAACATGAATATCTTCAACATTTCATGAAATATCAACTTGATCCCCTTCTTCAACGCTATCTGTTGAATGAATTAAATATTTTCTTTCTTTACATTTAACAATAATTTCCCAATAAACTCCTTTAAAATTAACTCTTTTAACTATTCCTGTGAATAATCCTTTCCCAATTGGAACAATGTCAATATCTTCAGGACGAATAATAATATCAATTTGGTCTTCATTTTCACCAAATCCACGGTCAACACAAACAATTTTTTTGCCATCAATTGCTACTAAATTATCTTTAATAAAAATTGCATTTGAAATAATATTTGAGTCACCAATAAATTGTGCTGTTCACAAATTCTCTGGTTCATTATAAATTTCCGCTGGCGTTCCAACCTGTTGAATTGCTCCATCATTCATTACAATAATACGATCAGACAATGTTAATGCTTCTTCTTGATCGTGCGTTACTAAAATAAAAGTAATTCCAATTTCTTCTTGCAAAGTTTTTAATTCTGCTTGCATTTTTTTTCGCAACTTAACATCTAGTGCGGCCATTGGTTCGTCTAATAACAAAACCTTTGGCTTATTAATTAATGCTCGTGCTAATGCAACGCGCTGGAGTTGACCACCCGATAATTGTTCAACTGATTTATCTTCAAAACCTTCTAATCCTACTAATTGTAAAAATTTCTTTACTTCAGTTTCAATAACATCATACTTATTACGTTTAACTTTTAAACCATAAGCAATATTATCAAAAACAGTTAAATGCGGAAATAAAGCATAGTTTTGAAAAACAGTATTAACTTCTCGTTTATGAACTGGCGTTTTTAAATAGTCCTTTCTTAAAAAGAATAATTCCCCACTATTAGGTTGTTCAAATCCAGCAATAATTCTTAATGTTGTTGTTTTTCCACATCCTGATGGTCCTAGTAATGTGACAAATTCTCCTTCTTTAATGTTTAAGTTAATTCCTTTCAAAACCACTTTTCCTTCATATTGTTTTGAAATGTTTCGTAACTCTAAAATATTTGTTTCCAACGCTCCTGCTCCTTTTCTAATCTTTTAAAATATTGGTGGTGTTGAAATTCATAATACCTCAACAACTTGATTTGTTTCATTTTTTAAATAGTGTTGATTATTACCATATAAATAAAAACTATCGCGAGTATCTGCTGTTTGTACTTTTTGCCCAGAATAAACTAACACTTTTCCTTTCAAAACATAACCAAAAATCTGACCCTCAAATGGTAATATCCGCTCTGATTCTCCTTGCGGCTTAATTTGAATTAAAATTGGTTCTAATTCATTTACTTGCGCATTAGGAACTAATCATTCAATTCGATAATCATTTTGTTCAACTTCATAATGTTCTTCTGCTGCATAAACGAATTTTCTATTTTTTTCTTGTTTAAAAAAATCTGCTAAGTTGGTACCTAAAACTTCTAAAATACTTTCTAGTGTTTCAATGCTCGGAGAAGAAATATCGCGTTCAAGTTGACTAATAAAGCCTTTCGTTAATTCACAACGATTTGCTAATTCTTCAATTGTTAAATTATTTTTTTGACGTAATAGTTTAATTTTCTCTCCTAGTAACATAGACAACCCTCCTTTGGTAATTTTGTTTAGTTATACTAAACTTTTTGTTTTTAAATTACGGCCAAATTAATTATAAAAAAAAAAAAAAAAATATCAATAGTTTTGATGATATTTTTTATTTTTTAAAATATTTATTAATTGCTTTTGCCACTCCTGAACGACGATAATGAGCGGTCGTATCATCAGAAATAGTTTTAATATCCGCTTTAGCATTTCCCATCGCAATTCCAACGCCAGCTCATTTTAACATTTCATAATCATTTGAACCATCACCCATGGCAATAATTTCTGCTGGTTGAATATTATATATTTTAGCAAGATATTCTAAGGCATCTTTTTTGTCACTACCCTTTGGACTAATTTCTAAATTTAAACTTTGATTTGGTAAATATGAACAATCAAAAATATTAAATTCATATTTTACTAAAAGTTTTGCTTTAAATTTTTGAACATTCTCTTTTTTACCGCTAACAACAAACTTGTAAGCTTGATCATTTAAAGTAGTAGGATCATACACTAATATTCTTTTTCGTTTTGTGTGAAAACTCATTCATTTAGTCATCAAACTATGCTTAGTATTAACATAAGCAAAATGTTCATTCTTAACGGAATATGCTCATAATTGAATTTTACACTCATTAGCAAGATAAAAAACATTGATTAATTCATCGTTAAAAAAAAAATGTTGAATAATTTTTTCTTTCGCAAAATCATAAATTACGCCACCATTAAAACCAATTACTGGCATTTTATTTTCAATAATGCCTAATTTTTTTGCAACTTTTCTAATCGCACCAATACTACGCCCAGTTGCAATAATCACTTTAATCCCATTTGCCAGCGCTCACTTAATTGCCGCAACATTTTGCTTTGAAATTCTATTTCTCCTTGCTGTTGTACCATCCAAATCAAGAGCAATTAACTTATACTTCATTAGTTTTTCTCCTCTTATTCTTTATGTTAATTATATCTAAAAATTAAACACCTTGTAAATATTTTATTAAAATTTGAAGTTTATCTAATCTTTCTCATGATAGTTCAGTATGATAACGACCAAAATGACCATAAGTTGACGTTTGTTGATAAATTGGTTTTTGTAAATCTAACATTTCAATCATTGCTTGAGGACAAAAATCAAAATTTTCTTTAATCGCCTTCAATATAATGTCATTTGAAACAAAATTAGTTCCAAATGTTTCAACAAAAATTGAAATCGGTTCAGAAACTCCAATCGCATAAGATAATTGAATCTCACATCGTTCAGTTAATCCTGCCGCAACAATATTCTTCGCAACATAACGAGCCATATATGCTGCTGAACGATCAACTTTTGTTGCATCTTTTCCCGAAAAAGCGCCACCACCATGCCGTGCATAGCCACCATATGTATCAACAATAATTTTTCGCCCTGTTAACCCAGCGTCACCTTTTGGTCCCCCAATTACAAATCGACCAGTTGGATTAATTAAAACTTTAAAATCTAAATTCATTTTAAATTCTTGCACAACTGGTTCTATAATTTCCGTAATAACAAAGTGTTTAAATTTACCTTCGTCAATATATTCATCATGCTGAATTGACATTAAGATTGTATCAATATAAATATGTTTAGCATTTGTTACGTCTAGTGTTACTTGTGATTTCATGTCTGGTCGTGCCCCAATAAACATTCCTTTTTTACGTAGCATACTTGCTCGCTTTACCAAAGAATGAGCAATAGAAATTGCTAAGGGCATATAATTATCTGATTCATTTGTTGCATAACCAAACATAATTCCTTGGTCACCAGCTCCAGATTTATCAACACCAAGTGAAATATCTGGTGATTGTGTTTTAACTAATATTTCAACTTCACAAGTTTGTCAATCAATTCCTCATTCTGAATCATTATAACCAATTTCTTTTAATACTTTACGTGCTACATTGGCATAATCAACTTTTGCTTTTGTTGTAATCTCACCACCAATAATAACCTGGTTTGTTGTAATAAAGCATTCACATGCTACCCGTGATAAAGGGTCTTCTTTTAAGCATGCATCTAAAACAGCATCTGAAATTTGATCACAAATCTTATCAGGATGCCCTTCTGATACTGATTCTGATGTAAATAAAATTCGCTCTTTTACCATCTTTTTCTTCTCCTTAATAATAAATAAAACCACATCAGAATAATGTGGCATTAATAACAATATGTTTACATATAAATTAATAGTTAAGTTCTATTGAATAACTAATAAATCTTATTGGTAGCATATCATTTTGCCCTGCTAAAAGCACCTTCTAGTTAAATATAGGGTTGCTAGTGGATCGTTGCTTAGCGTACTAACCACTTCTGAATAAGTTTTATGTTGTTACTTGACAACAAGTATATTATAACTTAAAAATTAGTTAATTTTAATTTAAATTAATTATTTCGGTAAGAATTTCAGCACTAATATTTTGATTAGTGAATAAGTAATGTTTTGCTGTTTCAATTTTTTTATTTTAACTAGTCCATTATTAATTAAAATTACTTATTTTGTATCATAAAATTTATCAACCTCTACTTGTAATATTAAAGTTTTTACTTTAAGATTATTAATTTGTTTTACTATCTTTTTATTAAGATAATTAAATTGTAAAATTTGATTTAAAAAATAAGTTTGTTCTTTTTACATCATTAAAGTACTATAATCTTCATTTTGACTTAAAAGTTGATAATCAATATTAATTTTAAGAGTTTTGTTTAAATTAAATATAAAACCAAATTCAATGCCAATTTTACTAATAATTGAAAATCTTATTCCATTTAAATTTGTAATTGGATTAACAAAAAAATTCAATTAATGGTTTTTATTTCAATAGACTTCTTGCGATACCTGGTTTTATTATTAAAATATTATTATAAAATATAATTTATGAGGATATTAAATTATGAAATTTGATGAATTTAAAAATATTAATGATAAAGAATGATTAAGATTAACAGGAATAAAACAAGATATTTTTAATAAAATGTTAGATATTTTACAAGTAGCTGAAATAGAAAAATTTAAAAAAGGTGGCAAAGCTAATAAATTATCACTAGAAAATCGATTATTGATGACTTTATCGTATTGACGAGAATATCGAACTTATTTTCATCTTGGAAAAAATTTCGGAATTAGTGAAGCTAATTGTTATCGCAATATCAAGTGAATTGAAGATATTTTAATTAAACACCCTGATTTTCAGCAAGTTGCTGGTAAAAAAGCACTAATAAATGATTATTTTAATGATAAAACTATTATTATTGATGCTACCGAAACCCCAATCCAACGCCCAAAAAAAGACAAAAACAATCTTATTCTGGTAAAAAGAAAAAACACACTATTAAAACACAAGTAATTATCGAACAAGAAACCAAAAAAATTATTGCAACAAGTTTTTCACTTGGTAAAAAACACGATTATGCTTTATTTAAAGAATCAAAAATCGCAATTTTAAAAAATACCAAATTAATAGTTGATAGTGGTTATCAAGGAATACAAAAAATTCACAATAATGTTATAATGCCCACAAAGAAAACTAAGAAAAAACATTTAAATAAAGAACAAAAACAACATAATAGACTAGTTTCAAAAATAAGAATTATTATTGAAAATATTTTTGCTATTCTTAAAAAATTTAAAATTATTACAGAAAAATATAGAAATCGTAGAAAACGATTTAGTTTAAGATTTAATTTAATTGCTTCAATTTATAATTTACAATTATTATAGTTATCATAAAAGATTTATTTAAAATTAACGAATTTGAATAATAAAATAATTTTTCGTTGTGGCAAAATATTAAATTTTTAAATAAAAGACATAATTAATTAAAATTATAATTTTATATTAACCCCTTTTTACAAATATTTGAAATTATTTTAATGGGTTATGCAAGAAGTCTATTATCATCAAATGAACCTCAATACAGTTTATTATTTAACACAACACCAGAAGAAGAAACCACATAATTTGTTGTAATAACAATTTTTTGTTCACCTGTTGCTGGATCATATTCATAAACATTATGATCATCTGAACCTCAATACAGTTTATTATTTAACACAATACCAGAATAACTAATATTACTATCTGTTCTGATGACAATTTTTTGTTGTTCCAATGTTTCGTTATTTTCTCTTTTTTTTCTATTTAAAGTTTCTAAATTATTTTTTTGATAAGGGCTAGCAGCAATTGTTGTTGGTATAGCACTTCCGCTAATAGTTAATACACTTAATAAACTTAAAAGTTTTTTCATTTTGTATAATTTCCTTTCTTTAATCTTGAAAATTTTTATCAAGACCTATTGACATTATATATATATATATATATATGCAAGTCAAGTATTTTAAATCTATTTTAGAAAGGAAATTATTTATTATGATTATTATTATTATATTGTACTAATCTGGGCTCGCGGTGATTTTCATAAGTTTTGCGAAAAATGCCTTAAAGTTTAAAAAAATTTTGCCGCGCTTTTCAAAATACTTGGGAAAAATTCTAAGCGTTAAGCGAAGAATTTTATAAATTTTCCCAAATTTGTTTGAAAGAATCTCAAAACTTTTTTTAACTTGTAAGTCATCTTATCACAAAAATTTAAGAAAATCAACCGCTCGCCCAACAACAAGATTAGTTATAACCCCATTTTAAAACGATATGGATAATAACCATAAAACAAAGCATCGTATGGGTTATGGTACATTTTACTATCGGGTGTGTTTGTTTTGGTATCACTAAATCTTATTTCACTAATGCACTTGTCTAAAAATGGGAAGTTATCTAAAATACCATATATTTTGCCTTGAACAAACATTTTTCTTATTCAGGTTACGCGATTGATTATACCTGCCTCTTTATTAAGAGATGTCTGATGTTTTTTGGCTTTAAACATCTTAATTTTATAGCCTAAATAAGGGTAAATATCTTCTTGTAATTTTTGCATAAAATCGTGGGCATTAATATCATAATTAAATGTAGCATATTCAAAACCATCAAATTTATCAAATGTATTAATTATTCATTGTCCGTAATGTTCAACTATTTCATTTAAATTCATTGCGTTTTTTGGTGTAACAACATTTTCTTCAATTAAATATTTATCATATTCATTATTTTCATTAATTTTATAACCACTAAATAAAAATATTGTATGGTCTTCACTACCATCAACACCGATTGAATAACTATCAAATTGATATTGTTTTGTATTTGGATTATAAAAATCTTGTAAATTATATTCTTTAATATATTTACGATAATTTCGTAAAACATAAATACTGGGGTCATTATCGTTATATTCAAAACCGTGGTATTCAATTTCAAATAAATCAGGGCGCTCTTCTTTATTTGCTAAAACAAGTTTTTTAGTAATATCAGGTATTTTATTTCAAACAGCACCCATAGTTAAACGCAAATTAAAGACGCCCAATCCTTTAAATGCTTGTTTATTTTCTGAATATACTTGATTGTGTTCTTTTAAAATATTTTTAATCCCTTCATTTAAGGGTAAAAATGGGGTTACAAATTTTTCATAAAATACATGGTATTTATCAAAAGGATTAAAAGTAAATTGATTAGAATATGTTTTATAAAAATATGTTATCACTGTTATATATTGTTTTGCTATGTTATCTCATTCTTGAAATGTCCAAGATAATTCTTTTATAGGAATAGGATTGTCTAAATTATATTAGACTTCTTGCATAACCCATTAAAATAATTTCAAATATTTGTAAAAAGGGGTTAATATAAAATTATAATTTTAATTAATTATGTCTTTTATTTAAAAATTTAATATTTTGCCACAACGAAAAATTATTTTATTATTCAAATTCGTTAATTTTAAATAAATCTTTTATGATAACTATAATAATTGTAAATTATAAATTGAAGCAATTAAATTAAATCTTAAACTAAATCGTTTTCTACGATTTCTATATTTTTCTGTAATAATTTTAAATTTTTTAAGAATAGCAAAAATATTTTCAATAATAATTCTTATTTTTGAAACTAGTCTATTATGTTGTTTTTGTTCTTTATTTAAATGTTTTTTCTTAGTTTTCTTTGTGGGCATTATAACATTATTGTGAATTTTTTGTATTCCTTGATAACCACTATCAACTATTAATTTGGTATTTTTTAAAATTGCGATTTTTGATTCTTTAAATAAAGCATAATCGTGTTTTTTACCAAGTGAAAAACTTGTTGCAATAATTTTTTTGGTTTCTTGTTCGATAATTACTTGTGTTTTAATAGTGTGTTTTTTCTTTTTACCAGAATAAGATTGTTTTTGTCTTTTTTTGGGCGTTGGATTGGGGTTTCGGTAGCATCAATAATAATAGTTTTATCATTAAAATAATCATTTATTAGTGCTTTTTTACCAGCAACTTGCTGAAAATCAGGGTGTTTAATTAAAATATCTTCAATTCACTTGATATTGCGATAACAATTAGCTTCACTAATTCCGAAATTTTTTCCAAGATGAAAATAAGTTCGATATTCTCGTCAATACGATAAAGTCATCAATAATCGATTTTCTAGTGATAATTTATTAGCTTTGCCACCTTTTTTAAATTTTTCTATTTCAGCTACTTGTAAAATATCTAACATTTTATTAAAAATATCTTGTTTTATTCCTGTTAATCTTAATCATTCTTTATCATTAATATTTTTAAATTCATCAAATTTCATAATTTAATATCCTCATAAATTATATTTTATAATAATATTTTAATAATAAAACCAGGTATCGCAAGAAGTCTATTGTTCATTATTATTTTCATCCGTGTATTTTTCGTAAGACACTTTTAAACTTTTAGAACGAAACATTGAAACTCTTAAATTATTATATCTTTTATCTAATTCTTTATCAGTTAAGATTTCTTTTTCTTCAGCATGTATCATTTCGTCAGTTTATGCCGATATAATACCACTACCTTTACCAACTTTCCCCATAATTTTATTACCATTAGCATAAACCGCAAAAGCAATGCGAACACCACTAGGAAAAAAATTCGCCACCCTCTTTAACATTTTTAGGTCAAACAATACCATTTTCATTTTCGGGCCCTATATCAATCCCATATTTATCATATAAATAATTACAGACATTAATTGTATCGCCAAATGTAGTATCTTCATGGGTATTGGCATATCTTCGTAAAATGACCGACGAAGCATCGGTAAAATTACAAGCAAAAAATAATTTTTCTACTAAATGATTTCATGTTTTATTAATACCACGCCCCGCTGAAACAAACTTAAAAAAACTTGGCGAAGTAAAATATCGGGCATAACTGTCACCAACAAAGTCTTTAAATACTTCTCAATCAAAACCAAAATTATAGTCACTAAAATTTAAATCATATTTTTTATTTAAATGTTCATAACTAGTAATTCGTTTTTTATTATTAATTTTACTAAATTCTTGCATATTTATTGACCTTTTTATTTTATATATAATAGACTTCTTGCATAACCCATTAAAATAATTTCAAATATTTGTAAAAAGGGGTTAATATAAAATTATAATTTTAATTAATTATGTTTTTTATTTAAAAATTTAATATTTTGCCACAACGAAAAATTATTTTATTATTCAAATTCGTTAATTTTAAATAAATCTTTTATGATAACTATAATAATTGTAAATTATAAATTGAAGCAATTAAATTAAATCTTAAACTAAATCGTTTTCTTCGATTACGATATTTTTCTGTAATAATTTTAAATTTTTTAAGAATAGCAAAAATATTTTCAATAATAATTCTTATTTTTGAAACTAGTCTATTATGTTGTTTTTGTTCTTTATTTAAATGTTTTTTCTTAGTTTTCTTTGTGGGCATTATAACATTATTGTGAATTTTTTGTATTCCTTGATAACCACTATCAACTATTAATTTGGTATTTTTTAAAATTGCGATTTTTGATTTTTTAAATAAAGCATAATCGTGTTTTTTACCAAGCGAAAAACTTGTTGCAATAATTTTTTTGGTTTCTTGTTCGATAATTACTTGTGTTTTAATAGTGTGTTTTTTCTTTTTACCAGAATAAGATTGTTTTTGTCTTTTTTTGGGCGTTTGATTGGGGTTTCGGTAACATCAATAATAATAGTTTTATCATTAAAATAATCATTTATTAGTGCTTTTTTATCAGCAACTTGCTGAAAATCAGGGTGTTTAATTAAAATATCTTCAATTCACTTGATATTGCGATAACAATTAGCTTCACTAATTCCGAAATTTTTTCCAAGATGAAAATAAGTTCGATATTCTCGTCAATACGATAAAGTCATCAATAATCGATTTTCTAGTGATAATTTATTAGCTTTGCCGCCTTTTTTAAATTTTTCTATTTCAGCTACTTGTAAAATATCTAACATTTTATTAAAAATATCTTGTTTTATTCCTGTTAATCTTAATCATTCTTTATCATTAATATTTTTAAATTCATCAAATTTCATAATTTAATATCCTCATAAATTATATTTTATAATAATATTTTAATAATAAAACCAGGCGTCGCAAGAAGTCTAATAAATTCATTTTTTGTTGTGGCAAAATATTAAATTTTTAAATAAAAAACATAATTAATTAAAATTATATTTTTATATTAGTGTCTTTTTACAAATATTTGCAATTTTTTAATAGGTTATGCAAGAAGTCTAATACATTATAAGAAAAAATGAAAGGAATTTGTATAAAAATGAGAAAATTTAAACATTTAATATTTGATGAACGAGATTTATTTAAGGATTTATTGTTATCTGATACTTGTAAAAAGAAAAGTGGCACAATTAATTTATCTGAAATATCACGACAAACGGGTCGTGGAATTAATACTGTTAAAAGAGAAATTAATCGATTTAAAAATATACAAGATTATAATCCATATCAAGCACAAAAAGATTATAAACAAAAACGTAAAAAATGTATTAAAAAATACCTAAATTTACAAAAGATCAGTTAGATTTTATTAAAATAAGATTTAATAAATACCGCGATACACCCGAACAATTGATTTATCGTTATTTCTTGGAGTTTGGTGTTAAGTTTCCTGCTTGTGTTAAAACATTGTATAAATGAATTCTCTTAGGTGAATTTGGATTAAAAAAAGAAAATTTACCCCATCGTGGTAAAAAATATAAAACAAAAGGAAAACCTGATAATCGTGGTAAATTAACTAACTTTAAATCAATTTGAGATATTGAAAATAAAGTTTCTAATGTTGGATGATTTGAAATGGATACTGTTGTAGGAAAAGACCATCAATCTAGTAATTTAGTTTTAGTAGAACAATCGAGTAAAAATTATTTTGTAATGAAATTAAAAAATAATAATGCTAATTAAGTTTTAGAAAAATTTAAAGAGATTGTTAAAAAAAATAATTTAATTAGGAAAATTAAAGGAATAATAACTGATAGAGGAAAAGAATTTAGTAAATGAAGAGAAATGGAAATATTTACTGAAACACAAGTTTATTTTTGTGACCCCAGTAAACCACAACAAAAACAATTAATTGAGCATATGAA
The DNA here is from genome assembly GCA_026239495.1 of Spiroplasma phoeniceum. Classification (GTDB taxonomy): domain Bacteria; phylum Bacillota_I; class Bacilli_A; order Mycoplasmatales; family Mycoplasmataceae; genus Spiroplasma; species Spiroplasma phoeniceum_A. The sequence goes on along the minus strand of CP110830.1, from coordinate 1,859,700 downwards.
CGGTGAATTTAGATATTGACTTTCTAAGGGAATTGATTTTAATAATATTAGTCAAAAAATGATAGATTGAGTGGTTAATGTTATAAATGATAAACTACGACCATGTTTAAATTGATTAAGTGCAAAGACAATGTTTTTACAAAATTTTAAATAAATTTATTAGTTAAAATTTAATAAATTATTTTTAGTGTGATTAAATATGAATAAAATAAGATAAAATTACAAAAATTTAATTTTTTCTGAAAAAGTTGTTGCAATTTATTAAAAATATTTTATTATTAACTTAACAAGATATAAATTTGCCGTTTATATCTACACAGCGCCATAATAAATGTATATCTAATGAAATTATAATTTCTATGGATAAAAATTATCATTGTGCTGATAATATTGTTATTGAAAGTTTTTATTCTTTATTAAAAAAAGCAACAATTCATAACAATATTTATTTATCTCATGATAAATATATTAATGATGTTAAAAAATGAAATAAATGATATCCAAGTCGTAAAGAAAAAGATATAATAAATAAAAGTTTGTAACTCTTTTTTATTAATACTTACTAAACTGGGTGCATTCTACTATTACTAATTTATTTTTTTTATATTATTGAGATTTTTTTAAATTTCCTTAACCAATAACTGTTTTATTTTTCTGTTTAATTCTTCTTACAATTGGAACAAAATCTAAATCATTAGTTGCCAAACAAAAACAATCAACATAATCTTTTGTTAATCATTCCATTACATCCAAAGCAATTCTAATATCAATCGCATTTTTACGACTTGAATATGTAGTCTAAACAATAAAATCATTAAAACCATATTTTTTCCCTTTTTCATATATTTTTTTATCATCTGTATTAGAATAAAATGTACCTTTATAAATAACATTTCCCATTTATTCTAACTCATCAAATAAAATATTTAAATGCTCATCACTATTAAAATTGTCAAAATCAAGCATTAAAACTATTGTTTTATTAGTTATTTCCATAAAAGATATTCACCTTTCTTATGGAATTTTCAATCATCCTAGTTAATTTTTAATACTGTAAATTGTAAATGCAAATGTAACAATTTATGAACTATAAAATCCAGCTTTTTAAATTTTTAAAGATCTGTTATAAAAATTAAAGCAAAAATATCTTTTATTTTATGGCTTATTTTCGTTAATTAATTAATAAAATTAAATATTAAGCTTAAAACTAAGATTTTAATTCATATAAAAAGTGCTACACTTCATAGTACAATTTACATACTTATAAAGTTTAAAATAATATTATAAATTAAAAAGTTTATTTATTTACTTTTTCTAACTTCAATGTTTCCCTGTTTTCTTTTGTGTATGATTATCCTTAGAACTGCAATTAGAACATTTAGTACAAAATTCACCATCAGTTCCTAAGCAAGAACAATTACAAGCATAACAACCTTGTGGGTGTTCTTTGGGGTTCATAATTTTAAAGCTCATTCTTATATAAAATATTATTTAATAAATTATTACTACTAATTAGCAAATAGCAATGTCATACTTTTTATTAATATTAACATATTTAATATCAGAAAAATAAAATTTCTAAAATTAACTTTTTAAAAATTAATATTTCTGACGTAAACGCTCATTATCGCGGCGCTTAATTGTTTCTCGTTTATCATAATTCTTCTTCCCGCGAACTAAAGCAATTTCTAATTTAGCATAATTATTTTTAAGATATAACTTTAATGGTACTAATGTTAAACGTTCTAATTTAATTCGTTGCAAAATTTTTTTAATTTCTTTTTTATGGAAAAGTAATTTTCTAGTCCGATCAGCATCTGGTGCATATGATGTTGAAAATTTATATTGAGCAATTATCATATTGATAACAAAGGCCTCATTTTTTTGAATAATAACAAAGGCCTCATTAATTGATACATCATTATTACGAATTGACTTAATCTCACTACCTGTCAAAACAATACCAACTTCATAGATTTCAATAATTTCATAATTATACCGTGCTTTTTTATTAACTGTAATTGTCAACATTAATATCAACTCCTTAATCAACTAATTCAAAATCAATTTGCCGTAATTTTTTACTTGCTTTCTTTACTCTAATTCGTACTTTTTTTCCTAAAAAATATTCTTTTCATTTCCGTTCTCCAATTAATTTTAAACTTTTTTCATCAAAAACGTAATAGTCATTTTTTAAATCAGTAATATGAACAAATCCTTCGATTGTATTTGGTAATTCAACGAAAATTCCAAACGAAGTAACTCCAGCAATAATGCCATCATATTCATAACCAATTTTATCTTCCATATATTCAGCTTCTTTCATTTTGTCAACTTCTCGTTCACATTCCATTGCCCTTAATTCTGCAAGGGATGACCGTTGACTAGCGTGACTAACAAAAGTTCGCGTTTGTTCTAAATCAGTAATTTTAAATTTTCCTTGAAATAAATATTCTTTTAACAAACGGTGAACAACTAAATCAGGATAACGCCTAATTGGTGAGGTAAAGTGCGTATAACATCAAGATGCCAGTCCAAAATGGCCATCATTAATAGCACTATATTTAGCTTTTTCCATACTTCGTAATACTAAGGCCGAAATAACTTTAAAATTTTCCTTATCCTTTAACTTATTTAAAATTTGCTGTAAATCTTTAGAATGAATATTTTCTAACTTACCTTTAATATTTAAACCTAAGTAAGACAATTGCGTATACAAATCAAACAATTTTTTTGGTTTTGGCTTATCATGCACACGATAAATAAATGGCAAATCCATTCAATAAATTGTTTCGGATACCGTTTCATTAGCGCGAATCATAAAACTCTCAATCAATTTTTCTGCATCAGCACGCTCTCGCACAACAATATCTTTAATCTTACCATTTTTATCAAAAATAAACTTTGGTTCATCTAAATCAAAATTAACAACCCCATCATGTTCTTTTTTTAAAACTAAAATTTGATATAACTGTTGCGCTAAAAGCAACATTTGAGCAATTTCGCTTGAGATTTGATTTTTTTCTTGGCAGAATAACTTATTAACTTCATCATAAGTTAATCGCGCTTTTGAAATAATAACAGCTTCATAAATACTAGAATTAACAACATATCCATGCTTATTAATTTCCATTTCAGAAATTAATGTTAATCGTGGTTCAAAAGGATTTAACGAACAAATCCCATTAATTAATTTTTCTGGTAACATTGGAACAACCTGCTCGATTAAATAAAGTGAACATCCTCGGTCAAAAGCTTCTTTATCAAGATAACTATTCTGTGGAACATAATGTACAACATCGGTAATAGCAACCAACAATAAATAATTGCCATTTTGATTTTTTTTAACTAAAATAGCATCATCAAAATCTTTTGAATCATTCCCATCAATTGTAACAAACATTTCTATTTGTAAATCACGGCGTGATTTATCTGCTAACATTCTTGCAACATCAACATCTTGTTTAATTTGATTGGCTTCATTTAATGTTTCTTCATTAAATTTAGTACGAATATTAAATTCATGTAAAATAGCCAAGACATCAACACCAACTTGATTAGTATTGCCAATGATCTCAATGATTTTAACTTGCATTAAATTGCTTTTACTATTAATATTTGTAATGATTCCCTTTACAGTTGTATTTTCAATTGCATCGGCTAAATTAATAATTTCAGCACGATATTGCGTTAATTTATTATTTAAAATTTCTAAATATTTTTGTTGATGACGATTCTTTTTAATAACTCCAACTACATATTCATTATTTCGTTTCAAAACTTTAATTACTTGTGCTTCAACTTTTTTAGAATTATTATCATTTTTTTGTTTTTTTAAAATAAACAAAACTTGATCTTGGTCTAAGGTGTTATTTAAATAATCTTGTTTAACATAGTATTCTTCTTGGTTCTCACTAATTTTAATAAAACCAAAACCTTTTTTATTAATTCTAATAACTCCTCTTAAATAAATTTTTGGATCAAAATAATAGAATCGATGTTGTTTTGTGACCCCAATAATATTATCGTTTTCTAATTCAACCAAAACTTTTAACATCATTTTATTATCATTAATTTTATTAATATCTAATAACTGTGCTAATTCAATCTTATCAATTGGTTTTGTTTGTTTTTTTAAAATAGCTACAATTTGATCGTGCATGTGCCTTTCCTCCTAAATTAAAAAAGAGACATTTTTAAATCTCTTTTCAATTAATGATATTTTTAAAGATTTAATTATTAAAATAGAACTTTTGTTAATAAATTTATCAATAATGTAATAATTAATAATTTTGAACCAAATGCTAACATAAAAATAGATAATGTTCGATCTAGCCCACGTTCTTTACTATTGGCAAATAATTCATCATTACCACCATTTAAAGCGCCTAAACCTGTTTGTGCTTTTTTGTTTTGTAATAAACCAATAATAATCATAATAATTGATACAATTAAAGAAATTATTTCAAAAACATAAATAATTGTATTTGCTACTTGTGGTTCAATTGCTAAAAAAATCATATTTGATAGGTTCATTAAAATATCTCTCTCTAAATTAAATTATGTTCTTATTAATAATACTATAAAATTACCAAAATTATTGTATTTTAAATTAATTTTAATTATTTTTTTTCAAGGTTATTTAAATAATGATAAATTCCTCCGGCATTATTGCTGCTAGCTACATCGTATGCTAAATTTAAAATCGGAGTTGGACTATGTTCCATCGCGATTGCATAAGGTAAAATTTCAAACACAGAGCGATCATTATAATTATCACCAAAATATAAAACATTCTCTAATTTAATTTCACGTCCTTGCCTTTGATTTAAAATATCAATTAAATGTAAAATTGCTTGCCCTTTATTTGAATTACCATGTACAATATCACATCCATATTCAGACAGTGGTTCAACATTAATATTTAAAACTTTTTTTAAAGATGTATACATTTCTTGAAACATTGTTTTGGATGAATGCTTTGCAACAATTTTATTGGCTATTCTAATATCATCAAAGCAAAATGGCTTTACTTGCTTCATTCCATCTAAAAATGAACCTGGTTTTGATTTAATTTTTAATAATTTTTCACCCGCACAATATAAATTATAATCATCTTGATATGAAATTGTAAAATCACATTGATATTTTAATAAAATATCAATTACAATAACTAAGTCCGAAACTGGCATTAAATTACTATAAACTGACTTGTTATTTTTAGTATCATACACTAAAGCGCCATTAGCACCAATAACATACTGACAGTACTCCTTAATTTTTAATTCTCTTGTGTAATTATCAAAACCAAGGGGCATTCGTCCTGATGCAATTGATACAGCAATCCCTTTTGCTTGCAATGCAAGTAATTTATTTTGAACAAGAGTTGGTAATTCTTGCTCATCAGTAATCAATGTGCCATCAACATCAGTAATAATTAATTTAATTTGATTACCATTAATTTTTAACATGACAACCTCATCTTCTATTTTAATATTGTCTTATAAAGATAGTCAGCAATTCCTGCCGCATTATTATCTTTTGCAGTTGCTGCAAAAGCAACTTCTTTTAATTGCGGTATAGCATTGGCTAATGCAATTCCATATTTTGAATTTTTAATCATCTCATAGTCATTCATTTAATCACCAAAACACATAATTTCATCTGAATCAAGATGGTGATTTTCTTTGTGTATAAGTACTTCAATTAAATTTAAAATTACCCCTAATTTATTAACATTTTTAGGAATAATTTCAATAAACCCATGTCCCGTAACTTCTGTCCTTAATGTTTTGCTGACCGCAATTTATTGTTGTAACCAATTTTTTTCATCGCGACACGAAATTACAACCTTACGAATTTTCGGAATTTCATTTCAATCTAAAATAATTGCTTTAATGTCAGTATTACGAAATAAAAAAAGATCATCTTTAATAATGCTTGATTGTCAAACATAAGCTTCTTGTTCATTAAGTAGTGCTAAATAAAAATCATGACCAAATTCTCAAACAATATTCATTGCTCATAATGTATCTTGATATGAAATTATTTCATCATAGACATATTCTTTTGTTTTTAAATTTAAAACAGACCCACCATTAGCCCCAATAACATACGGACGATCGTCAAGAATTCCTAATGTTGTTGCATAATCAGATAAACTACTAGGAACCCGTCCTGAAGCAGTCGTTACTAAAATACCCATTGCTTGGGCTTTTTTAAAGCTTCAATATTTATAGTTGGAATCTTTTTATCTTTATCAGTTACTAATGTTCCATCAATATAACGCGCGATCAGTTTTACTATCATTACATTGCCTACTTTCTTTTAATATTACTTAGTTTATCATATAATTAATCTCAGACATTATCATTCTATCATGTTTTATTTTATATTTATGATTAAGAAAATTAAAACAAAAAATCTCAAAAAAGAGCGTTCTATTTTCGTGTCTAACTAATAGTTTCAACTTCATCAGCAAGAATTTTAACAAATTCTTGCTCAACTTGCAAAATTCCACCAGAAATACTTAATTTATATTCTTTATTATTAACTTTGTATATCATTTCAGATGGAACAATTGTTGAAACAAGGGGAATATGACCATACAAAATGCCAATATATCCCGTAATTGTTTTAACTGTTATAATATCGACTAAGCGATTAACAATGACACCCTGTGGTGTAATAATTTTTAAACTAATTTGATTCGCCATTTTAATTATGTTTTAAAGCTTCGGCGGCTTTAACAACCTCATCAATTGTTCCAACATATAAGAATGCTTGTTCTGGTGCATCATCATATTTACCCACTAAGATTTCTCTAAAAGCACGAATTGTTTCTACCAAAGGGACATATTTCCCTGTTTTTCCAGAAAACTTTTCAGCTACAAAAAATGGTTGTGATAAAAAGTTACGAATTTTTCGTGCTCTTGCAACAGCTAATTTATCTTCATCTGATAATTCATCCATCCCTAAAATGGCGATAATTGATTGTAATTCTTTAAACTTTTGGAGGATTTCTTGTACTCCTCGTGCTACTTCATAATGTTCTTCACCAACCACTAATGGGTCTAATAATCGAGAGGAACTTCCTAGTGGGTCAACTGCTGGATAAATTCCTAATGCTGCAATTTCACGGTCTAAGACAACCTTTGCGTCTAAATGAGCAAATGTTGTTACAGGAGCTGGATCAGTTAAATCATCCGCTGGCACATATACTGCTTGGACAGAAGTAATACTTCCTTTTTTTGTTGAAGTAATTCTTTCTTGTAACGCTCCCATTTCGGTTGCTAATGTCGGTTGATACCCAACTGCTGATGGCATCCGTCCTAATAAGGCTGATACTTCAGAACCAGCTTGAGTAAAACGGAAAATATTATCAATAAATAATAAAACATCTTGGTTTTTATCATCACGGAAATATTCAGCAATTGTTAATCCAGTTAAAGCAACTCGCATACGGGCTCCTGGTGTTTCATTCATTTGCCCAAAAACCAAAGCTGTTTTATCAATAACACCAGCTTCAATCATTTCATAATATAAATCATTACCTTCTCGTGTTCGTTCGCCAACACCAGCAAAGACAGAAATTCCTCCATGTACTTTTGCCACATTATTAATTAACTCTTGTACCAGTACTGTTTTTCCTACTCCAGCACCACCAAACAAACCAATTTTCCCGCCCTTTGCAAAGGGGACTAATAAATCAACAACTTTAATGCCTGTTTCTAAAATTGCGGCTGTTGTTTGTTGTTCTTCATATGATGGTGATTCGCGGTGAATTGGACGCATTGTCTTTGTCTTTGGCTGTGGTTTTTCATCAATTGCTTCTCCAAGAACATTAAACATGCGCCCTAAAACCTCTTCACCAACCGGAACTGTAATTGGCTTTTTTGTATCAATCACATCCATTCCTCGAACCATTCCTTCTGTTGGTCCTAAGGCAATTGCCCGTACGGTGTCATCACCAATATGTTGAACAACTTCTAAAACTAACTTTGTGCCATTATTATTAACCGTAATAGCATTATATAATTCAGGCAAATATTCTTCCGTAAACCGCACATCAACAACAGGCCCTAACACCTGTACTACTTTTCCATTTTTCTCCATTTTTTTAACCACCCCTTAATTTTCTTGCGCGCCAGCCCCAGCAAAAATTTCTATAATTTCCTGTGTAATTGCTGCTTGACGCTTACGGTTATATAATAACGATAATTTTTCTAACATAGCATTTGCATTATCTGTTGCATTTTCCATTGCTACTCGCCGTGATGCTTGTTCTGAAACCTGTGATTCAACGATTGATGAAAATAAAATGGTATTTAAATACATTGGCACAGCATTTTCTAAAATTGTTGCTGGGTCTGGCTCAAATTCGGTAATAACATTAATGTGTTTTGGTTCTTCATGTAGCGTTACCTTAATAATTGGTAACAATTGTAAAATTGTTGGTTCAAAATTTACATTATTAATAAATTTTGTATAAGCAATTTTAATTTCATCATAAGTATTTCCATTAAAACCAGATAAAATTTCTTGTGCAAACTCACGAGCATCATCATAAGAAAAATTAATATCAATATCTTTTCTTGTTTGCATAATTTCATAACCTTTATGGTCATAAAATGTTTCTGCTTTAGAACCAATTGCAATAATACAATCACTTTTTCGTAATTGTTGTAAAACCAACTTATTAATATTAATATTATAACCGCCACATAAACCCAAATTTGAATTAACAATGATTCAGCAAGTACGTTTACTATCTTTTATACCATCTTTTTTTTGATAAATTGAATCATCTGCTTTACTAATAATATCATTAAAAACATTATAAACTTCAGTAAAATATGGTTTTGAATTAGAAATTCGTTTACCAACTTTTTTTAATTTTGCTGTCGCTACCAATTTCATTGCTCGTGTTATTTTAGATGTTGAAGTAATTGAAGTAATTTGTTTTTTTAAGTCTGTTCCGACTGCCATTTTGTTCTTTTAACCTTTATTAACCTAATTTTTTCCACTCTTCAATTTGTCCAAACATTTCTGGTTTATAATCAACAATTTTATTGGTATTTTTTTTAATAACATTAATAATTTCATTATCAATATTAGTCATTAAGGTGTGGCTATAGTCTTTGACCCTTGCTAATTCAGTATAGTATTTTTTTGCTTTTGTATTAAAATGTTCGATTACTTCTTCTTTAAATTCTTGAATTTTATCAACTGGAATTCAACGAATTCTTTTTTTCTTAACTGCTAATAAAATGATTGCTTGGTCAATTTGTGAAAGCGGTGAATATTGTTTTTGTTTTAAAATTTCAATTACTCGTTTCCCGTGTTCTAATATTTCTTTTGTCGCATCGTCCAAATCAGAACCAAATTGAGCAAAGGCTTGTAGTTCGCGATATTGTGCTAATTCCAATTTTAGTGAACCAGCAACTTGTTTCATTGCTTTAATTTGTGCTGTTGACCCTACTCTTGACACCGATAATCCCACATCAACCGCAGGACGAATTCCAGCATTAAACTGATCATTATTTAAGAAAATTTGACCATCAGTAATTGAAATAACATTAGTTGGAATATATGCTGAAATATCACCCGCTTGTGTTTCAATAATTGGCAAAGCAGTAATACTACCACCTCCATATTCTTTTGTTACTCGCGCGGCGCGTTCTAATAACCGACTATGTAAATAAAAAACATCACCAGGATATGCTTCACGACCAGGTGGGCGGTGTAATAATAATGCCATTGTTCGATAAGCAACAGCATGTTTTGAAAGATCATCATAAATAATAATTACATTTTCACCAGATTCCATCCATTCTTCACCAATAGTAACACCAGTATATGGTGCTAAGTATTGTAATGGAGCTAATTCACTTGCTGTGGCCGAAACAACTGTTGTATATTCTAATGCACCAGCAGATCGTAATTTTTCGACAATTTGCGCAACAGTTGATGCTTTTTGCCCAATTGCAACATAAATACATTTTACATTTTTCCCTTTTTGATTTAAGATGGTATCAATTCCGATTGCTGTTTTTCCTGTCTGGCGATCACCGATAATTAATTCTCGTTGTCCTTTCCCGATGGGAATCATCGCATCAATTGTCATAATTCCCGTTTCCATTGGTTCATCAACTGATTTTCTAGTCATAACACCAGGCGCAATTCGTTCCACAGGACGTGTTTTTGTTGCTTTTAATGGTCCTTTCCCATCAATTGGTTGTCCTAATGCATTAACAACACGTCCTAACAACGCATCACCAACTGGCGTTTCAACAATTTTTCCTGATCGACGAACTTGATCACCTCCACGGATTTTTATATCGTCGCCCATTAAAACGGCCCCAACAGCGCCTTCTTCTAAGTTTAATACCATTCCATAAATTTCATTCGGAAAAATTAGCAATTCACTCATCATTGCATTGTCAAGACCATCAATTAAAGCAATTCCATCACCAACTGTAACAACAGTTCCTTCTTCATGAATTTCAATTTTTTTACCATATTCTTTAATCTGTTTTTTAATTATTTCGGAAATCTCATTTACATTTAAAGCCACTTTCCCGCACCATCTTCTATTTATTATATATTGCTTTTTGTCGCATTGTTTCTAATTGTCCTGCAATTGAACCATCAATAATTTCGTGCTTAATTTTAATCCTAACTCCGCCTAATAAAGATCGATCAATTTTGTTAACTAACTCAATATGATAGCCGAATTTTTTACTTAATTTTGTTTCAATTGTTGTAATTTGTTTTCTTGTTAATGGTTGGGTTGAATAAATATTCCCATATTGAACATCATAACTAATATTTATTAATTTTCTTAAATTTTTAAAAATTCTTCTAACATAACAAAAGGCTTCGCGATCAATTAATAAAAAAAGGGCATTTAAAATTAACGGATCAATAAATTCTTGAAATGGTTTTGCTAAAATGTTCTTTCGTTCTTCTTTTGCAATGTCAGCATTCATCATTAACTTAATATAATCTGGTTCTTGTTTAAATAAATCTACGATTATATTGCTAACTTCTAAAAAATGATCAATTTTTTTTGTTTCAAGCGCCAAGTCCATTAAAGCAGCTGCATAATTATCAATAAATTTTTCACTAACTAACATAACTTACTACTCTAATTCTTTGATAAACTCTTCTACCAATTTTTCATTTTTTTCTTTATTAATTTCTTTGCTTAATAATTGCTCAGCTGCATTAAAAGCAACATTAATAATTGATTTTCGAATATCATCATAATATTGCTCTTTTTCTTTTTGAATTTCTTTATGGGCTTGTTCATTTAACTGCATAACTTCAGCTTTTGCTGTTTCTAACGCTTGGTGGCGTTTTGCCTCTGCTTCAGTTCGAGCCGCAACAATAATACTATTTGCTTCTACCTTCGCTGTTGTTAACAATTTCGATGCTTCTTTTTGATCGATTGTTGCTTTTGCTTGTTTTTCAGCAGCATCTTGAATTAATTCTCGAATTTTATTGCGACGAGCCCGCATTGCTTTTCGAAATGGATTATAAACTCATTTTGATAATAAAATTAATAAAATACTTGTCGCAATAACATGCGCAATAAAAACCCATAAATTAGGAAATAATTGATTAATAATTTCTGCTGGTTCAATTGGTTTTGACATTAATCACATTGTCATAGACATCTAAGCCTTCTTTCTTTCCAAATTTTTACTTTTCATTAACCAGTAACAAATGCTAAAATAATCGCAATAACTAATGCATAAATTGACCCTGATTCAGTAATCGCAGCAGCAATAATATACTGTGTTCTAACTTTACTTTCAACTTCTGGGTTGCGAGCAATTGCTTCAACAGCTTTTCCGCCAGTATACCCTTGTCCAATTCCTGAGCCACAACAACCAATGGCAGCTAATCCTGCACCCAATAATGACATTCCCTTTGTAAAACCATCATTAATTCCGGTAATAAATCATATTGTCATCATATTCGATAGCAAATCTATTGTCATAAAATTTATCATATTATAATTCTCCTCTCCCTTAACAAATATATAGTTTTATTTTAATCCTTTTTTAGCAATTTAAATTAACATTTTTAATTTTTTGTTCTTTTTTTTAACTTAATTATCTTTTCGTTTTTATCTTTGGTTTCTGTTTTCATTTCCATTGCCCAATAGGCAATTGTTAAAATTGCAAAAATATATGCTTGAATTAAACCATCAAAAACATCAAAATAAATACTTAAAAAAGGTAAAAATACACCAGATAATAAATCAACAGGCCCAATATAAGGAATTTGTGCTCAAATAAAGCTCATTAAAGCTGTAAACAAGGTAATAATAACTGTTCCTCCCAAAATGTTTCCAAATAAACGAAATGAAATTGAGATCAAAGGAACAAATTGTGTTAATAATTCTAATGGGTTGACAAAAAACTTTTTAAAATATACTAGTTTTTGATATTTAATCCCAAAATAATATATTCCAAAAAAGGTAACTAATCCCATTGATAACGGGGCAGTATAAGCTGTTGCAAGCGATTCAAACCCAACAACACTAATTAAATTTCCAATCCCAATATACAATAATAAGTATATAAAATAAACTGTTAAAAATTTATATTTTGGTCCCATCAAATCAACAACTTGTTTTTCAACTCACTTAATTGTAATTTCAGCAAAAAGTACTAAACCAGTTGGAATATCGTTTGGACCAAGTTTTTTTAAGCGTTTATAATGCCCTATTGATAAAAGCATAATAATAAAGGTAGTAATAACTATCGTTACTAATTGCGGTAATAAAATTGTATAACTTCATGCATCCATTCCACTTTTATTTGGATCAGGGATTAAATCCATTGCAAAAAATTGACCAAAGTTACTATTCATTGCCATTTTTCTTTTCCTTTCTGCTTTGATGAATGGGAAATTTAACATTTGCAAATAATGATGAAAATGGACATAAACTAATTCCAACAATTATTGTGTAGATACTAAAAAAACTAGTATTATCAGCATAAATAACTATAGGTATAGCATAAATCACTAAGCGAACTAGGTACAATAAGATAAAAAAGTACTTATTTAAACTTATACTTAACAATCATCCAGAAAAAAAAATGATTAAGAAACCTATAAGAGAAAACAAATACCCCAAAAATAATCCTGTGTATAAAGTTCAATCTCGTTTTAATGTCAAATATATCATCGTCAATACTATTAGTATTCCCAAAAACATTATTAAAGTTATTATTAACAGTTTATATTCTACACCTTTAAAATGGTTTTTTCAATTTAATTTATTTTTTTTATTTAGTTCCAAAAATACGGTCTCCAGCATCACCTAGGCCAGGAATAATATAACCATGTTCATCTAACCGTTGGTCTAATGCAGCAACATAAATATCAACATCTGGATGACACTCTTCAATACATTTTTTTCCTTCAGGTGCAGCCACCAAACATACTAATTTAATATTAGTCGCTCCTCATTCTTTAACTTTTTGAATTGCCACATTAGCACTGCCCCCTGTCGCTAACATTGGATCTAAAACTAAAACATTTGCTTTATTAATATTTTCTGGTTTTTTGGCAAAATATTCATATGGTTCTAAGGTTTTTTCATCTCGGTATAATCCAATATGTCCAATTTTAGCGTTTGGGACCAAATTAATAATTCCATCGACCATGCCCAAGCCTGCTCTTAAAATTGGAAATAAAACAATATCATTTGCAATTTTATATCCCTTTGTTTTTGCTACTGGTGTTTCAATTTCAAATTCATTTAATTCAATATTTTGAAATATTTCATACGCCATTAATTGCGCAATTTCATCTAAATTTTCTTTAAAGACCTTTGAATTACTATCTTTTTTGCGCATTCTTGTTAATTTATCCAAAATTAACGGGTGTTTTATTACAGTAAATGGCATTAATTACTTTTCCTCCTTAATTTATTAGATTTTAACATAATTATAAAAATAATACCAAGATTTAATTTATAATTGCTTACATTTTTGAAAATAATTAAATAAAAAGAAGTAAAAATTAGACTGCGCCCCAAAAAGTAAGTAAAATTAAAAAAGAACTTTACTAAACTTTTACAGGAGGTGCATTTTTATATGTCAAAAAGGGCCAAAAATTTAAAACATATACTACAGAATTTAGAAAAAATCCAGTAAAACAAATTGAACAAACATCGCTTACTTATATTTCAAAAAAATATAAAGTAAATATAAAAACACTTATGCACAGTTTCAAATAACTGAGAATTATTTTTTTAATTTAAAATGCTTTTTAATTCAAATTGAATTGGAGGCATTTTTAATTTTAAAACCCTTCTATAATTATTATACTCAACAATATAATTATCTATCATATTTTTTAGCTCATTAAAATTTTTGTATTTTGTTATATTTTTATTTTCTGTTTTTAAAATTGAAAACCAATTTTCAATAGGTGAATTATCTAAACAATTTCCACGTCGAGGCATACTTATAGTTACTCCATAATCTCTTAATAAATCAAAATATACATGTGAAGTAAAATGAATGCCTTGGTAAGAATTAATTATTAATTGACCAGGCTTAATTTTTCGATTAATTAAGCTTTGTTTTAAACAATTAATTACTCAATTTACTGTTAGCCTTACTGTTAGTGATTATCCAACAATTGCATTAAGAAATAATTCTTTAATAGCAAATAAATATAATGATTCTGAATATATTTTAATTATTGTAATATCAATTGATCATTTTTGATTTATTTGATTAGAATGAAAATTACGTTTAAGTAAATAGGGGTGTTTTTTATGTTCATATAACATATTATTAAAATGTTTAATTCGTTTTTTATGTTTAATTCTAACTTCAGAACATATTTGTAATATCTTCATATAACGATATGCAGTGCTTGCTGATATTTTTATTTTTTGTTCTTCCAAATCAAGTTTTATTTGTCAATGACCTTTATTTTTATTGTTTTTTCAAATTATTTTAATTATTTCTAATATATTGTAATCAATTTTTCATTCATATTTTTCATGAATATTTTTATATTTATTTCATATATCATATGAAGTGCATAATATTTTTAAAAATAATCTTAATGGTAAGATTGAGTTGTTATTTAATTCGTTTTTAATAAAATCAATTTGTTTTCTAATATTCATCTTTGTTTTTGTTTTTGGAAGAGATTCAAGCTTTTTTAAAATATTATTTTCTGCTTTTATTTGTTCATTTTATTTTGTTAATAAATATATAGTTTTATCATGCGGATTATTAAAAATTGGCATTTTTTTAATATATGTTCGTTTATCAAATTTTTTATCTTTATTGAAAACATTAATTCACATATAAATAGTTGCATTACTTATTTAATATTCTTTAGATATTAAAGATATTGATTTATTATATTTGTAATATTTGTTAATAATTTTAGTTTTAAATTCAATATCATGGTCTTTCGGCCTTTTAGTTTGGCCCTTTGCCATATAAAAAATGTTTCTCCTAACTTTATATATTTAATAATAACCTAGAAAGGTTTTTTATTTCATATTCTCAGTTAAAAGAAACATTGTACATTAAGTGAATTCATTAGTTTTATTTTTTCATCTTCAGTATCATTTTTAGTTATTAATTCTTTTATAGTTGTTAATTCCATATTTTTTAATTCTTCCTTTTGTTATTTACTATTAAATGCTTTGATTATTTTTAATAGACTTCTTGCATAACCCATTAAAATAATTTCAAATATTTGTAAAAAGGGGTTAATATAAAATTATAATTTTAATTAATTATGTCTTTTATTTAAAAATTTAATATTTTGCCACAACGAAAAATTATTTTATTATTCAAATTCGTTAATTTTAAATAAATCTTTTATGATAACTATAATAATTGTAAATTATAAATTGAAGCAATTAAATTAAATCTTAAACTAAATCGTTTCCTTCGATTACGATATTTTTCTGTAATAATTTTAAATTTTTTAAGAATAGCAAAAATATTTTCAATAATAATTCTTATTTTTGAAACTAGTCTATTATGTTGTTTTTGTTCTTTATTTAAATGTTTTTTCTTAGTTTTCTTTGTGGGCATTATAACATTATTGTGAATTTTTTGTATTCCTTGATAAACACTATCAACTATTAATTTGGTATTTTTTAAAATTGCGATTTTTGATTATTTAAATAAAGCATAGTCGTTTTTTTTACCAAGTGAAAAAATTGTTGCAATAATTTTTTTGGTTTCTTGTTCGATAATTACTTGTGTTTTAATAGTGTGTTTTTTCTTTTTACCAGAATAAGATTGTTTTTGTCTTTTTTTGGGCGTTGGATTGGGGTTTCGGTAGCATCAATAATAATAGTTTTATCATTAGACTTCTTGCGTAACCTATTAAAAAATTGCAAATATTTGTAAAAAGACACTAATAGAAAAATATAATTTTAATTAATTATGTTTTTTATTTAAAAATTTAATATTTTGCCACAACAAAAAATGAATTTATTATTTAAATTCTTTAATTTTAAATAAATCTTCTATGCTAGCTGCAAATTATAAATTGAAGCAATTAAATTAAATCTTAAACTAAATCGTTTTCTTCGATTACGATATTTTTCTGTAATAATTTTAAATTTTTTAAGAATAGCAAAAATATTTTCAATAATAATTCTCATTTTTTAAACTATTCTATTACGTTGTTTTTGTACTTTATTTAAAGGGTTTTTCTTTGTTTTTTTTGTAGGTATTAGAACATTATTGTGAATTTTTTGAATTCCTTGATAACCACTATCAACTATTAATTTGTTATTTTTTAAAATTGAGATTTTTGATTCTTTAAATAAAGCATAATCATGTTTTTTTCCAAGCGAAAAACTTGTTGCAATAATTTTTTTTGGTTTCTTTTTCGATAATTACTTGTGTTTTAGTGGTGTGTTTTTTCTTTTTACCAGAATAAGATTGTTTTTGCTTTTTTTGGGAGTTGGATTGGGGTTTCGGTAACATCAATAATAATATTTTTATCATTAAAATAATCGTTTATTAGTGATTTTTTGCCAGCGAGTTGTTGAAAATCAGAGTGTTTAATTAAAATATCTTCAATTCACTTGATATTGCGATAACAACTAGATTCACTAATATCAAAATTTTTAGCAAGATGAAAATAAGTCCGATATTATCGTCAATACGATAAAGCTATCAGTAGCCGATTTTCTAGTGATAATTTATTAGTTTTGCCACCTTTTTTAAATTTTTCTATTTCAGCTACTTGTAAAATATTTAACATTTTATTAAAAGTAGCTTTTTTGCTCCGGTTAATCGCAATAATTCTTTATCATTAATAAAATTAAATTTATCAAATTTCATAATTTTAATTTCCTATAATTTCTATTTTAATTTAAAAATATTTTATAGGAATTTTAAAATAATTAAATTAGGTTATGCAAGAAGTCTATTATTTAACTCCTTTTCTTTGTCATTTAATATTTTTATTTTCTAAATCAATAATAGTTGTCAATCATTCTTGTTGATTTTCAACATTAGCAGTAATTTTGCTTCTTCTAATGTATAAAAGAAGTTTGTTTTGAAATCACTATATTTACTTTTCATTACTAATAGATATCTTTTATTCATAATTTATTTCTCCTAATTCTTTTTAGTATTTAACGCCCAATGTTCATCCGTAATATCATCAAATGATACTATATAACTTATAAGCATTAATTGATTTAATTTATTAATTATGTATTTATTTAACTTTTTATTTCTCATATATATCATTCCGTTAAATTAATTTATTAATTATTCTAATTTTATTTTTTAACTCGCTGGCACTAACTCCCAAGTGGAAGTGACAAAGTGAGAATTAGTTATATAATTATTTATCTATTTATTTACTGCGCCATCCGCTTCACTGGGGGTGAACAGTGGCGATAATATATTTAATATTTGTTTATTATTAAATAATAGACAGTTGTTTTTATAAGGTAGGGCTAGAGAACTTCCTATCTCTTCATCCGCGCCATTTCAGGTCAAAACGTTCAGTTTTTAAAATAAATTTACTTGCACATTGAATAGCCTAATGCTGACTTTGTGGTTTTTAAACCGCTGCCACTTCTAAGAAGTAATATCTATAGCAAATTTATTTATAAAGTGTCCATCTCAATATTTATTGTCGTTCGGTGTTGACCTCGCACTTATCACGACTATCGCTTATTAAATCGTCTATTATTTCCGGGCTGATTACCGCTGGGTTAGACCGCCTCGCGTGGAATAAAAACACTTAGTTATTTAAAATAACCGTCCCACACTGCATTAAATTGTTTTGTAAAATCAAAGTTTTAAAGAACCAGCTTCATAATCAAATATAATTTTTGAATTTTATAAGAATTTATAAAACCGCTTTTATTTTTTATCTTTTGTATTATTTAATAAATCTATATGTTTTTCACAAGTTCATAAAAATTTATTTGATAAAAATTCTTAGTTAATGAATGATATTGATTTATAGCAATCATTAACATCACATATTTTTTGTTGCTTATTAATTTTCATTACTCATTCCTTTCTTTGATATTATTTTTTTATTTATTAGCCAAATTAATTAACCGAAACAGAGGAAAGACAACACCTTAAATTGGGAGAAAAACAAAAGTTGTAATAAAAAGTTTCTATTTTAAGAATTTAAGATAATGCCCTTTCTCTGAATCAATTAATAATTATGGGTTTACAAATAAAAAAACAACCCTTTTTATTTAACAAGAGTTGTTTTTTGCCGGTTCATCGTACATTATACATGATAAAGAATTATTGCTATTAACCGGAGCAAAAAAGCTACTTTTAGTAGAATGTTAAATATTTTACAAGTAGCTGAAATAGAAAAATTTAAAAAAGGCGGCAAAAATAATAAATTATCACTAGAAAATCGGCTACTGATTATTTTATCGTATTGATGAGAATATCGTACTTATTTTCATCTTGCTAAAAGTTTTGATATTAGTGAATATAGTTGTTATCGCAATATCAAGTGAATTGAAGATATTTTAATTAAACACTCTGATTTTCAACAACTCGCTGGTAAAAAATCACTAATAAATGATTATTTTAATAATAAAACTATTATTATTGATGTTACCTAAACCCCAATCCAGCGCCCAAAAAAAGACAAAAACAATCTTATTCTGGTAAAAAGAAAAAACACACCATTAAAACACAAGTAATTATCGAACAAGAAATCAAAAAAATTATTGCAACAAGTTTTTCGTTTGGAAAAAAACATGATTATGCTTTATTTAAAGAATCAAAAATCTTAATTTTAAAAAATACCAAATTAATAGTTGATAGTGGTTATCAAGGAATTCAAAAAAAATCACAATAATGTTATAATACCTAAAAAAACAAAGAAAAACCCTTTAAATAAAGTACAAAAACAACGCAATAGAATAGTTTCAAAAATGAGAATTATTATTGAAAATATTTTTGCTATTCTTAAAAAATTTGGTGGTAAGAAAAAGGGCTGAGGCTTTGGTATAAAAATTATTTTTTTACTATTATTGATGAATTTAAAACACTAATAAATCACGATTTTTAAAAATTTATCCAATTATTTTATTTATATTTTTTATAAAACCTCAACTTTTGTAATGTTATCAAAAATTTAAAATTATTACAAAAAAATATCGTAATCGAAGAAAACGATTTGGTTTAAGATTTAATTTAATTGCTTCAATTTATAATTTGCAGTTAGCATAGAAGATTTATTTAAAATTAAAGAATTTAAATAATAAATTCATTTTTTGTTGTAGCAAAATATTAAATTTTTAAATAAAAAACATAATTAATTAAAGTTATATTTTTCTATTAGTGTCTTTTTACAAATATTTGCAATTTTTTAATAGGTTGCGCAAGAAGTCTATTTAAAATAAACGCCCCGCACTGCATTAAGTTGTTTTATAAAATTTAAGTTTTAAAAACCCAGTTTCTCAATCAAAGATAATTTTTGAATTTTCTAAGAGTTTATAAAACCACTTTTGTTTTTTTTATCTTTTGTACGATTTAATAAATCTTTATGTTTTTCACAAGTTCATAAAACTTTATTTGATAAAAATTCTTTGGTAATGAATGATGTTTCTTTATAACAATCATTAACATCACAAATTTTTTGTTTTTTAATTATCATTACCTCCTTTTAGAGTTTTTTTATTTGAAATAAAAAAACTCTTTAATAATAGTTGATATTTTGTCCTACTTCATCGTACATTATACGATTTATGATTTCATAAATCAGGATATTTAATTATATTTTTATTTTTGGTCTTTTTTATTAATATTTTTTTACGCGTCCGTTTTACATATTCAGCTTGAATATTATTTTCATTCATAATTCGTAATACTTTTTTAGCATTATAAATAATGTCATAATCTTCTTTTAAATATTTAGTTATCCGACGATATCCAAATTGTTTTAAATTTTCTTCATAGACTTTTACAATATTCTTTAATGGTTCGCTATCCTTGCCATTACTTAAATAATTTTTATATTTATCTCAATAACTACGCTTTAAACCTGTTATATCAAGCAATAATTTTAATGAATATTTAGCACGATTTTCTTTTATAAAAGATAATATTTTTTGTTTATTTATTTGTAAAAGTCATGGAGCTTTTTTTTAATTCATACCTAACTTTGTAATAGTTTAAATCTTTTTTACCAAATAGTTCTTTTGGGACTTTTGGTGTATTTAAAATTTCTTTTTTAAAATTTATTTGTTATGAATTAAGTGTTTTTATATTTACTTTATATTTTTTTGAAATATAAGTAAGCGATGTTTGTCCAATTTTTTTACTGTATTTTTTCTAAATTCTGCGGTATATGTTTTAAATTTTGGTCCTTTTTGCCATACAAAAATGAACCTCCTTTAAAATTTTAGTAAAGTTTTTTTTAATTTTACTTACTTTTTGGGTTGCATTCTAGATTTTAGTGTAATATTTACATTAAATTTAGGAAAAATATAAAATATTTTCCTTTTAATTTGTCAAAAAAATTATATATTTTATGCTTGAATTTATAATTTATTGTTTGATATGATATAATAAATTAATAAAAAAGGGGTTTTATAAAATGATTGAAGATACAATAATTGCTCCAGCAACTGCAATGGTAAAGCAAGCAATTGCAATTATTCGTATGTCTGGAGTGGATAGTTATAAAATTATTAATAAAGTTTTTTCAAAAAAAATTATTCCACACGGGAATCAAATTTACTATGGTTATTTAAGAGGTGGCAAAGAGATTATTGACCAAGTTATTTTGGTTTGTTTTCAAAAACCTAATTCTTTTACTGGAGAAGATATTATCGAAATTAATTGCCATGGTGGCGTATTAGTTACAAATAATATTATTAAGTTATTATTAAAAAATGGAGCACGCTTAGCAAATAAGGGTGAATTTTCACAACGAGCGTTTTTAAATGGAAAACTTAATTTAATTCAGACAGATGCTATTAATAGCTTAATTAATGCGACAAATGATACTAGTGCAAAAATAGCTTTGAATAATTTGCAAAATAAAAATACTTATTTAATTAGTACATATCGTGATGAATTATTAGATATCATTGCAAATATTGAAGTAAATATTGATTATCCTGAATATGATGGTGTTGGTTATTTAACTACACAAGAATTAAACCAGTGGTTATTAATTTTAAAACAAAAAATTAATGATTTAGTTAAAGTTAGTAAAGTTGGAAAAATGATTGATGATGGTATTAATGTCTTAATTTTAGGAAAGCCAAATGTTGGAAAATCATCATTATTAAATGCATTAATGAACGAAGATAAGGCTATTGTTTCTGATTTGCCAGGAACAACAAGAGATATTGTTGAAGGAAAGATTAATTTAGGACCATTAACATTAAATATTATTGATACAGCTGGCTTGCGTGAGACATTTGATAAAATTGAGCAAATTGGAATTGATAAAGCACGTCAACAAGTTATTAATGCTGATTTAATTTTAATTGTTGCTGATAATTATGCTGATTTAATGAATTTAAGTCCCGAGCTTAAAAAACTAATTAAAAATAAAGAATATTTGTTAGTTTTAAATAAAAGAGATTTACTTAATATGCAAGTACAAAATGAAAATTTGCAACAAAATATTCTTTTAATTTCAGCATTAAACAGAGATATAAAGTCTCTTATTGATAAAATTTTAAATTTATATAAAACATCCCAGATTACAAAAGATGATCAACTAGTTTTGTCAAATATAAAACAAATTTCTTTATTAGAAAAGGTAGCAAATTCAATAAAAAATGCATATAATAATAGTACGAGTGGATTCCCGGTTGATATTATTAATGTTGACTTACATGAGGCTTGAGAAATATTGGGTGATATTCTAGGTGAAAACTATGAAGAAGACTTATTAACAACAATTTTTAGTAAGTATTGCCTAGGAAAATAGGAGGAAAATATGCAAGGAATTTTTGACACACATTGTCATTTAATGTCACATGAATATGAGAACGAAGAAACATCAGCAATAATAGATGATGCTAAAATTAGTGGCGTGTTTTCACTTAATAATGTTGGTTATGATTTAGATTCTAGCCAAGCAGCAGTTCGCCACGCAGTGCAGTATGATAATGTTTTTGCAACAATTGGGTTTCATCCAACTTATGTTGATAAATATGGGCTTTCAGATTTAGAGAAATTAGATCAATTATTAAATAGTGATAAAGTAATTGCTGTTGGCGAAATTGGTTTAGATTATTTTCATAAAAATGTTTCTCCAGATTTACAAGAGCATTGATTTATTAAACAAATTGAATTAGCAAAACAACATAATCTTCCACTTGCCATTCATTGCCGTGATGCTTATGAAGATTGTTATGAAATATTAAAAGAACAAAAAATAACACAAGGATTGATGCATTGTTATAATGGGACAATTCAAATGGCTCAAAAATTTTTAGATTTAGGATTTTATCTTTCGTTTGCTGGTAATATTACTTTTAAAAATGTTCAGGAATTACGGGAAGTTGCTAAAATGGTACCATTAAATAAAATTTTAGTGGAAACTGATGCACCACATTTAACTCCCGATCCATATCGAGGGAAAAAGAATTATCCTAAATTTATTATGTATACAGTTAAAAAATTAGCAGAATTAAAGAATATGCCGATTGAAGAAATGATTCGTATTACTAATAAGAATGCACGCAAGTTATTTAATAGACTTCTTGCATAACCCATTAAAATAATTTCAAATATTTGTAAAAAGGGGTTAATATAAAATTATAATTTTAATTAATTATGTCTTTTATTTAAAAATTTAATATTTTGCCACAACGAAAAATTATTTTATTATTCAAATTCGTTAATTTTAAATAAATCTTTTATGATAACTATAATAATTGTAAATTATAAATTGAAGCAATTAAATTAAATCTTAAACTAAATCGTTTCCTTCGATTACGATATTTTTCTGTAATAATTTTAAATTTTTTAAGAATAGCAAAAATATTTTCAATAATAATTCTTATTTTTGAAAATAGTCTATTATGTTGTTTTTGTTCTTTATTTAAATGTTTTTTCTTAGTTTTCTTTGTGGGCATTATAACATTATTGTGAATTTTTTGTATTCCTTGATAACCACTATCAACTATTAATTTGGTATTTTTTAAAATTGCGATTTTTGATTCTTTAAATAAAGCATAATCGTGTTTTTTACCAAGCGAAAAACTTGTTGCAATAATTTTTTTGGTTTCTTGTTCGATAATTACTTGTGTTTTAATAGTGTGTTTTTTCTTTTTACCAGAATAAGATTGTTTTTGTCTTTTTTTGGGCGTTGGATTGGGGTTTCGGTAACATCAATAATAATAGTTTTATCATTAAAATAATCATTTATTAGTGCTTTTTTACCAGCAACTTGCTGAAAATCAGGGTGTTTAATTAAAATATCTTCAATTCACTTGATATTGCGATAACAATTAGCTTCACTAATTCCGAAATTTTTTCCAAGATGAAAATAAGTTTGATATTCTCGTCAATACGATAAAGTCATCAATAATCGATTTTCTAGTGATAATTTATTAGCTTTGCCACCTTTTTTAAATTTTTCTATTTCAGCTACTTGTAAAATATCTAACATTTTATTAAAAATATCTTGTTTTATTCCTGTTAATCTTAATCATTCTTTATCATTAATATTTTTAAATTCATCAAATTTCATAATTTAATATCCTCATAAATTATATTTTATAATAATATTTTAATAATAAAACCAGGTATCGCAAGAAGTCTAATCTTAATTAATTTTTAATTTGAAATTAAAAATTACAATAAAAAAATATTAGGTTAACCTAATATTTTTTTTCTTCAATTTATTTTCTTTTTTTACCTAATGACGATAATAATCCTTTTTCTTGGAAATTATATAAACCATTCTCGATGTTTTTCTTAATTGTTTTTTCAAAGATTTTTGTTCCTTCGATAACACAATTTAATGGATCTGAAGCTATTTTGGTTGGTAATTGGAAAATATCAAAGAAATATTTATCAATATTTCTAATTAAAGCTCCTCCACCACAAACTGTAATTCCATTTCTCATAATATCACCAGCTAATTCTGGTGGTGTATTTTCTAATAATTCAATTACTAAATCTGTAATTTTAGAAAATGAATTTAATAAAACATTTCTAATTTCTTCTGAAGATATTTTTGCTTCTTTTGGTAATCCTGAAACAATATCACGTCCGTAAATTTGCATTGATCTTTCGTTATGGTATTTAACTAATGAACCAATGAATTTTTTAACATCTTCAGCTGTTTTTTGCCCAATTGCAATGTTATATTCTGAACGAATGTATTTACGAATATCATCATCAAAATGATTTCCGGCAACTTTAATTGATCTTGAAACAACGATATCGCCTGATGAAATAATAGCTAAATCGGCTGTTCCTCCGCCAATATCGATGATTAAATGACCTTGAGGTAATTCAATATTAATTCCTGCTCCTAAAGCTGCCATTTTAGCTTCTTCTTCAATGATAACAAATTCAGCTCCCATTTCTTTAGCAACATTTTTTAATGCTTCTCTTTCAAGTTCAGTAACTCCACTTGGACATGCTAATAATACAATAGCATTTTTTCAAATGTTCATCATTTTCATTC
The DNA here is from genome assembly GCA_026239495.1 of Spiroplasma phoeniceum. GTDB lineage: Bacteria > Bacillota_I > Bacilli_A > Mycoplasmatales > Mycoplasmataceae > Spiroplasma > Spiroplasma phoeniceum_A. The sequence continues at coordinate 1,834,521 of CP110830.1, read as the reverse complement.
TTGAAAAGATGTGTTTTAATAAATCTTGTGCAGCTTCCATATCTGCGATAACTCCATCTACTAATGGTGTTACCATTCTAATATCTCCGTGTGTTTTTCCTACCATATCATAGGCAGCTTTCCCTAAAGCAATTAAACTATTAGTTTTATTGTTATAAGCCATTAATGATGGTTCATTGTACACTACACCTTGTCCTGAAACATATGCTAAAACATTAGCGGTTCCTAAGTCAAGAGAAATAAATGGTCTAGTTTCTGGTCTCACGTTTTTGTCCTCCTTAACAATTTAATAACTATTATAATCAATTTATGATTATTCTAGTAATTTAATTCTTTTACATGCATTGATTCTAATCTTAAGATATCAAAGATGTCTGATTCAAATTTTTTAGTTCCATTAATAACAGCTAATAATGGTTGTTCTCCAATTTTTGATGGTAATTGTAATGTATCTGTAAAGTACCGATCAATCCCTTTGATTAAAGCTCCTCCTCCACAGATTGTAATTCCATTTCTGAAGATATCACCAGCTAATTCTGGTGGTGTTTCTTCTAACACTTGAACTGTTAGGTCAATAATTCTTGACACTGGTACTTTTAATACTTCTCTGATTTCTTCAGGTGTTACTTCAATTTCTCTTGGTAACCCTGAAACAACATCACGCCCATAAACTTTCATTCTTCTTTCGTCAGGATATTTTGATAATGACCCAATTTCGATTTTAATTTGTTCAGCAGTTTTTGATCCAATTTCTAGACCATATTGTGAACGAATGAATTTTTGTGCTTCATCATTTAAGTAATTTCCAGCAACTTTAACTGATTTTGATAATACGATATCTCCTGAGGCCATAACAGCAATATCTGTTGTTCCCCCTCCCATATCAATCACTAGGTTTCCAGCAGGTTTGTAAATATCAACCCCGCCACCTAATGCTGCCATTTTAACTTCTTCTTCTACAAAAACTTTTGATGCTCCTAAGTTCATAGCAATTTTTTTCAGGGCAGCTTTTTCTAATTCAGTAATTACTGATGGACAAGCCAATAACATAATTGAATGTTTTAATTGTTTTGTAATACGTAGTTTTGTAAAAATATATCTTAATTGCGCTTCTGTTGCACGAATATCTGTAATAACTCCGTCAACCATTGGTCTAACAATACGAATTGACTTATTTCCTTTTCCGATCATTTTGTAAGCTTCTGCTCCTACAGCAATAATTCTATTTTCTTTAATTCTGTAAGCAACAATTGAAGGCTCATTGTAAACGATTCCCGAACCCGAAACATATACTAATGTATTAGCAGTTCCTAAGTCCATAGAAACGAAAGCCGGTTTTTTTGTACTATTAAATAAAGCCATGTAATTTTGTCCTCCTGTTTCTTGTTAAATTAATTAGTTAGATTAATATATTTGTGATTAATCAATAAAATGAATTGCAATTCTCTATATTTATTTTCAGATAGAGTATACAATACAAGAATATTATAACATAAATCCCAATCTTTCCTAAAAATTATTCGATAATTAAGTTTAGTATCGGTTTGTATTAATGCTTAAAGGAATTGCAAAAGTGGCGAACATAATTAGACTTCTTGCATAACCCATTAAAATAATTTCAAATATTTGTAAAAAGGGGTTAATATAAAATTATAATTTTAATTAATTATGTCTTTTATTTAAAAATTTAATATTTTGCCACAACGAAAAATTATTTTATTATTCAAATTCGTTAATTTTAAATAAATCTTTTATGATAACTATAATAATTGTAAATTATAAATTGAAGCAATTAAATTAAATCTTAAACTAAATCGTTTTCTACGATTTCTATATTTTTCTGTAATAATTTTAAATTTTTTAAGAATAGCAAAAATATTTTCAATAATAATTCTTATTTTTGAAACTAGTCTATTATGTTGTTTTTGTTCTTTATTTAAATGTTTTTTCTTAGTTTTCTTTGTGGGCATTATAACATTATTGTGAATTTTTTGTATTCCTTGATAACCACTATCAACTATTAATTTGGTATTTTTTAAAATTGCGATTTTTGATTCTTTAAATAAAGCATAATCGTGTTTTTTACCAAGTGAAAAACTTGTTGCAATAATTTTTTTGGTTTCTTGTTCGATAATTACTTGTGTTTTAATAGTGTGTTTTTTCTTTTTACCAGAATAAGATTGTTTTTGTCTTTTTTTGGGCGTTGGATTGGGGTTTCGGTAGCATCAATAATAATAGTTTTATCATTAAAATAATCATTTATTAGTGCTTTTTTTACCAGCAACTTGCTGAAAATCAGGGTGTTTAATTAAAATATCTTCAATTCACTTGATATTGCGATAACAATTAGCTTCACTAATTCCGAAATTTTTTCCAAGATGAAAATAAGTTCGATATTCTCGTCAATACGATAAAGTCATCAATAATCGATTTTCTAGTGATAATTTATTAGCTTTGCCACCTTTTTTAAATTTTTCTATTTCAGCTACTTGTAAAATATTTAACATTTTATTAAAAATATCTTGTTTTATTCCTGTTAATCTTAATCATTCTTTATCATTAATATTTTTAAATTCATCAAATTTCATAATTTAATATCCTCATAAATTATATTTTATAATAATATTTTAATAATAAAACCAGGTATCGCAAGAAGTCTAATGTTAAAATTCTAATTAAACTATTAACTAAATTTTCAATTCATTGCTTTGCTTCATCAATTGTTAAAAAAGTATTTAGTTAATTTTAAATATTTAACTTCAAATGTTTATTTTAAAAAAGTTAAATATTTTTTAACTAATGTTGTAGTATAAGTATTAATATCAGTTGGTGTTTTATATCAATATTCAATTTCAATTGCTGATTGTTCCCGCTTATATTTATATTCAAAAATTTGTTTATCAGATAAAATTATAATTGGATTATAAATCGTCATATAAATAAAGAAAGTTTTTAAATCATAAATATTAATTTTGCCTTCTTCAATGCTGTTAATAGTTGAATTAAATCAATCATTAGACTTCTTGCGATACCTGGTTTTATTATTAAAATATTAGACTTCTTGCGATACCTGGTTTTATTATTAAAATATTATTATAAAATATAATTTATGAGGATATTAAATTATGAAATTTGATGAATTTAAAAATATTAATGATAAAGAATGATTAAGATTAACAGGAATAAAACAATATATTTTTAATAAAATGTTAAATATTTTACAAGTAGCTGAAATAGAAAAATTTAAAAAAGGCGGCAAAGCTAATAAATTATCACTAGAAAATCGATTATTGATGACTTTATCGTATTGACGAGAATATCGAACTTATTTTCATCTTGGAAAAAATTTCGGAATTAGTGAAGCTAATTGTTATCGCAATATCAAGTGAATTGAAGATATTTTAATTAAACACCCTGATTTTCAGCAAGTTGCTGGTAAAAAAGCACTAATAAATGATTATTTTAATGATAAAACTATTATTATTGATGCTACCGAAACCCCAATCCAACGCCCAAAAAAAGACAAAAACAATCTTATTCTGGTAAAAAGAAAAAACACACTATTAAAACACAAGTAATTATCGAACAAGAAACCAAAAAAATTATTGCAACAAGTTTTTCACTTGGTAAAAAACACGATTATGCTTTATTTAAAGAATCAAAAATCGCAATTTTAAAAAATACCAAATTAATAGTTGATAGTGGTTATCAAGGAATACAAAAAATTCACAATAATGTTATAATGCCCACAAATAAAACTAAGAAAAAACATTTAAATAAAGAACAAAAACAACATAATAGACTAGTTTCAAAAATAAGAATTATTATTGAAAATATTTTTGCTATTCTTAAAAAATTTAAAATTATTACAGAAAAATATAGAAATCGTAGAAAACGATTTAGTTTAAGATTTAATTTAATTGCTTCAATTTATAATTTACAATTATTATATTTATCATAAAAGATTTATTTAAAATTAACGAATTTGAATAATAAAATAATTTTTCGTTGTGGCAAAATATTAAATTTTTAAATAAAAGACATAATTAATTAAAATTATAATTTTATATTAACCCCTTTTTACAAATATTTGAAATTATTTTAATGGGTTATGCAAGAAGTCTACTATATATTTCTTCAATATTTGTTGAACTAGGATAAGGTCAGGCAATACCGCTATTATTATTTAGTAATTGATTTTAAGGTTTATCAATATTAATGTAACCAGACGAGGTCAAAATTTGTTTAATAGACTTCTTGCGATACCTGGTTTTATTATTAAAATATTATTATAAAATATAATTTATGAGGATATTAAATTATGAAATTTGATGAATTTAAAAATATTAATGATAAAGAATGATTAAGATTAACAGGAATAAAACAAGATATTTTTAATAAAATGTTAGATATTTTACAAGTAGCTGAAATAGAAAAATTTAAAAAAGGTGGCAAAGCTAATAAATTATCACTAGAAAATCGATTATTGATGACTTTATCGTATTGACGAGAATATCGAACTTATTTTCATCTTGGAAAAAATTTCGGAATTAGTGAAGCTAATTGTTATCGCAATATCAAGTGAATTGAAGATATTTTAATTAAACACCCTGATTTTCAGCAAGTTGCTGGTAAAAAAGCACTAATAAATGATTATTTTAATGATAAAACTATTATTATTGATGCTACCGAAACCCCAATCCAACGCCCAAAAAAAGACAAAAACAATCTTATTCTGGTAAAAAGAAAAAAAAACACTATTAAAACACAAGTAGTTATCGAACAAGAAACCAAAAAAATTATTGCAACAAGTTTTTCACTTGGTAAAAACACGATTATGCTTTATTTAAAGAATAAAAAATCGCAATTTTAAAAAATACCAAATTAATAGTTGATAGTGGTTATCAAGGAATACAAAAAATTCACAATAATATTATAATGCCCACAAAGAAAACTAAGAAAAAACATTTAAATAAAGAACAAAAACAACACAATAGACTAGTTTCAAAAATAAGAATTATTATTGAAAATATTTTTGCTATTCTTAAAAAATTTAAAATTATTACAGAAAAATATAGAAATCGTAGAAAACGATTTAGTTTAAGATTTAATTTAATTGCTTCAATTTATAATTTACAATTATTATAGTTATAATAAAAGATTTATTTAAAATTAACGAATTTGAATAATAAAATAATTTTTCGTTGTGGCAAAATATTAAATTTTTAAATAAAAGACATAATTAATTAAAATTATAATTTTATATTAACCCCTTTTTACAAATATTTGAAATTATTTTAATGGGTTATGCAAGAAGTCTAATAGTAAAAAAATACTTTTTATACCAAAACCTAAACCTTTTTCTTACTACCTTAATTTTTTTAACCATATTAATAATACCTTGACTATGACCATGCGCTGAGTCAACAACAATTACATCAGCTCCAACGGCAACAAGTTTTTTCAACACGTAATAATGTATTTTCATCAATTCCAACGTCTACACCTACTCGTAATTGTCCTTGTTGATCTTTACAAACATTAGGATATTCATCGCGATTATTAATATCTTTAATGGTAATTAACCCAATTAACAAATTTTTTTCATTAATTATTGGTAGTTTTTCAATACGATTATTTAACAAAATATCTTTTGCTTTTTCTAAATCAATATTTTCATGAGTTGTGATTAATTTTTTTACAGTCATAAATTTATCCACAGAAGCAGTTAAATCATGACATGCTCTAATATCCCAATTTGTAATTATTCCCAATAATCTGTTTTCTTCATCAACAATTGGTAAAACAGAAATACGATACTGAGCTATAATATTTTCAGCATCCTGAACTGTCATTGTTGGTTTTAATGTTATCGGGTTAATAATAAAACCTGATTCATTACGTTTAACTTTTTCAACTTCTGCTGCTTGTTTATCAATTGATAAATTTTTATGAATAATTCCAATTCCACCCTCGAGAGCAATTGCGATTGCCAATTTTGATTCAGTAACATTATCCATTGCTGAAGATATAAAAGGAATCTTTAATTCAATATTTTTTGTTATTTTAGTTTTTAAGTCAATCTGATATGGTAAAATATATGATTTTTGTGAAACTAATAGTAGATCATCAAAGGTATAAGATTTTTTAATTTGCACGTTTGTTTCTCCAAAATATTTAATACAAAAAATTTAATAAAAGAATCGTGAGCATTAAAACCAATTAACAAACAGTCTTAACAAATTAAAAATAAATTAAGACCTATAGTGTTTAATTTAAGGTTAACTGTAGAGACACTAGACCATATTTCTAGTATATATAGGATTATTGTAAGTATTAAATTGTATTAATTGTAACAAAAAAAGTAAAATATACCAATAAAATTTACATTTAAATTGTAAAAACAATACTTATGTATCTACCCATATAAGTTCACTTTTTTAAAGTTTTTAAATTTTATATTATTTTATCATAAACTTCGTGCATTTATAGGAGATATTTGATATTTTAGAAAAATTTGTTCATTATTATATCAATTAATCTACCAATCCACTTTTTCTTTAACAAAATTAAAGTTACTAAAACTATATTTTAAATTATATAAACATTTCCTAAAATCATTTAAATTTATCAATTAGTAATTCATATTAAATACATAAAATTCTTAAAAAATATGTTTAAAGCTCATTATCAAATAAATAATTTGAATTTAAAATATTATCTTCATTAGAAATGCTATCTTCACTTATTAACGGAGTAGGAATACGGTCAATAGTTCCCAAAGCACTTTGAAAAAATGGCATATTTTCACGCATCATATTTATAAAACTTGAAATAAATATAGATCCAAAAACATAAGTACTTATTAATAAAGCGCGCAAATATAATTTCTTTATTAAACAAAGAACTATATAAATCATTACCATTTATACTTAATTATTGCCCGATTCTTATATTATTTTCCCATATATTGGGGTCTCTAATTATATATTCAGTTTTAAATGGATCTTTATTTGGTCTAATTCCTGAAATTGAAATACAATGTTCCACTCCTTTATTATCAAGTGAAGGGGCGTGCCCCCTAAGTCCATCCGCAGCTTTTACCCCTTTAAGTAAGGTGGTGCGGTTGTTTATCGTGCACCGCCTTACTATTTTTACTAACAACATTATTATTTACTACTAAAAATAGCGTAAAAGTCAGCTAACCATTGCTAACACCAATATAGAACTTAACATAATCTTAAATGTAATATCAAAAGCAAATAAATTACCAATATTATTAAATAAATTAGAAACATTACTAAATACATGTAATATACCATTTATAAAATTATATACATCTTTAATACCAGGCAAATTATTTAATAACCAAATCGTCGCATTTTGTATATTACACGAAATATTATACTTCTTGCATATTATTAATAATTTTGATAAATAGTTTTTCCTTAATTTAATTATAGCAAAAAACTACTTTAAAATTGATTATCTAATCATAAATAAATTACTCTTTTTTTAAGATATTATAAAAAAAGTTTGCATTTCTTAACTAAACAATGCAAACTTTACCAACTATTTTATTTTTTTATTTTCTCAATTATTTTTTTTATTTGCTTATTACATTTTAAATAAACATCTGATAAACTACGTTTTTCAATCATTGCTCTAATCATCTGTGAAATTAAATCAGCAATTGAAATGACTTCTAACCCGTCAAATAATCGTTCTTGATTAATATCAATTGTGTTTGTAACAATAACCTTTTTAACTGTGCCATCATTAATAAGTTCTGTTAAACGCTCTTTTGCTGGGGGTGAAAATACTCCATGGCATGCTAATAAATAAACTGCTTTTGCCCCATGCTGTTTTAATGCTTTTGCTGCATTACAAATTGTGCCAGCTGTATCAATCATATCATCAACAATAAAACAAATACGGTCTTTGACATCTCCTAAAATAAATTGAACTTCACTAACATTTGGTTTTGGGCGGCGCTTATCAATTACTGCAATATTACCAGCTAAATTTCCTAAACGATTAGCCACATCTCGTGCCCGTACTAATCCACCGTGGTCTGTTGAAACAATTGTTATTTCTTCTTTAAGATGTTCTTCTTCAATTTTTCGAACAATTGTTCTTATTAATTCTTGTGTTGAGCTTAAATCATCAACTGGAACATCAAAAAAACCAACTGATTGTGGAGAGTGTAAATCAACAGTCATTACTATTGTTGCCCCTGCTGTTGTTAACATATTTGCCACTAATTTACATGTAATTGGTTGGCGACCACGTGCTTTTCGATCTTGACGAGAATATCCAAAGTAAGGAATAATCACATTAATGCTTTGTGCGCTACCTCGTTTTAGAGCATCAATCGCAATTAATAATTCCATTAGATTCTCATTGACTGGTCAAGATGTTGATTGAATAATATAAACATCTTTACCCCGCACTGAATTAATTGGCCGTACCAAAATTTCGCCATCAGCAAAACGAACAGTTTCCATTTCTTGTCTTGTTACACCTAAAATTTTACAAATTTCGTCTGCTAATTTTATTCCAGCAGATAGGCCGTATATGCTAAAACTTTTTTCTTCCATTAGTCCTCCTCTAAACATTTAAACTCCAATAAAAATTCTAAATTGAATCTCTACCTATTATTATATACATATCCATAATTAATTAAACTAACTTTGTTATAAAAATGCTATAATTAAACACTGAAGGTGGTTAGAATGACACAAACAAATAAAGCAAAAGATATTATTGATAATCTTCGCCCTTATATTAATCAAGATGGCGGCGATATTGAATTTGTTGAAGTTAAAAATAATATTGTTTATGTTCGTTTAGCAGGAGCGTGTGTTGGTTGTGGATTAATTGATTCAACAATTAAAGATGGTGTTGAACAAATTGTTAAACAAGAAATGCCTGATATTATTGCGGTAGAAGTTATTATGTAGCTTCTTTTTTTGTAAATATTTTTTTAAAGCAATTTTTTGATCAATCTAATGGATAACAACCATTCCAACTAATTCACTAATCTTACTTTCAACTTGGTTGCGATTATAATATTCACAACTAATAAATTTAGCGCTAAAGAAACCAACAACAATTAAAATAAAGTAGCTAATGGCACAGCTTAAATATAAATATAAAATAACTTGCTTTAATAGGTTTCTTGCATAACATAATCTAATTATTTTAAAATTCCTATAAAATATTTTTAAATTAAAATAGAAATTATAGGAGATTAAAATTATGAAATTTGATAAATTTAATTTTATTAATGATAAAGAATTATTGCGATTAACCGGAGCAAAAAAGCTACTTTTAATAAAATGTTAAATATTTTACAAGTAGCTGAAATAGAAAAATTTAAAAAAGGTGGCAAAACTAATAAATTATCACTAGAAAATCAGCTACTGATGACTTTATCGTATTGACGAGAATATCGGACTTATTTTCATCTTGCTAAAAGTTTTGATATTATTGAATCTAGTTGTTATCGCAATATCAAGTGAATTGAAGATATTTTAATTAAACACCCTGATTTTCAGCAAGTTGCTGGTAAAAAAGCGCTAATAAATGATTATTTTAATGATAAAACTATTATTATTGATGCTACCGAAACCCCAATCCAACGCCCAAAAAAAGACAAAAACAATCTTATTCTGGTAAAAAGAAAAAACACACTATTAAAACACAAGTAATTATCGAACAAGAAACCAAAAAAATTATTGCAACAAGTTTTTCACTTGGTAAAAAACATGATTATGCTTTATTTAAAGAATCAAAAATCTCAATTTTAAAAAATACCAAATTAATAGTTGATAGTGGTTATCAAGGAATTCAAAAAATTCACAATAATGTTCTAATACCTACAAAAAAACAAAGAAAAACCCTTTAAATAAAGTACAAAAACAAGGTAATAGAATAATTTCAAAAATGAGAATTATTATTGAAAATATTTTTGCTATTCTTAAAAAATTTAAAATTATTACAGAAAAATATCGTAATTGAAGAAAACGATTTAGTTTAAGATTTAATTTAATTGCTTCAGTTTATAATTTGCAGTTAGCATAGAAGATTTATTTAAAATTAAAGAATTTAAATAATAAATTCATTTTTTGTTGTGGCAAAATATTAAATTTTTAAATAAAAAACATAATTAATTAAAATTATATTTTTCTATTATTGTCTTTTTAAAAATATTTGCAATTTTTTAATAGGTTACGCAAGAAGTCTAATGAATCTAAAAATAAATAATTTTTAATAAATGGTAAATTTCAATCTAAATTTAAATTACTAAAAATACCAGCTTGATAATGCGTAAAAACCCGAATTAAGAACTTTACAAGAAGTGTTACTAAAGCATTTAATGCTGAAAAACCCGTTACAGGTTGATTTTGAATCCGATAATTGCACATCATTGTAATTGAAAATAAAATTACAAACAAAAATATCATTGCAAAACCATTTAAAAATTGACAAATTAATAAAACTTCCGGAATTGGAATGATAGCAACAAAAACAAAATATATAATTCAAATTATTAATCCTAAAATTAATGAATTCTTAATTCCAATTTTTCTAATAAAAAAAATAGAAATTGATTCAATAATTTGTGCAAACCATCAAATTTCCTGAACTAAATGTAAATAATATTCCGCCATCATTTTACTGTGATAATGTACTCAAGTTTATTGTGCTAAAATAATATTTAAAAAATCACCTTGACTTAATTCTCTTAAAATAGCAATAAAAAATAATAGACTAAGAATAAAAATAATTTTTCATCATGAAAATGTACTAAAATGTTTAAAAAATTTCGGAAAAAAAGCGCCAATATTGTTTTTAATTTCCGGCATATAAAAACAAAAAGCAAATGAAAATATTAGGATAATTAGGATAATAGTAGTTATTCCAAAAATAATATAATGGAATATTAATTCACTATTATTAAAATTTTTAACAAACATCAATACATTTGCACCAGTCATATTCGCTACTACAACAATTGGTAAATTTAAAGTTACTGTTGCAAAAGGATTAGTTCGATAAAAATAAATCTCATTAAAACTTAAATATCATAATGAATTTGTTGAAACACCAAAGCCAAAAGTAATCGTACAAATAATCATATTAATTCAATTTTGCGGTAAAATAAAAACTAATAAAATTCTTAAAAACATTAAGCAATATGAAATTAAAAACTATAATTTCCGACTTTGAAATAATCCTGTAATTTATGAAGATGGAATAAAAAAGATTGCCGCATATAAAGATGTACTAGCTACTAATAAAAGAGTAATTGAATTAATATTTTTAGCAAAATCAAAAATGATAAAATTATAATTTAAAGTTAGTGAACATGATAATGCTAACCAAAAACAAAAATGCTGAATAATAAAAACTCATTGATAAAAAGATTTTATTCCTTTTTTAACCAAGTTAGTTATATATCCTGACATAAGTAAAATTTTTAAAAAATTATACAAAAATAAATTATATCAATTATTCATAATTTTATCCTAAAGGTTATTAAGTTTTTCAACACGAAGCGCATGACGACCAGCATCAAAAGTACTATTTAAAAACATATCAACAATTCAAATTGCATTTTGATTTGCAATAACTCTAGCGCCAAATGCCAAAACATTGGCATTATTATGTTCGCGCGCTAATTTTGCTAGCATTGTTTCATTACACAATGCCGCTCTAATTCCTTTTACTTTATTTGCCGCAATTGAAATTCCAATTCCTGTTCCACAAATTATAATTCCAATACTATTTTTTTCTTTAATTACGCGTTCACCAACAGCTCTACCAATATCAGGATAATCAAATGCCTCAATATTATCTGTGCCTAAATTAATAATTTCATATTTTTGTGCAATTAAATGTTTAACAATTGCATTTTTCATTTCAATACCCGTATGATCATTCCCAATCACAATTTTCATTCTTTTTGTTCTCTTTTTCCTACAGTTTAACTATAACATATTTATTTTTTAAATAAAAAAAATTAATTCCTTGTAATAATATCCAATAATTTTCCAGGACTCATTGGCGTTAATGTTACAATTAATCTTGTCTGTTTTGCAACTACAACATATAAGTTCGCTTTTAAATCATCTAATTTAATATATAAATTTTTTGTTGTCTCAATTCGATCAGAAGAATTATCAATCATTTTAATAATTTTTTCTTTAATAATTCAGTCATTTTCATTTTTAAAAGCAGGAATTCGTTCTCGAATTCGTTGCAAACAATGAAAAGAAAACCCTAAAAGGTGTTGATAATAATATCCCATTTCTATATTTACCTACTTTACAATTATTATACAGATATATTTAAAAAAAATGATAAAATATTAAAAAAAGTAGTACTTTCCTTTACACTTTTTTATCTATTTGCTATAATTTTTTTGTGTCTTAAAAGTCGAAAGGAGAGCAAAAATGGCTAATATTAAATCACAAATTAAAAGAGTTAAAACAAATTCAAAAGCTAATTTAGCAAATAAATCTTTTAAATCATCAGTAAAAACAGCAATCAAAAAAGCAGAAATCGCTATTAACGCACAGGAAGAAAAAGCATCACAATTAGTTAATACTGCAATTAGTTTAGTTGACAAAGCAGTTACTAAAGGAATTTATCATGTTAATAAAGCTGCTCGTGTTAAGAGCAGATTAATGCTTAAAGCACATTAATTTCAAAATCCTTTTCAACAAAGAAAGTAAATATTAAAAAAATAAAAAAAACATAATTAAAGGACTGCGCCCCAAAAAGTAAATAAAATTAAAAAAAAACTTTACTAAACTTTTAGAGGAGGTGCATTTTTATTTGGCAAAAAAGGCAAAAAATTTAAAACATATACTGCAGAATTTAGAAAAAATCCAGTAAAACAAATTGAACAAACATCGCTTACTTATATTTCAAAAAAATATAAAGTAAATATAAAAACACTTAATTCATGACAAATAAATTTTAAAAAAGTAATTTTAAACACTACAACGTTTCTTTTAACTGAGAATATGAAATAAAAAAGATTTCTAGGTTATTATTAAATAGACTTCTTGCGATACCTGGTTTTATTATTAAAATATTATTATAAAATATAATTTATGAGGATATTAAATTATGAAATTTGATGAATTTAAAAATATTAATGATAAAGAATGATTAAGATTAACAGGAATAAAACAAGATATTTTTAATAAAATGTTAGATATTTTACAAGTAGCTGAAATAGAAAAATTTAAAAAAGGTGGCAAAGCTAATAAATTATCACTAGAAAATCGATTATTGATGACTTTATCGTATTGACGAGAATATCGAACTTATTTTCATCTTGGAAAAAATTTCGGAATTAGTGAAGCTAATTGTTATCGCAATATCAAGTGAATTGAAGATATTTTAATTAAACACCCTGATTTTCAGCAAGTTGCTGGTAAAAAAGCACTAATAAATGATTATTTTAATGATAAAACTATTATTATTGATGTTACCGAAACCCCAATCCAACGCCCAAAAAAAGACAAAAACAATCTTATTCTGGTAAAAAGAAAAAACACACTATTAAAACACAAGTAATTATCGAACAAGAAACCAAAAAAATTATTGCAACAAGTTTTTCGCTTGCTAAAAAACACGATTATGCTTTATTTAAAGAATCAAAAATCGCAATTTTAAAAAATACCAAATTAATAGTTGATAGTGGTTATCAAGGAATACAAAAAATTCACAATAATGTTATAATGCCCACAAAGAAAACTAAGAAAAAACATTTAAATAAATAACAAAAACAACATAATAGACTAGTTTCAAAAATAAGAATTATTATTGAAAATATTTTTGCTATTCTTAAAAAATTTAAAATTATTACAGAAAAATATAGAAATCGTAGAAAACGATTTAGTTTAAGATTTAATTTAATTGCTTCAATTTATAATTTACAATTATTATAGTTATCATAAAAGATTTATTTAAAATTAACGAATTTGAATAATAAAATAATTTTTCGTTGTTGCAAAATATTAAATTTTTAAATAAAAGACATAATTAATTAAAATTATAATTTTATATTAACCCCTTTTTACAAATATTTGAAATTATTTTAATGGGTTATGCAAGAAGTCTAATATATAAAATTAGGAAAAAATTTTTTTATATGGCAAAGGGTAAAACTAAAGGTTCAAAAGACCATGATATTGAATTTAAAACTAAAATTATTAACGAATATTACGAATATAATAAATCAATATCTTTAATATCTAAAGAATATGAAATAAGTACTGTAACTATTTCTATGTGAATTAATATTTTGAATAAAGATAAAAAATTCGATAAACGAATATGTATTAAAAAAATGCCAATTTTTAATAATCCGCATGATGAAACTATATATTTATTAACAAAAGAAAATGAACAAATAAAAGTAGAAAATAATATTTTAAAAAAGCTTGAATCTCTTCCAAAAACAAAAACAAAGATGAATATTAGAAAACAAATTGATTTTATTAAAAACGAATTAAATAACAACTCAATCTTGCCATTAAGATGATTTTTAAAAATATTATGCATTTCATATGATACATGAAATAAATATAAAAATATTCATGAAAAATATGAATGAAAAATTGATTAAAATATATTAGAAATAATCAAAATAATTTGAAAAAACAATAAAAATAAAGGTCGTCGATAAATAAAACTTGATTTGGAAGAACAAAAAATAAAAATATCAGCAAGTACTGTATATCGTTATATGAAGATATTACAAATATGTTCTGAAGTTAGAATTAAACATAAAAAACGAATTAAACATTTTAATAATATGTTGTGTGAACATAAAAAATACCCCTATTTACTTAAACGTAATTTTCATTCTAATCAAATTAATCAAAAATGATCAATTGATATTACAATAATTAAAATATATTCAGAATCAGTATATTTATTTGCTATTAAAGACTTATTTAGTAATGCAATTGTTGAATACTCACTAACAGTAAGTTGAGTAATTAATTGTTTAAAACAAAGCTTAATTAATCAAAAAATTAAACCTGATCAATTAATAATTAATTTTGATCAAGGTATTCATTTTACTTCACATGCATATTTTGATTTATTAAGAGATTATGGAGCAACTATAAGTGTGTCTCGAATTGGAAATTTTTTAGATAATTCACCTATTGAAAATTGGTTTTCAATTTTAAAAACAGAAAATAAAAATATAACAAAATACAAAAATTTTAATGAGCTAAAAAATATGATAGATAATTATATTGTTGAGTATAATAATTATAACAGGGTTTTAAAATTAAAAATGCTTCCAATTCAATTTGAATTAAAAAGCATTTTAAATTAAAAAAATAATTCTCAGTTATTTGAAACTGTGAAGAATTTTAAATACACCAAAAGGTTCAAAAGAACCATTTGGGAGAAAAGATTTAAACTATTACAAAGTTAGGTATGAATTATTAAAAAAGCTCCATGACTTTTACAATTAAATAAACAAAAAAATAGTATCTTTTATAAAAGAAAATCGTGCTAAATATTCATTAAAATTATTGCTTGATATAACATGTTTAAAGCGTAGTTATTGAGATAAATAAATATAAAAATTATTTAAGTAATGGTAGGGATAGCGAACCATTAAAGAATATTGTAAAATTATATGAAGAAAATTTAAAACAATTTGGATATCGTCCGATAACTAAATATTTAAAAGAAGATTACTAAGCTGGGCGCAGTCTAATATTATTGTTTTTAATTTTAAAAACAAGTCTTTAAAGTTTTTGTTATTTTTTTATTTCTAGAAATAAAAAAATAAATTTTTATTGTTTTGCTGTATTAATGATATTTGTTGCAGTTAAGATATTAATTAATAAATCATGTGTACATTGAATAATTTGAACTAAAGGAGCGACTTTATTGCGATATTCTGTTGTTTTTTCAGCAATTTCTAATCGTTTTTCCGGACTTAATGCAATGACAAAATTATGATATGCTTGGATCTCTTCAATAATTTTTTCTTTATTAAATTCTGGTAATTTAATTTTTCCATCATTATAATCTTTTTCAATTTTATCAATATTTGCTAATTGTTTTTTTAGCTTTTCTTCTTCTTTTTCAGGAAAAAAATCAGTTAACATAATATCACGTTGTAAAAATAAACCTAATTGATTTACTAAATTTCAAATTTTCAAGGCATCATTAGAATTATTAGTCTCTTTTAAACATTTATCAAGCGCTGGGTCAAGATCTTTAATCTCATCATCATAAATTTTTGTTAACTCACCAATTTCTACTTTCATAATATTTACAAAAAGTTTATTTAAATCAACCGGACTATCTTCTTTTGCGCTAGTCATAAAATCATTTAAAAATCGTGGCAATGGAATAATTGCGTTAAATAATTTGCTTACTTCAATTAATGTTGTAAATTTTTTTTGATCAATTTCTTCTGGTTTTTTATCTTGTAAATATTCTGCTCTAATATCATCAAATAATGGTTTGATTTCTGTTTTCACAAAATTAAATAAATCTTCAAAATTAGTTTTAAACTTTGCTCCTGCTAAAAAAGCTTCTATTTTTGGATTTTTTCCCGCTTTGTCTTTTGCATAGTCTGTTTCAAAAAGATTAATATATTTTGTTAAATAACTCATCATTCCTTTTTCAACATCTGTTCAGAAATTACTCTTTTTTATCATTTTTTATCCCTCTATTCTTCTATAATTTTTATGTATTTCAATTTTACCGTAAAATAAGAATTATTTAAATTTAATTTATTTTTTATTGACTTTCTTTAATTTTATGGTGGTTAACTAATAAATTATTTAAATTAACAACGAATTTTATTAATAAAGCAATAATGATACTTAACATAATTAAATATAAAAGATAATATTCTAACCGGCGAAAATCTTGAAAAAAATATGGTACATAGCGGTTATTTGCTGGCATACTATAATTTCACAATTTTTCATCAATTGGAGTTAATAATAAAAATCTTTCCCGAACAGCAATAAAAATAGTATAAAAAATTGGATGAAGATAAAACTTATATAACTTTTGTAAATAAAAATTTTTATAATTAATACATTCTTTTTCAACCAAAATGCAAAAATAAATAATGAAAGTCACGGGACACAATTAATGCTGCGCAGTTGTAATAATTCAATAAATTGCGAGGCTATGCCAGCTGGCAGTAAACTTTTCACCAGTAATGGCGCCGATAATTGTCCCAAGTGTAAAAAACAAAAATGTTAACAAGGCAGCAAAGACAATATATAAAATAAAAAAATGGTTTGTTACAAAATGACAATTTCGTAATTTTGTAAAGTAAATTAATCCTCCGAAGGAAAATAATAAAATTAAAAAATTATTTTGCACACTTCATCAACTAACAAAATATCATA
This sequence comes from Spiroplasma phoeniceum, assembly GCA_026239495.1. GTDB lineage: Bacteria > Bacillota_I > Bacilli_A > Mycoplasmatales > Mycoplasmataceae > Spiroplasma > Spiroplasma phoeniceum_A. The sequence continues at coordinate 1,817,095 of CP110830.1, read as the reverse complement.
AATAACTTAATCAATTTAATTGATAATAAATTAAACTATAAAAATAAGTTAAGAGTAAAACAATAATTTCTAAGCTAAAGAGAATGCTACAAAGGCTAAGTGTTTAATTCGCTCTTTTTTTCCATCGCTCTACTTTTGCTGATGATATTTATTATATAAAACATTTTTACTAATTTTATATTTATTTGCGACAAAATCAATTGCTTGTTTAACGCGATAATTTTGCTTTGTAATTAATTGGTTAATTTCGGCAACTAAAATTTCATCTGCAATAATATGAACTGGAAGATTAGCCGCCCCATCAACAACAAGGACATACTCACCAAAAGCAGCATTTTCTTCTTGTTGTAAAAACAAAAACACTTCACTTAACTGTCCGCGATATCATTGCTCATGAATTTTTGTAATTTCCTTACCAATGGCAATTTTACGCTCGCCAAAAACTGATTTAACTATTTTTAATGTTTCTAAAATTCTATGCGGTGCTTCATAAAAAATAATAGGATATGGAAATGATAGCAGTTGTTCTAACTCATTAATTTTTTTTGTTTTTGCTTTACTTAAAAAACCAAAAAATAAAAAATGGTGCGGATTAAGGCCCGAACTAACAATGGCGTTTAAAGCAGCATTAGCACCACTAATCGGAATTACATCATAGGGATAATGTTCCAAAATATGGTTAACAACATAATAGCCTGGATCGCTAACCAGTGGATAACCAGCATCGCTAATAATTGCAATTGATAAGTTTTCTGCTAAATCATTTAACATTTCTGTTAAGCGTTGCATTTCATTTTCTTTATTTAAAGAAATTAACTTTTTTTTACAATTAAAATAATTTAATATTTTAATCGTGTTCCGCGTATCTTCACAATAAATTTTTTTAACATCATTTTTAATAACTTCAATTGCTCGTGGTGTCATTTCTTGCAAATTGCCAATTGGAGTTGCAATTAAGTAAATTTTCGGATTATTACTTTTAAAACTATATTGTTTAATTTTATTTGCCATTATAAAGACTCATTAATTTATCAAAACTAGTCGCTTTTTCTAAATATTGCGCCATAATTTGATAAACTCTTTCTAATAAATCATTATTAATAAGTTCTAACTGACTAGGAGAAAACTTTCCTAGCACTCAGTTTCGGGCTGAAATTTGGACATCTTTACCAATTCCTAAACGAATCCGTAAAAAATTTTCACTACCTAATTTTTGAATTAAATCTTTAATTCCATTATGACCAGCACTTGAACCATTCTTTTTTAACTTAATAACATTGAAAGGAATATATTTATCATCATAAATGACAATAATATCTTCTAATGTTAGTTTATAAAATTGTTTAATTTGATAAACTGCAAATCCACTTAGATTCATAAAAGTCTGTGGTTGACAAAAAAGAACTTTCTCGTTGTTAATTGTTGTTTCTCATATTAAAGCATTAAAAGCATTTTTTGGCTTTGCTAAATTAAATTTATCTTCCAACTTAGCGATGGCTAAAAAACCAATATTATGTCTTGTATAAGTATATTCATTGCCTGGATTCCCCAAGCCCACAATTAACTTCATTATCTCGCTCCTTTTTTAATTTAGCACTCGTTGATAAATATGTTCAATATTTCGTAAAAAATAATTGTTATCAAATAATTTTTCTAATTTTGATAAGGCTAAATATTTTGTTATATTATTAGCAATTAAAACATTTTTAAAATCAAGTTGCTGTTGTTGTGAAATTAAAGTACATTTTTGAATAAAATCATAAACTTCTTCTCGTGAATAATTAGTTTCTTTCAAAATATTTGTTAAAACAACTTGACTAAAATAAATTTGATTGGCTTGTTCTAAATGTTCAATAATTTTATCCGGACTAACAGCCAAATTATTAATAACACCGATCATTCGTTTCAATAAATAAACTACTAAATGATATGTGTCGGGAATAATAATTCGTTCATTACTACTATGGGAAATATCACGTTCATGTCATAATAAGTTATTTTCAAATGTAACATTCATATTACTACGCACTAAACGAACTAAACCAGCAATATTTTCCGCACTAATTGGATTTTTTTTGTGCGGCATTGAAGATGAACCTTTTTGACTTTTGCTAAATCCTTCCGCAATTTCAGCCACTTCTGAACGTTGGAAATGTCGAAATTCAAGCGACATTTTTTCTAACAAACTAGCAATTTGACTAAAACTTGTAAATAATGCAATATGATAATCACGTGATGTTACTTGCGTTGTAATTGGGTCAAGGTTTAGCCCTAATTGTTTTGCCACATATTCTTCAACTTGAACTTCAACATGCGCAAAATTACCAACTGAACCTGATATTTTTGCAACAGCAATTGCTGAACCTGCAGCATCAAACCGCCTAATATTACGCTCTAATTCAGCATATCAAAGTAAAAATTTTAATCCTAATGAGGTTGGTTCGGCGAACATTCCGTGGGTACGACCCATAATTAATTTTTTTTTATAAGTAAGAGCTTTTTCTTTTAACGCTTCTTTTAATTCAAGCATATATTTTTTAACAATATAGTTTGATTCTTTAATCAAATAATTTTGACTAGTATCAACAATATCAGTTGATGTTAAACCATAATGAATTCATTTTTTTTCTAGTCCCAATGTTTCTGATAACATTCGAGTAAAAGCAACAACATCATGCTTTGTTTCAGCTTCCAGCTCTAACATCCGTGATAAGTTTACTGTTAAATTAGTTTTAATTTTTTCAATATCTGTTTTGGGAATTAATCCTAATTGTGCCCATCCTTCACAAACCAATAATTCTACTTTTGCTCAGGTATTATATTTATTTTCATCACTTCAAATTTTTCCAATCTCTGGAACAAAATAACGTTTAATCATTAAAAAATCTCCTTATTCATTAAAATAGTTTGTTCACGGTCTGGACCAACAGAAAATAAGCTAATTGTAACACCAACTATTTCTTCTAACTTCATTAAATATTGTTGAGCATTATTTGGTAAATCTTCAAATGTTGTAACATTACTAATGTCCTCATCTCAACCTGGCATTGTTATTAAAATTGGTTTACACATCTCATATTCTTTAATTGTACTTGGAACATAATCAATTTGTTTTTCTTGATATTTATAGCCAATACAAATTTTTAATTCCTTGATAGTAGTTAAAACATCTAATAACATAATTGCTATACTAGTATAACCACTAATTCGCAACGAATGTTTCATTAAAATACCATCAAATCATCCAATTCGGCGCGCGCGTCCCGATACAGTCCCATATTCACGTCCTGTTTCACGAATATATGTTCCAACTTCGCCAAAAATTTCTGATGGAAATGGTCCGGTTCCAACACGGGTATTATATGATTTAACAATTCCTAAAACATTGTTAATATAACGCGGTGCAATCCCAACACCAACCGGAATTGAAGCTGCTGTTGGATTTGATGATGTAACGAAAGGATAAGTACCCTGATCTAAATCTAACATTACTCCTTGTGCGCCTTCAAACAAAACTTTTTGATGCATATGAATTGCATTATCAACTAAAATTGAAGTATCAGTTACTAGTGTTTTAATTTGTTGAAATAATGCCAAATATTCTTTTCAAATTAATTTTGGGTCAAATCCTTCACTATTAAAAACTTTTGTTAAAACTTCATTTTTAAATTTTAAATTATTTTCTAATTTTTGTAAAAATCCTTTTTCATCAAATAAATCACCTAATCGAATCCCAATACGTTCTGCTTTATCTTGATAACAAGGGCCAATTCCTTTTTTTGTTGTTCCAATTGAATATTTTTGACGATACTTTTCTTGCAATTCATCAATTTTCATATGATATGGAAAAATTAAATGGGCACGATCACTAATTCGTAAATTTTTACAATCAAAACCATGTTCTTGTAAATAATTAATTTCGCTAACTAATTTACGTAAATTAACAACACAACCATTCCCAATTACATTAATTGATTTTTTATTAAAAACACCAGAAGGAACAATGCTTAACTTATATTTTGTTCCTTTAATGACAATTGTATGTCCGGCATTATCACCACCAGCTCAACGAACAATAATATCTGCTTGTTGAGCAAAATAATCAGTAATTTTACCTTTTCCTTCATCACCCCACTGGCTCCCAACAATCGCTAATGTTTGATAATTTGTATCACTCATAACTTATTTCCAACCTTTCTACGGTTTTATCTTAATATAAATCTATCTATTTTTTCAAATTTTTCATCTTATTTATTGTTAATTACTGCTTGCACAAAACCATTAAATAATGGGTTTGGTTTATTTGGTCGAGAAGTAAACTCCGGATGATATTGTGTAGCAAGATAAAAAGGATGGTTCGGGATTTCAATAACTTCCACTAAGTTTTTCTCAGCATAAAGACCACTAAATACTAATCCCGCTTGTGCTAATTGTTCACGAAAATAATTATTAATTTCATAACGATGGCGATGACGTTCCAAAACTTCATCTTTCCCATATAACTTATGTGCTAATGTGTTTGGAACTAAAGTTGTGTTATAATTACCTAAGCGCAATGTTCCTCCTAAAGCATCGGTTTTATCTTTGCCACGAATAATATCAATAATTGCATTTTTTGTTTCTGTTAATTCTGAAGAATTAGCATCCTGAATGTGACAAACATTACGAGCAAATTCAACTACAGCTGCTTGCATCCCAAAACAAATTCCAAAGAATGGGATATTATTTTCACGAGCAAATTGACATGCTAAAATTTTCCCTTCAAAACCACGCTCACCAAAACCACCAGGAACCAAAATTCCTTTTGCATTTTTTAATAATTGTTGATATTTTTTTTTATTAATATCTTCAGCTTTAATTCAATCAATTTTAATTTTAACCTTATTTTCATATCCGGCAATTCGTAACGATTCACTAACTGATAAATAAGCATCTAAAAGTTCAATATATTTCCCAACTAATTTAATCTCAATTATTTCTTGTGAATGATTAATTTTTTCAACAAATTGTTTTCATCCTGACATATCAGTTTTTGTGACTTTTAAGTTTAATAACTTGCTAATTGCTATTTGAGCATTTTGTTCATACATTTTTAATGGTACTTCATAAATACTAGCAACATCAGTAGCTACTAAAACATTATTTTTTTCAATATTACAAAATAGCGCGATTTTTTCAAGGACATTATCCTCTAAAACTTTTTCAGTTCGAGCAACAACAATATCTGGTTGAATGCCTAGCGATAATAATTCTCGCACTGAATGTTGCGTTGGTTTTGTCTTTAATTCTTTTGATGCTGCAATATATGGAACTAATGAAACATGCATATAAATAACATTTCCTCGTCCTTGTTCCATCCGAACTTGACGAATTGCTTCAATAAAAGGTAACGATTCAATATCCCCAACTATACCTCCAATTTCAGTAATAATAATGTCTGCTTTTGATGTTGATGCCGCATGATAAACTTTCTTTTTAATTTCATTAGTAACATGAGGAACAACTTGAACTGTTCCGCCTCCATATTCGCCACGGCGTTCTTTTTCAATTACATTTTTATATATTCGTCCTGAAGTAATATTTGATTCTTTTGTTAAATTTTCATCAATAAAACGTTCATAATGTCCTAAGTCTAAATCTGTTTCAGCACCATCTGCTGTTACAAAAACTTCGCCATGTTGATAAGGACTCATTGTTCCAGGGTCAACATTTAAATATGGGTCAAATTTTTGCATAAAAACATTTAATCCACTTGCTTTTAATAAAACACCAATTGAAGAGGCTGTAATGCCTTTCCCTAGGCCACTTACAACTCCTCCAGTTACAAAAATATATTTTGCCATTGTTTTATCATCCTTTCATTCTCAAATTAAAAAGAGTTTAGAAAATAACAGGGTTATCACTTCTAACACTCTTTAATCTTGGTATTAATTATTTTGTTCAATTTCTTTTTCAAGAGCTTTTCAGTCAATTTCTTCTGTAATACCCGATTTAGATGCTACTGTTTCATCGTCATCATCAATAGAATAATAATTTTCAATTAAATCATCATCAGCTTCTATTTCAACAAAATCATCTTCCTCGTTATCATCATCATCTAATGTATCATCAAAATCAATAGTATCAATTAATGATTCTTCTTCATCATTGTCTTCATCTAAATCAATATCTTCAAATTCTTCTGTTGTTTCAAACTGGTCGATATAATCATATTGTTTTTTAATTTCATCATATTTTAATAATTCACGTAACCCTCACATACCTTCACTTGTCAGCACAAAACGGTTATCTAACACTAAATCAGTATATAATTCTGCAATGACATCTTCTTTGCTGGCTCCTTGCACTGTTAAATCACTTTTTGATGCAATATAATTTCAAATATTTTCAAAAGTATCGCTACTTTTTTTATTTTTTAAATATGAATACACTAATTCTAATAACTCTACATTATCGTTCATTAATTTAAACCTTTCTTATTAATCATTCTCATATTTTTCTCCAATTGAAAACAAAATTGTTGTTGCTGTTTTTTTACTATTATTTTTAAATGCTAAGACTTCTGAAACTTCCATAATGCATTTAATTCCTTTGGGTGTATCAATATAAATTGGTTTAGTATCACCATCATATAATTTAACTGGTTTTAGGTTATATTCAACCATAAAGTAATTATAATGGTTTTTATATTTTTTTATCAAATTATTTTTAATTTCTTCGAAGTTTCTTTTTGCTGGGTTTATTTTTTGCAAAAAATTTCGTGTGGTGAACATTTTAATTAATGTAACTAAAATTTCATCATTTTCATTTTCTAACATTTTTAAATATGTAAATAATGTATAATCATCCAATGCACAATATTGGTCTGGGCTCATCATTTTTCCTTCCAATACTGGAATTAATAAAGTAATAATTACTTTATTTTTAAATTGATAGTTGCTATGGTATAAATCATACAATCGTTTTAATATCATTTGGAAAGTTAAGTCAAATCCAATACTTAGTGGATGTAAATAAATTTGCTTATACATATGATAACGGCCAATTAAAAATGATTCAATTGCATGCTGTACTTTTAACGGAAAAACATTTTTCTTATCTTTAATAAATAAATGCCGAATAATTCACTGCGTATCAACATGACTATAACCTACGCCGCTTGTTTGTCCATCACGTAATAAATAATCCATTCGGTCAGCATCTAATTGTGAGGACACTAACGATGATAAAACCCTGTCCGGATGTTCCCCTTCAATCATCATGCATATTTCATTAATTTCTTCTGAACTAAATTCGGCCGCTAAGATTTTATTAATATTTGTTGTTGAATTTTTAATTAATAAAGATGAATAATTTTCATGACTAATTTTCTGTTCTGTGACATAATTAGTCATTTCAAATGTATGTGAAAATGGACCATGGCCAACATCATGCAGCAATCCTGCTAATTTAACCAATAATTGTTCGTGCTTACCATACATTTCTTGAATACTTGCTGTTTCTAGCATTTTACTAACTAAATGATAAACACCAATACAATGTGAAAAACGCGTATGCGACGCGCTTGGAAAAACAAATTGCCCCCCTGCTAATTGACTAATGCGACGCAAGCGTTGAAATTCTGGGGTGTTAATTAATTTTACGGTAATTTCTTCTTTAATTTCAATATCTCCATGAACACTATCTCGGATTGTTAGTGGTAGTTTCATTTTTTCGTTATTGTAATTTAGTAATATTATTAATTACTTGTTCTTTCCCTAATAAATAAATAACCTTGGCTAGCTCTGGTCCGTGTTCTTGATGAGAAGTAAAAATTCTAATTGGCATAAATAAATTCTTTCCTTTCATACCATATTTTCCCCCCATTTTACTAATTAATTGCTTAATATTTGGTTCATCTCAAACTGGCAATTGACTTAACGCTGTTTTAAAAGATGTTATCATTTCTTCATAACCGCTCAATTCTGTTAACACTGCTTGCGTTGCCATTGATAACTTTGTTGTTGATTCAAAAAATGTTTTTGTTAAGTTCACAATTTCTGCCCCATATTGAAGTTCTTTTTTATAAATTAATAATAACATATTTACTCATTCTGATGTTTTTTTTGTTAAATCATAGCTTTCTGCTAAAAAAGGTCGAACAAAAGTTAGATAATCCTCATCATTCATTGCCTTAAGATAATAATTATTCATTCAAGTTAATTTTTTAACATCAAACATACTTGGCGATTTACTAAACCGCGTTTCATCAAAATTTTTAATTAATTCATCATGACTAAAAATTTCAACAGTGCCCGGAAGCGATCATCCTAATAAACTAATAAAATTAAAAATTGCTGTTGGTAAATATCCTAATGTTCGATATTGGCTAATAAATTGCATTAAATGACTATCTCGTTTTGACAACTTTTTATGTTGCTCATTAACAATTAAGGTTAAATGAGCAAAAATTGGTGGCTTCGCATTAAATGCTTCGTAAATCATTAATTGTTTTGGTGTATTAGAAATATGTTCTTCTCCCCGAACAACATGACTAATTTCCATTAACATATCATCAATTACAACCGCAAAATTATAAGTTGGAATTCCATTTGATTTTAAAGTAACTCAATCCCCAAGATCTTTTCCTTCAAAATGAACAGGACCACGGACTAAATCATTAAAATAATAACTTGCTTCATCAGGAACAAAAAAACGTAAATTATGTGGGGTTTTTTTTGATAATTTTTCAGAAATTTGTTCAGAAGTTAATTGTCAACATTTTCGATTATAACGTGTTGAAAGATATCCTTTTGCCAATTGTGCTTCACGGTCTTTTTCAAGTTCGGCTGGTGTACAAAAACAATAATATGCTTTTTTTGTTGTTAATAATTTTTGGGCATATTTTTGATAAAGTTCTAAGCGTTCTAATTGTCGATATGGTCCATAAGCCCCTGGGCGGTCAATTGTTTCATCTGGTTCAATTCCTAATCAACGTAAATTATCTAATTGTGACGCAATCGCTCCTTCAACATTTCGTTCAATATCTGTATCTTCGATTCGTAGAACAAAAACACCATCATAATGTTTTGCAAATAAATAATTAAATAATGCTGTTCTTGTATTACCAATATGTAAAAATCCCGTTGGACTTGGTGCGTAACGCAATCTGACTTTTTGTTTCATTTTAATCCCCCATTCTAGCTTTTGACCTAATCATTTTGCTTTAAAAGTAATAATGTTGTATAACTTTGGATAATATTTGGAAAATTTTGTTCAGTAGTTGTTGCTTTTAAGTTAATTTTTTCAGCCGTAATTTGTAATAATTTTTGTAAATTAGTTTTAATTGCTTTTTTATGCTTTTGCAAGCGTGGTTCATCAATAATAATTGTTGCATCAATATTACTAATTTGATAATTCTGTTCAGTCATTAATGTTAATGCTTTTTTTAAAATTAATTGTGAATTAAGTTTTTTATTTGTTTCATCAAACCATTCTCCTAAATCACCTAATCCTAAGGATCCAACAATTGCTTCACTAATTGTATGTAACAAAATATCACCATCAGAAACAGCTTCAATTTGGTATTGGCATGGAATAAAAATTCCCCCTAAATAAAAACCAGTTCCTACTTTTAAATTATGTAAATCATAACTATTGCCAATTCGCATTATTATTTCTCCCTAAACATTAAATTTAAAAAAACATATATCGCCGTCTTGCATAACATAAGTTTTCCCTTCGCTTCTTAACCGGCCATTTTCTTTTACAGCTTTTTCACTACCATATTGCACTAAATCATCATAAGAATAAACTTCTGCTCGAATAAAACCACGTTCAAAGTCAGAATGAATCATTCCTGCACACATTGGTGCTGTTGCTCCTTTTTTAAAAGTCAATGCTCGTACTTCTTGCTTGCCAGCAGTAAAAAATGTTTGTAATCCTAATAAAGCATAAGATTTTTTAATTAATTGACTTAAACCAGCTTCTTTAATTCCATAATCAGCCATTAATAATTTCCGATCATTTGGTTCTAATGCTGATAATTCTTCTTCAATTTTAGCACAAATAAAAACGACTTCAATTGCTTGTTGTTGAGAATATTTTTTAACTGTTTTAATATAAAAATTATCTGGTTGGTTTAAATCACTTTCTGCAAAATTAGCAACATAAATAAAGGGCTTAATTGTTAATAAATTAAAATTCTTTACTACTTTTAGTTCATCATCTGATAATGTTAAATCTTTTAATAATTTATTTTGTTCTAATCCTGTTGCTAACTTTAATAATAATTCATATTCAAAAACATCTTCTTTTTGTTTTAAAGTTTGTGCTTTTTTGCTAATTTTATCAATTCGTTTTTTAATTTGTTCTTGGTCAGAAATAATTAATTCTAAATTAATAATTTCAATATCACGAATTGGATCAATTGTTCCTTCAACGTGGGTAATATCTTTATTATCAAAACAACGGATGACCATACAAATTGCATCAGTTTCGCGAATATTTTGCAAAAAAGCATTTCCTAAACCCTCACCTTTACTAGCTCCCGCAATTAATCCAGCAATATCATAAAATTCAAATGTGCTATGAATTACTTTGTTCGGAGCACAAAGAGTAATTAAAGTATCTATTCGTTCATCAGGAACTTCTACCGTTCCAATATTTGGATTAATTGTTGCAAATGGATAATTAGCTGCTTCAACTTGTGAATTTGTAATTGCGTTAAATAAAGTTGATTTACCAACGTTTGGTAAACCAACTATTCCCATTTTTAATGCCATTATGTTCTTCCTTGCTATTAATTAATCATCAATTAAATCTAATAATTCTAAAATACGGTTTAAATCTTTAATTCCAATATACTTTATAACAATTTTGTCAGTATCAATAACTACTTTTGTTCCTAATTTTCGCATTATTTTATTTTCCAAAAATTCATTAACAGATCGTTTTGATGAATCCTTATCTGAATTTTCAATTAATGGTTTCGTTGTTTTTTGATTATATTCTTTGACCAATTCTTCAACCTGACGCGCATTTAAATTTAAATTAATAATCTTATTAATAATATTTTTTAATTCATTTTTGTCAACATTTAAACTAATTAATGGTTTAACTTGCCCCATTGTTACTTTATTTTCTAATAACAAGGTTATCACTTCAGTTGGTAAACTTAATAATCGCATCGTATTTGTGACATGACTTCGTGATTTTCCAATTCGTTGTGCTAATTCTTCTTGGGTTAATCCTAGTAACTCAATTAATTCTTTATAAGCATTAGCTTCTTCAATTGAATTTAAATCAACCCGTTGAATGTTTTCAATTAAAGCAACTTCTTTCATCTGCTGATCATTAAAATCAACAACAATTGCTGGAATAGTTGTTAATCCTGCTAATTTGGCAGACCGACTACGACGCTCTCCGGCAACTAAATAATAACCATTATTCGTTTTTTTTACAATAATAGGTTGAATTAAACCATATTCTTTAATTGACTGTGCTAATTCTATTAATTCTTCTTCATTAAAATTTTTGCGGGGTTGATGCGGATTAGGAAAAATTTCCGCTAATGCAATTTCATTCGCTGCCTCTTTTAATGCTTCATTGCTTTCAATCCCTTTAATTACTTCGTTGATTCCTTCACCAAAAATTTTATCTAGCCCTTTTGAACTTAATCGACTCTTAGTATTCTTAGTATTGCTTGCCATTGTTTGCCAACACCTCTCTCGCTAATTCTTCATAAGCAACCGCACCTGCGCCACCTTTATCATATTCAAAAATACTCAAACCATGTGATGGTGATTCACTAATTTTAACATTTCTTGGAATATGTGTTCGATAAACTTTTTCATTAAAATATTTTTTAACTTCTGTCATCACTTCAAATGATAATTTTGTTCGTGAATCAAACATTGTTAAAACAATTCCTTCAATTGCTAAACTTTCATTAAACATTTTTTGTACAAAATGAATTGTTGTTAATAACTGTGCCAACCCTTCTAAAGCATAATACTCTGCTTGAATTGGAATTAAAACAGAATCGGCACAAGCTAATGCGTTTCGATTAATTAATCCTAAGGAAGGGGGGCAATCAATTAAAATAAAATCATACTTATCATGAACCGGTTTAATCCGCTCTAATAAAATGCTTTGATTATCTTCTGTTCTTTCCATAAAATAAATATCTGCTCCCGCTAATGAAATGGTTGCTGGTGCTAAATCAACATTGGTCATAATATTTGAAATAATAATATTTTTTAATGGGATTTGTCCAACTAAAACATCATACATACTTTCATAAATTTCTTCTTTATTAGCGCCTGTCCCTGTTGTTGCATTTCCTTGGGGATCAACATCCACTAATAAAATCTTTCGTCCAGTACGTGCCAATCCGGCCGCTAAGTTAATCGAAGTTGTTGTTTTACCAACGCCACCTTTTTGGTTTGTGATTGCAATAATTTTCCCCATATTTGTCCTTTCTGTTCCGTTGACTCTGATAATTTTATACATTATTATTATATAACACTTTATCCAATTGGAAATTTTTTTATTTGATTAAACCGGCGAGGATATGGTTCTGCAGTTGCCTCTGTTTTAATAAAATAACAAATGTTCCGTTCGCCAAGTTGTGGAATCGTTTCATGTTGAATTTTTTCTAATTTTAAATTTAAAACTGATAAAGTTTTTTGCGCCGCTTGTAATTCAGCCTTAACATTTGGCCCTTTATAACAAATAATCCTTCCCGATGTTTTAACCATTCGTACTACTAATTCTAAAAGCACCCCTAAATTAGCAACAGCACGAGAAACAACAAGTTTAAAAGATTCAGTATGCTCTCGACTATATTCCTCTGCTCGAGAATGAATAATTTCAACATTTTTTAATTGTAACTTCATCACTAATCATTTTAAAAATAAGCATCGTTTTTCTAATGCTTCAATAATTGTTAATTTAATTGTTGGGCAAAGAATTTTTAAAACCAGCCCTGGAAAACCAGCCCCACTGCCAACGTCACTAACTGTCATCTCCTTTGACAATAAGAATTCTTTTAATAATAATCCTGAATCAAGAAAATGTTTAAGATAAACATCGTCTTCATTAATAATTGTGGTTAAATTCATAATTTGGTTTTGTTCAACTAAATATTGATAATATAATTGTAACTGTTTTTCTTGCTCAGGTGTAATTTCTAATTCTGGTAGCGCTGTTTTAATTAATTTAATCATCAATATCCCCCTAGAATTTTTAATTTCTTTTAACATTATAACAATATATGTGGTAATATATAAACATTTAAAAAATAATTGAGAGGATTATGAAATGAATAAAAAAGCCTTAATTGTGGTTGATTATCAAAATGACTTTGTTGATCCTAAAGGAGCTTTATATGTTCCGGGAGCAGAAAAATTATATGAAAAAATTGTTGCTTTAATTGATGAATTTCATCAGAATGGTGATTTAGTTATTGCGACAAAAGATTTTCATCCTAATAATCATTGTTCGTTTGCTAAATGAGGTCCGCATTGCATTGCAAATACATTTGGTAGTGAGTTATATAAATTAACTAAATTGCAATTTGACCATATTATTTTAAAAGGAACACAACAAGATTTTGATAGCTACAGTGGTTTTTTTAGTGATAATCATACTTCAAATGGATTACATGAATTTCTTCAAGAACACAAGGTTACTAGCTTGGTCATTGTTGGTGTTGCTACAGATGTTTGCATATCAGCAACACTTGTTGATGCTATTAAATTAAAATATCATGGTATTATTGACTTAAATGCTAGTGTTGGACTTAAACCACAAATTATTTTTTTTAAAAAAACTATTATGTTTTTTATTCATAATAGTTTTTTAAAAAATCATAATCACCATTATTAGAATCAATATTTTTGACACGTATAATTGTTTCACCATTTGGTAGTTGACCAATTCGCCTTTTGCTACTTCCTTTCCATTTCACTTGATAGTATATAATTCCTTGAGCATGCAATAGCTTTAAGATTTCAATTCAATTATATAGTTTACCACGATAAATTCATCGTTTCTCACTATGTGCTTCCACTAAATCTCGATTATAAAAACTATGCGGATGTGATCACATCCTAATTTGCCGAATTGTATTTTCTCGTTTTGAAACAATTTCTAAATTTTCTGCTCGATTATCACCAGGATTACCATTAATATGATCAATTGTCATATTTTGCGGAACTGAACCAATAAATAACTCAACAACCAACTTATGTAATGGCCTTGTTTTTGTTTTTCCATCTTCACGACGCCGAATTAAATAATAATTAGTATTTTTTGGCTTCTTTAATTTCTTAACTTTCTTTGTTAAAATATTACGAACACGCCCCATATTGCTAATCTCAAGATAAGAAAATTCCCGGTGAATCTTTCAAATTTCTGCTTTTTTTGCTTTATTCATTTTAACCTCTTATTTTTTCGAAACTGCTTTATGATCTGTAATATAAAATCGATATGGTTTTAATTTAAAATTTGTTGCATACTCAATGTTGACCCGTGGTGTAGTTGTAATTTCAATTGCAGTTGGTACTATATCTTCGGCAAGATATAAAACTTCACTTTCTAGCAGCGAAAGTCCATCATCAGCTTTAGTAATTTTTAAATAGAGCGATAACTTTCCAGGGCCATTTGCTAGCCGTGGTGTTGAAACAAAGTCGGGAACAGTTTCATCAATAATAATTTCACCAGCGCGTAATAAAACTGCACTTGGAAAATCAACTTGGTCAGTAACAATATTAAAACAATGATACATCCCATAAATGAGAAAAACATGTGCAAAGCCACCTTTCCAAAAAAGTGTTTTATTACGAGAACTACGTTTATTGTTAAAACCATGATTAGCATCATCTTCGGGTCCATCATAAGCTTCAGTTTCAATAATTTTACAAATAATTTTTTTCCCAGCAATAATTCGAACTAAATATTTTCCTAATAGTTCGCGCGCAACAATAGCAGCATTTCGCATAAAAAAGGTGTCCTCAGTTAAACGGTTCACATTTATCATTTTAAAAAAAGCATAAAAAAAATTAATATTAATTTGCTATGCTCTAACCTAACCAATTTTTTTACATTGGTCAAATTCAACTTCAGCAGGTGTCAAACGACCAAACATTTCTAAATTTACTATCGCAATCCCTTTTGAAGTGTCAATTTTTGTTACTTGTCCTTCCATATCAGTAAAAGTTCCTGATAAAATTTGAATATAATCATTCACTTCAAAGTTTGCCACAAATACTTTTTTAACTTTTTTTCCTTGCTGTGTTGCTGTTTTTTTAGCTGTCAATGATTTTGAAAGCATTGTCCTTGCTTCTTGATCTGTTAAAGGAAAAGGTTTTGTTCCTCGCCCTGATGATCCAATAAATCCAGTAACCCCTGTTGTGTTCCGAACAATGTATCAAGCTTCATCGTTCATAATCATATTAATAAAAATATAGCCTGGGTACGCATTTTTTTCTTTTTCTATTAGTTTTCCACCTTTTTTGGCTGAAGCTATCTCTTTTACAACTCTAATATCAAAAACAACATCTTTCATATTTAATGATTCTACCCGTTGAATTAAGTCATCACGAACACCATCTTCATGTCCAGAATAACAATTAATTACATATCATTTTCCAGGATACTTTGTGGCGTCTTCTAAAGTTTCTCTGTCTTTACTTTTATCATTATCAATGATTTCATCTTTTATTGTGTTTTTTCCTAACATTACCTTGCTTTACTCCTTTTAATTATCTATTATATAATGCGAGCAACAGTTAGTAAATGATGTAAAACTAAATCTAATACTAAATAAAACAACGCAAAAGCAATAATAAATAAAATTGTGATTAAAAACTTGCGTCCCAAGCTAACCTTACTTGTTCATCGAATTCTCGTGACTTCTTTTGCCATTTTGACAGGAAATTCACGAAAAGCTAATTTTCAATTTGTTTTTTTACTTTTATTTGAATTTTTAAGCTTAAAAAGACCTTTTTTAATTGGTTCACCATTCTCATCAATCTCTGGTGTTGTGCTTACTTTTTTTGTTCCAACTTGAATTAGTGCTTTTTTACTTGCTTTTTTTTGAAAAATTAGCGCTGCTTTTTCATTTTTCTTTTGAATTTTTAACGCTTTTTTTTCTTTTGTTAAAACAGTTTTAACATTCTTTTTTGATTTTTCATTTTTTTTCATTGCAAGCACCCCTACCTTGTTTCTTTATGTTTATTATGTTTATTACATGTTTTACAAAACTTATTTATTTCTAATCGTTCTTTTTGTGTCATTTTGTTTTTAAATGTTGTATAGTTTCGATTTAAACATTCTGAACATACTAATATAATCTTTTCGCGCATAATATTCACCATAATTAATTATAGTATATTAATAACAATATTCATATACTTAATTAACTATTTTTGTAAAAATATCTTTTTTTTTGCATAATTCGTTGCATTGCATTATCAACTTGCCGATAATTTAACCCTAATAAGCGGTGAATATTATAAATATTTTCACCAGCAAATCATAACCGAAATACTTCTTTTTCTAATGGTGATAATCGTTGATAAAATATTTTAATAATTTTTTTGTTCATCAAAACAAGCAATTTTATTTGAAAAATTTTCATCTTGATTAGTAATATTTTCATTAGTTAATTTAATGTAATAATTTAAAACTTTATTTATTAGACTTCTTGCGATACCTGGTTTTATTATTAAAATATTATTATAAAATATAATTTATGAGGATATTAAATTATGAAATTTGATGAATTTAAAAATATTAATGATAAAGAATGATTAAGATTAACAGGAATAAAACAAGATATTTTTAATAAAATGTTAGATATTTTACAAGTAGCTGAAATAGAAAAATTTAAAAAAGGTGGCAAAGCTAATAAATTATCACTAGAAAATCGATTATTGATGACTTTATCGTATTGACGAGAATATCGAACTTATTTTCATCTTGGAAAAAATTTCGGAATTAGTGAAGCTAATTGTTATCGCAATATCAAGTGAATTGAAGATATTTTAATTAAACACCCTGATTTTCAGCAATTTGCTGGTAAAAAAGCGCTAATAAATGATTATTTTAATGATAAAACTATTATTATTGATGCTACCGAAACCCCAATCCAACGCCCAAAAAAAGACAAAAACAATCTTATTCTGGTAAAAAGAAAAAACACACTATTAAAACACAAGTAATTATCGAACAAGAAACCAAAAAAATTATTGCAACAAGTTTTTCACTTGGTAAAAAACACGATTATGCTTTATTTAAAGAATCAAAAATCGCAATTTTAAAAAATACCAAATTAATAGTTGATAGTGGTTATCAAGGAATACAAAAAATTCACAATAATGTTATAATGCCCACAAAGAAAACTAAGAAAAAACATTTAAATAAAGAACAAAAACAACATAATAGACTAGTTTCAAAAATAAGAATTATTATTGAAAATATTTTTGCTATTCTTAAAAAATTTAAAATTATTACAGAAAAATATATAAATCGTAGAAAACGATTTAGTTTAAGATTTAATTTAATTGCTTCAATTTATAATTTACAATTATTATAGTTATCATAAAAGATTTATTTAAAATTAACGAATTTGAATAATAAAATAATTTTTCGTTGTGGCAAAATATTAAATTTTTAAATAAAAGACATAATTAATTAAAATTATAATTTTATATTAACCCCTTTTTACAAATATTTGAAATTATTTTAATGGGTTATGCAAGAAGTCTAATGAAGAAGGCGTCAAAAATCAAACATTATGAAATAATACTGGTTGTCATATTGAGGGTGATATATCACATTACTGTAAAGGTGTCTCGGTTAAAAAAGCAACTTATCATGAAAAAAATATTAAAAATAAATTAAATACTAGTATGATGAATTTTAAAAATAAAATTAATTTATTTAATACTAATGAACCATTAGAATAAAATAGAGTTAATTATTCAATTAATAATTTTGTAAATAATAGTTTAGAGTCAAACTTATATTTTTATTAATTTTATCTAATAAATTAAATAACTTTAATAAACATGTATTTTTGTCGTGGAAAAATTTAAAAAATGTTAAAATATTGTTGACAATAAAATTAAAAGTTATATACTTTAGATAAGTAAGTCGTATTTTTATTCCACAATTTCTAAGATATTAATTAAAACCCTTAAATAATACATACAACCAACATTTTTATATGGCAAATGAAAGGGCGAAACTAAAGGGTCAAAAGACTATGATATTGAATTTAAAACTAAAATTATTAACGAATATTACTAATATAATAAATCAATATCTTTAATATCTAAATAATATGAAATTAGTACTGCAACTATTTCTAGGTGAATTAATGTTTTCAATAAAGATAAAAAATTTGATAAACGAACATATATTAAAAAAATGCCAATTTTTAATAATCCGCATGATGAAAATATATATTTATTAAAAAAAGAAAATGAACAAATAAAAGCAGAAAATAATATTTTAAAAAAGCTTGAATCTTTTCCAAAAACAAAAACAAAGATGAATATTAGAAAACAAATTTATTTTATTAAAAACGAATTAAATAACAACTCAATCTTACCATTAAGATGATTTTTAAAAATATTATGCATTTCATATGATACATGAAATAAATATAAAAATATTCATGAAAAATATGAATGAAAAATTGATTACAATATATTAGAAATAATTAAAATAATTTGAAAAAACAATAAAAATAAATGTCATCGACAAATAAAAATTGATTTGGAAGAACAAAAAAATAAAAATATCAGCAAGTACTGTATATCGTTATATGAAGATATTACAAATATGTTCTGAAGTTAGAATTAAACATAAAAAACGAATTAAACATTTTAATAATATGTTATATGAACATAAAAAAATACCCCTATTTACTTAAACGTAATTTTCATTCTAATCAAATTAATCAAAAATGATCAATTGATATTACAATAATTAAAATATATTCAGAATCATTATATTTATTTGCTATTAAAGACTTATTTAGTAATGAAATTGTTGGATACTCACTAACAGGAAGGGGACAACAGTAAATTGAGTAATTAATTGTTTAAAACAAAGCTTAATTAATCGAAAAATTAAACCTGGTCAATTAATAATTAATTCTGATTAAGGCATTCATTTTACTTCACATTCATATTTTGATTTATTAAGAGATTATGGAGTAACTATAAGTATGTCTCGACGTGGAAATTGTTTAGATAACTCACCTATTAAAAATTGGTTTTCAATTTTAAAAATAGAAAATAAAAATATAACAAAATACAAAAATTTTAATGAGCTAAAAAATATGATAGATAATTATATTGTTGAGTATAATAATTATAGAAGGGTTTTAAAATTAAAAATGCCTCCAATTCAATTTGAATTAAAAAGCATTTTAAATTAAAAAAATAATTCTCAGTTATTTGAAACTGTGCAGATATGATTTAATCTTATTTTAAATCATATCAACTTAAGCCATTTTTCATATCAACCATTAACTTTACATTTAATTTAGTAGAATCCTCCATCAATGTTTTAACAATTTTTTGCGCTTGAATTAATTCAACTTGTGGAATTTCAAAAATTAATTCATCATGAATTTGTGCAATAATTTTTGCTTTTAAATTTAATTTTAAAAATTTTTTGTCAATATTTTTTAAAGCAATTTTAATAATATCCGCTGCACTACCCTGAATTGGCATATTCATTGCAATCCGTTTCCCAAATTCACGTTGCATATAATTACGGTCATTAATTTCTGGGACGTAACGTTTCCGATTAAAAATTGTTGTAACATAACCATTTTGTTTACAAAAATCAACTTGTTGATCAATAAAAGACTTAATTGTTGGAAATTGTTTATAATAATTATTAATTATTGCTTTTGCTTTTGCAACAGAAATATTTAAATCAGTTGCTAAACCAAAATCACTAATTCCATAAATAATCCCAAAATTAACAGCTTTCGCACTACGACGAATATTTGGTGTAATTTCATTTTTTGATAAATTAAAAATTTTCATTGCAGTATTAGTATGAATATCTTCATTCTTATTAAAAGCATCAATTAAATCTTGGTCTTTTGACATATGTGCTAAAATTCGTAATTCAATTTGTGAATAATCACAAGATAATAAAACATTATTTGGCGATGAAACAACAAAAATTTTTCGTACCTCTTTTTGAACATCATCACGAATACTAATATTTTGCATATTAGGTTCGGCAGACGAAAGCCGACCAGTATTTGTCAAGCTTTGTTTATAAATTGTATGAACTTTCCCATCATCAAAAATATATTTTTCCATCCCTTTTAAATAAGTTGAATATAATTTTTGATATTTTCGATAATCTAATATCTTTGGAATAATCTCATGGTTATTTTTTATTTCATCTAATGTTTCTTGTGCTGTTGACCCCTTTTTCCGATCGGGTAATGAAAGATCTTGAAATAATAATTCTGAAATTTGTTTTGGTGAATTAGGATTAATTTCTTTTTGCGCAATATCGTTAATTTCGTTATTTAATTCTTGCACAATTTTTTCAATTCGCAAGGTTTGTGTCGTTAATTCATGTTGGTTAACTTTAACGCCATTAATTTCCATTCGTGCTAATGCAAAAGCTGTTGGTAACTCAATCTTATAATATAAATCATATTGCTGATTAGTTTTTAATAATTCAATAATTTTTGGCCTTAGTTTATGAATGTACGCTGCTTTTTCACCAATAAAATGACTTAATTTAATTACATCAGCAGGAATTTGTTTTTTAACCCCTTTGCCATAAAATAATTCATCAGTCAAAATTTGTTTTTTTTCAAATAAATTAATATAAGTATCTAAACTATTTTTTGCATTTGAATTATAAACATAACCAGCTAGCATCATATCATATTCAATATTTTGGACAAAAATATTATCACGAGCTAAAGCAACAATTAAACTCTTTGCATGATAAGTTAACTTTTGATATTTATTATCATTTAAAAATTGATGTCATAGTTTATCGTGCTTTGCATGAATATAATCAAAATAAAAAACACCTTTCGAATTAACAATTCCAAACCCAATAATTTCTGCAGTATGATAATTTTCATCTAATAATTCTAAATAAACAGTAGTGTTATTTTTATTAAATTCGGAACTTCATTCTTCAATAATTTTTACTGTTATATTTGAATTTTGGGTACTATTATCTTGATTATTAAACAACTTTGTTACAAATGAATTCATATTATATTTTAAATAAAATTGCATTAATTTTTCTTTATTTGGTGAAAACTGAGTAAAAGTAAAATGTTCTAAATTAATATCACAAAAAATAGTAGCTATCTTTTTGCATAATAATGCACCTTCCTTATGATTTAGTAAATTTTGTTGTAATGCTCCTTTAATCTGCTCAATATTATCATATAAATTTTCAATTGAATGATATTCATTAATTAATTTTATTGCTGTTTTTTTGCCAACCTTTGGAACGCCCTTTAAATTATCGGAAGGATCACCCATTAACCCTTTTAAATCAGGAACTTGTAATGGTGTAATTCCCCATTTTGTTATTAAAGCTGTTTCATCAATAACATCAGCACTATCGCCTTGACGTGGCACTAAAATATTTGTTTTATTAGTGATTAATTGATATAAATCTTTATCACTTGAAAAAATATCAACATAAAAATCTTCTTTTTCAGCCAACACCGCTAAACATCCTAATAAATCATCAGCTTCATATCCTTCTTGCTCTAAATATGGAATTTGATAACTATCTAAAAATTCTTTTACAATTGGAAATTGTACAATTAATTCATTTGGCGTTTTACTCCGACCATCTTTGTAGTCAACTAATAAATCATGACGAAAATTCTTTTTTCCTTTATCAAAAGCAACAACAACACTATAGTAGTTACTTGTTTTTAATATTTTATTCAAAATATTGGCAAATGCATAAACAGCATTTGTTGGTATTCCATACAAACTTTTTAACATCTCGCCATTATACGCCGTGGCATAAAATGCTCTAAAAAGCAAAGAATTTCCATCAATTAACAATACTTTTTTCATTTTACAATCTCCTCACTTATGTTCAATTATAGCCTAATTTAATTTTAAAATATACTTTAAAACTAAATTATCAAACCAAAAAAGCACCGCCACTACCAGAAAGCATTACATTTGAATATTCTTGCTTTAGTGTAAGATAAAATTTTTTTAACTCTGGATTAATTTTAAAAGCGGGTTGTTGTAACATATTAAAATAAAGATTATTAATAATTTTTTTTGTTTTATAATATTGATAATTATGGTCAAATTCTTGGTAAACCTCTTTTGTGATTGATGATATTTTTGAATCAATAATTTTAAGATTTGGGATTTTATATTTATTAATTTGATGGATTGTTAAATACTTAATTTTATGACCATAACCAGAGATTATTGCTGGTTTTTCTAAATAAAAAAATAAAGCATCTGAACTAAGATTTTGAATTAACTTTTTAATTTTCCAAGAATAATAATTAATATTAAAAAAATGACAGATAAGTTTAATCATTGCAACAGCATTACTAGCAGAATAACCAAGACCAGAACCAATAGTTGTATTTTTAATTAAATTAACATGAACTGGAGTTGATTTAAACTTAGGGAACATAGCAACAAAATTATGATATGTTTCCAAAATAGTATTATTATTTGAATCTAGTTCTTTTTTATTACAAGTAAAAATTGTTTGTTTACCTTGATAAGGCAATAACTCAACAAAATCATATTCTTCTTTATAAGGAAAAATAATACTTTTAATATGGTGCATTTTTTTAAATTTATGTTTGTGAAAAATCTCTAAAGTTAAATTAAACTTACCATATGATCTAATTTTCATTTTTATAGTTCTCCCTTAGTTTTTTTAATTTCATTATATAAAAGATAAAAATCATTTAAACTTAAATTTTCTGAACGTAAATTTAATGCATAGTTTAATCTTGCCAAAATATCTTCGGCCAAAATTTTATTGTTAATAATAATTGCTAAGTTATTTAAAATTGTTTTTCGCTTTGTTGCAAAAATCATTCGAATAAATCTAATAAATTCTTCATCATTTATTAATAAAGGATATTTTTTATTCAATTTAAATTTTAAAACAATACTATCAACTTTTGGTACTGGAACAAAATTATTACGACCAACGAAGGAAACTTTTTCAATGTCACTATAAAATTGACAAACAACAGAAAAACTACTATAATTTTTTGAATTTGGCTGAGCCATAATTCTCTCACCCACCTCTTTTTGCATCATTAAAATATTTTCTTTTACTTTTGGATTATTTATTTTTAATAATTTAAAAATAATTGGTGAAGTAATATAATAAGGAATATTGGAAATAATACTAATTGGATTATTATCTAAAAATTCTGTTAAAAATAATTTTTCTAAATCAATGGTTAAAATATCTCCCTGGATAACAGTTAAGCCCTGATCTTTAAATTTTAATGTTAAATATTCTACTAAAGTTGAATCAATTTCAACACAAACAAGTTTGTTTGCTTTTAATAAGATAGAACTCGTCAAAGCACCCATTCCCGGGCCAATTTCTAAAATATTTATGTTTGGTAAATCAAACGCACTATCAACAATTAAATTAATAAAATGAGGATTTGTTAAAAAGTTTTGCCCCTTACTCTTTTTAGCTATTATTCCTTCGGCACGCATTTCTTGATTTTGTTTCTTCATTATTTCTCCTTTAAAATATCAATTAAATCTTTTTTTTTAACATTCATATAATTTAGTCATTTAAATGTTGTTTTATTATTAGTTGGCATTAAGTTATAGTACTTAATAATTTTTTCGCGTTTTACTTTTGAATCAACTAAATTAATATAATCACTTCATTGTAAATTATCAACTGGCTGGTTTGAAAAACTAATTAAATTATTAATACTATTTTTAATTGCATCTTCAGATGCCTCAGCAATTCCAACTTTTTTACCCTTGGTTGCATCATTCTTACCTATAAAAGCGTGCAGGCAGTTGTTTTCTAAATAACCACTAATAATTTGACGTAATTTTTGTCCAGGATAATCAGGATCAGTAAAAATAATTACTTTATTATTTAAACTAATTTTTTTGATCAATTCTAATTTTTCTTTTGTAATCCCACTACCGCTAGTTTCAATTGTTTTAATATTAGGAAAAATACTTTTTAACTTTGTTGAATCTGTCTTACCTTCAACAATCACAAATACTCCCATTTTAGCCTTCACACCCCAATAAACACCTTTTTCATTTACTTATCTTGATTTTATAGTATAATTATACTAGAACGTTGTATTAAAATAACCATAAATTTTAAATATAGGAGTAGGAGGCAAAAAAATATGGCTAATTATAAATTTGGAAAAGACTACTCGTTTTTAGCATTAGACTTAGGGACATCTAACACGGTAGCCTATGTATCAGGGCGGGGAATTGTTTATAATGAACCTTCGATTATGGCATATGACACTTTAAGTAAATCGTTAATTGCCTTAGGAAATGAAGCATACAAAATGTTTGGGAAAACGCATAATCATATTAGAATGGTAACACCATTATTAGACGGAGGTATCTCCGATATGGAAGCGGCTCAAGATTTTTTAAAACACATTTTTAGTAGATTAAAATTATCAGGAATTTGAAAAAATTCACTAGTAATATTGGCATGCCCAAGTGGGGTTACCGAATTAGAACGTGGTGCTTTAAAATCTATTGTAAAAGATATGGGAGCAAGTCACGTTTTAGTAGAAGAAGAAATTAAACTAGCAGCATTAGGAGCTGGCATTAATATTGGTATAGCACAAGGAAATTTAGTAATTGATATTGGTGGAGGAAAAACAGATATTGCAATTATTTCGGCTGGTGATATTGTAATTTCAAAATCAGTTAAAGTTGCAGGAAAACACTTAGATCAAGAAATTCAAAAATATATTCGTGCTGAATACAATGTACTAGTAGGAATTAGAACGGCCGAAAAAATTAAAAAAGAAATTGGCGCATTAGTTAAAATAATTAATGAAAAACCAGCTGGTGCCTTTGGTCGTGATATTATTACGGGATTACCACGAGAAGTACTAATTAAACCTGAAGAAATTAAAAACGTTTTATTAGCCCCTTTTTCAAGAATTACAGACTTATTAGTAGAAGTATTAGAACAAACATCACCAGAATTAGCTGGCGATGTTATTAGAAATGGTATAACCATCTGCGGAGGAGGAGCTTTAATTCGTGGAATTGTAAAATATTTTGAATTAATTTTCCAATTAAAAGTAAAAGCTGCAAATGACCCATTAATGTGCATAATTGATGGTGCTAAAACTTATGAAAAAAATTTATATTCTGTAATTGAAAGAATTTAATTATTTGATGCAAATGAATACAAAATTTCATAAAAAATATATTTTAAAAATATAACTTCACAGTTTCAAATAACTGAGAATTATTTTTTTAATTTAAAATGCTTTTTAATTCAAATTTAATTGGAGACATTTTTAATTTTAAAACCCTTCTATAATTATTATACTCAACAATATAATTATCTATCATATTTTTTAGCTCATTAAAATTTTTGTATTTTGTTATATTTTTATTTTCTGTTTTTAAAATTGAAAACCAATTTTCAATAGGTGAATTATCTAAACAATTTCCACGTCGATACATACTTATAGTTACTCCATAACCTCTTAATAAATCAAAATATGCATGTGAAGTAAAATGAATGCCTTGATCAGAATTAATTATTAATTGACCAGGTTTAATTTTTCGATTAATTAAGCTTTGTTTTAAACAATTAATTACTCAATTTACTGCCGGCCCTACTGTTAGTGAGTATCAAACAATTGCATTGCTAAATAAGTATTTAATAGCAAATAAATATACTGATTCTGAATATATTTTAATTATTGCAATATCAATTGATCATTTTTGATTCATTTGATTAGAATGAAAATCACGCTTAAGTAAATAGGGGTATTTTTTGTGTTAATATAACATATTAGACTTCTTGCATAACCTAATATAATTATTTGAAAATTCCTATAAAATATTTTTAAATTAAAATAGAAATTATAGGAGATTAAAATTATGAAATTTGATAAATTTAATTTTATTAATGATAAAGAATTGTTGCGATTAACCGGAGCAAAAAAAAGCTACTTTTAATAAAATGTTAAATATTTTACAAGTAGCTGAAATAGAAAAATTTAAAAAAGGCGGCAAAACTAATAAATTATCACTAGAAAACTGGCTACTGACGACCTTATCGTATTGACGATAATATCGGACTTATTTTCATATTGCTAAAAGTTTTGATATTAGTGAATCTAGTTGTTATCGCAATATCGAGTGAATTGAAGATATTTTAATTAAACACTCTGATTTTCAACAACTCGCTGGTAAAAAATGACTAATAAATGATTATTTTAATGATAAAAATATTATTATTGATGTTACTGAAACCCCAATCCAACGCCCAAAAAAGACAAAAAAAAATCTTATTCTGGTAAAAAAGAAAAAAACACCATTAAAACACAAGTAATTATCGAACAAGAAACCAAAAAAATTATTGCAACAAGTTTTTCGCTTGGAAAAAAACATGATTATGCTTTATTTAAAGAATCGAAAATCTCAATTTTAAAAAATACCAAATTAATATTTGATAGTGGCTACCAAGGAATTCAAAAAATTCACAATAATATTCTAATACCTACAAAAAAAACAAAGAAAAACCCTTTAAATAAAGTACAAAAACAACGCAATAGAATAGTTTAAAAAATGAGAATTATTATTGAAAATATTTTTGCTATTCTTAAAAAATTTAAAATTATTACAGAAAAATATCGTAATCGAAGAAAACGATTTAGTTTAAGATTTAATTTAATTGCTTTAATTTATAATTTACAATTATTATAGTTATAATAAAAGATTTATTTAAAATTAAAGAATTTGAATAATAAAATAATTTTTCGTTGTGGCAAAATATTAAATTTTTAAATAAAAAACATAATTAATTAAAATTATATTTTTCTATTAGTGTCTTTTTACAAATATTTGCAATTTTTTAATAGGTTACACAAGAAGTCTAACAAAGGTTATTTGATATTAAATGTTTTATAACAAATAAAGGTTTTAATATTTAAGAAAATTATTATGTTATTATTATTGCTATGTTTTTTAACGAAGAAATAAACGGAAGGAGACATTTTAAAGATGGTAATATCAGCCGTATTGAAAAATACATTTAACATTTCACCAAAATCACCCCGGAAATTCATTGCTATCGATTTAGGAACTAATAATTCAATTGCTTATGTTGCTGGGGGGCATTATTTTTAATGAAGCATCAGTAATGGCATATGAAAACGGAAATAAGAAACTAATAGCATTAGGTGATGATTCTAAAAAGTTAATTGGCAAAATACACTATAAAATTGAAATTTACTCACCATTACGTAATGGAGCAGTTACAAACTTAACTATTGCAGAAGAATTTATTCAACAAATAGGGAAAAAAGCAAAAGTAACTGATTTATGAAAAAATGCTATTGTTTTAATTGCATGTCCCAAAAATATTACAGACTTAGAAAAACAAGCAATAATCAAGATGTGTAAAAATATTGGTGCTGACTTTGTAAAAATTGAGGAATATTCATTAATGGCTGCCTTAGGCGCGGGTGAAAATATTTTTGCACCAAAAGGAACTTTTATTTTAGACATTGGTGGTGGAAAATCAAGTTATGCTATTATCTCGGCTGGTGGAATTGTTGAAAGTAAATCAATTAAAACTGCTGGAAATTATATTGATGAAGAAATCTTAAAATACATTCGTGCGAAGCATACTATTTCAATTAGTGTTGTTACTGCTGAACAAATTAAAAAACAAATTGGTTCATTATACTTCTTGCGATACCTGGTTTTATTATTAAAATAATTTGGTAGTAAGAAAAGGGTTGAGGTTTTGGTATAAAAAGTATTTTTTTAATGTTATTGATGAATTTAAAACACTAATAAATCAGGATTTTTAAAAATTTATCCAATTATTTTATTTATATTTTTTATAAAACCTCAACTTTTGTAATGCTATCAATAATTTTAAAAAACAATAAAAATAAATTTCATCGACAAATAAAACTTGATTTGGAAGAACAAAAAATAAAAATATCAACAAGTACTATATATCGTTATATGAAGATATTACAAATATGTTCTGAATTTAGAATTAAACATAAAAAACGAATTAAACATTTTAATAATATGTTATATGAACATAAAAAATACCACTATTTACTTAAACTTAATTTTCATTCTAATCAAATGAATCAAAAATGATCAACTGATATTACAATAATTAAAATATACTCAGAATCAGTATATTTATTTGCTATTAAAGACTTATTTAGTAATGCAATTGTTGGATACTCACTAACAGTAAGGCTAAAAGTAAATTGAGTAATTAATTTTTTAAAACAAATCTTAATTAATAGAAAAATTAAACCTGGTCAATTAATAATTAATTCTGATTAAGGCATTCATTTTACTTCACATGCATATTTTGATTTATTAAGAGCTTATGGAGTAACTATAAGTATTTCTCGGCGCGTAAATTGTTTAGATAATTCACCTATTGAAAATTGGTTTTCAATTTTAAAAACAGAAAATAAAAATATAACAAAATACAAAAATTTTAATGAGCTAAAAAATATTATAGATAATTATATTGTTGAGTATAATAATTATAGAAAGGTTTTAAAATTAAAAATTCCTCCAATTCAATTTGAATTAAAAAGCATTTTAAATTAAAAAAATAATTCTCAGTTATTTGAAAATGTGTAAAAAGTTCAGTAAAGTTCTTTTTTAATTTTACTTACTTTTTGGGGTGCAGTCTTAATCTTCATTTTTATTTTTTAAAAAATATTATTTTAATTGATATTTTTTATTAATTAATATATCATTTATATGATATCTTAATAATTTATATCATAAGGAGGTGCTAGTAATGAAAAGAACGTGACAACCAAGTAAAATTAAACATAAAAGAACACATGGTTTTCGAGCAAGAATGCAATCAGCTTCAGGCCGTAAAGTTTTAAGTAAAAGAAGAGCGAAAGGGAGAAAAGTATTATCAGCTTAAAAATGCGGGTAAAATAATTTATTTTTCTATTTGTGTCAAAATGTGAAAAAAAAATTTATTGTTAAAAAAAATTATGAATTTCAAAAAATAATAAATAATCGTTCTTTTATTAAAACTAACCCTTATTTTATTTATTTTAAAAGAAATGATCTTAATTATCATCGTTTTGGAATATCTGTTGGTAAAAAATTAGGGAATGCCGTTGTTAGAAATAAAGTAAAAAGACAAATTCGAAGTATTTTAAATTTTGATTTTTCAGCAACAGAAGGTTACGATCAAATCATTATTGTTCGAAAATCATATTTTAACAATAGTTATTTAATTAATAAAGAAATTTTATTAAATCAAATCAAAATTTAAAAAGGAGGCGGAATAGTGAACTATTGTGATTATATTTTCTCCGAAGGGAAAAGAACGCGAAAACCTTGATATTCAATTGCCTGGAAATGAATAAAATTAGTCTTGTATTTTTTTTTAATTATATCAATGTTATGAGGTTGTGGGCAAATGATGGTTCCGAAATATGGGACAGCCCAAATTTTGGATGTTTCTGGCCAGAAAGTATATAAACCCGGAGTTTTCTTTGAAATTATTTTAGGATACGTTAATGTTGGGAAAGAACACTTTTTTCATTTTGAAAATGGACAACTATATGAATATCCATATTTAGCAATTAGAACATGATCTGATGCTTTTGTTAAAACATCTTCACCATTTTATGGTTGTTTTGTGTTTCCTGTTGCTTGAATTTTAGTTAATTTAATTTATTGTTTTGGTGGATTAGATAATGGTGCGGGAATTATTGGCGCATTATTCTTAACTTCATTAATTGTGCGTTTAATTACTTTAATATTTAGTTGAAAAGCACAACGAAATCAAGACAAAATGCAATTAATGCAAATTAAACAAGCAGAAATTCAGGCCAAATATAAGGGTTCAAAAGATCCAACGGCAAAACAAAAGCAACAAATGGAAATGATGCAGTTGTATCGCAAAGAACGAGTTTCGCCATTATCCACAATTGGTTCGTCTTTTTTATCAATTCCGTTTTTAATTGCGATGTATACTGTTGTTAGAGCAACACGAGAATTAAAAATGGCGACAATTGGGCAAATTTCTTTAATTGAAAAGCCATGAGATATGATTACTAGTGCGAATTATGTTTATTTAGCCTTATTATTTGTATATTTGCCTATTCAAATTCTTTCGATGATTTTACCAACTATTTTAAATCTTCGTAAAACAAGAATTATTACAAAGGAACAGAAAAAAGCACGTAAGCGGCAATTTATTATGCAAGGAGTAATGATTGTTGTCTTCTTTGTAGTTACAATTTCAATTGCATCTGGAGTTGCTATTTATTGAATTTTCTCAGCCTTTATTCAAATTTTACAAACATTAGGATTTCATTTCTTACGATTTAAGAAACGAAGTAAAAAAAATAAAAACAAAGAATCGTTTGGACAAAGAATTAAACATTTATTTGTTAGAAAACAACATTTAAAAATAACTAATAATATTGAAAATGTTGAAATTACAAAAACAAAACAATTAAAAACAAATAATGCCGATAAAATTTCTTATAATCCGGTTAAATCAAAACCTAAAAAATCTAAATTTTCTTTACATAGTAAGAAAAAAAATAAAGATTAATGATTTTCATAAAAAAATTTAAGTCGCAAAAAAAATTTAGAGAATTTTTAAATAATTCAAATAAAAACTTGTTTTATAAAACTGAATTATCAACAAAATTATTTTTTCAGCGAATAGAAGTAACCTTTTTTGAAATTAATGATATTATTTCTTTTTGTAAAGAACATTTAGGCGGTCTTATCAAAGACATCTTATTAACTAAAGATTATGAGATGTCTTTTTCATATTATAATAAACAATTTTTAATTACATTAAATATTAGAGGTTTTAAAATAAATATTAATATTTTTGACTTTGTTTTTATTCTAGAAACATTATTACAGACATATATTAGTCGTAAATTTCAAAATGATTTTAAATTTATTATTATTTTTAATTATGATAAAGTAATGTTATTAGAAGCTGCACAAAGTTTTGTGAATAGAGTTTTATCATCAAAAAAAGATCAATTATTGCCTGTTATGAATAAAGAACAACGAAAATTAGTTCATAGTAATGTTCTAAAATTTCCAGAAGTAATTTCAAAGTCAATTAGCTCGGAAAATACTCGCCAAATTGTTCTTAAGTATAATTATAAAAAATAATTATTTTTTAATAATGAACAAATTTTTTTAAATATCAAATATTTCCTACAAATGTAAAAAGTTTATGAGAAAAAAAAGATAGATTTTAGAAAACTGAACTTATGTGGATAGGTACACAGTTTAAAATATTAGTCAAGTTTATAAAAAAATTTAACTTATTATTTAAGTTATTAAACTATTATTATTATAGTGTGTGACTTTTATGTAGTAGATACTAGCATTAAAAATTAGGAATAATTAAAAATGAAGACTTGAATAAATATATTTTTAAGTACATTATTGTTATCAATTTTAGGCTCAACTGTTTTTTATCAAAGGCAATAAATTTAACCAAAAATTATTTAAATAATATTTCTAATAGTCAATATAATATCGACCCAACATATCCAACTTTTAAAGATAAACAAACTTGGTCCAATTTACAACGAGTTTTTGAGACGGAGAAACCCGTTACCCGCATCTTAACTACAAAATAATTTCATTTAATTGAAAAGAACATGCTGATGATTGAAATACATTAGACTTCTTGCATAACCCATTAAAATAATTTCAAATATTTGTAAAAAGGGGTTAATATAAAATTATAATTTTAATTAATTATGTCTTTTATTTAAAAAATTAATATTTTGCCACAACGAAAAATTATTTTATTATTCAAATTAGTTAATTTTAAATAAATCTTTTATGATAACTATAATAATTGTAAATTATAAATTGAAGCAATTAAATTAAATCTTAAACTAAATCGTTTTCTACGATTTCTATATTTTTCTGTAATAATTTTAAATTTTTTAAGAATAGCAAAAATATTTTCAATAATAATTCTTATTTTTGAAACTAGTCTATTATGTTGTTTTTGTTCTTTATTTAAATAGACTTCTTGCATAACCCATTAAAATAATTTCAAATATTTGTAAAAAGGGGTTAATATAAAATTATAATTTTAATTAATTATGTCTTTTATTTAAAAATTTAATATTTTGCCACAACGAAAAATTATTTTATTATTCAAATTCGTTAATTTTAAATAAATCTTTTATGATAACTATAATAATTGTAAATTATAAATTGAAGCAATTAAATTAAATCTTAAACTAAATCGTTTTCTACGATTTCTATATTTTTCTGTAATAATTTTAAATTTTTTAAGAATAGCAAAAATATTTTCAATAATAATTCTTATTTTTGAAACTAGTCTATTATGTTGTTTTTGTTCTTTATTTAAATGTTTTTTCTTAGTTTTCTTTGTGGGCATTATAACATTATTGTGAATTTTTTGTATTCCTTGATAACCACTATCAACTATTAATTTGGTATTTTTTAAAATTGCGATTTTTGATTCTTTAAATAAAGCATAATCGTGTTTTTTACCAAGTGAAAAACTTGTTGCAATAATTTTTTTGGTTTCTTGTTCGATAATTACTTGTGTTTTAATAGTGTGTTTTTTCTTTTTACCAGAATAAGATTGTTTTTGTCTTTTTTTGGGCGTTGGATTGGGGTTTCGGTAGCATCAATAATAATAGTTTTATAATTAAAATAATCATTTATTAGTGCTTTTTTACCAGCAACTTGCTGAAAATCAGGGTGTTTAATTAAAATATCTTCAATTCACTTGATATTGCGATAACAATTAGCTTCACTAATTCCGAAATTTTTTCCAAGATGAAAATAAGTTCGATATTCTCGTCAATACGATAAAGTCATCAATAATCGATTTTCTAGTGATAATTTATTAGCTTTGCCACCTTTTTTAAATTTTTCTATTTCAGCTACTTGTAAAATATCTAACATTTTATTAAAAATATCTTGTTTTATTCCTGTTAATCTTAATCATTCTTTATCATTAATATTTTTAAATTCATCAAATTTCATAATTTAATATCCTCATAAATTATATTTTATAATAATATTTTAATAATAAAACCAGGTATCGCAAGAAGTCTATTTAAAAAAAATTATTCTAGTTTTACGATTGAAATACAAGGATTAGCTAATTCAAGATATAATTCGTGCACTTTAAACGACACAACATTTAATAAATCAGGAATTTCATCAAATAAAATGGATAATGGTACTGGTAGTCATAATTATAATAAGTTTTTGTCAAATGCCAATGCTCATTATTCAAATTTTGGCAGTAACTCAGCTTATGATGGTTATTATTTGTGACATGATTCAACCAATATATATTTTTTTATCTTTAGTTGCACAAACACAAAAGGGAGGTATTGGTGAAACGCGGGGGCTGAAGCCTCAATTAATTATAAAGGAATTACGTTCCATTCATCATTTTCTTTACAAAGTTTTAAAAATAATTTAAATAATGTTTTAAATAAAGAAATTAATTTAACATCTGATTATTCAGGTAGTTTGGAAGAAAAAAATAATATAAATGATCCAACTGGAAAAGGAAAGGATTTAACAACATTATTAACTACAACTATAAAAAATGTATTACGAAATGAATATTAAAAACGAGAACGATATATTAGACTTCTTGCGTAACCTATTAAAAAATTGCAAATATTTGTAAAAAGACACTAATAGAAAAATGTAATTTTAATTAATTATGTTTTTTATTTAAAAATTTAATATTTTGCCACAACAAAAAATGAATTTATTATTTAAATTCTTTAATTTTAAATAGACTTCTTGCATAACCCATTAAAATAATTTCAAATATTTGTAAAAAGGGGTTAATATAAAATTATAATTTTAATTAATTATGTCTTTTATTTAAAAAATTAATATTTTGCCACAACGAAAAATTATTTTATTATTCAAATTCGTTAATTTTAAATAAATCTTTTATGATAACTATAATAATTGTAAATTATAAATTGAAGCAATTAAATTAAATCTTAAACTAAATCGTTTTCTACGATTTCTATATTTTTCTGTAATAATTTTAAATTTTTTAAGAATAGCAAAAATATTTTCAATAATAATTCTTATTTTTGAAACTAGTCTATTATGTTGTTTTTGTTCTTTATTTAAATGTTTTTTCTTAGTTTTCTTTGTGGGCATTATAACATTATTGTGAATTTTTTGTATTCCTTGATAACCACTATCAACTATTAATTTGGTATTTTTTAAAATTGCGATTTTTGATTCTTTAAATAAAGCATAATCGTGTTTTTTACCAAGTGAAAAAATTGTTGCAATAATTTTTTGGTTTCTTGTTCGATAATTACTTGTGTTTTAATTGTGTGTTTTTTCTTTTTACCAGAATAAGATTGTTTTTGTCTTTTTTTGGGCGTTGGATTGGGGTTTCGGTAGCATCAATAATAATAGTTTTATCATTAAAATAATCATTTATTAGTGATTTTTTACCAGCGAGTTGTTGAAAATCAGAGTGTTTAATTAAAATACCTTCAATTCACTTGATATTGCGATAAAAACTATATTCATTAATATCAAAACTTTTAGCAAGATGAAAATAACTCCGATATTCTCGTCAATACGATAAAGTCATCAGTAGCCGATTTTCTAGTGATAATTTATTAGTTTTGCCACCTTTTTTAAATTTTTCTATTTCAGCTACTTGTAAAATATTTAACATTGGCGCTGTGTAGATATAAACGGCAAATTTATATCTTGTTAAGTTAATAATAAAATATTTTTAATAAATTGCAACAACTTTTTCATAAAAAATTAAATTTTTGTAATTTTATCTTATTTTATTCATATTTAATCACACTAAAAATAATTTATTAAATTTTAACTAATAAATTTATTTAAAATTTTGTAAAAACATTGTCTTTGCATTTAGTCAATTTAAACATGGTCGGAGTTTATCATTTATAACATTAACTACTCAATCTATCATTTTTTGACTAATATTATTAAAATCAATTCCCTTAGAAAGTCAATATCTAAATTCGCCGTTCATATGCTCAATTAATGGTTTTTGTTGTGGTTTACTGGGGTCACAAAAATAAACTTGTGTTTCAGTAAATATTTCCATTTCTCTTCATTTACTAAATTCTTTTCCTCTATCAGTTATTATTCCTTTAATTTTCCTAATTAAATTATTTTTTTTAACAATCTCTTTAAATTTTTCTAAAACTTCATTAGCAGTATTATTTTTTAATTTCATTACAAAATAATTTTTACTTGATTGTTCTACTAAAACTAAATTACTAGATTGATGGTCTTTTCCTACAACAGTATCCATTTCAAATCATCCAACATTAGAAACTTTATTTTCAATATCTCAAATTGATTTAAAGTTAGTTAATTTACCACGATTATCAGGTTTTCCTTTTGTTTTATATTTTTTACCACGATGGGGTAAATTTTCTTTTTTTAATCCAAATTTACCTAAGCAAATTCATTTATACAATGTTTTAACACAAGCAGGAAATTTAACACCAAACTCCAAGAAATAACGATAAATCAATTGTTCGGGTGTATCGCGGTATTTATTAAATCTTATTTTAATAAAATCTAACTGCTCTTTTGTAAATTTAGGTAGTTTTTTAATACATTTTTTACGTTTTTGTTTATAATCTTTTTGTGCTTGATATGGATTATAATCTTGTATATTTTTAAATCGATTAATTTCTCTTTTAACAGTATTAATTCCACGACCCGTTTGTCGTGATATTTCAGATAAATTAATTATGCCATTTTTCTTTTTACAAGTATCAGATAACAATAAATCCTTAAATAAATCTCGTTCATCAAATATTAAATGTTTAAATTTTCTCATTTTTATACAAATTCCTTTCATTTTTTCTTATAATGTATTATATATAAAATAAAAAGGTCAATAAATATGCAAGAATTTGGTAAAATTAATAATAAAAAACGAATTACTAGTTATGAACATTTAAATAAAAAATATGATTTAAATTTTAGTGACTATAATTTTGGTTTTGATTGAGAAGTATTTAAAGACTTTGTCGGTGATAGTTATGCCCGATATTTTACTTCGCCAAGTTTTTTTAAGTTTGTTTCAGCGGGACGTGGTACTAATAAAACATGAAATCATTTAGTAGAAAAATTGTTTTTTGCTTGTAATTTTACCGATGCTTCATCTAATATTTTACGAAGATACGCCAACACCCACGAAGATACCAAATTTGATGATACAATTAATGTCTGTAATTATTTATATGATAAATATGGGGTTGATATAGGACCCGACAATGACAATGACATTGTTTGACCTAAAAATGTTAAAGAAGGTGGTGAAATTGTTTTTCATAGTGGTGTTCGCATTGCCTTTGCTGGTTATGCTAATGGTAATAAAATTATGGGAAAAGTTGGCAAAGGTAGTGGTATTATATCGGCGCGAACAGATGAAATGATACATGCTGAAGAAAAAGAAATTTTAACGGACAAAGAACTAGATAAAAGATATAATAATTTAAGAGTTTTAATGTTTCGTTCTAAAAGTTTAAAAGTATCTTATAAAAAATACACGGATGAAAATGATAATAAACAATATAATTTAGATAATCCTATTCCAGTAAAAGAATTATCTTGGACATTTCAAGAATGAGACAACATAGCAAAACAACACATAACAGTAACAACATATTTTCATAAAACATATTCTAATCAATTTACTTTTAACCCTTTTGATAAATACCATGTCTTTTATGAAAAATTTGTAACGCCATTTTTACCTTTAAATGAAAGAATTAAAAACATTTTAAAAGAACACAATCAAGTATATTCAGAAAATACACAGGCATTTAATGGTTTGGGTGTTTTTAATTTAAGATTAACAATGGGTGCTGTTTGAAATAAAATACCTGATATTACTAAAAAACTTGTTTTAACAAATAAAGAAGGGCGACCTGATTTATTTGAACTTGAATATTATGGTTTTGAATATAATGACAATGACCCCAGTATTTATGTTTTACGAAATTATTGTAAATATATTAAAGATTATAATCTACAAGATTTTTATAATTCTAATACAAAAAATTATCAATTTGATAGTTATTCAATTGGTGTTGATTATGCTAATGGTAGTGAAGACCATACGATATTTTTATTTAGTGGTTATAAAATTAATGAAAATAATGAATATGATAAATATTTAATTGAAGAAAATGTTGTTACACCAAAAAACGCAATGAATTTAAATGAAATAGTTGAACATTACGGACAATGAATAATTAATACATTTGATAAATTTGATGGTTTTGAATATGCTACATTTCATTATGATATTAATGCCCACGATTTTATGCAAAAATTACAAGAAGATATTTACCCTTATTTAGGTTATAAAATTAAGATGTTTAAAGCCAAAAAACATCAGACATCTCTTAATAAAGAGGCGGGTATAATCAATCGCGTAACCTGAATAAGAAAAATGTTTGTTCAAGGTAAAATATATGGTATTTTAGATAACTTCCCATTTTTAGACAAGTGCATTAGTGAACTAAGATTTAGTGATACCAAAACAAACATACCCGATAGTAAAATGTATCATAACCCATATGATGCTTTGTTTTATGGTTCTTATCCATATCGTTTTAAAATGGGGTTATAACTAATCTTGTTGTTGGGCGAGCGGTTGATTTTCTGAAATTTTGTGATAAAATGACTTACAAGTTAAAAAAGATTTTGAGGTTCTTTCAAACAAATTTGGGAAACTTTATAAAATTCTTCGCTTAACGCTTAGAATTTTTCCCAAGTATTTTGAAAAGCGCGGCAAAAATTTTTTTAAACTTTAAGTAATTTTTCGCAAAACTTATGAAAATCCCGCGAGCCCAGATTAGTACAATATAATCACAATAATAATCATTAAATTAACCGCCTTTCTAAGATATAATTAAAAACGCTTGACTTGCAAACACACACATATATATAATGTCAATAGATCTTTATAAAAAGTTTCAAGATAAAAGAAAGGAGGTTATATAAAATGAAAAAACTTTTAAGCTTATTAAGTGCATTAACAATTAGTGGAACTGCTGCACCAACAACAGTTGCCGCTAGTCCTTATGCAAAACAAGAAAAATTAAGTACTAATATTAATTTACAAACAAATAATTTAAAAAGAAAAAAAAGACAACAAAGAAGTAGAGAAATTTTTCAGTTAACTGAAAAATTAATTATTGACAGAAATAATCCAAGAGAATACAGAAATAGTTTTCAATCAATCCTTGAATCATTATCTAATAATAATATATTAAGAATTGTTTATGATGATAGCGATCGTAGGCAATGAGGAGAAAATAGTAGAATTTTTACTTTAAATAGTGAAAATTATGGTTATTTTAAAGTCCCGGTTTCTATTAGATGAACAGAAAATAACCAAAGTATTGAAAGAAATTTAGAATTATTTTTTAGAACAGATAATTTATATTTTCAAGGTTTTATAGTTAGTGAAAGAGAATCTCGTGTTGGAGAAATTTCTACATATTATCACTTTGATTTTAGTAATATTGATCAGAATAGACAACCCCAAGCTGTTAGAGATGGTTCAGTTCCACTTTTGCAAACAATTCAAGGAATAGAAAGTAGAACATTAACTGGAATTAGTCCAGATTATAGAGATATGATACCAACTCAAAATAATAATATTAATTGAGAAAGCATTTTTAATTCTTTTTTAAGATTAACTAATGATATTAATGTTAACACAGAAAATTCTTTAGGAAATTTAGCTAGATCTTTAGGACAAGTTACTTTTGTAACTTCAGAAGCTATGAGGTTTCCAGATATTTATGCTCGTATTGCTTCACATTTAATTACAAGAAATGAAAGTATTAATTTGGAACGTAATCAAAGAAATGAAATTTATAGAATTTTAGTTAATTGAAGTGGAAGATCAAGAAATGAAATTCTTCAACAATCATTAATAGAAGCCATCAATAATGTTAATAACCCAAACTGAGTTAGTTTTTCAATGGAAGATCTTACTAGACAATTAAATTCACCATCTGTTCAAGTTTTACTTGGTTATATTAATTTTAGATTCAGAAATGCAGGAAATCAAAGTTGTAACAGAAGACAAGCAAGAGAGTTAACAAATAACAATTATTGACATGAAAAGTTTTGTGATTTAAAACCTGAAATTGACAAAATTCAAGAAAAAATAACTGCAATAAAAATTTTAGATGAAAATACCCAAGGAGGTAATTTAAAATCGGGAACAATATATGTAGGAACTGATAATGGTGTTTATTTAATTTATCCTAACGGTAAGTGTCATAAGTTTGATAATTTAAATTTTGAAATAACTAGTATTAAATTAGATGGTACTGGTAGTGCATATGTAACAAATAATCAAGAAGAAGTTTATCATTTAAATTTAGTTGGTTGAGGTTCTGAAAAAATAGAAAGAATAGAGAGTTCTAATTTAGAAAAAGAATTAAAAATTTATTATGATTTCAATAAAGAAAATATGATTTTACATCATCAAATACTTTTTGTTACTGATTCACTTAAACATTATGAAATTTTTACTTTTGAATTAAAATCAATTAATCCACTTAATTATAAAAAAATAGAATTTATGGGTAATGTTTATTCTGATAAATGGGGAGTAAAATCATCTTGAGGTAGTTGAATTTCTGATGGTAATCGTGAAAACTATTGACCATCTAATCATTTTGATTTGGGATATTATATTAAAAATAAAAATAATAATCTTCATAATATAATTCAAGAAAAAAAAATTACTGCATTAAATATGGAAAATAATATTGAAAAAAATTATTCAATGTTACTTGAAAAAACTAATGGAGCTAATTTAATACACACTATGTGATATGAAAGCACGCAAAGAGCCGGATTAACTTGATATAAAGAAAATGATAAATATTATTTACAATTTATTACATATCAATATTTAAATTGACAAGGATCTATTTCTAGTTTGGATTCTTGATTGAAAATTGGCAATGGTATTAGATTATATAATGATTAATTATGAAAAAAATATTATGTGCTTTATGAATAATCACTTTAATCGGAACAAGTACAACAAATTTAGTTGCTTGTAATAATAAAAATAAAATACACGAATATACAAAAGAACGATTAGCAAAAGAAAAAGCAGAAAACAAAATAAATACAAAAGATGGTATTTTAGAATGAATAGCACCACAAGAAAAACCATTTAATCAAGTGGATAATAAATGATATTTTGCTATATGGAAACCTAATAATTCTATTTATTGAAAAATATCAAAATTTAAACACGATACAAATAAAGGAAAAAAAATTGAGGCTTGAGATCCATTAAAACCATATTATATTGATCTCTTTTTATGGGTTTTTGAAACAAAAGAACAAGATTTATTAATAGATGATCAATCAGAAGGTAAAATAGAACGAATTTTTTGAAATGAAGATAAGGGACGAAATTTTAAAGCAGTTTATCGTTGAAATTTAGAAGATACTAATGTACCTAATTTAATTATTGATAAAACCGGTAATGTAAAAGTTAATGAATAATAAAAAGTCATTTTAATAAATGACTTTTTATATTTCTAATATAATTAATGATAATTTTTCATTATTTTTATTAAATAGTTGTAAATTATTAATATTAATTTGTTCTTTTTCGGTAAAAATTGTAATTTCATAATTACCATAACCTCATATACCTGATATTTCAATTTGATTTAAATTAAATAGTTTTTTTATCAAAAGTTATTTTAATACTATAATCAATTAAATCTTCGATTGTACTAATTCAATCTATTTTAGAATAAAGTAATTTATATCATTCAGAAAAATAATTTAAATAGTTTTCTATTTTGTCATTAGAAACAATTAAATTAGTTAAATAGACTTCTTGCATAACCCATTAAAATAATTTCAAATATTTGTAAAAAGGGGTTAATATAAAATTATAATTTTAATTAATTATGTCTTTTATTTAAAAATTTAATATTTTGCCACAACGAAAAATTATTTTATTATTCAAATTCGTTAATTTTAAATAAATAGACTTCTTGCGATACCTGGTTTTATTATTAAAATATTATTATAAAATATAATTTATGAGGATATTAAATTATGAAATTTGATGAATTTAAAAATATTAATGATAAAGAATGGTTAAGATTAACAGGAATAAAACAAGATATTTTTAATAAAATGTTAGATATTTTACAAGTAGCTGAAATAGAAAAATTTAAAAAAGGTGGCAAAGCTAATAAATTATCACTAGAAAATCGATTATTGATGACTTTATCGTATTGACGAGAATATCGAACTTATTTTCATCTTGGAAAAAATTTCGGAATTAGT
The DNA here is from genome assembly GCA_026239495.1 of Spiroplasma phoeniceum. Taxonomy (GTDB): domain Bacteria; phylum Bacillota_I; class Bacilli_A; order Mycoplasmatales; family Mycoplasmataceae; genus Spiroplasma; species Spiroplasma phoeniceum_A. The sequence goes on along the minus strand of CP110830.1, from coordinate 1,775,438 downwards.
GAAGCTAATTGTTATCGCAATATCAAGTGAATTGAAGATATTTTAATTAAACACCCTGATTTTCAGCAAGTTGCTGGTAAAAAAGCACTAATAAATGATTATTTTAATGATAAAACTATTATTATTGATGCTACCGAAACCCCAATCCAACGCCCAAAAAAAGACAAAAACAATCTTATTCTGGTAAAAAGAAAAAACACACCATTAAAACACAAGTAATTATCGAACAAGAAACCAAAAAAATTATTGCAACAAGTTTTTCGCTTGGTAAAAAACACGATTATGCTTTATTTAAAGAATCAAAAATCGCAATTTTAAAAAATACCAAATTAATAGTTGATAGTGGTTATCAAGGAATACAAAAAATTCACAATAATGTTATAATGCCCACAAAGAAAACTAAGAAAAAACATTTAAATAAAGAACAAAAACAACATAATAGACTAGTTTCAAAAATAAGAATTATTATTGAAAATATTTTTGCTATTCTTAAAAAATTTAAAATTATTACAGAAAAATATAGAAATCGTAGAAAACGATTTAGTTTAAGATTTAATTTAATTGCTTCAATTTATAATTTACAATTATTATAGTTATCATAAAAGATTTATTTAAAATTAACGAATTTGAATAATAAAATAATTTTTCGTTGTGGCAAAATATTAAATTTTTAAATAAAAGACATAATTAATTAAAATTATAATTTTATATTAACCCCTTTTTACAAATATTTGAAATTATTTTAATGGGTTATGCAAGAAGTCTAATCTTTTATGATAACTATAATAATTGTAAATTATAAATTGAAGCAATTAAATTAAATCTTAAACTAAATCGTTTTCTACGATTTCTATATTTTTCTGTAATAATTTTAAATTTTTTAAGAATAGCAAAAATATTTTCAATAATAATTCTTATTTTTGAAACTAGTCTATTATGTTGTTTTTGTTCTTTATTTAAATGTTTTTTCTTAGTTTTCTTTGTGGGCATTATAACATTATTGTGAATTTTTTGTATTCCTTGATAACCACTATCAACTATTAATTTGGTATTTTTTAAAATTGCGATTTTTGATTCTTTAAATAAAGCATAATCGTGTTTTTTACCAAGTGAAAAACATGTTGCAATAATTTTTTTGGTTTCTTGTTCGATAATTACTTGTGTTTTAATAGTGTGTTTTTTCTTTTTACCAGAATAAGATTGTTTTTGTCTTTTTTTGGGCGTTGGATTGGGGTTTCGGTAGCATCAATAATAATAGTTTTATCATTAAAATAATCATTTATTAGTGCTTTTTTACCAGCAACTTGCTGAAAATCAGGGTGTTTAATTAAAATATCTTCAATTCACTTGATATTGCGATAACAATTAGCTTCACTAATTCCGAAATTTTTTCCAAGATGAAAATAAGTTCGATATTCTCGTCAATACGATAAAGTCATCAATAATCGATTTTCTAGTGATAATTTATTAGCTTTGCCACCTTTTTTAAATTTTTCTATTTCAGCTACTTGTAAAATATCTAACATTTTATTAAAAATATCTTGTTTTATTCCTGTTAATCTTAATCATTCTTTATCATTAATATTTTTAAATTCATCAAATTTCATAATTTAATATCCTCATAAATTATATTTTATAATAATATTTTAATAATAAAACCAGGTATCGCAAGAAGTCTAATATTTACCATATCCACCATCAGATAATTTAATTTCTGATGGAATAAGAGAAGTAATGTTATTTGTTTCTAATTCATTTGTTATTGATAGTCAATTAAAAAAATTTGTTTCTAATCGATAAATAGGATTTTCTGAAATATCTTTGTTTTTAACACTTACTTTAATTTAATTATCTTTGTTATTATTAACATTTGTTTGTTGTTTTAAATTTCAATCAATAATTTTTCCAGTACTTGAATCAATTAAAGGTTTAAGAGGTTCACCACCACCATTTCAACGATAAACTGCTTTAAAATTTCGTCCCCTTATCTTCATTTCAAAAAATTCGTTCTATTTTACCTTCTGATTGATCATCTATTAATAAATCTTGTTCTTTTGTTTCAAAAACCCATAAAAAGAGATCAATATAATATGGTTTTAATGGATCTCAAGCCTCATTTTTTTTCCTTTATTTGTATCGTGTTTAAATTTTGATATTTTTCAATAAATAGAATTATTAGGTTTCCATATAGCAAAATATCATTTATTATCCACTTGATTAAATGGTTTTTCTTGTGCTTTAATTTCTTTTCAATAATTTACTGGAATCGGTGGATTAGAACAAATAAAATCAAAATATAATGAATATATTTGTACTTGACAATCTGAAAAATAAAAATATCCTTCTTCTAATCTATTTGGTTTTGAAATTAGTTTAAAATAATAAGGAGCAATTAATTTAATATCATCATTATAACCTTTGTTAACAGCATATTTACTATATGTATAATTTGATAACATATAGATAATTTGTTTAAATATTTTAACAGCACCGTCATTAATAGATGTAGGAGTATCTAGTTTTCAATTTTCAAATAAACCATCAATTACATCTTCGGGTTTTTGTCCTTCAAATTTTTGGCGTAATTCTGCCGCTTTATTGGCGGGATTACCTTTTTCATCATATTTTGCACCTTGAAATTTACGGTCATAATTATAACGATATGTTAAATAATTTAATAAAACTTTGTCTAAACCATTTTTATTTACCAAATCTAAAATATCTTTTCCTTGAATATAGTTTTTGGCTATACTTCATAGTAAAAAACTTTCAGTAAATCAATACTGAAATATTCGTACGTTAGGATTTGTTTCGATGGGCATTGATAACAAAGGTACTAAACTAGCATTTTCAACGATTGATGATGGATAAGAATAAACATCATTGATATGGCTTCAACATTTAATATTTCCAAATAACATTGATTTGGGATATTTAATTTCAATCCCATTAAATACTGTATCTTCGGGTAATGATTTTTGTAAAACTAAATGAATACTATTTTGATTTTTTCATTTAAAGTCAGTTATTTTAACTAAGTGCATAGATTTAATGATATTTACACCATCAGGTGAATAAGGTCTTTTATATTCTTCAATGATGTAGCATTCATTTTTATTGTCTTCTGTAATTGGTTCATTAATAGATACTATTTTTAATTCTAATGTTTCTAAAAATTCTTTGTTTTGTTTCGAAATATCATTGATTAAAATATCTTTTTCATTAATCATTACATAACTTGTGCTATTATCTTGTACTGTGGTGTTTTGTTGAATTTGTAATTTAAAGTTAAAATCACTAATTTCATAACCTGTTATTTTAATATATTCATCTTTATCAATAAAACCTATTTTAACGTTATTTTGAGAGTAGTTTAAGATTGGTTTTTGCTTTGTCTTAACAAGATTATTAATTTTATAAATATATAAGGTTCTGGCACGGCCTTCACTAAATAATTGTTCTAAATCAGGGTCGCTATACTGCGATTGATTAGCAAAATCTAACGGAATACTATCAGTTGAATAATCAATTGGTTCATCATTTTCTGCTAATTGTGCTAACATTTTTTCTGATGGTTTTAACATTATTCTTGTTCTCCTTCTTGATTAGGAATATTGGTAATGGTTTCGTTATTTTTTAATTGTCTGTTTAAAGTAGCATTTACTGGTAAGCGAACATCAACAATTAACTCATCAATATTTTTAATATTGAATGTTCTACTGTTTAAAATCGCATTATCATATTTAATAGACTTCTTGCATAACCCATTAAAATAATTTCAAATATTTGTAAAAAGGGGTTAATATAAAATTATAATTTTAATTAATTATGTCTTTTATTTAAAAATTTAATATTTTGCCACAACGAAAAATTATTTTATTAGACTTCTTGCGATACCTGGTTTTATTATTAAAATATTATTATAAAATATAATTTATGAGGATATTAAATTATGAAATTTGATGAATTTAAAAATATTAATGATAAAGAATGATTAAGATTAACAGGAATAAAACAAGATATTTTTAATAAAATGTTAGATATTTTACAAGTAGCTGAAATAGAAAAATTTAAAAAAGGTGGCAAAGCTAATAAATTATCACTAGAAAATCGATTATTGATGACTTTATCGTATTGACGAGAATATCGAACTTATTTTCATCTTGGAAAAAATTTCGGAATTAGTGAAGCTAATTGTTATCGCAATATCAAGTGAATTGAAGATATTTTAATTAAACACCCTGATTTTCAGCAAGTTGCTGGTAAAAAAGCACTAATAAATGATTATTTTAATGATAAAACTATTATTATTGATGCTACCGAAACCCCAATCCAACGCCCAAAAAAAGACAAAAACAATCTTATTCTGGTAAAAAGAAAAAACACACTATTAAAACACAAGTAATTATCGAACAAGAAACCAAAAAAATTATTGCAACAAGTTTTTCACTTGGTAAAAAACACGATTATGCTTTATTTAAAGAATCAAAAATCGCAATTTTAAAAAATACCAAATTAATAGTTGATAGTGGTTGTCAAGGAATACAAAAAATTCACAATAATGTTATAATGCCCACAAAGAAAACTAAGAAAAAACATTTAAATAAAGAACAAAAACAACATAATAGACTAGTTTCAAAAATAAGAATTATTATTGAAAATATTTTTGCTATTCTTAAAAAATTTAAAATTATTACAGAAAAATATAGAAATCGTAGAAAACGATTTAGTTTAAGATTTAATTTAATTGCTTCAATTTATAATTTACAATTATTATAGTTATCATAAAAGATTTATTTAAAATTAACGAATTTGAATAATAAAATAATTTTTCGTTGTGGCAAAATATTAAATTTTTAAATAAAAGACATAATTAATTAAAATTATAATTTTATATTAACCCTTTTTTACAAATATTTGAAATTATTTTAATGGGTTATGCAAGAAGTCTATTATTCAAATTCGTTAATTTTAAATAAATCTTTTATGATAACTAGACTTCTTGCGATACCTGGTTTTATTATTAAAATATTATTATAAAATATAATTTATGAGGATATTAAATTATGAAATTTGATGAATTTAAAAATATTAATGATAAAGAATGGTTAAGATTAACAGGAATAAAACAAGATATTTTTAATAAAATGTTAGATATTTTACAAGTAGCTGAAATAGAAAAATTTAAAAAAGGTGGCAAAGCTAATAAATTATCACTAGAAAATCGATTATTGATGACTTTATCGTATTGACGAGAATATCGAACTTATTTTCATCTTGGAAAAAATTTCGGAATTAGTGAAGCTAATTGTTATCGCAATATCAAGTGAATTGAAGATATTTTAATTAAACACCCTGATTTTCAGCAAGTTGCTGGTAAAAAAGCACTAATAAATGATTATTTTAATGATAAAACTATTATTATTGATGCTACCGAAACCCCAATCCAACGCCCAAAAAAAAGATAAAAACAATCTTATTCTGGTAAAAAGAAAAAACACACAATTAAAAAACAATTAATTATCGAACAAGAAACCAAAAAAATTATTGCAACAAGTTTTTCGCTTGGAAAAAAACATGATTATGCTTTATTTAAAGAATCAAAAATCGCAATTTTAAAAAATACCAAATTAATAGTTGATAGTGGTTATCAAGGAATACAAAAAATTCACAATAATGTTATAATGCCCACAAAGAAAACTAAGAAAAAACATTTAAATAAAGAACAAAAACAACATAATAGACTATTTTCAAAAATAAGAATTATTATTGAAAATATTTTTGCTATTCTTAAAAAATTTAAAATTATTACAGAAAAATATAGAAATCGTAGAAAACGATTTAGTTTAAGATTTAATTTAATTGCTTCAATTTATAATTTACAATTATTATAGTTATCATAAAAGATTTATTTAAAATTAACGAATTTGAATAATAAAATAATTTTTCGTTGTGGCAAAATATTAAATTTTTAAATAAAAGACATAATTAATTAAAATTATAATTTTATATTAACCCCTTTTTACAAATATTTGAAATTATTTTAATGGGTTATGCAAGAAGTCTAATTAATTTATTATCTTCAAAAACAACAATACCAGTAGTGCCAGTACCTTATGGGTCAATACCTATTTTTTATCAAGCGTATACATCCTCATCATTGTTATTATTAACTGCTGGTACTACATTTGATATGTCTTCTTCTTTAGGTAGTAAGAAAAAGGTTGAGGTTTTGGTATAAAAAGTATTTTTTTACTATTATTGATGAATTTAAAACACTAATAAATCAGGATTTTTAAAAATTTATCCAATTATTTTATTTATATTTTTTATAAAACCTCAACTTTTGTAATGCTATCCTTCTTTAACTACATTATCGTTAGTGTCTGCTATTTCTTTATAAGATGGGGTATTTATATTATTTGATAAGGGTTCATCGCTCATCTGCCCCTGATTTTTGGCGACAGTAATATCATTAAAAGGTATATGTTCAAAATTACCATATTCTTTAATTTCTTTTTCATCTAAATCAATATCTGAAATATCAATTCCCATTTCTAATGCTAATTTACGATATAATTTTGCTTCAACTATTTCTTTTGGTCATTTATTCCAAGGCGAATATTCACTATTGCCACTGGGACTACTATTTTTTAATCTATCAATATCTGCTTTTCTTAATAAAATACCTTGATAATTTCCATTTTTATCTTTTGCAAAAGCATAAGCACCAATTATTTCATTATAATCACTAGTATTTGCATTAAAATTAATTTCATGTATTTTTGGACAAGAATTTATAGCATCTCATTCAAATTTTTCACCTTTAAATATAATAGATTTTCGTGGACTATATCCTGCTTCTTCAATTTTTTTACAATAAACTTTACTATCAATAATAGTTGTTAATTTATTTTTAAATGGAATAATATTAAAATATTTACTAAAAATTAAACCTTTATTGCTTAATTTAATAATTCCTAATGCTGTAATTTTTGCATTTTCTGCATTAGAAACTAATGACATATAACTTTGTCCATTTTTCATTTTCAATTCTTCAAGTGCTAAAATATTTTCTTTTAAATATTTATCATTAACTTTTAATTCATATTTAACAATTACACCTTTAATATATTGTTGTAATTCATTTGCCATTTTATTTCACTCCTTTATTTATTTTAAAATTAATACCTTTAATACCAATTAATTTAGTCTCTGTATTTGTATCTCATTGTGCTTTAATTGTGTTTTTAAATAACTTTTCATCAACAATTAAATATTTAATTAGTTGTTTTAATTAATATTGATTAGCATTTTCTACAAAATCATCATCAATTCCAATTATTTCAATATCTTTAATTAATAATTTTTCTTTAATTAAATTAATACCAACTTTTTTTAATTGTTTTGGTTCTAATGATTTATCAATTTCAGCAACATTTTCCATAACACGAACTTGTTCATCTTGAATTTGGTCTATATCTAAGCCCATATCAACAGTTAAATTATTTGCTTTTTTAATTAATTCTTGCTTTTTTAATTCTTGTTCTTTTAAAAACTCTTGTTGTTTTTGTTTGCGAGCTTGTGTCAAATTATTATTAATTTCAACTCTGTATCTTTCAATATAATTTCTATAATTAGTAATTATTTTACCAATTCTATTATGTTCATCTAATAATTTTTGAAAAGGTCCTAATCATTCTTTAAAAACAAAATTATTTTTAGTAATAGCACTTGGAATATCTTTTAAATGCACATCTTGATAACTATTTAATGCATAATGATTAATATGTCTAAAAATATACTCAGTTAATTCTTGTTTATTTTATTCTTTAAATTTTTGAACATTATATGCTAAAATATTTTCATTTTTAAAATCATCTCCTTTTAAATGAAATTGAAATGTAATATTATTTACCCTATTTTTTACAATATCACTCATTATTTATCATCCTCAATAATTAATTTTTCTAATTGTGATTTTTTAATTCTAGCACCTTGTAAATTAGCATTTTGTAAATCAACCCTATGTAAAATAACGCCATATAAATTAGTTCTTTTTAAATTAGCGGCGTGAAAATCAGCAAATTTTAAATTAGCAAAATTTAAATTAATACCCGATAAATCTAAAATTTCTTTTTTAAAATAATCTTCTATTTTTTCTTCTTCAACAGTAATGTTTGTTAAATCTTTAATCATATCTTGTAATGTTTTCATTATTAAATTTCCTCCAAATTCTTTTCCATAATTAATGTATCAATATACTCATAAGCATTTTCTTCTGAATGACATTCTTCAAGTGCTTCATTAGACTTCTTGCGATACCTGGTTTTATTATTAAAATATTATTATAAAATATAATTTATGAGGATATTAAATTATGAAATTTGATGAATTTAAAAATATTAATGATAAAGAATGATTAAGATTAACAGGAATAAAACAAGATATTTTTAATAAAATGTTAGATATTTTACAAGTAGCTGAAATAGAAAAATTTAAAAAAGGTGGCAAAGCTAATAAATTATCACTAGAAAATCGATTATTGATGACTTTATCGTATTGACGAGAATATCGAACTTATTTTCATCTTGGAAAAAATTTCGGAATTAGTGAAGCTAATTGTTATCGCAATATCAAGTGAGTGAATTGAAGATATTTTAATTAAACACCCTGATTTTCAGCAAGTTGCTGGTAAAAAAGCGCTAATAAATGATTATTTTAATGATAAAACTATTATTATTGATGCTACCGAAAACCCAATCCAACGCCCAAAAAAAGACAAAAACAATCTTATTCTGGTAAAAAGAAAAAACACACTATTAAAACACAAGTAATTATCGAACAAGAAACCAAAAAAATTATTGCAACAAGTTTTTCACTTGGTAAAAAACACGATTATGCTTTATTTAAAGAATCAAAAATCGCAATTTTAAAAAATACCAAATTAATAGTTGATAGTGGTTATCAATGAATACAAAAAATTCACAATAATGTTATAATGCCCACAAAGAAAACTAAGAAAAAACATTTAAATAAAGAACAAAAACAACATAATAGACTGGTTTCAAAAATAAGAATTATTATTGAAAATATTTTTGCTATTCTTAAAAAATTTAAAATTATTACAGAAAAATATAGAAATCGTAGAAAACGATTTAGTTTAAGATTTAATTTAATTGCTTCAATTTATAATTTACAATTATTATAGTTATCATAAAAGATTTATTTAAAATTAACGAATTTGAATAATAAAATAATTTTTCGTTGTGGCAAAATATTAAATTTTTAAATAAAAGACATAATTAATTAAAATTATAATTTTATATTAACCCCTTTTTACAAATATTTGAAATTATTTTAATGGGTTATGCAAGAAGTCTATTAAATAAATCTTCGTCGGTATAAACTTTGCCATCTTCATCTTTTCACATATTATTTACATCCTTGTCATTTAATATTTTCGTTTTCTAAATCAATAATTGCTGTTTGATAATATTTTTCATTTTTAGCAGTAATTTTTGCTTCTTCTAATGTATAAAACGATTTAGTTAGAACTTCATTTTCATATTTCATTACTAATAAATATCTTTTATTCATAATTTATTTCCTCCTAATTCTTTTTAGTATTTAATGCTCAATGTTCGTCTGTAATATCTTCAAATAACACTGGATAACTTCTAAGCATTAATTTTTGTAATTTATTTTCTTGATTGAATTTAAAGCAATAACATCAATATTTTTGTTTAAGAAAAATTTTAGTTAACTTTTTCATATTTATTTAATTTCTTACTATTTTCTATTCTTGCTCTTTCATTAGCACGCTCAATTTTTTTCTTATGTAATTGCTTTTTACTTAAAAACTTTCAAGGTTTTTTATTTAACTTTTTCATATAAACCTCCTAAATTATTCCTTTGATTTTTTTATCAATTTGTAATATTTTTTATCCATCGGAAGGTAAGTCTAAAATATCGTTAATTTTGTAATGTTGCATATAAGAAGCAATAACATCTCACTTGTCTTTAAATAAATTTAAATACATTTTTGCTCATTCTAAACATTGTAAATCATAATGATTTTTATGATGTGAAATACGACAATTAATAGGCTGACAATTAACTCAATCAAAAGATGTTGTTATTTCATTTCAAGTTTTATTAATATATTTACTTTTATATTCTGTCATTTATTTATCCTCCTATTTTTAACTCGCTGGCGCTCAATCCCAAGTGAAAGTGCTAAAGCGAGAATTAGTTACATAAAGTATTTATCTATTTATTTACTACGCCATCCGCTTCACTCGGGGGTGGGCGGTGGCGGTATGTTAATTGTTTGAATGTTTAATAATCCACAGTTGTTTTTTTGTTTTTTACGCCAGAGAGTTTTCTCTCTCTTCATCCGCGCCATTTCAGGTCAAAGCGTTCAGTTTTTAAAATAAATTTACTCGCACCTTGAAGAGCCTAATGCTGACTTTGTGGTTTTTAAACCGCTGCCACTTCTAAGAAGTAATATCTATCGCAAATTTATTTATAAAGTGGCCATCTCAATATTTATTGTCGTTTGATGTTGACCTTGCACTTATCACGACTATCGCTTAATTCTAATGAACCAGCGCCGATTTACATTTTTCCTCATACACTATTTCAGTACTTGCCTCGGATGGCTGTGGGAATGAGTTAATACTCATGTTCTTATGGAGGTATTTAGTTATTTAAAATAACCGTCCCACACTGCATTAAGTTGTTTTATAAAATCAAAGTTTTAAAGAACCAGTTTCATCATCAAAGATAATTTTTGAATTTTCTAAGCTTTTATAAAAACGCTTTTTTTATCTTTTGTGCGATTTAATAAATCTTTATGTTTTTTACAAGTTCATAAAATTTTATTTGATACAAATTTTTCAGTAATGAATGATATTGCTTTATAGCAATCATTAACATCACATATTTTTTGTTGCTTATTAATTTTCATTACTCATTCCTTTCTCTGAATCAATAAATTAATTCGCAACTATTGTTTTGTAAATAAAAAAAACTCTTTTATTTAACAAGAGTTATTTTTTGGAACTTCATCGTACATGATGCCTGATAAAGAATTATTGCGATTAATCGGAGCAAAAAGCTACTTTTAATAAAATGTTAAATATTTTACAAGTAGCTGAAATAGAAAAATTTAAAAAAGGTGGCAAAACTAATAAATTATCACTAGAAAATCGGCTACTGATGACTTTATCGTATTGACGAGAATATCGGACTTATTTTCATCTTGCTAAAAGTTTTGATATTAGTGAATCTAGTTGTTATCGCAACATCAAGTGAATTGAAGATATTTTAATTAAACACTCTGATTTTCAACAACTCGCTGGTAAAAAATCACTAATAAATGATTATTTTAATAAAAAAACTATTTATTATTGATGTTACCTAAACCCCAATCCAACGCCCAAAAAAAGACAAAAACAATCTTATTCTGGTAAAAAGAAAAAACACACTATTAAAACACAAGTAATTATCGAACAATAAACCAAAAAAATTATTGCAACAAGTTTTTTGCTTGGAAAAAAACATGATTATACTTTATTTAAAGAATCAAAAATCTCAATTTTAAAAAATACCAAATTAATAGTTGATAGTGGTTATCAAGGAGTTCAAAAAATTCACAATAATGTTCTAATACCTACAAAAAAACAAAGAAAAACCCTTTAAATAAATTACAAAAAAAACGTAATAGAATATTTTCAAAAATGAGAATTATTATTGAAAATATTTTTGCTATTCTTAAAAAATTGCAAATTTTTGTAAAAAGGGGTTAATATAAAATTATAATTTTAATTAATTATGTTTTTTATTTAAAAATTTAATATTTTGCCACAACAAAAAATGAATTTATTATTTAAATTCTTTAATTTTAAATAAATCTTCTATGCTAACTGCAAATTATAAATTGAAGCAATTAAATTAAATCTTAAACTAAATCGTTTTCTTCAATTACGATATTTTTCTGTAATAATTTTAAATTTTTTAAGAATAGCAAAAATATTTTCAATAATAATTCTCATTTTTGAAAATATTCTATTACGTTTTTTTTGTAATTTATTTAAAGGGTTTTTCTTTGTTTTTTTGTAGGTATTAGAACATTATTGTGAATTTTTTGAACTCCTTGATAACCACTATCAACTATTAATTTGGTATTTTTTAAAATTGAGATTTTTGATTCTTTAAATAAAGTATAATCATGTTTTTTTCCAAGCGAAAAACTTGTTGCAATAATTTTTTTGATTTCTTGTTCGATAATTACTTGTGTTTTAATAGTGTGTTTTTTCTTTTTACCAGAATAAGATTGTTTTTGTCTTTTTTTGGGCGCTGGATTGGGGTTTAGGTAACATCAATAATAATAGTTTTATTATTAAAATAATCATTTATTAGTGATTTTTTACCAGCGAGTTGTTGAAAATCAGAGTGTTTAATTAAAATATCTTCAATTCACTTGATGTTGCGATAACAACTAGATTCGCTAATATCAAAACTTTTAGCAAGATGAAAATAAGTCCGATATTCTCGTCAATACGATAAAGTCATCAGTAGCCGATTTTCTAGTGATAATTTATTAGTTTTGCCACCTTTTTTAAATTTTTCTATTTCAGCTACTTGTAAAATATTTAACGTTTTATTAAAAGTAGCTTTTTTGCTCCGGTTAATCGCAATAATTCTTTATCATTAATAAAATTAAATTTATCAAATTTCATAATTTTAATCTCCTATAATTTCTATTTTAATTTAAAAATATTTTATAGGAATTTTTAAATAATTAGATTAGGTTATGCAAGAATTCTATTAAACCAGTAAAATTTTCCTTGCCACTGTATAAATCATTAGCTGCTAAAATAATCTCCTGACCAGTTTTTTCAATTGTTACTAATGTTGATAATTCATATTGATCAGAAGTAAAAAAGTGTTTATGTTCGATATATTCAGGTAGTTGAATTTCTCCTCGTTTTATTTTTTTTGTTTAAAAGACGATAACAACGTAGAAAAAAATAACAACACAAAAAAATTCCTAGAATAATACAAACAACAATAATTATTACAATAGTTTTAATTAAACTAGTCATTTAAGTTACTGCTTTATTATCCTAAAAAATCAGCTTCATTTTCTGGATTAATTAAAATTCGTTCAATTTTCACTGCTTGGTTAGTTTTATCATTTACTTGTAATCATACCGCTGAAAAAATTAATTTATCATTTTCAGCTGCTGGTTCAAAACGCACTGGTAAACCAGTTTTTTCCTTAAGAATAATTTCTTCTGGATTTGACCCAATAATTGAATTATAACTACCACACATCCCAACATCGGTAATATATGCTGTTCCTTTTGGCAATATTCGATTATCTGCTGTTTGAACATGAGTGTGTGTTCCAAAAAAACCAGTAATAATACCATCATAATTCCAAGCAAAAGCTAATTTTTCTGCACTAGCTTCGGCATGAAAATCAACAAAATGAAGCTCACTATCATCATTATTAATAATTTCTTCAAAAATTGTGTATGGATTATCTACTGGGTCCATAAAATTACGACCCATTAAATTAGTCACACGAATTTTTTTATTAATAATCTTAATAACAACTGTGCCTTCCCCAGGTGTAAACGAATTAATATTTGCTGGTTTTAATAAATCATTTACTTCTTCAATATAATTTAAAACTTCTGAATTACGAAAAATATGATTTCCGGAAGTAATAATATTAATCCCCATTTCTTTTAATTCGTTATAATGATGCTTTGATAATGATTTCCCGTGGGTAGTATTTTCACCATTTGCAATAATTAAATCAAGCTTATATTTTTTTATTATTTGTGGCAAATATTTATTAACAGCTGTCCTTCCGGCTTGTGCATAAATATCGCCAATCATTAAAATATTCATTTTAGTTTCTCCTTAATCACTATCAATTTTTTTTAATTTTTTTATTAATCCAGCACATTCCTTAATATTTTCAAATTCTTGATAAATGATATCTCGCTGATATTGCTTATAACCTAATTGTAAGTTGTTTTCAAATTTATGCAAAGCATTTGTAATTTTTACCAATGAATCATAAACAGCATTACGCGAAACATTTTTTAACCCTGCAATTTCACTTAATGAATAATCATCAAAAAAATATAATTCAAAATATTTTCTTTGCTTTGTTGTTAATAATTCCCAATATAATTCATATAAAAGAATTAAGTCATTTGATTTTTTCAAATCTTTCATTATTATATTTCCACTTCATCCTTGTTAAATAAATCTTTGGTTAAATTATAAATATATTGCTCAATATCAAATTCTTGTAAATCAGTTGGTTGCTCACCCAAACCAATTAACTTAACGGGAATATTTAATTGGTCCTTAATTGCTAAAACAACGCCTCCTTTAGCCGTACCATCCATTTTTGTCAGAACAATCCCACTAACATCGGTTACCTCCGAAAAATTCTTTGCTTGTGAAATACCATTTTGACCAGTAACCCCATCAATTACTAATAAGGTTTCATGTGGAGCATCAGGAATTTCGCGCTGAATAATACGATTAATTTTATTTAATTCATTCATTAAATTAACTTTATTTTGTAAACGCCCCGCTGTATCAATAATAATAATATCAACTTGTTCTTTTTTTCCTTTAACTAATCCATCATAAATAACACTGGCTGGATCTTGTCCTTCTTTTAACGGTTTAACAATATTAACATTTAAACGTTCTGCTCATTGATTTAATTGTTCAACCGCGCCTGCCCGAAAAGTATCAGCAGCAACTAATAGAACTTTTTTATTTTGATCAAGAAATTGTTTTGTTAATTTAGCAATAGTTGTTGTCTTGCCGGCACCATTAACACCAACCATTAAAATAAGATTTAAGCGCTGGTCTTTAATATTTAATTTATTTTGTTTACTTTTTGGATCATTATATAAATCCATAATTATTTCAACCAAATAATCGTTTGTGTCCTCAATGCTTCAGCCTTTTCGTACTTTTTTACGAATTTGATTAGTAATTTGTAAAACCATATTCATTCCCATGTCACTTGCAATTAAAATTTCTTCTAATTCTTCTAAGTATTGATCATCATATTCTTTATACTTATGTGCTAATTTTTTAATATCATTAGAAAAGGTTAAACGTGATTTGCGTAACGCTTTTTCTAATTTAATCTGTTTTTTTTCTTCACGTTTTGCTTTTAATTTTTGAAAAAAACTCATTTCTTTCCTTCGCCCCGTTCTATTGCTTGTTATAATTTCACAACAACTTTAAAAATATCTGTATCCATAAAAGTTTCACATTCTTTTAAAACTTCATTTTATTAAAAGTTTTTGATACTAAATACTTCGGAATAATTTCATTATTTTCAGTTTTTAATACAAGCTCTTTTAAAGTATAACAATTTAAAATTCCGGTATGAATAGTAATATTTTTATTTCATAATTGTTGTAAGTTAAAGACAACTGGTTTTTTAAAAACACCAATTGTAATAATTGTACCATTAAAATTAATCATTTGTTGTGCCTGCTCAAAAGTACCCCGGTCATTACCTACACATTCAATTACTAAATAATATTTAATATCAAAAGTAGTTAAAGTACTATCATAAATTTTATGAGCCCCCATTTTTTTAAAATAATTTAATTTTTGACTATGATGACCATAAATATCAATTTTTTTATTATATTAGACTTCTTGCATAACCTAATCTAATTATTTTAAAATTCCTATAAAATATTTTTAAATTAAAATAGAAATTATAGGAGATTAAAATTATGAAATTTGATAAATTTAATTTTATTAATGATAAAGAATTATTGCGATTAATCGGAGCCAAAAAGCTACTTTTAATAAAATGTTAAATATTTTACAAGTAGCTGAAATAGAAAAATTTAAAAAAGGTGGCAAAACTAATAAATTATCACTATAAAATCGGCTAATGATGACTTTATCGTATTGACGAGAATATCGGGCTTATTTTCATCTTGCTAAAAGTTTTGATATTAGTGAATCTAGTTGTTATCGCAATATCAAGTGAATTGAAGATATTTTAATTAAACCCTCTGATTTTCAACAACCCGCTGGTAAAAAATCACTAATAAATGATTATTTTAATAATAAAACTATTATTATTGATGTTACCGAAACCCCAATCCAGCGCCCAAAAAAAGACAAAAACAATCTTATTCTGGTAAAAAGAAAAAACACACCATTAAAACACAAGTAATTATCGAACAAGAAACCAAAAAAATTATTGCAACAAGTTTTTCGCTTGAAAAAAAACATGATTATGCTTTATTTAAATAATCAAAAATCTCAATTTTAAAAAATACCAAATTAATAGTTGATAGTGGTTGTCAAGGAATTCAAAAAATTCACAATAATGTTCTAATACCTACAAAAAAACAAAGAAAAACCCTTTAAATAAAGTACAAAAACAACGTAATAGAATATTTTCAAAAACGAGAATTATTATTGAAAATATTTTTTCTATTCTTAAAAAATTTGTTGGTAAGAAAAAGGGTTGAGGTTTTGGTATAAAAATTATTTTTTTATTATTATTGATGAATTTAAAACACTAATAAATCAGGATTTTTAAAAATTTATACAATTATTTTATTTATATTTTTTATAAAACCTCAACTTTTGTAAAGCTATCTAAAATTTAAAATTATTACAAAAAAATATCGTAATCGAAGAAAACGATTTAGTTTAAGATTTAATTTAATTGCTTCAATTTATAATTTACAATTATTATAGTTATCATAAAAGATTTATTTAAAATTAACGAATTTGAATAATAAATTCATTTTTCGTTGTGGCAAAATATTAAATTTTTAAATAAAAGACATAATTAATTAAAATTATAATTTTATATTAACCCCTTTTTACAAATGTTTGAAATTATTTTAATGGGTTATGCAAGAAGTCTATTGAATTATCTGTTTGTAATCGTTCTTTTAATCAAAATAATAATGTTGGATAAAAAGTTTTTTTACTAATATGCTTATATTCTTCTTCTCAAGTATGAGCATAATTATCTAATCTATAATTATACGGTCTATCAACGGTTTTAATAGACATAATATCAATTATTTCACCTGCTAATTTTAAAACATTTTTAACATCACGAGTAATATTTTGATTTGCTTCAGAGTCATTAGTTTGAGAATAAGCAACTCCACCTCGGGAAAATGAAGCACTACCAGTTAAATCATTAACCCATTTGGGTAAATATAAATTTATAACTGCTAATAAACAAGCAGATTGAATATAACTTAATCATTTATCATATTGAATTAAACCAGTATTATTTTTTTTACTCAGGGAAATAAATCTTTTTTTATTTATTTTATCTGAAATTGTCCCACCTGACAATCTATCCATTCATAAACTAGTTTTTAAAATAGAATTATAAATTAAATTATCATTATAAGCGGATTGTTTTCTATCATTAATAGGTTATCAAAGTTTACTTTCTTTCAAATCTTCAACTGTTATAAATAACAAATTACTTAAATTATTTTCCATACAAAACACCCCTTAATTGATTACTATATTTATTTTTTAAATCACTCGGCTTATAACTATTAATTTTTCTTTGTACTTTTTTAATTTTTTTAATAGTTTGATTATTTTTGTAAAACATATTTTTAACTGGCGTTTTATATAAATTATTAATATTTTTAACATCACTTCCGAGTTCACGATACCATTTTTTATTATTAATTTCACCAGCAAAATTAAAATTAAAATGTCCAATTTTTAAATTATTAATAAACTTTTTAATTTGATTTAATTTTTGAACTGTCGGTAATGTTAATTTAGTGGTTCCTTTTGGGTATTTTTCTTTTAATGCTTGCGGTAATCGTTTTTTAATATAATTTCTTAAATGAATAGGTAATCATTTTCTTAATCAATAACGCCAAAATAAAGCCCTCGCATTAGAAAAGGCATTACTTAACAATTTTCAAATTTCAACTGGAACACTAGGATAAACATATGGACCATAAAATTTTGGATATTTTGCTGTTTTTGTATATATTAAAATAGTTAAATTACCTGTTAAGGTTAACTTATTAGTTATATTAAACATACCACTATAAAGTCAACTACTATTTAAAGGTTGTCAATTAGTATTTAAATAATTTTCATTTTTAAATTGTTCTATATTTTTAATATTATTATCTTTTTATAATTGACTTAATATTTGTTGTATTTCTTTTTTTATGACCTTTTTTAATTAAATCTAAATAAGCAAATGGATTTAATCACTTATAAATATATTCAACTTTATTTGTAATTTTATTATATTTATCAGTAATATAATTAATTGGCTTTAATGCTTTATTTTGAACTTGACTAACTCTATTAATTAAATTTACAAATTTACTTATTAAAGGTTTATTTTCTAAATTAGATACTAATAAAGTTAAAACTCGTAAAATTAGTAAGTTCATTGTTTATTAAGAGTTTTTAATTACTACATAAATCGGATTTGTTTTATCAGTAGCGTTGTTTTTACCTTCAATTTGGGCAAAAACCTTGGTATCATTTGTAATATTTATTGGTCAATCAACACCAGCGCTTTCAATAAAGCAATCAAAATCATTTTCAGTTAAAGAACTATCTACGGCTTTAAATGCTTTTAAAAAAACATCTTTAAATTGTGGTTTTAACTGTTCTGGTGTTGCTTTTGTTGGGCCTGTAACATCAATATTTGGCTTATCTATTTTATTAATTTTACTAATATCTATTTTAATTGGTGTTGGTGCAGTGATTACATAATCAACCGGCACTCTAAATGTTTTATTTAGATTACTTTTAGCAGTATTAATTTCATCTTGTGTTGATTCTTTTTCTAAAATAATTTTACATGTTTTAGGATATAAAATAATTGGCGTTGCATACTGTACTTTACCAATTCATTTAGGGATAGCAGTATCATTAGCTAAAACTTGTTGAATAGTATCCATATTAATTGGATATGCTCATACCTGTTTATTCATAATTAAACCATTTACATTAGTAAAATTATAACCTTTATCACGGTTAAATTGTCCTTTTTTATATGTTTTTTCTAAATGAAAGCTTTTTGACACCGGAATAACCATTGCTGTATTTTCATATAATTCACCATTAACCATCGATTTTAATTGTGCTTGTGAACCAATTACTTTTAAATAAGCATGTGTTAATCCTAAACATGATCTTCGACCTAAAACCATAAACATTTTATCTATTGGTAAACCAAAATATAAATTACTAATTTGATTTGTTAATTCAATCAAAGTTTCATTTAATTTAAAGAATGCTCTATTTGCATCATCAGCATTATCTGCTGTATAATTACGAAATGGAATTACTTCATATTGACCATCTGCTAAACAATAATCATAAAAATAGCCTGAATTAATTCACATTCTAAATTAACAAATTTATTTTGTACAACACTAGAAATAGCGTCAGTAATAACGCCATTTTTAACATTCTGTTCTATTAATGCTAAATCAAAAGCCTCATTCATTAATTTTAAATTAAACCTTTTATCAATAGGAACTGGAATTCTTGTTAATCCCATTGTTTTAGTTGTCCCACCATTTGGCAATGAATAATCATCTTGTCATACTACACGATGAGTTAAATTATATAGTGCTTGACCAGCATTAGGCAATAAAGCAACTTGTTCTGCTGTTGCAGTTGCATATTGCACAATACTTGCATATTCATTAGACTTCTTGCGTAACCTATTAAAAAATTGCAAATATTTGTAAAAAGACACTAATAGAAAAATATAATTTTAATTAATTATGTTTTTTATTTAAAAATTTAATATTTTGCCACAACAAAAAATGAATTTATTATTTAAATTCTTTAATTTTAAATAAATCTTCTATGCTAACTGCAAATTATAAATTGAAGCAATTAAATTAAATCTTAAACTAAATCGTTTTCTTCGATTACGATATTTTTCTGTAATAATTTTAAATTTTTTAAGAATAGCAAAAATATTTTCAATAATAATTCTCATTTTTGAAACTATTTTATTGAGTTGTTTTTGTACTTTATTTAAAGGGTTTTTCTTTGTTTTTTTTTTGTAGGTATTAGAATATTATTGTGAATTTTTTGAATTCCTTGATAACCACTATCAACTATTAATTTGGTATTTTTTAAAATTGAGCTTTTTGATTCTTTAAATAAAGCATAATCATGTTTTTTTCAAAGCGAAAAAATTGTTGCAATAATTTTTTTGGTTTCTTGTTCGATAATTACTTGTGTTTTAATGGTGTGTTTTTTCTTTTTGCCAGAATAAGATTGTTTTTTGTCTTTTTTGGGCGTTGGATTGGGGTTTTTGTAACATCAATAATAATAGTTTTATCATTAAAATAATCATTTATTAGTGATTTTTTACCAGCGAGTTGTTGAAAATCAGAGTGTTTAATTAAAATATCTTCAATTCACTTGATATTGCGATAACAACTAGATTCACTAATATCAAAAATTTTAGCAAGATGAAAATAAGTCCGATATTCTCGTCAATACGATAAAGTCATCAGTAACCGATTTTCTAGTGATAATTTATTATTTTTGCCGCCTTTTTTAAATTTTTCTATTTCAGCTACTTGTAAAATATTTAACATTTTATTAAAAGTAGCTTTTTTGCTCCGGTTAATAGCAATAATTCTTTATAATTAATAAAATTAAATTTATCAAATTTTATAATTTTAATCTCCTATAATTTCTATTTTAATTTAAAAATATTTTATATAAATTTTAAAATAATTAGATTAGGTTATGCAATAAATCTATTCAGCTTGAATATTATTTTCATTCATAATTCGTAATACTTTTTTAGCATTATAAATAATGTCATAATCTTCTTTTAAATATTTAGTTATCCGAAGATATCCAAATTGTTTTAAATTTTCTTCATAGACTTTTACAATACTATTTAATGGTTCATTATCCTTGCCATTACTTAAATAATTTTTATATTTATCTAAATAAATACGCTTTAAACCTGTTATATCAAGCAATAATTTTAATTAATATTTAGCACGATTTTCTTTTATAAAAGATACTATTTTTTGTTTATTTAATTGTAAAAGTCATGGAGCTTTTTTAATAATTCATACCTAGCTTTGTAATAGTTTAAATCTTTTTTCCCAAATGTTTCTTTTGGGCTTTTGGGTGTATTTAAAATTCTTTTTTTAAAATTTATTTGTCATGAATTAAGTGTTTTTATATTTACTTTATATTTTTTTGAAATATAAGTAAGCGGTGTTTGTTCAATTTGTTTTACTAAATTTTTTCTAAATTCTGCAGTATATGTTTTAAATTTTTGTCCTTTTTTGCCATATAAAAATGCACCTACTCTAAAAGTTTAGTAAAGTTCTTTTTTAATTTTACTTATTAAACTGGGTGCAGCCTACTTCTAGAAAGGGTACATATAATTTATATAAACTAAATAATGCTGTTTAATTATGACGTTCTTGAAATAAATAAATAAATTCATATTCATTCATCGTAAAAATAGTCAAATCCTTTCTAAATTAAATTTTATTGTTGCAACATTTTAATTTGATAAATTAAAATAGCGCTAGCAACCGACACATTTAAAGAATCAAGATGACCTGTCGTTGGAATATAAATATTAAAATCAGAATGCTTTAATAATTTTGCGCTAATTCCTGTTCCTTCATTACCCACGATTAGACAAATTGGCGTATCATATTTTAATTCACTTACATTGTGGGCTGTTGTAGTTAAACTTGTTACATAAATTCAAAACCCTTGTTTTTTTAAATATTCAATTGCATTGGTTAAATTATTTACTCGACAAACTGGAACATAATTAAAAGCACCAGCAGAGGTTTTGGCAACAGTGGCATTAATATCAACTTGGCGTTTTTTTAGAATAATAACCCCATTAACATTAAACAAATCACAAGTACGCAAAATTGCCCCAAAATTATGTGGGTCAAAAATTTGATCAAGGACTAGTAAAAATGGATACCTATTTTGTAATGCTTTTGTTGTCATTGCGGTTAATGAATAATTTTCTGGCTTGCAAATTTCCAATACCAGACTTTGATGCTTACTAGTTTGTACAAGAGCTGTCATTTTATCTGTTGAAAAAAAGACAACTTTAGTTTGACGACTTTTAGCTAGTTTCAAATAATAATCATTATTTTTCCCTTGTGGTAATAAATAAAGTTTATTAATTTTCACTGCTGGATTTAGTAATGACTCCACAACAGGATTAATTCCATAAATGTATATATATTCTTGCATATTTTCTCCCTTTTCCTGTTTTATTATTCATAACCTATATTAATAAATTTCTTTATAAGTATTATAATTTAATTTGATATTTTTTAATAGTTTCTTTTATTTTTTTATTGTCCAAGAATAAAGTGCTAAATTTTTCTCTGGTTTATTTTTAAACTTAGTTGTTAAAGTTGGCATAATGCCAAGATTTGCTTTCATTGGTTTTAAATCTCGTTGTTTTGGATTCGTAACATAGTTGACTAATGCTCCTAACACATTTTATGAAGTAAATTTAATTAATGGTAAATCCATTAAATATTGATAGACATTTAAAGCACATAATAACCTGATGCCGATGATTCTAAATAACCTTCTACCCCAATAATTTTACCAGCAAAAAAATATTATTATTTTGTTTATATTGTAAAAATTGATTTAAAACTTTTGGTGAATTAATATAATTATTTTTATATAAAGCTCCATATCGAACAATATCTACTTTTTTCTAAACCTGGAATAAATTGTGTAATAATTCGTTTTTATTCTGGCCATGTTAAATTCGTCTGTTAACCTACAATATTATATAAACTATCAATGACATTATCTTACCATAATTGAACCACTGCAAATGGCTTCTTACCATTTTTTTCTGGTAAATTATTACTACTCATTGGTACATTCAAAAGAATTTTTCGTTATGTTTGTGCGATAATCTCAATTGGTTGGCAACCTCTAAAATATTTTTCAAAATCTGCAATAGGAACTTGTTTTGCCGTTACTAATTTTGTAACTAATTGATTAAAGTCCTCTTCTGTTAATGGACAAATAATATAATCTTTTTGTTCTGAATGTTGTGCGCCATAATATGCTTTTGAAAAATTAATTTCAGCTTTTTTTACAATTGAGGCTGAACCATTATAATAATACAATTATTTCTTGCCAACTAACTTTTTAATCTCAAGAGCAAAATTTGTTGTCACTAATGGTCCAATAGCAATAATAGTAATTTGTTTTGGATCTATTTTAATAAATTCATCATAAATAATGGTAATATTATAATTTTTTATTAAAGTTGGTATAACTTTTTGTGAAAATAATTCCCGGTCAACACTAAGTGCATCATCAGCAGGAAATTGAACATCATAATCTGTTTTTAAAATGAAATAATTTAATAACTTTAATTCTTCTTTTAAAATTCCAATTGCATTTTCTCTTGAAACACTACGAAAAGAATTAGAACAAACTAATTCTGCAAATGTATCTAATTTTTGAACTGGATTTTTAAATAATGTTTTTGCTTCATATAATTTTACTTTTAAACCACTTTTTGCTAATTGGTAAGCAATTCATAAACTGCTAACCCAGCACCAATAATATTAATTTCTTTTTGTTTTATTCCGTTACAAAATATCTTTTTCTACTAAAAACTTACGAAGCTCATCTGCTTTGACAAAATCTTTATTATTTTTTGACTTAATTCATTCTAATAAATATTTACGAATTTCACCGCTAATCACTGGTAACTTAAAATTAAAATTCATAATATTAAAAATAATATTATAAAAATCACTAGCAAGTTGCAAATTAAGTTTTTTATCACGTAATTGAGTATTAATAATTTTAGTCATTTTACTAATAATAGTTAAAACATTTGGACTA
The DNA here is from genome assembly GCA_026239495.1 of Spiroplasma phoeniceum. Taxonomy (GTDB): domain Bacteria; phylum Bacillota_I; class Bacilli_A; order Mycoplasmatales; family Mycoplasmataceae; genus Spiroplasma; species Spiroplasma phoeniceum_A. Next base: position 1,751,480 of record CP110830.1, on the reverse strand, counting down.
TTTAAATTATTTGCTAACTCAGCAAGAACTTTCTTAACATTGTCACCATGTTGTGCTAAATTATAATTTAAGTTATATTCAGCTAAATATAAATTTACTGCTTTTAAGACTTTAAAAATCTTTTCGGTTTCACCTTGTGCACTAATAATTAAAGTTTCTGTTACATTTAATGGTTGTCTATAATTAGTCGCATATAACAAATAACGTAATGTATTTGCTCCGTATAATTTAATAAAATCACGAACCAAAATAGTATTATTTAATGATTTACTCATTTTTTTATCAGCAACATTTAAATGCCCATTATGCATTCAAATGTTTGCAATTTCCTTATTATTTTTTGCTAAAAATTGAATTCGTTCATTTTCATGATGAGGAAAAACTAAATCAATTCCGCCAGCATGAATATCAATTGTTTCTTTATGAAAAAATTTATCAATTAAGATAGCGCATTCTGTATGTCAACCTGGACGACCTTGATATAATTTACCCGTTTGATCATAAAAGGGGAAAGAAACTCCTTGGGTTGTTTGCTTTCATAACGCAAAATCATATTGACTATGCTTATTAGCATCATGTTCAATTCGAATATTAGTTTCTAATTCTGAAATTTTTTTATTAGCTAATTGTCCATATTGTGCTTGATATTTTGAAATATCAAAATATACACTACCATTAACTTCATATGCAGCATTAAGTTTAACTAATTTTTGAATAAAAGTAATAATTTCTTTAACATGGTCTGTTACTCGTACTCGCTTTGCTGGTGTTCTAACATTTAAATTAAAAACATCTTCTTTAAAGGCTTTAATATAAAATTCTGCAATTTCTTGTTCAGTTTTATGTTCTGTCGCTACTTTAGCAATAATCTTATCATCAATATCTGTGTAATTTTGAATATAATTAACCTCAATATGTTGAAATTGTAAAAAACTAACTAATAAATCAACAGTAATAATTGCACGGGCATTACCAATATGAATGTAGTTATAGACAGTTGGTCCACAACCATAAATATTAATTTTTTTTGCTTGACCATAATCTGTAAAATTACGAGTCAAAGTATTATATAATTTCATACTTCACCCTCTTATCTATTTGCATTTAATTCAATTTTTTTTAAATGAAATAACAGCATTTGAATATCAGCTGGATTAATTCCTGAAATTCGATTCGCTTGACCAATTGAAATTGGTCTAATCTTTTTAAATTTTTCTCGTGCTTCAAGTGCTAAGTTATCTACCAAATCATAATTCAAATTAACTGGAATTAATTTATTTTCCAACTTAATTGTTTTTAAAGCAATTTCTTGTTCTTTTTTAATATATCCTTCATAACGAATATTAATTAATAAATTTTGTTTTAAAAATGATTTTAATTTATTTAACGGTGGTAACTCCTCCTCTAAATATTTTAACTCAATATTTGGTCGTTTTAATAAATTATAGCCAGAAATGCGTTCTGTAATGTTGGTAACCCCTAATTTATTTAGTTTTTGAATTAATGGTGATTTTGCGGTAAAATAAGTTTCTTTTAACAATTGCATTATTTCATTATAACTTTGCACATTATTTTGATATTCAATTCAGCTTTTTTGATCAATTAAACCAAATTGATAAGCATAATTTTTTAGTCGTTCTTCAGCATTATCATTGCGCAATAATAAACGATATTCAGCACGAGAAGTTAATAAACGGTAAGGCTCTTGTGCCCCTTTTGTAATTAGATCATCAATTAGCACTCCAATATAAGCTTGGTCACGACGTAAAATGAAAGGTTCTTTTTGGTCAATACTTAAAACAGCATTAATTCCAGCCATTAAACCTTGGCAAGCAGCTTCTTCATAGCCACTTGTTCCATTAATTTGACCCGCCGTATATAAATTTTTAATTTTTTTTGTTTCTAACGTGTGTTCCAATTGTGTTGGGACAATTGCATCATATTCAATTGCATAAGCTCATTTAAAAACTTCAACATTTTCAAATCCCGGCAAGGAACGTAACATCTTTTCTTGTATATCAATTGGCATTGAAGTTGAAAATCCTTGCACATAAATTGTATTTAAACTCTTTGATTCTGGCTCTAAGAAAATTTGATGACGTGGTTTATCAGCAAACCGCACAATTTTATCTTCAAAACTCGGACAATAACGCGGCCCTGTTCCTTTTACATTTCCAGAATACATTGCTGATGCTGTTAAATTTTTTTGCACAATATTATGTGTTTTTGGTGTTGAATGAATTAATCAACATAATTCTTGCTCTTGTAACGGTGTAAAGGTTTTTGTTGAATAAGAAAAGGCTAGTTGCAAATCACTCCCTGGTTCTGGTTGTGCTTTGCTATAATCAATTGAAGTATTAAGAACGCGTGCTGGTGTACCAGTTTTTAAACGAAATAACTCAAGCCCTAAATGTTTTAACTGGGTTGATAATCCTGCTGTCGTAATGTCACCATTAGGTCCTTCTGCTTTTTTTGTCATTCCTTGTAAAACTAAAGATTGCATATATGTTCCTGTTGTTAAAATAACTTTTTTTGCAAAAAATTGTGTTTGATCTTTTAACAATACTCCATAGCAATTATTGTTATCATCAACCAATAAAGATTGAACTGCTCCTTCATATAAATCTAAATTATCTTGCTTTTCAATTACTTTTTGCATATATTTTGCATATTCAATCTTATCTGATTGAGCGCGTAATGCTCATACAGCGGGCCCCCGTGAAGAATTTAACAATTTCATTTGTAAAGCTGTTACATCGGCTGCTTTTGCCATTTCACCACCAATGGCATCAATTTCACGAACAACAATCCCTTTAGCTGGACCACCAATTGAGGGATTACATGGCATTAATGCAATTTTATCTTTATGCAAAGTAACTAATAATGCTTTTTTTTTCATTCTTGCTGCAGCTAAACTTGCTTCGACGCCAGCGTGGCCAGCACCAATTACAATTACATCATATTTTTTCATTAAACTCCCTCCTTTACTAGTTTTATTAATTTAATTCTGCTTCAATTTGTTTTAATTCTTGTTCTACATTAACACGATTAAATAGATTTTCTTTTTTCTCTATTTTTTTATTATAAATGATTTGTTGCGTTAAAATTGTTTCAAATGTTAAATCAGTTAAATTAACATTAAAATAATCGGCAATTTTTTGCGCATTATCAACTAAAACTGGCTGCAATAAAAAAGCGCTAACAATAATAGTATAAGCTAAACTTGCTAAAGTTTCATATAATTGCTCCATCTTTTCGTTTTTTTCTAACTCTCAAGGTTTATTTTCTTCAATATATTTATTCGCCTTATTACATAATTCCAAAATAATGTTTAGTCCTGCTGAAATTTGATAAGCATCCATTGACTGCTGATAATTTTGCACCGCCTGGATGCAACTTTCAATTAGCACATTGTCCAATTGTTGTTGTTTTACTAACTGACCATTAAAATATTTACTAATCATATTACTTACTCTTGATACCAAGTTCCCTATATTATTAACTAAATGAGCATTATATGATTCTAAAAACATTCCATAAGAAAATTTCCCGTCATTTTCAGTTGGAATTTCATATCCTAAATAAAACCGTAATGTATCTCGACCATATTTATCAATTAAATATAATGGATCAACAACATTTCCAATTGATTTACTCATTTTAGTGTCTTTAAATAAAATTCAACCATGCGATAAAAATTTATTAGGCTGACGTAACCCTAAACTTTCTAGCATACTTGGCCAATAAATCGTGTGAAAACGAGCGATTTCTTTTCCTAATAGTTGCAAAATCTCAACATCTTTATTATTTCAAAATTTATTAAATAATGTTTTATCATTTGATAAATAACCTAATGCTGTTAAATAATTTGATAATGCGTCAATTCAAACATAAATAATGTGTTTGTCATTTTCTAAGGTTTTAATTCCTAAGGAAAAAGTTGTTCTAGTAACAGATAAATCAGTTAAGCCTGGTAAAATAAAATTATTTAACATTTCATTTTTTCTTGCTTCTGGTTCAATAAAACCAGGATGATTACTATAATAATTAATTAAAAATTGACTATATTTTGAGACTTTAAAAAAATATGTTTCTTCCTTTACTTTTTGTGGTTTATTACCACAAACTAAGCACTGGTTTGTTACTTTATCAATTTGTGCTTCAGTTAAAAATTCTTCACAACTAACACAATATAAACCCTCATATCATCCTAAGTAAATATCTCCATTATTATATAATTTACTAAAAATTTTTTGGACTCCAAATTCATGCTCTTTATCGGTAGTACGAATAAACTTTGAATATTCAATTCCTAATTTATTCCATAATAATTTAAAATTATCAACAATCATTGTTGTAAATTGATGTGGTGTTACGCCTGCCGCTTTTGCTTTTTTCTCAATTTTTTCACCATGTTCATCGCTGCCTGTTAAAAAGAAAGTTTCATAACCAACCATTTTTTTATAACGATTAATAATATCAGCTAGTGTAGTAGTATATGCATGTCCAATATGTAATTGCGCACTTGGATAATAAATTGGGGTTGTAACATAAAATAATTTCTTGTTTTGACTCATAATATACCCCCCTTATTGTTATACATTTTAACAATATAAATTATATCGCATTTTTGCCAATAAAATAAGGGTTTTTAAAAGATAATTAATGTCTTTGAAAATTAATAAAATAAAATAGTTATTTCCATAACTATTTATTCATAAATAAAACTTATTTTTATGCTGTTAATTCATGTAATTTTCGTGAAGAAATATTGCGTAAACCTTCATTTAACATTTCTTTCATATGATAAGGAATATAAATAAAATCTATTTGCATTAGTTTATCAGCATATTTTTCATTTAATATTTCAACAGCATCAGAATATAAATCATCGCGTCATTCTTTAATATCTAATTTTTCTTTAAAATAACTAAAAGCTAATGTTTTAGCATTTTGTAATAATGAATCAATCCGTAATGACAGTGTTTTATAAGTATCTGCCAAGGCTAATTCTAAACGATATTTAAAATCCTCGTCGGTAATAACGCGTCCATTGTTCCGAATTAAAAGAACATTATCATATAATAATTGGATTGGGTTTGTTGAGTCATAAATTTTTTCTGTATTTAAAACTAATTTTAGTTGATCACGAATATTACTAAAATGCTTTTCTAAAATAGGATTTTTCATTTTTTGCTCTCCTTAATTGCTTTAATTGTCTCCATTATCAATAGTAAATAAGCAAACGAATATTAACTATAGTTTGTTAGATTATTTTTATAATAGTAATTCTTATATAAATATCATAGCATAAGAAATATCTTTTTTTATTTTAATTAGACTGTCGCAAAGTATAATAATGTACGTACCATTTGTGATACATATGACATTTCATTATCATATCATGCATATACTTTAACTAATTGTTTACCATCACGTTCAATAATTTTTGTTAATGTTGCATCAAAAATTGATCCGTGTGTTTCACCAATAATATCTGATGAAACAATTGGTTGTGTATTATAACCAAAAGTTTCTGAAGCTGCTGCTTTCATTGCATTATTAATTTCTTCAACTGTTGTTGTTTTTTTCAATTCAACTGCTAAGTCAACAATTGAACCAGTAATAGTTGGAACACGTAAGGCCATTCCATCAAATCGACCTTCCAATTGTGGTAATACTAATGCAACTGCTGCTGCTGCTCCCGTTTTAGTTGGAACAATATTTGAAAAAGCAGCACGTGCTCTTCTTAAATCATCATGTGCTAAGTCCAACAATCTTTGATCATTTGTTACCGCATGAACAGTTGTCATATATCCTTTTTCAATTCCAAATTCTTCGTCTAATACTTTTGCCATTGGTGCTAAACAGTTGGTTGTACAACTTGCCCCTGAAATAATAGTATCTTCTTTTTTAATTTCCTTATGGTTTACATTATAAACAATTGTTTTAACATCGGCTCCTTTTGCTGGAGCTGAGATTAAAACTTTTTTTGCTCCTGCTGTAAGGTGTTTTGAAGCACCAGCACGATCAGCAAAGAATCCTGTTGATTCAACAACAACATCAATGCCTAATTTACCTCATGGTAATTCAGCAGGATCTTTTTTGTCATAAACATTTATTTTTTCCCCATCAACAATAATAACGCCTTCTTCTGAAGAAATTTTTCCTCTTTTTCATCCTCCTTGGGCTGAATCAAGTTCTAATAATGTTGCTAAATTTTTTGCCGCAGTTAAATCGTTAATTGCGACAATTTCAACATTTTTTTCGTCAAATAATCTTCTAAAGGCTAAACGGCCAATACGTCCAAGCCCGTTAATTGCAATTTTTTTCATCTACTTTTTCTCCTATACATATATTTAATACCTTCTTAGTCTGCAATAAAAATATTGCATACTTACTATATATTCTACAACCTATAGAGTCAATTTGCAAGAAAATTAGAAAATATCAAAATTAAAGGTTGCTTTATCATCAAAATAGAATCAAATAATAAATTTAATCTTTTTAACCAAAACGACATGTAATATAATCTTCTGTTTTTGATTCACGAGGGTGATAAAAGGATAGTGCTGTTTTATTATATTCTATTAACTGTCCCATTCAAAAAATGCAGTATAATCAAAAATTCGTACCGCTTGTTGTAAAGAGTGCGTTACAATAATAATTATAAAATTCTTTTTTAAATCCAAAATTAACTCTTCAAATTTCGCAGTTGCAATTGGATCTAATGCACTTGTTAGTTCATTCATTAACAAAATTTCTGTCTTTAACGCAATTGCGCGAGCAATACATAATCGTTGTTGTTTTGCTCCCAACAAACTTAGTGCTGAATCCTGCAAGTTATCCTTAACCTCATCTCATAATGCGGCTTGTCGCGATGATAATTCCCCCGTTTGGTCGAGAATTCTTTTATTAAAAATTCCTAAACTTTTTAATCCAAAGGCAATGTTTTCATAAACTGACTTTGGAAATGGATTCGGTTTTTCAAAAACAATTCCAATTTTTTGTTGGCAATGAAATAATATTTTGATGATACTGATAGATGTTTTTACCATTATATATAATTGCACCATTAATTCTTGTACCTTCAATTAAATCATTTGTTCGATTAATTGCTCGTAACAAAGTTGATTTTCCACATCCTGATGGGCCAATTAAAGCTGTTTCTTTGTTTCGTAAAATATGATAGTATTACAAAAGCTTATTTTTTATAAAAAATATAAATAAAATAATTAGATAACTTTTTAAAAGGTTGATTTATCAGTGTTTTAGAAATATATTTAAAATAAAGAATAATTTTTATACTAAACCCTAATTTTTTTTCTTACTAACTAAAATATTTAAGTTAATATTAAACAATGCTTGTCTGGCGCCAAAATTATAATAAAAATCAAATTTTTCAATTCCTAAAACAGTGTTTTTTTGATAACGGGGGTCGATTTTTTAATAATGTATATTGATGTTGATTTATTAAGCGGCGAAAAATTTTTTTAAATCAATATTTAACTTTATTGTTAAAAGATTTTGTTGTTTTTGTTATCACAAATTTGTTCCATTTCCTCTTGTAAATTTTGAATCTTTTGTTCTAAAGCGCTAATTGATAATTTATAATTATCCTTCTTTTTTTTTGCTGATGCGTATTTGTTAATTGGGTTTTTAATTTTGCTAACTTTGTTTGATGTTCTTTTAGTAATTAATTATCGTAATTTATTAGTTTTATTATGATGTTGTTAACTTTTTTTGAGTTCTATGAATTTTTTGAAGTTTTTCCCCCAACCATTTTTTTCGTTAGCAAATGACCACAGTAACATTTAATTAAAATACTAATTGTTACTAACCATTTTGGTTGGTGATTATTTTCAAATAAACCAATCACTTTAACAAAAATATTTAAGACTAATACAAACAAAATAATAATAAAGGCTAAATGATGAATAATATGATTTGTTAATTCAGTTGGCGAAACTCCTAGTCCATTAGAGACAACTAATAATAATCCCTGTTCATTAACTAATTGAAAAACTTTTACTGTCAAAGTTGTTCCAATATCATTAAAGCTAGTCAGAACAAAGGGTGAAGAAGTTAAAATAATAGGGGCCAGAGCTGTTTCCGTAATAATTTTACTAATTGCAAAAATTATCCCGGTAATAATTCCTCCCTTGACATTTGGCAAAACGACTTTGCAAACCATTCCAATCTTACTTGTTCCCAGTGCTAAAGCATCATCACGATATTCTCGGCGAACATCACGCAGATCATTCTCAACTACTCAAATAATAATTGGCAATTTCATTATAAAAAAATTAACCCGGCTAATCAAAAATTATGACCAAGTCGCAACCCAACAACAAGAACAACATATCTAAAAATGGCAAAAACAATTGATGGTGTTGCAACTAAAACATCAGTTGAAAATTGAATTAATGCTAATAATCGACTATTTTTTCGCGCATATTCACTCAAATAAATTGCTGTAATGGTGCCAATCGAAATTGATAGAAAAGGTTCCCGTGAAAATTAACATAAAAGTTGAAATAATAAGTGGTGGGATTCATAATAACAAATAAAGGTGCTTGAGCCAAGCTGTGCTAAATAGCTAATTGCCTCAAACCATTAATAATAATATTTAAAATAATCCATGCAGAAAAACTAAGTATAAGCAAAAAATTAATATCATTCAAAAAATTCGACAATAATTTATTATTTTATTATAATAATTAGTTTTTATATTTTTATTAATTAACATGAGAAAGTCTTTGTCTGTTAATCAAGTTGAATTACTTCCTTCTGCCAATAAATTGCTTGCTAGTTGAGAATGTTTTCGCTTTCATATACGAATTAAATGCTTCCCTTGTTCTTTTAGCCGTTAAATTTTATAAGTAGTTAAAATAATAATAATTAAAATTGAAACCATCATTAATAGAATTAAGCCTAAAGTAAATAAAGCTGAGCGATTTAAACTAGCAACATGTTTAGGTAATTCAATTCCAATTTGGATTGCTAATGTTGCGGGTTGGACTAAATAAAAAACTTCAAAATCCTTACCTTAAATTAGGAATTTGTGCCACCATTCCTGTTAATAAAATAATAGCAGTAAACTCACCAATAACACGGCACATTTTAAAAATAACAGCACCAATAATTTTTGTTCTTGAAGATTTTTTGCCACTTTAAAAGCAGTATATTTACGATATGCACCCATTGCTAGAACTGCAAAACGATATGATTTCGGGACACTTAAAAAGCATTTGCAGATAAAGCAAAAATCGTTGGCAAAGATAAAAAAGCTATGTAGCCCCGCCTGTTAAATGGTCGTATGTATTATTTTGGGGTTTTATATATCTCAGAAACTGTGAAATAAAATATCAATTAATTATTTAGATTTTGTTACTTTTAATTTTAATGTCAATATATTTTTCTGTTTTTTTTTAAATTTTTCCACAACAAAAATAAATGTTTATAAATGTTTATTAAAGTTATTTAATCTAATTAGATAAAATTAATAAAAATATAAGTTTGGTTTTAAATTATTATTTACAAAATTATTAACTAAATAATTAATTATATTTTATTCTAATGGTTCATTAGTATTCAATAAATTAATTTTATTTTTAAAATTCATCATACTAGTGTTTAATTTATTTTTAAGATTTTTTTCATGATAAGTTGCTTTTTTAATCGAAACGCCTTTGCAATAATGTGATGTGTCACCTTCAATATGACAGCCAATATTATTTCATAATGTTTGATTTATAACGCCTTCTTCATTATTTTTAATTAATCTAATTGTCTCTTTTAAAAATTTTATTTTTGTTTCTTTTATAAAAGAAGTCCTGTTTTCTAAACATTCTAATAATTCTTTATATTTAGCATTAAAAAATAATTAACTGCTTTATGATATGTTTCTTTATTTTGCTTATTTTTTCCTTGAAACGGATATAGTTTTTTAAAAATACTTGTAAGATGAAATTTATCTATTGTGTAATGTACTTTATTTTTAGGGAAATGCTCTTGAATAAATTTTGCCATATTTTTAATTCAAGGTGCGCCCTCGCCTGAAACCATAAATTCAATATTATCATTAATATCATAATAACTTGTAATTAATGTAAGTAATTTACTAACAAAATTGGTTAACTTACTGTTTGTTTTAATAGACTTCTTGCGTAACTTATTAAAAAATTGCAAATATTTGTAAAAAGACGCTAATAGAAAAATATAATTTTAATTAATTATGTTTTTTATTTAAAAATTTAATATTTTGCCACAACAAAAAATGAATTTATTATTTAAATTCTTTAATTTTAAATAAATCTTCTATGCTAGCTGCAAATTATAAATTGAAGCAATTAAATTAAATCTTAAAATAAATCGTTTTCTTCGATTAAGATATTTTTCTGTAATAATTTTAAATTTTTTAAGAATAGCAAAAATATTTTCAATAATAATTCTCATTTTTGAAACTATTCTATTACGTTGTTTTTGTAATTTATTTAAAGGGTTTTTCTTTGTTTTTTTGTAGGTATTAGAACATTATTGTGAATTTTTTGAATTCCTTGATAACCACTATCAACTATTAATTTGGTATTTTTTAAAATTGAGATTTTTGATTATTTAAATAAAGCATAATCATGTTTTTTCCAAGCGAAAAACTTGTTGCAATAATTTTTTTGGTTTCTTGTTCGATAATTACTTGTGTTTTAATGGTGTATTTTTTCTTTTTACCAGAATAAGATTGTTTTTGGCTTTTTTTGGGCGTTGGATTGGGTTTTCGGTAACATCAATAATAATAATTTTATCATTAAAATAATCATTTATTAGCTATTTTTTTACCAGCTAGTTGTTGAAAATCAGAGTGTTTAATTAAAATGTCTTCAATTCACTTGATATTGCGATAACAAATAGATTAACTAATATCAAAGCTTTTAGCAAGATGAAAATAAGTCCGATATTCTCGTCAATACGATAAAGTAATCAGTAGCCGATTTTCTGGTGATAATTTATTAGTTTTGCCGCCTTTTTTAAATTTTTATATTTCAGCTACTTGTAAAATATTTAACATTTTATTAAAAGTAGCTTTTTTGCTCCGGTTAATCGCAATAATTCTTTATCATTAATAAAATTAAATTTATCAAATTTCATAATTTTAATCTCCTATAATTTATATTTTAATTTAAAAATATTTTATAGGAATTTTAAAATAATTAGATTAGGTTATGCAAGAAGTCTAATATATTCTGGAATATTATCTAACTCTATAAAACCTAATTTATTTGCAATTACAGGTCTTTTTTAGTTGATTTTGTTTTATCAAAACCAGTATTAACAGTTGAAAATATAATATTTTTTTTACTTTTTCTTCCCCTTTTTTATTTTCATTTCACATTTTTAAATAAGTTTCATCAATTTGAATATATAAAGTATGAGGTACCTTAATTTTTTTATCAGTTTTATTAATATAATAGACTTCTTGCATAACCCATTAAAATAATTTCAAATATTTGTAAAAAGGGGTTAATATAAAATTATAATTTTAATTAATTATGTCTTTTATTTAAAAATTTAATATTTTGCCACAACGAAAAATTATTTTATTATTCAAATTCGTTAATTTTAAATAAATTTTTTATGATAACTAGACTTCTTGCGATACCTGGTTTTATTATTAAAATATTATTATAAAATATAATTTATGAGGATATTAAATTATGAAATTTGATGAATTTAAAAATATTAATGATAAAGAATGATTAAGATTAACAGGAATAAAACAAGATATTTTTAATAAAATGTTAGATATTTTACAAGTAGCTGAAATAGAAAAATTTAAAAAAGGTGGCAAAGCTAATAAATTATCACTAGAAAATCGATTATTGATGACTTTATCGTATTGACGAGAATATCGAACTTATTTTCATCTTGGAAAAAATTTCGGAATTAGTGAAGCTAATTGTTATCGCAATATCAAGTGAATTGAAGATATTTTAATTAAACACCCTGATTTTCAGCAAGTTGCTGGTAAAAAGCACTAATAAATGATTATTTTAATGATAAAACTATTATTATTGATGCCACCGAAACCCCAATCCAACGCCCAAAAAAAGACAAAAACAATCTTATTCTGGTAAAAAGAAAAAACACACTATTAAAACACAAGTAATTATCGAACAAGAAACCAAAAAAATTATTGCAACAAGTTTTTCACTTGGTAAAAAACACTATTATGCTTTATTTAAAGAATCAAAAATCGCAATTTTAAAAAATACCAAATTAATAGTTGATAGTGGTTATCAAGGAATACAAAAAATTCACAATAATGTTATAATGCCCACAAAGAAAACTAAGAAAAAAACATTTAAATAAAGAACAAAAACAACATAATAGACTAGTTTCAAAAATAAGAATTATTATTGAAAATATTTTTGCTATTCTTAAAAAATTTAAAATTATTACAGAAAAATATAGAAATCGTAGAAAACGATTTAGTTTAAGATTTAATTTAATTGCTTCAATTTATAATTTACAATTATTATAGTTATCATAAAAGATTTATTTAAAATTAACGAATTTGAATAATAAAATAATTTTTCGTTGTGGCAAAATATTAAATTTTTAAATAAAAGACATAATTAATTAAAATTATAATTTTATATTAACCCCTTTTTACAAATATTTGAAATTATTTTAATGGGTTATGCAAGAAGTCTAATATTCTTTATCAGTTTTTGGGTTTTTCATAATATTTGAAATTGTTTTTATACAAATTTTTACATCTTCCATAGTATCTAAAATATCTTGATATGTTTTTTTATTACCAATAAATGGTAATATTTTTTCTTTAACATCATTAGTTACTCTTTGTCATTTTTCAATTCCTAAAAGTTTATCTAAATAAAAAATATATTCTTCTTTACCTGTTTATGGATTAATTTTATAATATCTAGAATGCACCCAGTTTAGTAAGTATTAATAAAAAGGGGTTATAAACTTTTATTTATCATATCTTTTTCTTTACGAATTGAATATCATTTATTTCATTTTTTAACATCATTAATATATTCATCATGAAATAAATAAATATTGTTATGAATTGTTGCTTTTTTTAATAAAGAATTAAAACTTTCAACAACAATATTATCAGCACAATGATAATTTTTACCGGTAGAAATTCTAATTTCATTAGATATACATTTATTATTATATATTTTTGATGTGTATTTAAATCTATGGTCTGAATGAATTATTATGTTACTGAGATCTTTTTTTTTGTTTAATTTTATTAATTGCAGCATCTAAATTGTTCATAACAATTTTGTTATCATTATATTTTTATCGCTGCACATCAATAATTTCTTTAGTATATCCATCAATTATTGTTGATTGATAATGTTTTTTGCCATTTCAAATTAAATAAGTTACATCAGTAAATAAAACTTTAAATTTTTCTTTAATTTTATTAAATTTACCATTTACTAAATCAGGATATTTAATTATATTTTTATTTTTGGCCTTTTTTATTAATATTTTTTTACGCATCCGTTTTACATATTCAGCTTGAATATTATTTTCATTCATAATTCGTAATACTTTTTTATCATTATAAATAATTCCATAATCTTCTTTTAAATATTTAGTTATCCGACGATATCCAAATTGTTTTAAATTTTCTTCATAGACTTTTACAATATTCTTTAATGGTTCGTTATCCTTACCATTACTTAAATAATTTTTATATTTATCTCAATAACTGCTCTTTAAACCTGTTATATCAATCAAAAATTTTAATGAATATTTAGCACGATTTTCTTTTATAAAAGATAATATTTTTTGTTTATTTAATTGTAAAAGTCATGGATCTTTTTTAATAATTCACACCTAACTTTGTAATAGTTTAAATCTTTTTCCCAAATTGTTCTTTTGGGCATTTTGGTGTATTTAAAATTCATTTTTTAAAATTTATTTGTCATGAATTAAGTGTTTTTATATTTACTTTATATTTTTCGAAATATAAGTAAGCGATGTTTATTCAATTTGTTTTACTAGATTTTTTATAAATTCTGCAGTATATGTTTTAAATTTTTGTCCTTTTTTTTGCCATATAAAAATGAACCTACTCTAAAAGTTTAGTAAGGTTCTTTTTTTAATTTTACTTACTTTTTAGAGTGCAGTATAATCAAAAAATAATAAAATCAATCGGAAAATAAATAATTATGTTTGATAATAAAATAAGAATAATTTTAATAATATGATTTGTTTTTATTCAATTAATTAGTTTAATTAAAATTACCAATAAAACCTGTGCCAATATTTCAGAATAATGATCCCAAAGTAAAACCTCATAATGTTAAATCAGATAAAAAACGTCCCATAAGTCCAATTAAGAAATACCAATATCAATTTAAAATAAATCCGCTTATAAAAATGGGGATTAAAAATAACGGAATTGATGTTCTTGGAATAATTTGTATTCGCATTACTTGTGATAATACAACAATCATTGTAATTAAAATTGCTACATAATTTATTTTTTTAATTAATTGAAAGTTATTCATTTTTTAAAAATTTAATTTAAGTTGTATTTTATTTAATCGTTTTTGTATCATTATAAAGTAATTATTATTTATTTCACAACCTAGTCATTTTCGGTTTAATTGTTCATAAGAATGTGCGGTTGTGCCACTTCCCATAAAAGGATCTAAAATTAATTCATTTTATTTGCTATTTTTTTTAATCAAATCGCCAAATATATTTAATGGTTTTTCTGTTGGGTGTTCTATTTTTTTTATAAGATGAGCCTATTGGGTTTTTAAATATTGTTTTTTTATTTTAATATTTTTTTATATAGTTTGGCATTGGATCTTTTTTAGAATAAATAATCATACAATATTCTTTATCTTGAAAAATAAAATTATTATTTGCATTGGATTTGTTTTTTCTCAAAAATAAAAATCAAAATTTATATTATTTTTATAAACTCAATCTAAGTAATATTTAACTTGTCTTCTATTCATTGAAATTAACATAAATTTATTTTTTGAAATTCGATAAAATTCATCTAAATAAGTATTTATATCAAATGAATTATTTAAATTATTATCATAGATAGCGTTAATATATTTATTTATATTTTTTGATATTTAACTGGAATTTATTTGTTCTTTTTTCCTTTTTTGTAAATCATATAAATAAGGTGGGTCAGTTAATATTAAATCAACGCTATTATTTTCTAATGTTTTTACAAAAGATAAAGCATCAGTATTTTTTAATTTACCTAAATTAGTCTTAAGTTATTTCATTAAATTATCATCCTATTTTTGTATTTTATTAAAATAAAATTATTAAATATTTTTTTTAGCATTATTTTTTATATATAATTTTAAGATATGTTTATCAAAAATATTTAATTTAATATATTTATATTATTTGTTTATGATAGAGATTGAAATAAATATATTATTAATATTTTTTTACTTACTTTTAATATAATTTATTTATTAACAAATATATTAATTTTGTTATTAACTAATTATTTATGAGAGAGTGAGAGAAATATTAATATTTTCTTTTTATCTGTCTTTTTATATCTCTTTTAAATAAATATATTAAATATATAGTAAAAATAAATTTTTGCACATTGAAAATATGCAAAATAGTAAAAATGGCAGACCGAAAAATACTATTAAGTTTTCAAAGAACAATTAGTTATTAAACAAAATATTAAATTAACATATTTTAATTAATCAGTGTGCCAATATTAGATTAATATAAATGGAACAGAGAAAAGATAACACCTTAAATTAGGAGAAAAAAACAGGTGCACTTTGTAAAGATTTCTAAGATATTTAATAAATGTTTAAACAACTTAAATAGGACATCAAAAAGTTGCTATAAGTTTTTATTATAAAAATTAATAAGGGGTCTCCTTTTCTCTATTTCAATTAAATTAATCTATAATTATGGTTTTATAATAAACCATTTTAGTAAATGGTTTATTATTCTTATTCAATTTATTTGGATAATTTCATACCCCAATTTTCCCCGTGCAACCTAATAAATTTGTTGGTCCGCTAGCTCCCGCCCGAACAAATAACATAATAATTGTTTCTCGCACAAACACCGCAAATAAAAATGGCGGAGTTCCGGCTAATAATTCAATAACAAAAATAATAATATTTCTTATTCGTTTTGATAAAAATTCTGTGACAAAAAGAGCGGTTAAAATTGCTAATGATGCAGCAATAATAATCGCTAATTTTAAAACTAAAATAGTACCAACAATAAATGCTAAAGCGCCAAATTGGTATTCTCCTGTTTCATTATTAATAATTCACTTCGTCCCTGTTAAAAAGTTTCAAAATCCTTGATAACGTAAGGCAGGCGTAGCACTAATAACAATGAAATAAATAATTAAAAATACAGTAATAATGGCGCGCAATGAAAATAAACTAATCATTACTTTTGCAAGACGATCAGTAATTTGCTTGCGTTTAAAAATATTTGTAATAATTTGATTCATAAATTAATCTAATGTGGATAAATCAAAAGGGGGATTTGTACCATATCATTTTAAAACTAGAATTAATTCATCAGCTTGAATGATTGATTGTCACCTAGCTTTATTTTTTAAAAATAATAAAAAATTCTTAACTAATGATAAATTATCGCCTTTTAAATGAAATGTTAATTCAAAATAACGCTTTAATTCATAATTTTCTTGTAAAGTTGTTGGCGATGCTACACTTCCTTTATATTTTAAAATACTCAACTTATTTTCCTCTACTAATTTTTTAGCGCTATATGAAACATATCCTATTGACCCTGAATTATCCTTTACCTCCTTAATTGCTGCTGCAGTATTATTGGCTGTTCGTAATTCCGAATTAAATTCTTTAATTTGTAATTTTTCTTGGAAAACATCACGTGTTCCTGAATTTTGTTCACGATTAATGGGGGGTAGCTTTTTTTTGTTGATTGACATTCTAACAAATCACCTCAAGTTTTTGTTTCCCCTTCATAAATTGACTTTAAAACGTCAACTTTACTACTAATCAAATCTAAATTTAAATTTGATTCTTGACAATCTGATGGTAAATTAGCAATTAACAAAATACCGTCAACAGCAAATTTTAAACCAGCATATGGATCTTTTGTAAATTCTGTCTTTAAAGCTCATGAAGTAAAACCAAAAACTAAGGTATTGTTTTTAATTCCTGTTTCACCTCCGCTAGAGCTACTACTATTATAAGCAACCCTTATATTATGTTCTTTGTTAAATTTTTTTAAAACAGAATTCATTAATCCTTGGGCCGAAGTTGAAGCACCAAACAAAAAAGTTTGTTTTTTTTGACAACTAATAGCACTTGTGCCTCTTAATATTAGTGTTTATAGTAATCCTAAAATTTTTTTCAAATCATATCCTTCCAAATTATTCTAGTAATTTATTAATATTACTCGCTATTAAACAGTTAAAATAGAAATCATAAAAACTTTTTATGGAATAATAATTACTTAAAATAAAAAAATGCAATAAAAATAATGTTTTATCAAATTTATTTCCATTTTAAAATAAATTAGCAAAAAAATTCCATAAAATTAAAAAGTTAATATAGTACCTTCTTTATAGATACTTTATTAACTAAAAAATTTATATTGTTAATTACTTCCAATCTTAATTAAAATTATTTGTAGCAAGCGCCCCAAACAGATAACATTCCTAGACTGTTAACTTTTCCACATAATCCTCATCAGTTCTCCTGCTATTTCCCAACAACTCTAATTCGGTTGCTAACCCCCGAATCCGATCAACAATTCTTAATGCTTTTACTTTATTAATTTCTTTATCATTAATTTCGGTTTTAACATTTGCGTAAATAGTTGTTAAAGCTGTTGTTGTAAAATTTGATGAAAAAAAAGTTGGCAATCGACGACTAATACGGTCATTTACAATACGAAATAATAAATCATCACGAACTCATGGAGAAACCGTTTCTCCGCCAATATCATCTAAAAATAAAAAATCAGCTCCTAATAAAATTTCTACTAATGATAATTCGCTATTAAAAAGATTAAATGATTCCTTTACTCTATTAATTAAATTAATTACTGAAATAAAAGCAACTTTACCATTATTATTTGCTAACACATTGGCTAAGCGAATTAATAAATAAGTTTTACCAACTCCTGGCTGGCCATAAATATATAAACCTTTTTTTCGTTGACCTTTAACAAATTTAACCATTTCGCCAATAATATGCATCATATTATTAAAATTTTCATCTTTTTTAATATCATTTAATCGTAGTTTTAATAATTCATCACTAAAGTCATAATAAAGATAATTATTTTTAACTTTATTTTTTTCTTTAATAGCTATTGTATGATTACATTCAACTCGTGTTAAAAACAAATTATTATTTTCTTTTTTAATATAATATTTGTAGCCTTTAAAGGATTGTTGGCATAAAGATAAAGATGGTGTGTTTTCACATTGATGATAATTTTTTAAATATTCTTGAAAGAGTGTCTCAAACTGTTGATAATTATTAATATCAAACACAATTTCTTGTAAATTAAGTATTAACTCTGCATTGTTTTGAAGTTGTTTTAATAAATTTAATTTTGACATTGCCCCCATCTCTCTTTCATTTTTACTATTATAATTTTTTTAAATCATCTAATAATTGTGTAATATCATCTTTTTTAATTACTTGTTCTTGTCGTTTTTGTTCATAAATTTTATTATATTCTAATTCAGCCATATTATGTTTAACTATTTTTTCTTTCCATTGGTATTTTTTTGATTTAATATCATCTTTTGTAGCTTTACTTTTTTGTGTTTTTGCATAAGCAGCGCGTAAATGCTCCATCGCTTTATCAACAGTATTAATTTGTAATTGATGAAAAGTGTTTGCAATTTTTTCACAATACTTTCTTTCAATTCTATGATCATTTTTAAATCAAACATATTCAATTAAGCAATTGACTACCCCTGGTGTTAATGAATAATTAATAATTAAATCGCAAATTAATTCAATTTCAATTGGTGTTGGCTTCTTATTTTCTCGTAGTAAAGTTAAATATTGAATTGGATCAATTGAAACCATTTCATTAATTTTTGCTTCTAACATGTTAGTTGGCTTAATAACATTTTCATTATTAACAATTAAATTTAATTGTTCTCCGTTAAGTTGTTTTTTTAATATTTTTTTTTGATGAAAATCAAATAGTAAATTTTTAAATGTTTCATAATTAAAAATTCGTTCTTTGGCAGTTAACTCAATACTTTTATAAATAAAAATAGCAAGATTATTTGTTAAAACATTGTAATAATTTGCTAACTGGATAATTTTTTCACGATATGGTAAATATAATTTATGATTTGCATTTTTTGATGCTAAGTATTTATCAATATAAACAAAATCAAATGTCATTGTTTCATCACTTAATTGACCAGATAAATCATTACGCTTCTGTTTCCCTTCTTGCTGATTAACAATAAATTTAGCTTTAATAATTGCAAAAGATTTTTCTCCTACAATATTCAATAAATAATTTCTTAAAATTTGATTTTTAAAAAAAGCAATTGCGGAAATTGGTAATTGTGGTTTTAAAATATAATGCTTTCCTTTTCCACGTTTTAAAATCTTTAATAAACCAATTGTTTCTAATTTACTTTTTGCTACTAAAAATTCATCATATGATATTTGTAATAATGTTAAAAGATTGTCTAAATGATATTTAATATTTAATTCTAAGATAAAATCTTGTGCTATTAAAGCAATATATAACATATGTGCTTTATAGCCAATAATTGGCCGATATAAACATAAAAGTAACATGCGTTCATCATCTGACAATTGATACTCTTGTTTAATTAAATAAGTATTTTCTTTCTCCATCATTTTCCCTTTCCTCTTTGTTTAATCATTAATAATATTACAATGAACAATTAATAAGTAAATATAATTTGTTAAAATAATGCTATTAGCTGACTTATCCACAATCTTTTTTAAATAAAACAGTTATAATTATTAAGTTTTTAAAACTTTTCCACATATAAACAACTTTTAACTATTATATCTTTTCTGTTTTTTAAATTTAATTGGTGTTAAAACTAATAATCCTTTTTGGGTGCATCATAAAGCAAGATTATGACGTGAAGTAATTAATTTATATAAAATAGTAAAACTTGAAATAACCATTAGTAAATAAATTGACAATTGAATTGGAAACTTAATTGCTTTAATAACAAAAGCCATTGGGAAAAGAACTTGTTTTAGACCGATTGCATATAATCATAAAACATTAAATGCAAATGAAATTAAAGCAAATCCTATTGCATATAAGATAATTGTTTTTAATATTCAAAATTTATCACTTTTAAATAAAAAAACCATACTTCCTAAAAAACCATATAAAGCAAGATTAAAGCAAAAAAAAATATGATATGTTCCGCCAATATTTGCCAAAGCCCCTAAAGCATCAGTAGCAAGACCGCTCAATACACCTAAAAATGGTCCAAATAACATTCCAATCACAAAAATTAAAAAGTTACCTAATGCTAATTGAATTACTACTCCTCCCATAAATGAAAACGGAATAGTATAACTAATGACATTTGTTAAAATAACAGATAATGCAATTAATAAACTTATAATTGTAATTGTTAAAATACTAGTTTTTTTTCAATTTTTATAATCTAATAATACCCCAAGATAAAATAAAACAGCAATCCCTAAACAAGCACCAATATTTGTTAATATATATAGTATATTCTACACCCTTTCTAAATAAAACTGATAAACCAACGGAATAAAATATAGCGACCCACAAACTAAAATATTTTTTGTTTTATTTTGTAATAATAATTTTTTTCAATTTTTAACTTTGTTCTCCATCTTAATATTATTAATGTCTCACGACATTGGATGCTGAAATTCCGTAATATATAAATTATTGCCAAAATGTTCCTTTAATAAAGTTAAATTTTGCATATAATCTTTTTTTTGTGAAGAAGCATACAATACTAATACTTCATTTCGATTCAAATTATGTAACATTTCAAAAATATGAATACAGGCACGAATTCCTTCTAGATTATGTGCTCCATCAATAATAAAATACGGATTTTTACTTAGTTGGGTAAAACGCCCTAAGGCTGGGTTTGCTTTAAAAAGATCATAATTAATTTTAAAATTAAAAATTTTTAAAAACTTAATAACTAAGCCAACATTAAATTCTTGGTAATAATTAATTGCTTGTGGGTAAGCTTCGCTTGTAATAATATAATCCGAATTATAATATCTTGCAATTAAATTAAAATGTTTTTTACAACTATCACTAATAAAAATTTGACAATTGTTTTTTGCAATTCCAACTTTATTTTGAATAATACTATCCAAAGTATTGCCTAATATCTCAGTATGTTCATAATCAATTGAAGTTAATAAAACAGCTAATTGATTATTAAAAACATTCGTTGCATCTAAAAAGCCACCAATTCCAGCTTCAATAATTGCAATATCAATTTTTTGCTCTAAAAAATATTTAATACAAATTAAAACTCAAATTTCAAAAAAAGTTAATTGATAAGTTTTAATTTCTTCTTTAATTTCTTTGATAATTCGTTTTAAATCACTATCACTAATAATCTTGCTATTAATTTTAATTCGTTCATTATGTTTTGAAAATGCTGGTGATGTAAAAAGACCTACCCGTTGATAATTTAACATTAACTGGTGATGTAAGTAATTTGAAACTGATCCCTTTCCGTTTGTACCAACAACATTAATTACTTTAATTTTATTTTGTGCATCCGTATATTTTTCTGTTAATAATTTTGCCAAATTATATTTTTTTTGAAAAAACGTTTCCTTAAAAAGTTTTTTTTTAACATCCATTTTAACCTCTTACTTTAATAAAGGTTTTAAATATTGTGCTGTATAACTAGCGCCACTTTTTAAAACAAGTTGTTCTGGTGTTCCTGTTGCAACAATCATGCCACCAACAACGCCACCTTCTGGTCCTAAATCAATAATATAATCAGCCATTTTAATAAAATCTAAATTATGTTCAATCGTAATAACAGTATCGCCGTTATCAACAATTTTATTCAAAACTACCAATAATCTTTTAACATCATCAACATGTAATCCCGTTGTTGGTTCATCTAATAAAAATAAAGTTTTTCCCGTTGTCCGTTTTAATAAGAAGGTTGATAACTTAACCCGTTGGGCTTCTCCACCAGACAATTCTGTTGCTGATTGACCTAATTTAATATAACCTAACCCGACCTCTTGCATTGTTCCTAACTTCTGACTAATTTTTGGTTGTGCCGCAAAAAAATCACAAGCTTTGTCAACTGTCATTTCTAAAACATCATAAATATTTTTATTTTTGAATTTAACTAATAATGTTTCATCATTATAACGTTTCCCTTCACAAACTTCACAAGAAACATAAACGGTTGGTAGAAAGTACATTGAAATCTTAATAATTCCATCACCTTGACAATGTTCACAACGTCCACCTGGCACATTAAACGAAAAACGACCCTTCAAATACCCTCGTGCTTTAGCTTCATTTGTATTAGCAAATAAATCGCGAATATCATCAAAAACTGATGTATAAGTTGCTGGATTACTACGTGGTGTTTTCCCAATTGGATCTTGGGAAATATTAATTACTTTATCAATGTTATCAATACCAGTGATTTTATCATGCGCCCCCGGTCGTTCGGTTGCTAACCCTAAATTTTTCTTAATACCTTTTCATAAAATTTCATTCATTAAAGTTGATTTACCACTTCCTGAAACACCTGTTAAACAAACAAATTTATTTAAAGGAATTGTAACATTAATATTTTTTAAATTGTTTTCTCGCGCTCCTTTAATTTCTAATACTAAGCCATTGCCACCACGCCGTTTTTTTGGTACATCAATTGCTAATTCGCCAGTTAAATATTTACCAGTAATTGAGTTTGGGTTTTGTTGAATATCATCAATACTTCCTACAGCAACAACTTGCCCCCCATTAATTCCTGCACGTGGACCAATGTCAATAATATAATCACTAGAACGAATAGTATCTTCATCGTGCTCAACAACAATTAAAGTATTTCCTAAATCACGTAAACTTTTTAATGTTTCAATTAATTTATCATTATCTCGTTGGTGTAATCCAATTGAAGGCTCATCCAGAACATACAAAACCCCTGTTAATTGACTACCAATTTGCGTTGCTAATCGAATTCGTTGGGCTTCTCCACCTGATAATGTTGAAGCATTACGTGATAACGTTAAATAACCTAATCCAACACGACTTAAAAAATCCAAACGATTAACTAATTCATTAATAATTAATCGTGCAATTTCTTGTTGTGATTCTGTTAATTTTAAATTCAAAACTTCTTTTAATTCATCTTCAACAGATAAATCAGTAAATTCAGAAATACTAATACTATTAATCTTAACTGATAAAGGAATTACATTTAATCGCTTTCCTAAACAAGTTCCACATTTTTTATCTGTCATAAATTGTTTATAATATTCACGTTGTGATTCACTTGATGTTTCCGTATAGCGACGTTCAATTAACTGCCCAATTCCTTCGATATAATCATATCCCCGCATAATGTTTCCGCTAGCTGTTTTTAAATTATATTCAATTGGTTCATCACTACCACGAATCAAATATTCTAGTTGCTCTTTTGTCAAATCACTTACGGGTTGTTCTAACACAATATTATAATTATTAGCTAAAACTTTAAACTTTTGCCATTCAATATTTGTTGTATTAACAATATTTTTTAAATAAATAATTGCCCCTTGTAAAATTGATAATGACCGATTGGGTATCAATAAATCTTCATCAACTTCTAATTTTACTCCCAGTCCTTTACATTCACTACAAGCTCCTGAAGGTGAATTAAATGAAAATAATCGTGGTTCTAATTCCGAAATAACAAAACCACAAATACTACATGAATAATTAGTTGAAAAAAGCATTTCCTTTTTTTGATCAGCAAAATCAATTTTTACTAATGCATTACCATATTTTAGCGCTACTTCAATTGCATCATGAATTCGACTTAATAAATCTGCTGATTCTTTATAAACCAAGCGGTCAATAATAATATCAATATTTTGTCGTTTATTTTTATCTAATTCAATTTCTTCATCTAAAGTTTTGATTTCATCATTAACCTTGACACGAATAAAACTTTCTTGTTTTAAACGTGCAAATAAATCTTTAAAACTACCTTTCTTATCACGAACTACTGGCGACAAAATCATAAATTTTTCACCTTCTGTTAAAAGTTGTTTTAAATTATTTATTATTTCTTTAACTGTTACTGATTTAATAACCCCATGACCATTAATACAATATGGCGTCCCAACGCGAGCATATAATAAACGTAAATAATCATAAATTTCAGTAACTGTTCCAACAGTACTGCGAGGATTATGACTAGTTGTTTTTTGATCAATAGAAATCGCTGGCGACAAACCTTCAATTGCATCAACATCAGGTTTTTCATTTCCACCTAAAAATTGGCGAGCATAACTTGATAGACTTTCAATATAACGGCGCCTTCCTTCTGCATAAATGGTATTAAAAGCTAATGATGATTTTCCGCTTCCTGATAAACCAGTAAAAACAACTAATTTATCTTTAGGTACCTTAACATCAATATTCTTTAAATTATTCTCTCGAGCGCCTTTAACAACGATTCAATTTTTTCCCATTCTCTCACCCTCTTAATTAGTTTTTTGTAAATTAGCATCATAAAATAATCTTATTTTTAAAAAAGAAAATTGTAAATTTTTAATATATACAAATGATTAAATATAAGTTGAAAAAATCTAACATTAACTGTCAGATTAATAAAATTAGTTAAGTTCTGTCACAATTTGACTTACTTTGGTTTCAACAAAATAAGCATACTCTTTAATTAATTCTTCTTGTCCTTCTAAAAAGAATAAAATTTTCATGATTTTTTCTTTTAGATCTGTAACTTCTTCATCACTACTATAATTTTCAATAAAATAGATTTCAACTAATTGCTCTGCAATTTCTTCATCAGCAACTGATTGTTCATAATAATTATTGTAATTAGCTTCATTTAGAACTTCGCCAATAAAATCACGAAAAAGTTTATCATCATTAATTTTAGTTTTAATTTCTAATAATAATTCCTTTAATTCTGGTTTCATAACTTCCTCCCTTGTTTAAACTACTTATATTGTACTATATAAATTAATTATTTGTTTGAATAAATAATTTGTTATATTGCTTCAAATATTTAGCACGATGTTCATTAATTGCAAGCAATTTCTTACTAATTAATGCTTCTTTCGTTAAAAATTAATTTTTTTCAATTTCAAATGGTTTTAAAATTAGAATTACAACATTTTGTAATCTTAATACTAATTCTTGATTATCCAATAATTGGATAGCATTAATTAATATTTTTCATAATTAAAGCCTAATAAAGAATCATTTGCGGGGCCAATTAGTTTTGGCGTTCCTTTTTAAAATTAATCGTTGTAAACGCTCATATTTATCATCAAAATAATTTCATTTAATATAAAACTCAACTTCTTTTTCAAAATCATTAGTATTTTTTGACTTTTTGCGACGAAAAATATTACAATTATTACCAGTTGTGTGTCCTTTAGCAACTAAATTTGATAAATCCGTTGTTAAATCAATATTTTCTTCAACCTTTACTGTTACAATAAACAAGGCTCGTACGACGTAACCAATAAAAATTTGATTATTTTTGTCATTAAAATCATAATATCATTACGCAGTGA
Source organism: Spiroplasma phoeniceum (assembly GCA_026239495.1). Taxonomy (GTDB): domain Bacteria; phylum Bacillota_I; class Bacilli_A; order Mycoplasmatales; family Mycoplasmataceae; genus Spiroplasma; species Spiroplasma phoeniceum_A. The sequence goes on along the minus strand of CP110830.1, from coordinate 1,725,660 downwards.
TTATATTTGATAACGATGATATAGTTTGGTTAATTCATCAACTAAAACTTTAATATTACTATCCATTCTACCCCCCCCGCTTCATACTCGTATTATGATTTTACCATATCTGATGAAATTACAAATGATAAATTAATATTATGTTCTTGCAAAAAGATAATTTTTTCTAACCGTGATAATTGCTTAAAAGCCGCTTCGCGTTGCATTGCTGCAGAACGAGTTACATACTCTTCACTATAAATTATTTTGACTGGTCGTCGTTTTACTAAAGCGGTATATTTTGATCCAATGCCCATATTATGTTCTTTTTCGCGCCGTCTTAAATCAACCGTATAACCAGCATAGAGTGTTTCATCGGCACAGAACAAGACATAAAAATAATGTTTTTGCATCATATTTTGTTAAACCATAGTTTCAAAATCAAGCATCTTGTCAGATCAATTAACATTAAAATTAATATCATGCGTTTTAATTAGAACTGTTGCCTCAAGGACTTGAATTGCTTCTAACAATGCTTCTTTGGCCAAAACATCAGTATGGCTCGTTGGTTTATCTAAAATTAATAAAATACATGGTTGTAAAGATAACACCGATAACCGAACCTTTGTTTGTTAACCGCCCGACAATTTTGTCATATGATTTTGCATTAAAGCCTTAAAGTACTTTTAACGTCAAAGTTTGCTAAAATACTTCGAATTTTTCCTTCTTCCAAGTCTGGATATAATTTTTTTAAATATTCAATTGGTGTCATATCTATTAATTGTTCAATTTGATGAAAATATGTAATAACTACTCCATTACCAATTTTTAATGTTCCACCTAACTTAGGGATATTCCCCGCTAAATTATTTAGAAAGGTTGTTTTTCCAATTCCATTATATCCCCGCAAAATACATTTTTCACCATCACGAATATCAAATGTTAATGGCTTAATTAAAGGAAACTGATATCCTATTGCTAATTGCTCTGCACTAATAATAGTTGTACTGGCTAGTTTCTTATATTTAAAAACAAATTTTGGTTTTGTTAATTCATGTCTTTTATCCATTACATCAATTTTATTAATTTTTTTGTCGTGACTAGGCTATTCTTGTTATTGAAGCACGAACCTTATTTTTTGCGACATAAGTTTGCAATTTTTTAATTAGACGTTCTTGGTCTTTTTGTGCTTTATCATATTGTTAATTTTTTAATTCACTTAATGCTATATATTGTTAATAATTACCAACATGGCGATTAATGCTTAAGTTTTCAGTAGCATAAATCACTTTTGCTGCTTTATTAATAAAATCAATATCATGCGAAAGAACCAGAAACGCTTTTTCATAATTTTGTAAAAATTTGGCTAATAATTCAGCTTGTTCTAAATCTAAAAAGTTAGTTGGCCTATCTGATAACAAAAAATCATTTTCTGATAAAAAATAACTTTTATAGGAGAACTTTTCCTCCTTGAACACCCGATAATTCGGATAATTTAACACTCAATTTTTCTGGATCAATTCCTAACCATCAACTAAACTACGAATTTACTTATCAATTGTTTCAAAACAATTTTGATATAAGTGTTTTTGTAATTTCAGTGGTTGGACAAGTTCATCTTCATCATAATTAAGACTTATTTTTTCATAAATTGCATGAATTTTTTCCTCAATTTCAAATAAATATTTATATGTTAATTTTAAAAATTGATCAACTGTTAATGTTACATTTAACTCTTGGTGTTGGTCTAAATAACCAATTTTTACTCTTGTATGCAACTCAATGTTTGTTTCATCAGGAGTAATTTTTACATAAATAATGCTTAATAGTGTTGTTTCCCCTTTTCCATTTGCTCCAATTAAAGCTAAATTTTCACCTTTATTAATTCGAATTGCTGAATTTTTATATAAAACTTTCCCACTGTTAGCATGACTTAAATTTTCAATATTAATTAAACTCATTTTAAGCTCAATCTTTTATTTCAAGATATAATTATATCTTATTTTAAGAAAAATAAAAAGAAGTTAAATCACTCAAGGTTAAATTCTGAAAATGAAATCTTATTTATTATTTTTTATTATTAATTATTTTACTAACCGTAAAAAATTTTTAGGTTCTAAACTAGAACCGCCAACCAAGGCACCATCAATATCTCGCTGATCTAATAATTCTTGAATATTTTCCGGCTTAACACTGCCTCCATATTGAATCCGTATCATATTTGCTACTACTTCATCATAAAGATTAGCAATTTTTGCTCGGATTATTGAACAAAATGTTTGTGCAATCTCAGCTGTTGCTGTTTTCCCTGTTCCAATTGCTCAAATTGGTTCATAAGCAATAACAATTTTTTTTGCATATTCAAAATCAATACCTTGTAGTGCTTTTTCAATTTGTGTTTCAACAATTTGCTGTGTTTCATTGTTTTCATATTGTTGTAATGTTTCACCACAGCAAATAATCGGCGACATCCCTTTTACTAAGATTTTTTTTGCTTTTAAGTTTACTGTTTCATTTGTCTCATTAAACATTTCGCGACGTTCTGAGTGTCCAATAATAACATGTGTAATCTTTAAAGCTTGCAACATTTCAACTGAAATTTCACCAGTAAAAGCCCCAAAATCTTCATAATGACAGTTTTGAGCTGCAATAATTAAATTATGCGAATGCTGTTTTGCCACCGCTAAATTAACAAATGGTACTGCAATGCCAGCTTCAAGTTTTAAATCGTGACATACATTATCAACTTGTTTTAAAAAGTCAATTGTTTCATCAGTTGTTTTATTCATTTTTCAATTTCCAATAATAATTGGTTTTCGCATTCTCATCCCTCGTTTCTATCTAACATTTTAATTATATACTTAAATTTTAATTATTTCTTAATAAAATATTAACTTTCTTAATGTTATACTGTTTTCATAGAGGTGAAACGATGTTTTTATCAGCATTTGAAATGAAATACAATACTAAATCAATTAAAAGACTACCAAAAATTAATAATTCAGATAAATGGTTAATTATTGATATTCGTCCAAAAGAAGAATGAATTGAAAGTCATATTATTAATAGTATTAATATTCCTCATCATCTTTTTCGTTTAATTTATTCGAAAAAAGTAACTAAAAATAAAAAAATTCTTTTTGTTTCAAGTGCTGGCCATTCTCATTTAGATTTATACCGTTTATTAAAAAAACATAATTTTAAAGTTTATATTCTTCTTGGCGGATGAAAAAAAGTTCATCAGTTTGATGAACTTGATAAAATTATTACTTATAATCCTATTGATTAAAATTATTAATCAATGTGGTTTTTATTTTTACTTCAACAGCAGGTGGCGTTGCTTTATACCATAATAATAATTCATTAATACCTCATATTACTAATGTTCCCCAATAATAATAGACTTCTTGCATAACCCATTAAAATAATTTCAAATATTTGTAAAAAGGGGTTAATATAAAATTATAATTTTAATTAATTATGTCTTTTATTTAAAAATTTAATATTTTGCCACAACGAAAAATTATTTTATTATTCAAATTCGTTAATTTTAAATAAATCTTTTATGATAACTAGACTTCTTGCGATACCTGGTTTTATTATTAAAATATTATTACAAAATATAATTTATGAGGATATTAAATTATATTTTGTAATAATATTTTAATAATAAAACCAGGTATCGCAAGAAGTCTATTATGTTTTCTTACTAATGCTTTGCAATTCTGGTGCATCAAACATTGCATTAATATTAAAAATTGGGAAAAGACCCAATAAAATTGGGAAATAAAAAAAGATATAGGCATCCTGTGCGATGAACCGGTAAAAAACAATTATTGTGAGATTGTTTTTTTTATTTTTATATTAAAAAAACATAAATTTATTTGCATTATTCATCGGATAGTATCTTTAAATTTAGAATTTTTATCATAAAAACAGATATTATTCTGTTTTCCCTACATAAAATAAACGATATTTTTATAAATTTTTTTTAAATAAAGATACTATCCGATGAATAATGCAATCTAAAACTTAATATTTTGATGCTTTAAGATGGGTAACTCATCTATGGCACGGGGAAGTCCTTAAAGAAATTGCGAAAGCGATTGGGTTTGCTCTCCTATTTATTTCTTTAATTCTCGGCAAGATTAATCACTTGCGAAATGTCAGAGCATCTGTTTTTTGGCTTGTTTTCATAAAAAGAGTGCTGTTAAAACGAAAAAACAATATCGGACAATAAAAAAACAAGAGGGTTGGAGCTCCAAAAGGTTATTTTCTTTAATAAAGTTTTCTAGGGATGGATGAAGCGTAATTAATAACTGGGTAAATTTATTTTACTTCCGTTGGGGGATAAACTCTGTTTAAATATAGAATTTTAGTATCTCCACCACTCACCCCTAAAGTGAGGTGGGTGGCGAATTAAGCTAATTAAATTAAAATACAAATATTCTTACTAAATATCAAAATATTAACCAAAAAGGGGGTTTTCTGTTTATTTAAAAAAATAAAAAGAAAGGAATAAAATATTATGCAAGAATATAAAAGTAAATATATCAATAAAACTTGAAATGAAATAACAACATCATTTGATTTAGTTAATTGTAAGCCTGTTGATTGTCCTATTTCGCGCCATAAAAATCATTATGATTTACAATGTTTAGAATGAACAAAAATGTATTTAAATTTATTTGAAGATAAATGAGGTGTTATTAATTCATATATGCAACATTACAAAATTAACGATATTTTAGATTTATCATCAGATGGATGGAAAATATTACAAATTGACAAAAAAAATAAAACAAATAAATTAAAATATATTATTGCAATTGACCCTGCCGGAATTGGACAAACCGGTATTATTATTTATAAAGTTTTACAAAATAAAATAATTAAGAATATTACCTTTCATTCTAAAAACGAATATGAAGCAATAAATAATATCTATTTAATATTAAATGAATTTAAAAATAAAACTTTTTCTTATTTAAATAAAGTTCTTGTAATAATTGAAGATTATCAACTTCATGAGAGATTAAAAATAACAAACCCGCTATCTACTCCTAAATTAATGGGTGGTTTAGGGTTTTTATGTAAATATCTATTTAATTTAAAATATGTTTTACAATCGCCAGTTGTTAAGAAAAAATATATTTATAAAGGAAATATTAAAATGTCAAAGCACGAACACGATGCTTGAAAACATTTACAGTATTTTTTAGCAAAAGGAGTTGATAAAAATGGCACAAACAAAAAGTAATTTACCTAAAAAATCAATAACTAATAAACCTAAAATAAAAAATAAAAGAGTTAATAAATTATAACTAACTGTTAGATTACATGAAAATCCGATTAAAACTAAAATTAAGGCACTTGTTGCTGGTGGGGTTGAATTTGATACGTGTTCGGTTAAATGTAAATGAGACGGATTAAATTACTCAACATTATCAATATATAGTCCATCTATTTTAACTGAGTTTTTGAAATTAAGAAAAGGTGATGAGATAAAAATTAAAGGATCAGTATTTAATCAACTAAATTTAAAAACTAAACGATATTTTTTATCTTTTCGAATTGATAATTTTTAAATTATCTAAAAAGAGATTATAAAAAGAACAAATACAAATATTAAAAAATAAGAGGAAAACAAATGGCAGTAAAAATGTGAAATATGTTATTATTGATGAAAATAATGAACATATTAAAAATGAAGATGGTAGTTTAGATATTAAAACTGCTGAAATTATTTTAGAAAACATTGGTTAAGTTGAAGAATTTAATGCAAGTAATTTAGAAAATAATAATCAGCAAATCAACGAACTACAAACAAAAAATACTGAATTAACTTCACAAGTTGAACAACAAAAAATTCAATTAAAACAAATTGAATTAATTGACTTTATTAATTCTTTAACTAATAATGAAGACTTTAAAAATGTTTTATTAAAGTCTTATGATATTACTGATGAAATTGAAATAATTAAAGCACAATTGCAAGTGTTTATGATGAATTAATTAAGGTACAAGCAGTTAATACTGGTGGCGTACCGAAAGTAGAAAACAAATAAAACAATATTTTAGATACAGACAATCGGCTTCTTGCATAACATAATCTAATTATTTTAAAATTCCTATAAAATATTTTTAAATTAAAATATAAATTATAGGAGATTAAAATTATGAAATTTGATAAATTTAATTTTATTAATGATAAAGAATTATTGCGATTAACCGGAGCAAAAAAGCTACTTTTAATAAAATGTTAAATATTTTACAAGTAGCTGAAATAGAAAAATTTAAAAAAGGTGGCAAAGCTAATAAATTGTTACTAGAAAACCGGCTACTGATGACTTTATCGTATTTACGAGAATATCGGACTTATTTTCATCTTGCTAAAAGTTTTGATATTAGTGAATCTAGTTGTTATCGCAATATCAAGTGAATTGAAGATATTTTAATTAAACACTCTGATTTTCAACAACTAGTTGGTAAAAAATCGCTAATAAATGATTGTTTTAATGATAAAACTATTATTATTGATGTTACAAAAACCCCAATCCAACGCCCAAAAAAAGACAAAAACAATCTTATTCTGGTAAAAAGAAAAAACACACTATTAAAACACAAGTAATTATCGAACAAGAAACAAAAAAATTATTGCAACAAGTTTTTCGCTTGGGAAAAACATGATTATGCTTTATTTAAAGAATCAAAAATCTCAATTTTAAAAAATACCAAATTAATAGTTGATAGTGGTTGTCAAGGAATTCAAAAAATTCACAATAATGTTCTAATACCTACAAAAAAAAACAAAGAAAAACCCTTTAAATAAAGTACAAAAACAACGTAATAGAATAGTTTCAAAAATAAGAATTATTATTGAAAATATTTTTGCTATTCTTAAAAAATTTAAAATTATTACAGAAAAATATCGTAATCGAAGAAAACGACTTAGTTTAAGATTTAATTTAATTGCTTCAATTTATAATTTGTAGTTAGCATAGAATATTTCTTTAAAATTAAAGAATTTAAATAATAAATTCATTTTTTGTTGTGGCAAAATATTAAATTTTTAAATAAAAAACATAATTAATTAAAATTATATTTTTCTATTAGTGTCTTTTTACAAATATTTGCAATTTTTTAATAGGTTACGCAAGAAGTCTAATATATAGTTTCATCATGCGGATTGTTAAAAATTGGCATTTTTTTAATATATGTTAGTTTATCAAATTTTTTATCTTTATTGAAAACATTAATTAACCTAGAAATAGTTGCAGTACTTATTTCATATTCTTTAGATATTAAAGATATTGATTTATTATATTCGTAATATTCGTTAATAATTTTAGTTTTAAATTCAATATCATTGTCTTTTGACCCCTTGGTTTTGCCCTTTGCCATATAAAAAATGTTTCTCCTAACTTTATATATTTAATAATAACCTAGAAAGGTTTTTTATTTCATATTATAAGTTAAAAGAAACATTGTAGTCCTTCTGAGGTATCATTTTTTAAATAAATTCCAATTCCAATTGTAATTCCAACCGCTGTTGAAAAAAAGTTAAAAATTCAAAAAATTTAACGTGCCTTTTAGGGTTTCCCATTAGTTTTTCCTCCATTTTTAATGATCTATTTTAATAAAAAATAAATTAACTATAACATAAATTATTTTATATTTTCATAATATTTTTTCTTAATTTCACGAAATAAGTGATTTACTCCCGATTTTGAAATTTCAATACTAGTTTTAGTTTCTAATAATTCTGACAAATCTTGCAACGATGCATCGGGACAAGCAATTCGTAATAAAGCTACTTTTTTGGTATTTTCATTTAGTTCATCAAACAAATCATGTTCAAGTAAATAATTAATCATTGTAACTTGTTCTTCCCCAGCTTTAATTGCTTTTTGTTGATTTGAAATTTGAATATTATTTAAACGATTAATACTATTAACAATATCCCTTGAAATACGAGTATTTTCAAAAGCAAGGACACTGTTAATTGCATCAATTAATTTTAAGAAATCTGAAACTAAAATTGATTTTTTTAAATAACAAACAAAACGATCATGACGGACAATTATCTTAAATGGAAAATGAAATTTATGCAATAATTTTTGAAAATATTGTGCTGAAGCTTCATCATTAAACTGAACTTCTAAATGATAATTGCTTGTTTCTGGTGAATTAACACTACCACAAGCAACAAAAATGCCTGCAATATAAGCACGTTGTTGTCGTTCATTTAATTCCGATGGGAGGGCAACAATTTTTTGATTAGTTTCTGCATCAAAAATTTGTAGGTCTTTTAATATTTCAGTAGCTCGTTCTTTAATCCGTAAATTGAAGGTTTTGCTATTTTTTAATTTTGTACCTTGAACAATAATGATGTCAATTTTAACTTGATATAAATTTTTTAAAAACGTATAAATTGTTCGAATAATTAGATTACTAATTGAGGTTAATTCAAAGTTAAAAAAATGATTACTAATATTTACTGTCATATTATATTTAACAAAACCAATTAAAAAAGCTTTCTGACACATTTGGTCAAATTCTTTTCTAACAATTTCCTCTTTTACTTCCAACGCAAAGCTCATCTTTATCCTACATTCTAATTTAATAATACAGAAAAACCACTACTTTAGCATAGTGGTTTTATTAATTACCCTTTTTGTTTAAATTCTCTAATTTCTTGTTCTGAGTCATGAAACGGCTCAGATTGAATATTACCATCAATTTTGCGAATAACAACATTTGCTAATTTAATTACAACTTCATGTGCAATTGATAATTGCATATGCTCAAATAATTTTGCGGCTTCTTCAACATAAGCGTGTAACGGATTTGTTTGAGCATAACTTCGTAAGTAAATTCCACTTCGTAATTTACTTGCTTGATCAATATGTTTTGTTCAATAATCTTCAAACGAAGTAATAATTGCCCTTCGTTCAATTTGATTAATAACATCAGCATGAACATCTTCTGTTCGCGCTAAATAAAATTCATTCATTTTTGTTGCCACATATTTAGCAACTTCTTCTCGCTTCATTTTTTCCATGGCTGCTTTATCTAACGAATTAGCTGAAACAATTTTATCACTAATCCCTTTAATTAAGTCATCATAATGAATAAATCATTCCCCGTGCGATTCATTACCAAACATTTTGGTTAAATCATAAGCTGCCGAATATTGCATTTTTTTAATAATTGATTTTAAATCAGTTGCTGTTAAAATTTGATCACGTCGCGCATACATTGCTTCACGATGTTGTGCTAAAACATTATCATAATCTAAAATATGTTTTCGTTGATCAAAATTCATTCCCTCAACTTTTTTTTGTGCATTAGAAATTGCTCTTGTTAACATTCGTGATTGAATAAAATCCGAACCTAACCGAGCAAAAATCCGACGTAGGCGATCCCCACCAAAACGCATCATTAATTCATCATCCATCGCAATATAAAACCGAGAAAAACCAGGATCTCCTTGTCGTCCTGCTCGCCCTCGTAACTGGTTATCAATTCGACGCGCTTCGTTTCTTTCAACCCCAAAAACAGCTAATCCTCCAATTTCTTTAACACCATCACCTAACTTAATGTCTGTTCCCCTACCAGCCATATTTGTTGCTAAAGTAATAGCTCCTTTTTCGCCAGCTTTTGCAATAATGTCTGCTTCGCGCTCATGATTTTTCGCATTTAACATTTCAAATTTTAAGTTAGCATTTCGTAAATAATGCGACACAATTTCTGATGAATCAACTGAAGTTGTTCCAATTAAAATTGGTTGTCCCTTTTCATGCAAGGCAATAATTTCTTTCATCATTGCTTGCATTTTTCCGTCACGATTTGCAAACATATAATCAGCTTCATCACGACGAATTAATGGGCGATTAGTTGGAACTTGAATTACACACATATTATAAATTTTAATAAATTCTTCTTCCTCTGTTTTTGCCGTACCAGTCATCCCACTTAATTTATTATATAATCGGAAAAAGTTTTGGTAAGTAATTGTTGCCATTGTCACTGTTTCTTCTTCAATATCAACGCGCTCCTTTGCTTGTAATGATTGTTGCAAACCATCACTATAAGCACGTCCCGGCATTAAACGGCCAGTAAACTGATCAATTAAAATAATTTCATTATTTTGAACAACATATTCAACACCATTTTTAAAAACAAAATTAGCTTTTAAAGCATTTAGGATTAAATGGTATAATTCGGTATTTTTAATATCAAATAAAGAATTAATTGAAAAGATTTTTTCTGCTTTAGTAATTCCTTCTGGAGTTAAATAAACTTGTTTTGTTTCTAAATCAATTTCAAGATCATTCTCTCGTGATAATGATTTTGCAAAATGATCAGCTGCTTGATATTGCGGTGTTCGGTTTTGACGTCCCCCCGAAATAATTAATGGTGTTCTTGATTCATCAATTAAAATTGAGTCAGCCTCATCAATAATGGCATAATTTAATCCTCGTTGGACTTTCTCACTATAAACTTTTACCATATTATCTCGTAAATAATCAAATCCTAACTCAGCATTAGTAGTATAAGTAATATCACAACTATATACTTCTCTTTTTGAATCTTTAGTGATATCACGAGAATTTAAACCAACTGTTAAACCTAAAAAACTAAAAACTTGACCATTAATTTCTGAATCCCGTCTTGATAAATATTCATTAACAGTAATAACATGAACACCCTTACCAGTTAAACCATTCAAATATGTTGGCATTAAAGCAGTTAAAGTTTTTCCTTCCCCTGTTTTCATTTCGGCCACATCACCTTCATGAAGAACAATGCCCCCAATTATTTGTACACGATAAGCATGTAATCCTAAAATTCGACGAGCTGCTTCACGGGCAACAGCAAATGCTTCAACTAAAATATCATCTAATGTCGCGCCTTCTTCTAACTTCGTTTTAAATTCATTTGTCTTTTCTTTTAATGCATCATCAGACAATGCTTGCATTGTTTCATCTAACGCCATAATTTTATCTGCTATTTTCCCATGTTTTTTTACAATTTTACGATCGCTAACTGCCATTCAACTATCTCCTCTATTCTATATAATTATAAAGATTAATATTTATTCTATCATAAAAAATAATAGTTGGCATAGTTATTCCATTTTGACAAAAAAACGATATTTTGTCGTTTTATTATATTATTTATTTTGAACAGCTTCAATACCAGGAAGCGGTTTCCCTTCCATATATTCTAAACTAGCGCCACCACCAGTTGAAATATGCGTAAATTTATCTTTATATCCTAATTGAATTGCTGCTGCAGCTGAATCGCCTCCTCCAATTAAAGTAAATGCTCCTTTTAATTCAGCAATTTCTTCACAAACAGCTTTTGTTCCAATACTATAATTTTTAAATTCAAAAACTCCCATTGGTCCATTTCAAGCAACCGTTTTTGCATCCGCTAATTCTTTTTTAAATAATTCAATTGTTTTGGGACCAATATCTAATCCCATATAACCATCATCAATATCCAAACCTTTTGTAACTTTTGCTGGTACATCAGCAAATTCAGGCGCTTCTAATGCGTCAATTGGTAAAATAATTTTTCCTTTTCCTTTTTCTAAAAAGGTTTTAGCAATTTCAACTTTATCAACTTCTAATAATGAATTTCCAATTTTGTGACCTTGAGCAGCAAAAAAAGTATATGCCATTCCACCACCAATTAAAATCTTGTCTGCTTTTGTTAATAAATGTTCAATTACCCTAATTTTATCGGAAACTTTTGCGCCACCAATAATAGCAACAAATGGTTTAACTGGATTTTTTACTCCTTGTGACAACATTTTTACTTCTTTTTCCACTAAAAATCCTAAACATGATTCAGCAATATTTTCTGCAATACCAACATTTGAAGCATGAGCACGATGTGCAGTTCCAAATGCGTCATTAACAAAAACATCGCCTAAGCTTGCTCAATATTTACCTAAAGCAGGGTCGTTTTTGCTTTCTCGTTTTGCAGTTGCTTTACCATCACTATCAACACTAATTTGACCATTACTATTAATAATATCAGCAATGCGTGTATTTTGAAATAAAATTACATCTTGATTATGCATTTCATCAATAGCTTCTTCCAATTGTTTTCCTTCAAAAGCATTAATAAACTTAACCGGTTGTCCTAATTTTTGTTCTAATACCTTTGCCACTGGCGCCATATCAAGTTTTTCTAAATCGTCAGCTGTTTTAACTTTCCCTAAATGAGAAAATAAAATTACTTTTGCTTCTTGTGCTAACAAATATTTAATTGTGGGTAAAGATGCAATAATCCTATTATCACCAGTAACTTGCCCATCCTTCATTGGCACATTAAAATCAACACGGACTAAAACTTTTTTTCCTTTAACTTGAACATCTTTTAATTCTTTTTTGTTTGTCATAAATCCTTCTCACTTTCTTTTTCATATTTATCCAATATATATCTTACCGCAAAAAATACTAAACTGGTTACAGTATATACTTTTTAATGGCAACTATTAAGATATTCTAAGGCAAATTGCGCTGCTTTTGCTCCATCACTAATCGCAGTTGCAATTTGTCGTAATGTTGTGTTTGTCACGTCACCAGCGGCATATAGTCCTGACAATGCTGTTAAACATTTATTATTAACAATAAAATAGCCTTCTTCATTTAAAACTCCTAAGTTTTTTGCAAAATCACTAATTGGAATCGCCCCAATATATGGGAAAATAGAACTAACTCGTAAATTATCAATTTTACCTGTTTTCACATTTTTAATAACAACTGTTGTCACCCGTTTTTCGGTCACATCCTTAATTTCAGTTACTATTGTATCAACAATAAAATTAATTTTAGGATGTGCTTTTACTTTATTAACAATATTATTATCAGCACGAAATTCATCACGACGATGAATTAGATAAACTTTATTAACAAAGCGCGCTAAATAAAGAGCTTCTTCAAGAGCAGCATAGCCTCCCCCGACAACAACTACATCTTTTTCTTTATATAAAGCGCCATCACAAACTGCACAATATGAAACTCCATGTCCTTCTAATTTTAATTCACCAGGCACTCCTAATTTACGTTCAACTGTTCCGGTTGCAACAATAACTGCTTTTGCTAATAATATTTTTTTTGAAAATAACTCTAATTTAAATAAATTATCTCGTCTTATAATATTTGTCACACAATCAGCAATATATGGGATTTTTAATTTTTGGGTTTGTTCAAACATTTTCATGGCTAATTCATAGCCTTGAATATTATCAAAACCAGGATAATTTTCAATTTCACTTGTCTTTGTTACTTTTCCTCCTGGCGCTCCTTTTTCAATCATTGCAATATTTGCCATTGCTCGTGCAGCATAAATTCCTGCTGTCATCCCACCAGGGCCAGATCCAATAATTAAAATATCATATATTTCATTAGTATTGTTTTTCATATAATCATCCGCCTTTTCTTCATTTTATAACAGCTGTTCATTGGGCAAATAATATTAAAATAATACCAAATACAATCATTAAACTAAGAATAACATAATCCAATATTCACATATTTTTTAAAAATAAATCATGATCATCTCGTTGTGTTTCTAAAATAATCCGAATGAAATTATAACCAGCAATATACATCCCATTTTTAATTCCACAACGGAAAATTTTTAAACGATGAGGGTTTTCTATTTTTTCTAATTCTCGGACATCAGCTATAAAAATTTGTTTTAATCGCGCACCACAATATTTCCAATGTTCTTTCATCGCTTGTTTTTTTGTCATCTTATGTTTATTTTTAAAATAAAATTTTTTCAAATTTACTTGTTGTGATAAATTATTAACAACCATTGGATCGGGTTTGATATCATAGTATCATTTTGCTCAAACACCTTTTCACGATAACTGCATAAAATCGGGTTCTTCTTTTTTAAACCTTCAATAATAACTATAACGAAATATTAATGGCAATGCAATCACAATTAAGAATCATAATAAAATATTAGTCAATGATTCATATAGAAAAATTGGTTGAAAATATTGCAAATTATTAAAATCAGTTGGGTTAACAGGTTTTCCGTTAATCCCAATTACCTCTGTTGGATGAAAATTATTTGGTACCAGATTTGGGACATATCATTTAAATAAATTATCACGAATAAAACTTGGCAATCACATTAATTTTTCGGGTGCAATTGGTGCTCCTAATAATTCATGATTAAAAAAATTACCTCATCGCCCAATTGCTTGTGCTAACAAAATATTTGGAACAATTAAATCAGCATATACTCATAACGAAATATTATGTTTTCGTGATTCAAAACCAAATAAAATTCAGCCGGCAATTAAACCAAAAATTAGCCCCCCATGAATACTCATTCCTGGTTCTCAGAAAGCAAATAATGTAAAAAAAATTGGATTTTTAACATCATATTTACCAAAAAAACTAGCCCCTAATAAAGCAATTGGTGTAATAACAAAAATTCCTCAGTAAAATCCTTGAGTTGGAATATCGCGTTTACGAAAATTAATTCATGATAAAATAATGGTAATTACAAAACCACAAAAAATTAAAAATCAATAAGGACGAAATCAATTTCCATAAGTATCGTGGGCAATTCATGTTGCTAAATTAACGTTATAAATTCCTTCTCAATTCTATTTTGAATATTCTTTAAAACGATCTTGTAAAATTTGCATCGAAGAAATTCCCGCTTCATCTAATTTTAATTTTGAAACTGCTGTCTCAACTAATTCACTAACATTACGCCCATATGTAACTGGAATTGTTACAATTGGTACCTTTGTATCTAAAATTTTAATATGTTTATACTTAGATCCTAATCGGTCAATTGATTTATATTGTTCATCATCTAAATTAATTAATTCAATTACTAAATCAATTTTTGATTCATCTAATAACACTTGCAAACCATAAATTTTACTTAAATCTAAGATTCCTAAGCCACGGACTTCAATTAAATTTTTTAACATTTCATGTGATTGCCCATATAATCTATTATTTCGTTGCTGAATAATAATCCGATCATCACCAACAAAGAAATGATTTTTTTTAATTAATTCTAATGTCATTTCTGATTTTCCAATTCCTGATTTTCCTTTTAATAAAATTCCTTTCCCAAAAACATTAATTAATGATGCATGTTCTTCTGTTACTGGTGCAAAATGTTCATCAAAAAATTCTAATACCATTTGATATAAATGACTTGTTGTAATATTGCTTGCACGAACAACTGGACAGCTATGTTTTTCCGCAATTTTTAATAATAATTTATCAGTAAATTTTTCCGTTAAAATAATCATTGGAATATTTTCATTTAAAATATACTCATAGCGCTCTCTTCTTTCTTTTTCACTTAAGGTATTCACAAATAATTGCTCTTTATTTGATAACAAAACTACCCGACGATTACTATTATTTTTTTCAAAATCAAAGCCAGCTAATTCTAATCCTGGTCGATTAAGACCATAAATTTTAATAGGTCTTTTAAGGCCATCCCTTCCAGCTAACACCTCGTAGCCAAATTTATCAACAATATCTTTTACAATAAAATTTGTCATTCCCAGTTCCTCCCTGTAAATTAATACTATCACAAATCATTATTCTGCTTCAATTTCAATAATAATATCGCGTAATTCTGCAGCTCGTTCAAAATCAAGTTTTTTACTTGCCTCATACATTTCTTTTCGTAAATCTTGTAGTAATCCTTCTTTAGCTGTTTTATATTCTTTTGATTTTTTATTTTTAATGTTATGTAATTTATCATCTTGACGTTTAATATTAGTATAATCACGAATATTCTTAATAATTGTTGTTGGAGTAATATGATATTCCAAATTATATGCCTCTTGAATTTGCCGACGGCGAGCAGTTTCTCGCATTGCTTTTCGCATTGATTCAGAAACACTATCAGCATATAAAATAACATGCCCAGCCGCATTCCTTGCGGCACGACCAATTGTTTGAATTAAACTTCGTTCATTTCGTAAAAATCCTTGCTTGTCAGCATCAAGAATACAAATTAATGATACTTCTGGAATATCAATTCCTTCACGAATTAAGTTAACACCAACAATACAATCATAAACTCCTTTTCTTAAATCCAATAAGATTTGACTACGTTCTAAAGTTTTTAATTCACTATGTAAATATGCAACTTTAACATTTTGTTCTTGTAAATAACTTGTTAAATCTTCTGACATCCGAATTGTTAAAGTAGTAATAAAAACACGTTCATTTTTTTTCCGACGAATTTTTACTTGTTCAATAATATCATCAATTTGTCCTACTGTTGACTTTACTTCTACGGTTGGATCTAATAATCCCGTTGGCCGAATAATTTGTTGAACCACTTCATTATTTACTAAACCTAATTCATAATCACCCGGAGTTGCTGAAACATAAATAACATTTTTTAATTTTTGATTAAATTCATCAAAATTTAAGGGACGATTATCTAATGCACTTTTTAAACGAAAACCATAATTTACTAAGGTTTCTTTTCGACTTCTATCTGTGTTATACATTGCTCGAATTTGTGGCAATGACATATGTGATTCATCAATAATAGTTAAAAAATCTTGGCCAAAAAAATCAATCAAAGTATAGGGTGCTTCACCTTCTTCTCGTAAATCTAAATGTCGTGAATAGTTTTCAATTCCAGAACATATTCCACTTTCACGAAGTAAATCTAAATCATATTCAGTTCGTTGTTTTAAACGTTGTAATTCAACAATTTTTCCAGCTGCTTCTAATTCAGCTAAGCGAACTTTTAATTCTGTTTCAATTCGTTTAATTGCTTCATCTAAGCGTTCTGGAGAAGTAATATAATCTTGCGCTGGAAAAATTGTTAATGTTGATAACCGCTGTGTAACATTACCAGTAATTTCATCAATATAAGCTAAATCATCAATTTCATCTCCAAATAAATCAATGCGAATAAAAGTTTTAACATTTCACCCTGGAACAATTTTAATTACATCACCTTTAGCACTAAAACTACCTGGTATCAATTCAATATCATTACGAACATATCCTGATGATACTAAAAAATTGGCTAAATCTTTTTTACTAATTTTTTGATTACGATTAATTTGCAAAAAAGATTTTTTATATTCATTTGGATCTTGTGCTCCATAAATTGCAGCAACAGAAGCCACGACAATAACATCTTTACGAGTTGTTAAAGCATTAAAAGCACTTAACCGCATCATGTCTAACTCCATATTTTGGCGAGCATCTTTATTAATGTATAAATCTTTTCCTGGCAAATAAGCTTCCGGTTGATAAAAATCAAAGTTTGAAACAAAATACTCAACACGATTTTCTGAAAACATTTCTTTTAACTCAACATATAATTGCATTGCTAATGTTTTATTATGCGCCATCACCAATGTTGGTTTTTGATAATTTTCAATAACATTTGCCATTGTAAATGTTTTTCCAGTTCCAGTTGCTCCTAATAAAACTTGATGTTTTTTATTTGCTAATAAATTGGTAGTTAATTTTTCAATTGCCAGGGGTTGATCACCTGATGGTAAATAATTTGATGTTAATTTAAACACTATTTAACTACTCCTTTATAATTTTGCTTTTCTTTAATTATATCAATCTTTCTTATAATTATTTTAAAAATAAAAAAGTAAAATTCTAGGCTGCACCCAGTTTAGTAAGTATTAATAAAAAAGGGCTATAAACTTTTATTTATTATATATTTTTCTTTAAGACTTAAATATCATTTATTTCATTTTTTAATATTATTAATATATTCATCATGAGATAAATAAATATTGTTATGAATTGTTGCTTTTTTTTAATAAAGAATGAAAACTTTCAATAAAAATATTATCAGCACAATGATAATTTTTACCCATAGAAATTATAATTTAATTAGATATACATTAGACTTCTTGCGATATCTTGTTTTATTCCTGTTAATCTTAATCATTCTTTATCATTAATATTTTTAAATTCATCAAATTTCATAATTTAATATCCTCATAAATTATATTTTATAATAATATTTTAATAATAAAACCAGGTATCGCAAGAAGTCTAATATAAAATTATAATTTTATATTAACCCCTTTTTACAAATATTTGAAATTATTTTAATGGGTTATGCAAGAAGTCTATTTAACATTTTATTAAAAGTAGCTTTTTTTCTCCGGTTAATCGCAATAATTCTTTATCATTAATAAAATTAAATTTATCAAATTTTATAATTTTAATCTCCTATAATTTCTATTTTAATTTAAAAATATTTTATAGGAATTTTAAAATAATTAGATTAGGTTATGCAATAAGTCTAGTATATCCATCAATTATTGTTGATTGATAATGTTTTTTACCATTTCAAATTAAATAAGTTACACCAGTAAATAAAACTTTAAATTTTTCTTTAATTTTATTAAATTTACGATTTACTAAATCAGGATATTTAATTATATTTTTATTTTTGGACTTTTTTATTAATATTTTTTTTCCGCATCCGTTTTACATATTCAGCTTGAATATTATTTTCATTCATAATTCGTAATACTTTTTTAAGCATTATAAATAATGTCATAATCTTCTTTTAAATATTTAGTTATCCAACAATATCCAAATTGTTTTAAATTTTCTTCAATGGTTCGTTATCCTTGCCATTACTTAAATAATTTTTATATTTATCTCAATAACTACACTTTAAACCTGTTATATCAAGCAATAATTTTAATGAATATTTAACACGATTTTTTTTATAAAAGATACTATTTTTTGTTTATTTAATTGTAAAAGTCATGGATCTTTTTTAATAATTCATATCTAACTTTGTAATAGTTTAAATCTTTTTTCCCAAATGGTTCTTTTGAACCTTTTGATGTATTTAAAATTCCTTTTTTAAAATTTTTTTGTCATGAATTAAGTGTTTTTATATTTACTTTATATTTTTTTGAAATATAAGTAAGCGATGTTTGTTCAATTTGTTTTACTGTATTTTTTCTAAATTCTGCATTATATGTTTTAAATTTTTGTCCTTTTTTTTGCCATATAAAAATGCACCTCCTTTAAAAGTTTAGTAAATTTCTTTTTTAATTTTACTTACTAAACTGGGTCAGTCTAGTCAATATATTTTTTAAATAAAATAAATATACCATATTTTTATTTGTTATTAGCAATTTTTTCGATAATAATTACATTAATAAATATTATTGTAAAACTTTATCACTTTCCACAATAAAAAAAATTACACCATAAAATGTTAATAATGTGGAAAACAATAAAAATAATCAATAAAAAATGCTTTTAAAGATAATATAAAAAATATTTAATGTGCAAAACTATTAATTTTTATTAATTTTGCTCATTTTTTAATACTTTTCCACATCTTTTATTTATAATTAATAACAATAAAAACTATTGGAGATGAAATTAATGAACACAAAAGAATTATGGATTGAAGTTAAAGAAATATTATCTCGTGATGAATCAGTTTCCCCAGAAATTTACAACTACTATATTAGTGACACAAAATTATATACTGTATCTGATAATAACTGCTTAATTACAACAAAATCAGAAATTGCAATTGGTGTTTTTGAAGCAGGATTAAATGAAAAAATTAAAAATATCTTAAAAAAAATGACTGGAATCAAATATAATATTTCTTTTGAATTAGAAAAAAATATTAATAAGCAAGCATCTGTAATTAGTAAAATTGATACATTAACAGAAAACAATAACATTGCTTATTATGAAAATTATACTTTTGAAAATTTTGTTCGTGGAGATTCTAATCACGAAGCAATGCAAGCAGCTTTAGCAGTTGCTCTAGATCTTGGTAAAAAATGAAATCCATTATTCATATATGGAGACTCTGGACTAGGAAAAACACATTTACTACACGCAATTGAAAATAAGGTAAATGAAATTTATAAAACAAATAACCGAGTAAAATATTTAAAAGCTGATGAGTTTGGAAAAATTGCTATGGATATTTTAAATCAAGGACATGAGATTATTGAAGCTTTTAAAACATCTTATGATATTTACGACTGTTTATTAATTGATGACATACAATTATTAGCAAAACGCAATAAAACAAATGAATTATTTTTTCATATTTTTAACTCATATATTGAAAAAAATAAACAAATTGTAATTACTTCTGATAAATATCCTGATGATCTAGGTGGTTTTGAATCTAGAATTATTTCTCGTTTTTCATATGGTTTAAGTATTGGTTTAGATTCACCAGATTTTGAAACAGCTCTTAAAATATTAGAACAAAAACTAAAACATCAAAATAACTTAGGATTATTTTCAGAAGAATCACTAGAATTTATTGCTTTAAATTTTAACAGTGATGTTAGAAGGTTAGAAGGAGCAATTAAGCGATTATTATTTTTAGCTGTTATGAACAAAAAACCAAATGAAATTATTACATTAGCTGATGTTGAAAAAGCATTTAAAAATGCTCCTCTGCAAAACAATGAAAAAATTACCCCTAAAAAAATTAAACAAATTGTTGCTGATAATTATAATATTACTATCAAAGCAATGATGAGCAAATCACGAGTTAGTAGTGTAATGCAAGCACGACAATTAGCAATGTATTTTTGTCGAACATTATTAGATGAACCATTTACAAGAATTGGAAATGAGTTTGGTGGTAAAGACCACACAACTGTTATGAATAGTGTTAAAAAAGTTGAAGCACATATTAGCGCAAACAAAGAATTTAAACATTTAGTAAATGCAGTTCGTAGAAAAATTGAAGGAAAATAGCACAATGTTTTCCACGCCTCTTTTTTAATAAAAAATAATATTATTTAAAACTTTATCAAGTTTTCCACATTTTCTACATTATAATAATAATAAATAAAAAAATATTTTAACAATAGTATATAATTATTTATATATTACAGAATATAATAAAGTAAGGAGTAACAAAATGATTGTAAACATTAAAAGAGAAAAAATATTAGATGAATTATTGAAAGTAAGTCGAATAATTTCTCAAAAGACTTTAATTCCTTCACTACTAGGAATTTTAATTGAAGTTAAAAAAGACAAAATTACTTTTACTACTTCTGATGGTGATACATCAATTAAATCAGAAATTATGGGCAATGATTTAAGTATTACTCGAATTGGAAGTGTCTTAATTAAAAATAAATTTATTGTTGAAGTTATTCGTAAAATTGAAGATGAATTTATTACATTGGAAGTAGTTGAGGGTAATTTAATTAAAATAAAAGCAAGTAATTTTGATTCAGTTTTAAATTCATTAAACTCAGCAGATTATCCACATTTATCATTTGAAACAGAGGGTAAAGAAATAAATTTTACAAGTATAATATTAAAAGAAATTATTTCACAAACAAGTTTTGCAATTGGAGAAAAAGAAAAAAGAATAGTTTTTAATGGTTTAAATATTAAAACAGATCAAAATAATAAAGAATTAATAATTACTGCCACTGATTCATTTCGATTATCATGCAAAAAGATTGATTATAGTAATAATTATAATTTTGATGTTATTATTCCTGGAAAATTTATTAATGAAATTGGCCGTTTAATTTCAGAAAATGACCAAGAAATTAAAATAAAAATTACTGATAAGTCAGTCAGTGTTATTATTAATAATACAATTGTTCAAACAAAAATTATTGAAGGAAAATATCCTGATACAAGTAAAGTTATTCCAACTTCATTTAATACTTCATTAACAATCAATAATCGTGAATTAATTAAAATTATTGAGCGAGCTAGTGTTTTATCAAATGATGCGATGACAACAATTGTTACATTAAAAATAAAAGAACAAAAAGTTTTAGTTACTTCATTTACGCAAGAAATTGGTAACACAGAAGAAGAAATTAAAGATTTTAAAGTTGAAGGAGTACACCAAACAATTGCTTTTAATTCAAAGTATATTTTGGATGCCTTAAAAGCCTTTAAAACAAAAGAAATTACAATTAAAATGATTGATGAAACAAAACCATTAATTATTACTTCTAATGATGATCCAACATTACAACAACTAGTTTTACCAATTCGATCATATTAAAAACTCAATAATAAGTTTTTTTTATTTTATAACTTTTTTATAGGGTTAAATTAGACACTAAAAATATAATTTTTTTTATATAAAAGAATATTTAAAAATATATTTGATAATTTAGCCCTAAAATTAGATAATAATGGTAAAATAAAAAAAAGGCAGAAATGGAGAAAATTATTTATGGGTGATAATTATAATTCAGAATCAATTCAAATTTTAGAAGATTTAGAAGCAGTTCGAAAACGACCAGGGATGTATATTGGGGCTACAAATTCTAGAGGATTACATCATTTAGTTTGAGAAATTGTTGATAACTCAATTGATGAAGTTTTAGCTAATTTTGCTAATAAAATTAAAATTATCATTAATAAAGATGAATCAATTACAGTTGTTGACAATGGCCGTGGAATTCCAATTGAAATTCACCCAAAAACAAAAGTTTCAACATTAGAAACTGTTTTTACTATTTTACATGCAGGAGGAAAATTTGATTCAAATACATATAAAATTTCTGGTGGCTTACATGGAGTAGGAGCTAGTGTTGTTAATGCTTTAAGTAAATATTTAAAAGTTGAAGTTAGGAAAAATAATAAAAAATATGCAATGGAGTTTCATAATGGTGGTCAAATTTTAACACAAATTAAAGAATTTGGTTCAACTTCAGAAACTGGAACAACAGTAACTTTTTTACCAGATGAAAATATTTTTAAAGAAACAACAATTTTTAGTTTTTCAACAATTCAAAATCGAATTAAACAATTAGCTTTTTTAAATAAAGGATTAGAAATATCATTAGTTGATTTACGAGAAGATGATGAAGAAAAAATGGTTGTTTATCAATTTAATAATGGAATTAAAGATTATGTTTTAGAATTAAATAAAACAATTGGAACTCCACTAAACGATGTTTTTTATGTTGAAGGAATAGAAAATAATATTGTTGTTGAATTTGGGTTACAATATAATGACAATTATTCAGAAAATATTTTTTCTTTTTGTAATAACATTAATACCCATGAGGGTGGAACCCACGAAGAAGGGAATAAATTAGCCATTGTTCGTGAAATAAATAATTATTTTAAAAATATTAATAAAAATAATAAAGGTAACGAAGATAAATTTACTTGAGATGACATTAAAGAAGGAATGACAACAATAATTTCTATTCGTCACCCGGATCCGCAATATGAAGGTCAAACTAAAACAAAGTTAGGGAATAGTGAAGTTAAAAAAATTGTTTCTAATATTGTTGGAAAAGGATTAAGTAGTTATTTGTTAGAAAATCCAGAAGATACAAAAAAAATTATTGAAAAAATAAGTTTATCATTAAAAGCAAGAATTGCTTCACAGCGTGCAAAAGAAATAACACGTCGTAAGACCGTAATGGATAGTTTTTCATTACCAGGTAAATTAGCAGATTGTGAAACAAAAGATGCTAAAATAGCTGAACTTTATATTGTTGAAGGGGATTCTGCTGGTGGAAGTGCTAAATCTGGTCGAAATCGAAAATTTCAAGCAATTTTACCATTAAGAGGAAAAATTTTAAATGTTGAAAAAGCAAAACAAATTAAAATATTTGAAAATAATGAAATTAATTCAATTATTACCGCATTAGGATCAGGTATTAAAGATAATTTTAATGACAAAAAATTACGTTATCAAAAGGTAATTATTATGACTGATGCTGATGTTGACGGCGTACATATTCGAATTTTATTATTGACATTTTTTTATCGTTATATGAAAGATTTGATTGAAAATGGCAATATTTATATTGCTCAACCACCACTATACAAAATTCAAAATGGTAATCAGATTCAATATGCTTATAGTAATAATGAATTAGAACTTTATAAAGAAGAATTATTAAAACAAAATAAAAATTATACAATTCAACGTTATAAAGGATTAGGAGAAATGAATCCAGAACAATTATGAGAAACAACAATGAATCCAGAACGGCGTTTATTATTGAAAGTTTCTGTTAATAATGCATTTGAAGCAAATTTAATTTGTAATGAATTAATGGGTGAAAATGTTGAATCACGAAAAAAATTTATTCGTGAAAATGCAAAATATGTTAAAAATTTGGATGTATAGAAAGGAGATATAATGATCAAATCAGAAAATGATGGATATGATTATGATGGTAAAATTCGTGATATTGATATTGCTGATGAAATGAAAAATGGTTTTTTAGATTATGCAATGTCAGTTATTGTTTCACGTGCAATTCCTGATGTTCGTGATGGATTAAAACCAGTTCATCGCCGTATTATTTATGCAATGTGAGATTTAAAAATGACTTACGATAAACAACATAAGAAATCAGCTCGAATTGTTGGTGAAGTAATTGGGAAATATCATCCCCATGGTGATACTGCTGTTTATGAAGCAATGGTTCGGATGGCACAAAATTTTTCTTATCGTTATCCTTTAATTGATGGGCATGGAAATTTTGGTTCAATGGATGGTGATGCTCCAGCGGCAATGCGATATACGGAAGCAAAAATGAGTAAAATTGCTGGTGAACTAATCAAAGATATTGAAAAAGAAACAACAATTTTTATTGACAATTATGATAGCAGTGAAGAAGAACCGACTTTTTTACCAGGATATTTTCCAAATTTATTAGTTAATGGTGCTAGTGGAATTGCTGTTGGAATGGCAACTAATATTCCACCTCATAATTTGAATGAAGTAATTGATGGTGTTATTGCGGTAACAAAAAATACTGAAATAACAATTGTTGAATTAATGAAAATTATTAAAGGACCTGATTTTCCAACGGGAGCATTAATTACGGCTGGAAACGACTTAATTAAAGCTTATGAAACAGGAAATGGAGCAATTACAATTCGTTCAAAAATTGATATTGAAGAAAATAATAATAAAAGACGAATTATTGTGTCAGAGATCCCATATCAAATTAATAAAGCAAAATTGTTGAAACGAATTGCAGAATTAATTCGCGACAAAATTATTAATGGAATTAGTGATCTTCGTGATGAATCAAACATGGAGGGGGTTCGTATTGTTTTAGAATTAAAACGTGATGCTCAAGAAAATGTTATTTTAAATAAGTTATATAAATTAACACCACTTCAAACTATTTTTTCGTTAAATATTTTATCATTATACAAAAACCAACCAAGAGTAATGGGTTTAAAACAAATTTTAAAATATTTTATTGAACATCAAATTGATATTATTATTAAACGTAGTCAGTTTGAATTAAAGAAAAATCGTAATCGTTTAATAATTTTAGAAGGATTAAAAATTGCGCTTGATAATATTGATGAAGTAATTACAATTATTAAACAATCACAAACAACACAGATTGCATCAAATGCTTTAATTAATAAATTTAATTTGTTAGTTGAACAAGCACGAGCAATTTTAGAAATGCGCTTACAAAGATTAACTGGATTAGAAATTGAAAAAATTATTAATGAAATTAAAGATATTAAAGTAGCAATAACTAAATTAGACGAGATTATTAATAATAGTGAAAAACAAATTGACATTATGATTACGGAATTAACAGAAATCAAGAAAAAATATGGTGATGAGCGGCGCAGTCACATTATTAAGGAAGAGTTAACAGAAATTGATCCAGAAGAATTAATTCGCCGGGAAGACATTTTAATTATGTTAACACAAGATGGTTATATTAAACGAGTAGCTGATGATACTTTTAAATTACAAAATCGTGGCGGGAAAGGGATTATTGGTTTAGCAAATATTGAAGATAGTTTAAAGAAAATTATTAGTGCTAATAGTATTGACTCATTATTAATTTTTTCAAATTTTGGAAAAGTGTATAAATTACGAGCTTATCAAATTGAAACATATTCACGACATGCACGGGGGTTACCAATTATTAATTTAATCGCAATTGATAAAACAGAAAGCATTCAAACAATTATTGCTATAGATGAGTCAATTTCAACAGAGGATAATTTATTTTTCGTGACAAAAAAAGGTCTTATTAAAAAAACAAAGATAAGTGAGTTTAATCAAATTCGTCAAACAGGGAAATTATCAATTGAGTTAAAAGATAATGATGAATTAGTAAGCGTGATTATTACAAAAGGACATGATGATGTTATTATTGGAAATAATATTGGAAAAGTAATTCGATTTAATGAAGAAGAAATTAGGCCAATGACACGACAATCAGTAGGAGTTAAAGGAATTGCTAACGATGCCGTTGGACAAACCATTGGGGTGAGTTCAGGACGGTTTGCGAAATATGTTTTATCAGTATCTGAAAATGGTTATGCGAAAAAAACAGCAATTAAAGATTATCGTTTGACAGGACGAAATACTAATGGTGTTAAGTCAATGAACTTAACAGATAAAACAGGATATTTAAAATTTGTTCAAGCTGTAAGTGGTGATGAAGATATTTTAGTAGGAACAAAAAAAGGAAATATTATTCGTGTTTCGCTAAAACAAGTTCCATTATTTGGCCGAACAACATCGGGTGTTAAAATTATGCGATTAGAACAAGATGATAAATTAGAAGTTATTGAAATTTTAAAAAAGAAAATTAACATTTAAGGAGAAAGAAAAAAATGTTAGATCAGAAAAAAATTGTTGAAAATTTTGACGAAATAATGAAGAAATTAAAACGCCGTCATGATGATTTTTCATATTTACAAGATATTAAAAAATTATCAGTTCAACGTCGCGAATTAATTGTTAAATCAGAAAAATTAAAAGAAAAACGAAATCTTGAATCAAAAAAAGTTGGAACTTTAATAGCAGAAAAAAAAGATCAAGAAGTACAAATAATTAAAGAATTAATTAGTACTATTAAACAAGAAGTCGAAGTAATTGAAGAACAACTAAATAAAGTTGAAGAAAAAATTAAAGCAATTTTAGAAGTTACGCCTAACGTTCCAGATGATTCGGTTCCTAGTGGGAAAGATGAAAACGATAATGTGGAAATTCGTAAATGAGGTAAAATTCCAAATCATAAGAAAATAAAGGAACATTGAGAAGTAGCGGCAGCATTAGACTTAATTGATTTTGATCGGGGAACTAAAATATCGGGTTCACGTTTTGTAGTATATAAAGGAATGGGGGCTAAATTACAACGCGCTTTAATGAACTTTATGTTAGATGAACATGCAAAACGAGATTATATTGAAACTGAACCACCAATTTTAGTACAACCACAAATTATGTATGGAACAGGAAATCTGCCAAAATTTAAAGAGGATTTATATTATATTGAAAAAGATAATTTATATTTAATTCCAACTGCAGAAGTACCAGTAACTAATTTATACCGTGAAGAAATTTTGGAGAAAGATCAGTTACCAATTTATCATACTGCTTATACACCATGTTTTCGTCAGGAAGCTGGTTCTGCTGGACGTGATACAAAAGGAATTATTCGTTTACACCAGTTTAAAAAGGTCGAAATGGTTAAGTTTACTACCGAAGAAGCTTCATTTGAAGAATTAGAAAAAATGGTATTAGATGCAGAAAATATTCTTCAATTATTAGAAATTCCATACCGCGTAATCTTGTTGTGTTCAGGTGATATGGGGTTTTCTTCAACAAAAACATACGATGTAGAAGTATGAATGCCTGGTCAGAATAAATATCGGGAAATTTCGTCTTGTTCAAATTGTCTTGATTTTCAAGCACGTCGGATTAAATTACGTTATCGTTATGATAATAATGAAATAAAATATGTTCATACTTTAAATGGATCAGGTTTAGCAATTGACCGTTTAATTGCTGCCATTTTAGAAAATTATCAAAATGAAGATGGGACGATTACAATTCCAAAAAAATTGCAACCTTATTTTCAAGGCCAAACTGTTATTGTTTAAAATGTTTCACGTGAAACATTTTAAACAGGCAAGGAAAAGAAAAACCAAAAAACTGCAATGTTTCACGTGAAACATTGCAGTTTTTAATTAAAAAGGATATGCAAAATAAAATTTTATGCTATAATTACTTATGTCATTACAATAGTTACATTTGAAATTGGTCAGGGCCGGAAGGTAGCAGCCATAAGACTAAGGATTATGTGTAATGACATTTTTTATGATAAGGGTGAATTTATGACAGATACTACATTAATTTTCAATAAATTATATAAGTTATCACAACGAGCATATAAGAAAAAACATGTTCCAATTTCTGCATTAGTTGTTGACCAAAATGGTAAAATTATTGCCATTGGATATAATAAAACAACAAAAAATTCAGTAACAACACACGCTGAGATTTATGCTTTAAATCAAGCATGTCGAAAAAAACGAACAAATAAAATTAGTGATTGTTCAATATGAGTTACTGTTGAACCATGTATGATGTGCCTAGGAGCAATAATTAATTCAGGAATTAAAGTTATTAATTATTATTTATCAAATGAAAAATATGGTTTTTTAAAGTCTAATCATACTTTTGATGTTTCAAAATTAAAAGTTAAACATGTTAGAAAACATGAGGAAAATATAATTTTAAAAGATTTAATGAAGAAATTTTTTGAACAATTAAGATAGAATATTTGTAATTAAAGGAGTAAAATAAAGTTATTATAACAGTAATATTGGACGGGAGCATAAAAAATGGATTATATTTCTTTATATCGTAAATATAGACCAAATAATTTTGATAAAATTGTTGGACAAATTGAAATTAGAAAAGCTTTAAAAAATGCAATTATAAATAATACATTTTCGCATGCATATTTATTTTCAGGACCACGTGGGACAGGTAAAACTTCGATTGCAAAAATATTTGCAAAAGCAATTAATTGTATTAATTTAGATAAAGGGAATCCGTGTAATGAATGTGCTAGTTGTCAGGAAATAAACCGCGCCGGAGCAGTTGATGTATTTGAAATTGATGCTGCTTCAAATAATGGTGTTGATGAAATTCGAGAAATTAGAAATAACGTTCAGTTACTTCCTGCGATGACAAGATATAAAGTTTATATTATTGATGAAATTCATATGTTAACTAATTCAGCTTTTAATGCATTATTAAAAACATTAGAAGAACCACCACAACATGTTGTTTTTATTTTAGCAACAACTGAAAGTCATAAGATTCCTGCAACAATTATTTCACGTTGTCAACAATATAATTTTCGTAAGATCTCAAAAGTTGAATTAGAAAATAATATTATTAATATTTTACAAAAAGAGGAAATTAAATATGATTTGGCTGCGATTAAAGAAATTGCTCTTCTGTCTGATGGTAGCGCTCGCGATTCATTAAGTATTTTAGAACAAGTAATTATGTTTTCTGATCGAAATGTTACATTAGAAAATGTAAATATTATTTTTGCAACAGTTTCAAAAACCATTAAATTAAAATTATTAAAAGATATTTTAGAATATAAAACAACAGAAGTTTTAATGGCTAGTAAAAAAATTTATCAAGCAGGTTCTGATTTTGAAATTTTAACATTAAATTTATTAGATATTTTAAAAGAAATTTTTGAGTTTAAACAAACGAATAATTCAATTTTTTTAAATTTATTATCAGAAGAACAAGCAAAAGAATTTGTTGAACAATTAAGTTCAAAAGAATTAATTATGCTACTTGATTTGTTTACTGAATCAGCAAGAAAAATACGAAATAGTAAAACACAAGAAATGTATTTTGAATTAATTTTATTAAAAGCTTTAGCAATCTTTGAAAATAATAATAAGAATTTACAGAATTTAAAATTAAGTGATTTAGTGATTTTAGAGCATACAGAGGAAAGAAAAATTAATCATGATAAAATAGAACAAATTTCTAAAAATATAGAAATAATAGAAAATAATTATGAAAAAGATCAAGTGACACCATTAAAAAACAATGATGAAATAATTCATTTAAAAGAACCGAAATCACCTAATAACAAACCATTATTTTATAATTTTTCATTATTTAATGATGAAGAACCTAATGATATTTCTTTTAGTAACATAGAACCACAACAAGATAAAATAATATTAGATAAAAATGATCTTCAAACTAATTTTGAACAAACAAAGGAAAAAGAAAGTTTTCAGTCAGTTGTATCAGAGCAAATTTCTTATGGAAAAGAATTAGAAGGCATAACTGACTTACAAAAATATCGTGACGATATGAAAAATAAAGTTAATATCTATGAATTTTCTAATATTAATTATTCTAATAATCACATTTTTAATATTTTAATTAAAGCTAGCAAAGAAAAGCGAGAAAAATTTAAAAATAAATTTATGGAATTAATTAACGAAAAAGGTAAAGTAGTTAAATTAGATAAATTAATTAGTTTTTATGATATTAAATATGCGGCTGCATCAGAACAAGGCCTGATTATTGTAACTAACACAAAACCAGAAGCAAATTGAATTAGTTTTGAAATGTGTGATTGAGAATTTCGCAATAAGATTTTCCAAGCATTTGATTTTGATTTTATTATTATTGCCTTAAGTGAAACTGAGTGAACTAGTGTTCGCAATGATTATGTTAAAATTAGACAAGCAAATAAATTACCAAAACCAACATTAATTAATGTTGAAGAGTTTTACCAAAATTTATTAGTTAAACAAATTGATAACTATGAAGAACATAAAGATATTCTTGAAACTGGTAAACAAATTTTTGATAACATTAAGATAGTAGAATAATTGATTGGAGATTTGAAATGAACTATTAAGAATTAATTATGGAATTAAAGACTTTTTTAGGTGTTGGTAAAAAGACGGGGGGAAGGATTTTTAATAAATTAATTATTAAACCATCATTATTAGAATCATTAGAGCATGTTTTAATGAAATCAAAAATAATTATCATCAATGTTCAATTTGTTCAACATTAATGCAAAATAATGTTTGTTTGTTTTGCAATAATAATTTACGTGAACAAACAAAGCTTTGTTTTGTTAGCATTTTTTTTGATATTATAAAAATTGAAGTAACAAAAGTTTTTAATGGAATTTATCATATTTTAAATGGTGAAATTAATGTAAAAAATGGCATTACACCAGATAAATTAACTTTTTCTGTGTTATAATCCCAAATGAATGATAAAATTATAAAAAAATTGATTATTGCTGTTGGCGCTACTTTTGAAGGAGAAGTAACAGCTCAATACTTAAAAACATTTTTGTAACATTTTAATATAAAAATATCACGTTTAGCCCGAGGGATACCAATTGGTGATTCCTTAGATTATATTGATGAGAGGTAACATTAAAACAAGCTTTAAGGGACGTAAAGATGTTTAAGAACAGGGGAGTGTAATTATGCTATTTATAACATTAGAAGGAATTGATGGTTCTGGGAAAACAACGATTTCAAAATTATTAAAAGAAAAATTACGGTCAGAAGGATATCGAGTTGTTTTAACACGAGAACCAGGAGGCAATGAAATTGCTGAGCAAATTAGAAATGTTATTTTAAGTAAACATAATTTAGGAATGGACCCATGAACAGAAGCTTTATTATATATTGCTGCTCGTAGGCAACATGTTGTTGAAGATATTTTGCCGGCTTTAAAACGAGGAGAAATTGTAATTTGTGATCGTTTTATGGGTTCTACTTCAGCATATCAAGGATATGCTCGTGGATTAGGAATTCGAACATTAGATGAAGTACAATCCATTGTTTTGGGCACAACAAAGCCAGATTTAACTCTTTTTTTTGATATTGAACCAACAATGGCAAGTGAAAGAATGAAAGTTCGAAATGAGGCTGAAATGAACCGTCTTGATTTAGAAAAAAATTCGTTTCACAAGAAGGTATATGAAGGGTATCAAGTTTTAATTAGTGAAAATGCAGATCGCATTAAAGTTATTGCTGCTAGTAAACCAGTGAATGAAGTATTGGAACAAGTATATTATTATGTTGATGAAATTATTCAAAAAATAAAGGACAAAGAAAATGGATAATTTATTTACAAAAAATGATGTTGAAAAAATGACACTATTTAAAAATTTAATTTTAAAAAATAATTTATCAAATCAACTTTTGATTTCTTGCAATAATAAAGTTAAATTAGAAAAATTTACAACAGAAGTTATTAAATTTTTATTGTGTTTAAAAAAACAAGAAGCAGACTGTGAATGTGATATTTGTCACCGCATTAATAATAAAACTTATTATGATTTAAAAATTAAAGGTGATTTTGAAACAACAATCAAAAAAGAAACAATTCAAGAAATTATTCAAACCTTTAATTATTCTGCGTTAGAACAAACAGGAATAAAAGTATATGTTATTAATGGTATTGATTTATTAACATTAGAAGCATCTAATTCATTATTAAAATTTTTAGAAGAGCCTAGTAAAAATACATACTCTTTTTTGTTAACAACTAATAAAACAAATGTTATTGATACTATTAAATCACGTTGTTTAAATATTATTTTAGAAAATACAACTGATTTATTAGAAGTTGATGATTTTAAAAATGAATTTATTTCTACCTTTTTTAAAAATTTTGCAAGTAACTCGACAAATAACTTTATTCATATTCGCCAGTTAAATAATTATGATAGTGTTGAATGCCGCGATTTTTTTTTAGCAATTGCTAATGTTTTAAAAAAGAAAGAATGAGAAAAATATCAAATTACAAATCAAGATTTAATTCAAAAATTAAATCATAAAAATAGCAAGTTAATTGAAATTTGTTATACTATTGCCAATTTATTATTGGAAAATTTAAATAAAGAATTAATTTTAGAAAAGGGATTGATTGATTGATATAACGAGGTTTAAAGTGAAAGTTTTAAATGATTTATTAGATTATGAGGGAATTAAAATTAACCAACGAACTAATATGTTTAATTTTTCATTGGGTACAGTCCTAATGGCTCGTTTTGCAACATTAAATACAAAAATAAAAAATATTTTAGATATTGTTACTAAATAATGCGTTAATTCCTTTAATTTTATCAACTTTAACTTCAGCACCAATTACTGGCATTTAATTGCAAAAAGAAGCTGTACAATTAGCAGAGGAAAATGTTGCATTAAATCATAAAATTGAACAGATTAAAATTATTTATAATGATATTAATGAATATATTAAAACTAATGCTAATGTTAAATATGATTTAATTGTCTGCAATCCGCCGTTTTTTAAAGTTGATGGAGCAAAATTAAATGAAAAAATAAATTATTAATTCCAGCACGCCATGAAACAGATGTAACATTAGAAGAGATTATTTTTGCTTCTAATAAATTAGTTGCAAATCGAAGGCATTTTGCGATTATTCATCGTACAACAAGATTATTAGAAATTACTGCATTATTAATTAGGTATGGTTTTAATATTAAGCGACTACAATTTATTCATCCTTTTTTAGAAAGTTAAGCAAATAATGTTTTAATTGAAGCTCGTTTTTCAAAGTAGAACAAGTCTTATTGTTGAAAAATTAATCATTGTTCATAATAAGAATTATCATTATACAGAACAAGTTTTAAAATTATTTTGAAAATAGGTGATAGAAATGGAAACTAAACTTTTAAAACAGAATGAAAAATATGTTATCGGGGTGTCTGGTGGTCCGGATAGCATGTTTTTACTTGACAATATTTATAATAATTCAGAGTTAGATATTAATAATTTCATTGTATGTTTGGTAAATTACCAGAAGCGAGAAGATAGTGACTATGATGAACAAATTGTTGTTGAATATTGCCAAAAACGAAATATTAAGGTCTATGTAAAAAAAGTGACAGCGAAAGACTATGAACAGCATCAAATTAATTCTCATAATTTTCAAGCAGTTGCTCGTAGTATACGATATGATTTTTTTTTACAAATTAGTGAAAAATATTGTTGCCAGGGTGTTTTAATTGCCCATAATTTGACTGATCATATTGAAACATATATTTTTCAAAAACAACGAAATGGGATTGTTGAATATTATGGTCTAAATAAAACTAGTTATTATTATTCTCAATTGTTTAACAAAAAACTAAAAATATTGCGGATTATTTTAGAAATATCAAGAGAAGAAATTATTGAATATTTATTTCATCAGCAAATTAATTATGCAATTGATTCAACTAATATCTTAGCGATTTATAATAGAAATATTATTCGTAATGAAATTCAGGATATTAATTTACAAGATATGTTATTAGAAATTGAGAAAAAAAATAAGGAAAATGAACAATTAAAGTTATTTGCAAAAAATTATTTGATTGAAAATTTTGGGCAAATTAATGTTAATAGTTTTAACACTCTTAATAATATTCAGTTGCAAAAAATTATTATTTTTAATTATTTTAAAATTAATAAGGTTGTTTATTTAATTAGGAATAAAAAAAGAAAGTTTTTAGATGAAATAATTAAGGAATTAAAAAGTTTAAAACCAAATATTATTATTAAAATTAATTCAAGATATTCTTTAATTAAATCATATGATAATGTTGAAATTGTTAATAATGAACTTTTAGAA
This sequence comes from Spiroplasma phoeniceum, assembly GCA_026239495.1. Classification (GTDB taxonomy): domain Bacteria; phylum Bacillota_I; class Bacilli_A; order Mycoplasmatales; family Mycoplasmataceae; genus Spiroplasma; species Spiroplasma phoeniceum_A. The sequence goes on along the minus strand of CP110830.1, from coordinate 1,691,198 downwards.
TTAACAACAATTCAAATAACACCAGCAACTGTATTACCAATAAAATGAAAAGAAAATATTATTAATTGGGGAACTAAAAATAATTATGATTTTATGATAGTAGCAGCAGAATGACCAATCACAATTACCAACGATTTATCTTTTATAAGAAATGCAATGATTAATAAGATGCGTTTAAATCGTTGATTTATCAAAAATAAAGTACCGCTTTTAGCACGAAAAAGCTATTTTGTATTAGATAAGGATAACAACCTTATTTATGCGAATAATTTAGTTGATTTAAAAATTAATAAATTTATTAATAATACTTTAGCGAAAAAATACAATTTATTTTTTTTTATGATAAAATAGTCTAAAATTGGGTCATTTTTTCAAATAATCGAAAAAGATTAATTTTAAAAGTCTTAATAGAGAGGAAATAGTTATGAATAAAAAAAGAATGTGATTTGCAATTATAAGTTCGTTAATTTTTGTTGGTTTGATTATTTTAACAATTGTATTATGAACAAAATCAGATATTACCAAAATTAGCGAAGGAGATATGCAAAAAATTGGTAATACTCAAAAGTATAACAATCAAAATATTGATGAAATTACTATTAAGGCTAATGTTGGTAAAAATACTGTAGTTATGGAAGGAATAATTCGACATTCTAAGGGTGGTGTTATAAAAACCTTTCGCTATAGTTCGGAATGAAACCGTGAAAGTTTTAGAGTTTATACTTACAAGGACAAAATACCAACAAATATATGAGATGAAAATTTTAAAATTAAATTAAAAGGTGGTCTTGTTTCGGTTGACCGTGAGTTTGTTCCAATGTGACAAGCGATGTTAATACAATTAGTACCATGATTATTAATAATGGGAATCGCTGTCTTTATGATTGCGCGTTTATCAAAAATGTCTGGTGGGATGTCAGGTGCTAATCCCTTTTCAATGGGGAAAAATAAAGCACGTCAAATTCAATCCACTGTTAAATTTTCTGATGTTGCAGGAATTAATGAAGAAAAAACAGAGTTAGTTGAGTTAGTTGATTATTTAAAGAATCCACAGAAATATTCAAGTATGGGTGCTCGTGCCCCAAAAGGAGTTCTAATGGAAGGACCACCAGGCACAGGAAAAACTTTATTAGCAAAAGCTGTTGCTGGAGAAGCTGGTGTTCCATTCTTTTCAATTTCAGGTTCTGAATTTGAAGAAATGTTTGTTGGAGTTGGCGCCTCAAGAATTCGCGAAATGTTTATTGCAGCTAAAAAAGCTGCACCATGTATCATTTTTATTGATGAAATTGATGCTGTTGGTCGAAAAAGAACTGTTTCAATTGGGAGTGGCGCTAATGAACAAACATTGAACCAGCTATTAGTTGAAATGGATGGTTTTGGAACTAATACGGGGGTTATTGTTATGGCAGCAACAAACCGAGTTGATGTATTAGACTCTGCTTTATTAAGACCAGGGCGTTTTGACCGCCAGATTCAAATTTCATTACCAGATATTAATGAACGAGAAGCAATTTTAAAATTACATGCTCGAAATAAAGCAGTTTCAACAGAGGTTGATTTTAGACGAATCGCGGAAAGAACGCCAGGATTTTCTGGAGCTCAATTAGAGAATGTTTTAAATGAAGCAGCAATTTTATGTGTTCGTAATAATTTAAAAATTATTACTGTTAATATTATTGATGAAGCTATTGATCGTGTTGTTGGGGGACCAGCAAAAGAATCACGTAAATATTCAGTAATGGATAAAGATATTGTTTCTTATCATGAAGCTGGCCATGCTCTAATTGGTTTACGTTTAGAAGCAGCTAGCAAAGTTCAAAAAGTTACTATTATTCCACGTGGACAAGCAGGTGGTTATACAATTATGACACCAAAAGAAGAAACAATGTTTCATAGTAAAGAGAACTTATATGCGACAATTACTGGTTATTTAGGTGGGCGTGCATCAGAAGAAATTATTTTTGGAAAAACAAAAATAACAACAGGAGCACATGATGATTTAGAAAAAGCAACTAATATTGCGCGCCATATGGTTACTGAATATGGAATGAGTTCTTTAGGATTAGTTCAATTTGAATCACCAAAAGATGAATATACTAGAACAATAAAACGTTATTCAGAAGATATTGCGGCTAAAATTGATACTGAAGTTCGTAAAATTTTAGATGATTGTTATGTAACAGCAAAAGCATTAATTTCTGAAAATCGTAGTTTATTAGATTTAATTGCTGAAAGTTTAAAAATATTAGAAACAATTACGGCAGAACAAATTGAATATATTGATAAATATCATAAATTACCTGATGAAGTAATTCATGAAAAAGAACGCGCAGCAAAGCATAAAGAAAAAGAAGCAAAAGGTGAAATTTTAGAAGTTAAACCAAAAGAACGAAAAAAAGATCACCCAGAAGATGATAAAAATAATGTTCCAAATAAGAAGTAGACTAATTAAGTCTACTTTTTGTTTTACTTTTAACGATGATTATACTATAATTGCAAATGAAAGAAATTTATAAAGGAGTTTAAAGGAATGGACAAAGTAACGAAAGCAATTAGTAATGTTTATAATGTTAAAATGACAGTTGTTGATGCAACTAAATCATTAAACGATATTATTAAATTACATGCAACTAATCCACTTGCAACAATTGTGTTGTCAAGAGTTGTTCTAGCCACTATTTTAATTGGTAGTGATATGAAAAATGCAACTGATAAAATGACAAGTATTATTAATGGAAATGGTCCAATTGGAACGATTATGGCAGAATATACTGGTCATAAAGTACGAGGTTTTTGTGCTAATCCACAATTTGATGTTAATGAAATTGATCGTGAACACAATGTTATTTCCCAAGTAGTTGGTATAAATGGTTATTTACGCGTAATGAAAGATTTAGGAATGAAAGAAAGTTACTCAGGTCAAATTCAATTAATTTCTGGTGAAATTAATTTAGATTTTACTTATTATTTAGCACAAAGTGAACAAAATAAATCAGTTATTGCATGTTCAATTAAAATGAATGAAGATAATACAATTGCAAAAGCAGTTGGTTTTTTTGCACATTTTTTACCAGAACATAAAGAAGAAGATATTGACTATTTAGAAGAAAAAATTGAAAATATAGAAAACATTAGTCATAAATTAATTGCTGAAGATAATTTAATTAATATTTTTAAACTCATTGATCAAAATGCCAAAGTGTTAGAAGTTGATGAAGTTAAATTTGAATGTAGTTGTTCACACGAAAAAGCCTTAGAATCAGCAAAATTATTAGGTGATGAGCAACTTAATGAAATTTTAATAAATAATAGTGAAATTGAAATTTCATGTGATTTTTGCCGCAAAAAATATCATATTAGAGCAAGTGATTTAAAAAGTTTACTTAAAGAATAAGGGCAAGATATCTTAAATAAGTTGATAAAATTATAATAATTTTGTTATGATATTTTTATGATAAAAAACAATTGTAAAATGTATTTTAGTATTTAAAAGGGGGCACAACACAAGATGACTGAAATTAAAGATGTACCTAGTACAGACCAAACAAAACCACACAGGAAAGAAGCTAAAGCAAAAAAACCAAATGACAAGGAACCAAAAGAAAAAGTTGATTACACTGTCGTTAAAGAATTTAAACAAAAGTTAAAAGAGCAAAAGAAACAAACAAAGTTATATTCAAAACGAATTCTAAACGGGGAAATTATTTCAACAACAAATAGTAAACCAGATAAAAGTAAACATGTAATTGAACTAGTTAATGTGAAAAAATCATATATTACTGGCGAAGTTGAAGTACCAGTTTTAAAAGGAATTAATTTAAAATTAGAAAAAGGAGACTTTATTGTTATTCTAGGGCCTTCTGGATCAGGAAAAACAACATTACTAAACATTATTTCAGGTTTAGATAAAGTTTCAAGTGGCGATGTTTTTGTTATTGGCTATAACTTATCTTTATTAAAAGATGTTGATTTAACAAAATTTAGACGAGATAATGTTGGTTTTATTTTCCAACAATATAATTTATTAACTAATTTAACTGCCAAAGAAAATGCTGAAGTTGGGGAAAATTTAAGTAAAAACAAAAATAAGGATATGACAATTAAAGATATTTTTGAGACAATTGGAATGGAAGAACAAATGAACAAATATCCTCACCAAATGTCAGGGGGACAACAACAACGGGTTTCAATTGCTAGAGCATTAGCAAAAAATCCAAATATCTTATTTGGTGATGAACCAACGGGAGCTTTAGATGAAGAAATGGGTCGAAAAGTACTTGAAATTTTAGTTGATGTTAATAAAAAATATAAAACAACGGTTATTATTGTTACGCATAACCCAAATATTGCTGATATTGCTAATAAAGTTATTCATGTTCGTAATGGATTAATTGACCAAATTAAGAAAAATACACATCCAAAGAAACCAAGTGAAATTGATTGATCTTAATTTATAAAACTCTATTATGTGTTTTACATTTTTTATTAGACTTCTTGCGTAACCCATTAAAATAATCATTTATTGGTGATTTTTTACCAGCGAGTTGTTGAAAATAAGAGTGTTTAATTAAAATATTTTCAATTCACTTTATATTGCGATAACAACTAGATTCACTAGTATCAAAACTTTTAGCAAGATGAAAATAAGTCCGATATTCTCGTCAATAGGATAAAGTCATTAGTAGCCGATTTTCTAGTGATAATTTATCAGTTTTGTCACCTTTTTTAAATTTTTCTATTTCAGCTACTTGTAAAATATTTAAAATTCTATTAAAAGTAGCTTTTTTGCTCCCGTTAATCGCAATAATTCTTTATCATTAATAAAATTAAATTTATCAAATTTCATAATTTTAATCTTCTATAATTTTTATTTTAATTTAAAAATATTTTATAGTAATTTTAAAATAATTAGATTAGGTTATGCAAGAAGCCTATTTTAATATCAATTGATCATTTTTGATTCATTGGATTAGAATTAAAATTACTTTTAAGTAAATAGGGGTATTTTTATGTTCATATAACATATTATTAAAATGTTTAATTCTAACTTCAGAACATATTTGTAATATCTTCATATAACAATATACAGTACTTGCTGATATTTTTATTTTTTGTTCTTCCAAATCAGGCTTTATTTGTCGATGACCTTTATTTTTATTGTTTTTTCAAATTATTTTAATTATTTCTAATATATTGTAATCAATTTTTCATTCATATTTTTCATGAATATTTTTATATTTATTTCATGTATAATATTAAATGCATAATATTTTTAAAAATCATCTTAATGGTAAGATTGAGTTGTTATTTAATTCTTTTTTAATAAAATCAATTTGTTTTCTAATATTCATCTTTGTTTTTGTTTTTGGAAGAGATTCAAACTTTTTTAAAATATTATTTTCTGCTTTTATTTGTCCATTTTCTTTTGTTAATAAATATATAGTTTCATCATGCGGATTATTAAAAATTGGCATTTTTTTAATATATGTTCGTTTATCAATTTTTTTATCTTTATTGAAAACATTAATTCACCTAGAAATAGTTGCAGTACTTATTTCATATTCTTTAGATATTAAAGATATTGATTTATTATATTCGTAATATTCGTTAATAATTTTAGTTTTAAATTCAATATCATGGTCTTTTGACCCTTTATTTTTACCTTTTGCCATATAAAAAATTTTTCTCCTAACTTTATATATTTAATAATAACCTAGAAAGGTTTTTTATTTCATATTCTCAGTTAAAAGAAACATTGTAAATTAGCCTTAAAAATAGTTTTTTTATTGAATTTATTTTTATTTTTGATTAAGATTCATCTAATGACTGTTAATTAAAAAAGGAATTAGAAAAATGAGAATTGGAAATATTGAAATTAAGGGGCAAGTTTTTTTAGCACCAATGGCCGGAATTACGAATGAAGCATTCAAAATTATTTGTCATGAATTAGGAGCGGGATTGATTTATGCTGAAATTGTTAGTAATAAAGCAATTTTACAAAAAAAATAAACGAACTTTACAAATGATTAAGGTAAATAAATTAGAACATCCAATTTCAATGCAAATTTTTGGAATAGATATGGAAACTTTTGTTGCAGCAGCAAAAATATGTTGATCAACATAGTGATTGTGATATTATTGATATTAATATGGGTTATCCTGCGCCAAAAATTGTAATTAAGTCACAAGCAGAGCCATATTCATTAAAACATAGTCAACGCGTTTATGAAGTTTTTAAGGCTGTGGTTGAAAATGTTACTAAACCAGTAACTGTTAAAATTCGAATTGGCTGAGATGAAGAGAATATTAATTGTGTTGAAATTGCAAAATATTGTGAACAAGCAGTAGCACAAGCAATTTAAGTTCATGCTCGACACGAAATGAATTTTACTCTGGAAAAGATGATTGAAATTGAATTAGGAAAGTAAAAGAAAATGTTGCAATTCCAGTAATTGGGAATGGCGATGTTTTTACTTGTGAAGATGCAAAACAAATGTTAAAAGAGACCGGTTGTGATGCAATTATGTTAGCGCGAGGAACACAAGGCGATCCATTAGTATTTAAACAGATTTAACATTTTTTAGATACTGGTCAAAAAATTGATCAATCACCATTATATGAATGGCGGAATATTATTTTCCGCCATACAGAATTATTAAATTTAAAGTGAGAACAAATTGCAGCTAGTGAAATGCGGGAAAATTTAGCCTTTTATTTTAAAGGAAAGCCATAAGATACTAATTATAAAATTCGGGTAACGCAAATAAATACAATATTTGAGTTAAAAATGCTTGTTAATGAATATATTGCCCATTATAATATTAATATTAGTGTTGCTAAATAGTAGAAAGAAGAATTATAAAATGGAGAAACGTAATTTTACAGAACAAGAGAAAATTAGACGTTATAAATTAAAAAAAATGGTTAACGATGGGCATAATCCTTTTGTAATTTCCAAGTTTGACCGAACACATACAAGCAAAGAACTTAACAAACAATTTAACCATTTATCAAAAGAGGAATTAGCCACAAGTATTTATAATATAATAGTTAAAATTGCGGGTCGAATTAAAACATTTCGCGGAGCAGGAAAAGCTAGTTTTGTAACGTTACAAGATCAAAATGGAATTTTTCAAATTTATGTTCGAAATGATGAAGTTGGTGATGAAAAATATCAAGAATTTATTAATTTTGATTTAGGAGATATTATCGGAATTACTGGAATAATGATGAAAACAAACACTGGGGAATTAACAGTGCGAGTTAAAGAATTTGTTTTATTAGCAAAAGCATTGCGTGCACTACCTGACAAATATCATGGAATGACTAATATTGAAGAAAAATATCGTCGTCGTTATGTTGATTTAATTACATCAGCGGAAACAAAAGATATATTTATTAAGCGTAGTAAGATTATTGCTTTAATGCGAGATTTTTTTAATAGTAAGGAATATTTAGAAGTTGAAACACCTGTTTTACAGCCTATTCATGGTGGCGCAGCGGCAAAACCATTTATAACTCATCATAATACATTAGATATGAATTTTTATCTACGAGTAGCAACAGAATTACCTCTAAAAAGGTTAATTGTTGGTGGCTTTGAGGGAGTTTATGAAATAGGACGATTATTTAGAAATGAAGGAATGGATACACGCCACAATCCAGAGTTTACAACAGTCGAAATTTATGTTGCATATCAAGATATGAATTTTATGATGCAATTAACAGAGGATACTATCTACTACATTGCAAAAAAAATTTTAAATAAAGATGAAACAAAATACGATGGGGTAATGATTTCATTCAAACAGCCATGAAAACGTTGACATATTGTTGATGCAATTAAAGAGTTAGTGGGAATTGATTTTTGAAAACCAATGACTTTTGTTGAAGCAAAGAAAATTGCAAAAGAAAAAAAACTACCAATTGAAAAATTTCATACTTCTGTTGGACATATTATTAATTTGTTTTTTGAAGAATTTGTGGAAGATAAATTAATTCAACCAACATTTATTTATGGTCATCCCGTTGAAGTTTCTCCATTGGCAAAAACAAATGCAGAAGACCCAAGATTTACTGATCGATTTGAATTATTTATTAAAGGGCGGGAATATGCAAATGCTTATTCAGAATTAAACAATCCAGTTGAACAATATGAGCGTTTTGTTAGTCAATTAGCAGAACGTGATAATGGTAATGATGAAGCACAAGAATTAGATATTGATTTTATTGAAGCGCTGGAATATGGAATGCCACCAACAGGTGGTTTAGGAATTGGAATTGATCGCCTAGTTATGTTATTAACAGGACAAGATTCAATTAAAGATGTATTATTATTTTCCCACATGCGACCAAGAGAAAAATAGGTGATTGTATGGCATTTGGCATTGAAATTGGTTATAGTTCAATTTTAACATTACGTGAAACAGTAGAAGCAATTAGTTTAATTAAACGTGAATTAGTCCGTCGTTTTATTATTCAATTTAATTTATTAAAAGTTGATGCACCTTTAATTACTACAGAAGAAAAAGGGCTTAATGATGATTTTCGAATGACAGAACGGCCAATTGATTTTGATATTTCACCAACCAATTTGGTTGGTGAAATATTACAGTCACATAATAAATGGCGACGAAATGCAATTAAACAATATGAATTGTTGAAAAACGAAGGAATTTTAACAACCGCAATGGTTTTGCGTCGTGATATTAAGCAATCAAACAGCAAAGCAGTAAGTTTTAGTGAAATTGGATTTGATTTATTATTAGAAGAAAAAGATATTACATTATTAAAAATTAAACAAACAATTGATAAAGCAACTAATATTGTTAGTGATGTAGAAGACATTTTATTATTAAAATTTCCCCAATTAAATAAGAAATTTAAGAAAAAATTTAATTGAACAAGTCAAATTGAATTACAAAAAAAAATGCGACTATTAAGTTATCAAGAACGCTTGAATCGCTATACAAGAGGGAATGGTGCTACAATCCTCTATGGTTTAAAAAATAGTATTACTAATAATACGATTGAAATTAGTGAATCGCAAGATGTTTTTAATTGGGAACTCTATGCGAAAATTTTTGTTTATGATTTTGTGTTAGAAGAAGCTATTTGTATTGGCTATTGTGCCGCTACTGTTAATCGTGATGTTTTAAAAAATCAATTAGCAGCAACAAAAGAAACAAGTAAATTAAGAACAGAATATGATGCAAAAGTAGCAACAAATGACTTACCAGTGACACTTTCGTTCGGACTTTTTAAGTCACAATTAGATTTATTTTTATTAGAAAAACAACATATTGGTGAAGTTATTGTTTCGGTTTGAAGTGATGATTTTTTAGAATATGTTAAGAAAAATGGAATTGAAATTTTATAAATGAAAAATTATACGGCAATTATTGTAGCGGCCGGGAAGTCATCACGTTTTAATCAGAAGGACAATAAGTTGCTATATCAACTTGATAATAAACAAACTATTATTGAACAAACATTAATGTTATTTTTAATTGACCCACTTTGTACAGAAATTATTGTTGGTGTTAATGAAGAAATTTTAACTTTTTTATTGAAAAAAAACTACCAAGCAAAAAATATCCAATTTATTATGGGTGACATAGAACGAGTTGATACTATTTATCAATGTTTAATTAATCATAAAATTAGTAATGAAATTATAATGATTCATGATGGCGTACGTTGTTTTACTAGTTTAACTTTTATTAATAAATTAAATCAAGTTTTTCAACAAAAAAATTATGAAGTGCTAATTCCAATTTTACCAATTACTGAAACCCTTAAAAAAGTTAAAAATAATTTTATTGAAAAAACATTACCTCGAGAAGAATATTTTACAATTCAAACGCCACAAGTTTTTAAAGCAAGATTATTATATAAAGTTTATGACAGATATTCTCAAACTAAAAATAGAACAATAATTTATGATGATAGTTATTTAGTAGAGTTATTTTCACCAGAAACAAAAATTCATACAATTTATGGTGAAAAACAAAACATTAAATTAACTTATGTTGATGATTTAAAATTATTAAAATTATTAAAATAACGCTTACAATTAAAGGAAATATAAGGTATAATAATTGGCGAGTTAATAATGTTTGAATTATAATTATTAGCTCCTTGTTCGAATAGGACCTAGACCAAAAGGAGAAAAATAAAATGCGTAAATATGAAATTATGTATATATTAAATCCCGAAACAACTAATTTGTATGAATTAGAAAGTAAATTACACCAAATTTTAGAAGCTAATGAGGGAAAAATAGAAGAACACGGAAAATGAGGAATTAAAGATTTAGTATATCCAATTAAAAAGAAAACAAAAGGATATTATGGAGTATTAATTGTTAATACAGCATCAGAAAACATTGATGAATTTGTTCGAATTAGTCATATTGAACAAGATGTATTAAGAATTTTAGTAATTAATACAGAAAAAGAAAAAGGATATATTCAATCAACTGTTTATGCAAAAACAGAAGTTAAGAATGATAAATCAGGCCGTGATCGTAGACCAGGGAATAAAAAAAATGATTACAAAAGTCATGAACAACTTTCGGAAGGTGAAGAAGCAAAACCAGAAAATGCACCAGCTGAAACAAAAGAATAAAAAATTAGGAGTGTGCAAGAATTATGTTAAATCGAGTTTCATTAGTAGGAAGACTAGCCCGTGATTTAGAATTAAAAAATTCTGTCAATGGCAAACCATTTGTTGCTTTTACATTAGCAGTAAATAATATTTTTAATAACCAAGTTTCGTTTATTCCTTGCTTTGCTTGGAATAAAACGGCAGAAAACATGGCCCGTTATTTAAAAAAAGGATCATTAATTGCATTAGACGGACGTTTACAAACGAGAAGTGACAATGTTAATGGTCAAGTTACAACAATTGTTCAAGTAATTGCTGATATGGTTTCTTTTTTAGATTCAAAAGGCGCTAGCGCCGATACTAACATTGGTGGTCAATCAACGCCAATTGCTAATGATTTTTCTAATACAACTTTTGAACAAACAGAACCACAAGATGATAATAATATTACTTTTGATGGCGATGATGCAATTTTATGAGACTAAAAAGAAAGGAAAAAGAAAATGAATCCAAAATTTAAACGTTTTAAAAAACAATGTTATTTTACAAAAAATAAAATAACATACATTGATTATAAAGATATTGAATTATTAAAAAAATTTATTTCTGGTAATGGGCAAATTTTGCCAAAACGAGTAACAGGAACAACTGCTAAAAATCAAAGAATGCTAGCAACAGCAATTAAAAGAGCTCGTCAAATGGATTTATTGCCATTTGTTGTTGATTAAAAAATACTTACTTTTGTGAGTATTAGAACAGGCCCAGTTTATTAAGTATTAATAAAAAATAGTTATGAACCCTTATTTATTAGACTTCTTGCATAACCCATTAAAATAATTTCAAATATTTGTAAAAAGGGGTTAATAGAAAAATATAATTTTAATTAATTATGTTTTTTATTTAAAAATTTAATATTTTGCCACAACGAAAAATTATTTTATTATTCAAATTCGTTAATTTTAAATAAATCTTTTATGATAACTATAATAATTGTAAATTATAAATTGAAGCAATTAAATTAAATCTTAAACTAAATCGTTTTCTACGATTTCTATATTTTTCTGTAATAATTTTAAATTTTTTAAGAATAGCAAAAATATTTTCAATAATAATTCTTATTTTTGAAACTAGTCTATTATGTTGTTTTTGTTCTTTATTTAAATGTTTTTTCTTAGTTTTCTTTGTGGGCATTATAACATTATTGTGAATTTTTTGTATTCCTTGATAACCACTATCAACTATTAATTTGGTATTTTTTAAAATTGCGATTTTTGATTCTTTAAATAAATCATAATCGTGTTTTTTACCAAGTGAAAAACTTGTTGCAATAATTTTTTTGGTTTCTTGTTCGATAATTACTTGTGTTTTAATAGTGTGTTTTTTCTTTTTACCAGAATAAGATTGTTTTTGTCTTTTTTTGGGCGTTGGATTGGGGTTTCGGTGGCATCAATAATAATAGTTTTATCATTAAAATAATCATTTATTAGTGCTTTTTTACCAGCAACTTGCTGAAAATCAGGGTGTTTAATTAAAATATCTTCAATTCACTTGATATTGCGATAACAATTAGCTTCACTAATTCCGAAATTTTTTCCAAGATGAAAATAAGTTCGATATTCTCGTCAATACGATAAAGTCATCAATAATCGATTTTCTAGTGATAATTTATTAGCTTTGCCACCTTTTTTAAATTTTTCTATTTCAGCTACTTGTAAAATATCTAACATTTTATTAAAAATATCTTGTTTTATTCCTGTTAATCTTAATCATTCTTTATCATTAATATTTTTAAATTCATCAAATTTCATAATTTAATATCCTCATAAATTATATTTTATAATAATATTTTAATAATAAAACCAGGTATCGCAAGAAGTCTATTATATTTTTTTCTTTACGAATTGAATATCATTTATTTTATCTTTTAACATCATTAATATATTAGACTTCTTGCGTAAACTATTAAAAAATTGCAAATATTTGTAAAAAAAACACTAATAGAAAAATATAATTTTAATTAATTTTTTTATTTAAAAATTTAATATTTTGCCACAATAAAAAATGAATTTATTATTTAAATTCTTTAATTTTAAATAAATATTCTATGCTAACTGCAAGTTATAAATTGAAGCAATTAAATTAAATCTTAAACTAAATCGTTTTCTTTGATTACGATATTTTTCTGTAATAATTTTAAATTTTTTAAGAATAGCAAAAATATTTTCAATAATAATTCTCATTTTTGAAACTATTCTATTACGTTGTTTTTGTACTTTATTTAAAGGGTTTTTCTTTGTTTTTTTGTAGGTATTAGAACATTATTGTGAATTTTTTGAATTCCTTGATAACCACTATCAACTATTAATTTGGTATTTTTTAAAATTGATATTTTTGATTCTTTAAATAGACTTCTTGCGATACCTGGTTTTATTAGACTTCTTGCGATACCTGGTTTTATTATTAAAATATTATTATAAAATATAATTTATGAGGATATTAAATTATGAAATTTGATGAATTTAAAAATATTAATGATAAAGAATGATTAAGATTAACAGGAATAAAACAAGATATTTTTAATAAAATGTTAGATATTTTACAAGTAGCTGAAATAGAAAAATTTAAAAAAGGTGGCAAAGCTAATAAATTATCACTAGAAAATCGATTATTGATGACTTTATCGTATTGACGAGAATATCGAACTTATTTTCATCTTGGAAAAAATTTCGGAATTAGTGAAGCTAATTGTTATCGCAATATCAAGTGAATTGAAGATATTTTAATTAAACACCCTGATTTTCAGCAAGTTGCTGGTAAAAAAGCACTAATAAATGATTATTTTAATGATAAAACTATTATTATTGATGCTAGCGAAACCCCAATCCAACGCCCAAAAAAAGACAAAAACAATCTTATTCTGGTAAAAAGAAAAAACACACTATTAAAACACAAGTAATTATCGAACAAGAAACCAAAAAAATTATTGCAACAAGTTTTTCACTTGGTAAAAAACACGATTATGCTTTATTTAAAGAATCAAAAATCGCAATTTTAAAAAATACCAAATTAATAGTTGATAGTGGTTATCAAGGAATACAAAAAATTCACAATAATGTTATAATGCCCACAAAGAAAACTAAGAAAAAACATTTAAATAAAGAACAAAAACAACATAATAGACTAGTTTCAAAAATAAGAATTATTATTGAAAATATTTTTGCTATTCTTAAAAAATTTAAAATTATTACAGAAAAATATAGAAATCGTAGAAAACGATTTAGTTTAAGATTTAATTTAATTGCTTCAATTTATAATTTACAATTATTATAGTTATCATAAAAGATTTATTTAAAATTAACGAATTTGAATAATAAAATAATTTTTCGTTGTGGCAAAATATTAAATTTTTAAATAAAAGACATAATTAATTAAAATTATAATTTTATATTAACCCCTTTTTACAAATATTTGAAATTATTTTAATGGGTTATGCAAGAAGTCTATTGTTAAAATATTATTATAAAATATAATTTATGAGAATATTAAATTATGAAATTTGATGAATTTAAAAATATTAATGATAAAGAATGATTAAGATTAACAGGAATAAAACAAGATATTTTTAATAAAATGTTAGATATTTTACAAGTAGCTGAAATAGAAAAATTTAAAAAAGGTGGCAAAGCTAATAAATTATCACTAGAAAATCGATTATTGATGACTTTATCGTATTGACGAGAATATCGAACTTATTTTCATCTTGGAAAAAATTTCGGAATTAGTGAAGCTAATTGTTATCGCAATATCAAGTGAATTGAAGATATTTTAATTAAACACCCTGATTTTCAGCAAGTTGCTGGTAAAAAAGCACTAATAAATGATTATTTTAATGATAAAACTATTATTATTGATGCTACCGAAACCCCAATCCAACGCCCAAAAAAAGACAAAAACAATCTTATTCTGGTAAAAAGAAAAAACACACTATTAAAACACAAGTAATTATCGAACAAGAAACCAAAAAAATTATTGCAACAAGTTTTTCACTTGGTAAAAAACACGATTATGCTTTATTTAAAGAATCAAAAATCGCAATTTTAAAAAATACCAAATTAATAGTTGATAGTGGTTATCAAGGAATACAAAAAATTCACAATAATGTTATAATGCCCACAAAGAAAACTAAGAAAAAACATTTAAATAAAGAACAAAAACAACATAATAGAATAGTTTCAAAAATAAGAATTATTATTGAAAATATTTTTGCTATTCTTAAAAAATTTAAAATTATTACAGAAAAATATAGAAATCGTAGAAAACGATTTAGTTTAAGATTTAATTTAATTGCTTCAATTTATAATTTACAATTATTATAGTTATCATAAAAGATTTATTTAAAATTAACAAATTTGAATAATAAAATAATTTTTCGTTGTGGCAAAATATTAAATTTTTAAATAAAAGACATAATTAATTAAAATTATAATTTTATATTAACCCCTTTTTACAAATATTTGAAATTATTTTAATGGGTTATGCAAGAAGTCTAATAAAGCATAATTATGTTTTTTCCAAGCGAAAAACTTGTTGCAATAATTTTTTTGGTTTCTTGTTCGATAATTACTTGTGTTTTAATGGTGTTTTTTTTCTTTTTGCCAGAATAAGATTATTTTTGGCTTTTTTTGGGCGTTGGATTGGGGTTTCGCTAACATCAATAATAATCTTATCATTAAAATAATCATTTATTAGATATTTTTTACCAGCTAGTTGTTGAAAATCATAGTGTTTAATTAAAATATCTTCAATTCACTTGATATTGCGATAACAACTAGATTCACTAATATCAAAACTTTTAGCAAGATGAAAATAAGTCCGATATTCTCGTCAATACGATAAAGTCATCAGTGGCCGGTTTTCTAGTGATAATTTATTAGTTTTGCCGCCTTTTTTAAATTTTTCTATTTCAGCTACTTGTAAAATATCTAACATTTTATTAAAAATATCTTGTTTTATTCCTGTTAATCTTAATCATTCTTTATCATTAATAAAATTAAATTTATCAAATTTCATAATTTTAATCTCCTATAATTTATATTTTAATTTAAAAATATTTTATAGTAATTTTAAAATAATTAGATTAGGTTATGCAATAAGTCTAATGATTAATGAAATGAGAAAGGAATTACCTGTACTAATTCCTTTACCTTGGTATATTGCACATATACTCCTTTCTTATTTCAATTTATTTTAAGAAAGGATTTTTTTATGTCAAAATTAACTATTAAATATTTAATTATTTTTTTGAAAATCTTTGGAATTTCATCATTATTTTTTATAAGTGGAACTGTAATATGTTTTATTGGTCGTAAATATTTAAATATTAATTGGCCAGAATATATTGTTATATCTGTTATTCTTATTGTTTCTGAAATTGTTATTTCAGTTATTGAAACCATAAGATATATTAAAGTGCATAATAAAAATGTTTAGAATCATTTAGATAAGTTAAAAGATTATTTAAATGATCATGGTTATTTGTCTTGATTTAAAGAACAAGAAAAAAAAGGAAAGGAAATAGAAGATGAGAAAGATTTATAGTGAATATAATAATGTTTCTGATTCATCTGTTTCTGGTGATTCTTTATATAATGTATATGAAAGAGTTGTTAATAAAAACACCGGAGAAGTTTCTTTAATAGTTAATAAGGTTTTAGATTTATATAACGAAATACAAGAAGCTGGAATTGGTACTACTTTACAAGAACTTATTGATAAATATGAATCCGGTGAATTTGTAGATTTTAACTTTAGACAAGGTCAATATTTAGATTTATCTGAGCTACCAAGTTCTGCCGTGGAGACTTTAAATTTGTTAAAAAATATTGATAATTTAGATGTTATTAATGATTATTTAAGGTCTTTAAATACCGTTAATGAAAAAGAGAAAAAAGATGATTTAGATAATCAAATTGTTTTAGATGTTAATGATGGTAAGAATAAATTTGAGTTAAACGATAAAGGAGAAAATAAAAATGAAAAAAAAATAAATTAGTTTATGGTTTTCAGACTGCTTTAGATAGGTCGCCACAGCATTCTGTATTTACAAGAAATAGTCAACTTACTACTGCTTTTAATGCTGGTGATTTGGTTCCTATTTATTTGGATGAGATTTTGCCCGGTGATAATGTTAAGATGGATGTTAAAGCTTTAGTTCGTCAGACGACTATGAATAGGCCAGTTATGGATGTTGCTAATATTGATGTTTTTGCTTTTTTTTGTGCCAAATAGAATTATTTGGGATGATTTTAAAAAGTTTTTTGTTGAAAATAATGATCCTTGAGCTGTTACGGATGATGTTTTAATTCCTATTGTTAAGGCCCCTAGTGATGGGGGTTGAAAAGTTGGAACTATTGCCGATTATATGGGCTTACCTGTTAATAAATAAGGCCCAGAGGTTAATGCTTTACCATTTCGAGCTTATACTCAAATTGTCAATGATTGGTTTAGAGATCAAAATTTACAATCAGCTTCTCATATTAATAAGTCTAGTTCTGATGGAAAGGGTTCTAATGGTAGTAATTACGTTAAGGATTTAGAGTTAGGTGGCAAGCCATTTATTGCAAATAAGTATCATGATTATTTTACTAGCGCTTTACCTAGTACACAAAAAGGTTCACCTATTACTTTAAATTTTGGTGTTAAAGCACCTGTTATGACCTCTTCGGTTCCTTTGGTTGATGGTGAACAAAATTCGGTGACATTTACTCGAACAGATGGTTCTCATCTTGGTTTTGGTCAATATTAATTTAGATATCATTCTGATTCACACGGCCATTCTACTGCAGGATTAAAAGGTGATTTAGTTGCCGCAGGAGTTTTATCTCCTCCTTCTCTTTATCCGGATAATTTATATGCTGATTTATCAAAAGCTAAAGGTATTTCAATTAATGATTTACGACAAGCGATTGCTTATCAACATATGTTAGAAAAAGATGCTCTTAGTGGTACTCGTTATGTTGGATATTTGCGTGCTCATTTTGGCGCCAATTCTCCTGATACTAAACAACAAAGAGCAGAATATCTATGTGGTTATAATAAACCATTAAATGTTAATACTGTTCCCCAGACCTCTAATACTGTTGATGGTGGTGGTGTTAAATCGCCACAAGCCGGTTTAGCTGCTTTTGGAGAAAGTTTTTTAAGTCAAAGTATGATTAATAAAACTTTTTTAGAACATGGCTATTTGATTTTGGTTGCTTGTGTTAGATATGAGCATTCTTATCAACAAGGAGTTGAAAAATTATGAACTCGTAGATTGCGTAATTATATTTATGATCCAATATTTGCTAATATTGGTGAACAGCCAATTAAAAATAAAGAAATTTATTTTAGTGGTGATAAAAAAGTAGACAATGAAATATTTGGTTATAATGAGGCGCGAGCTTCGTATCGTTCTAAATTTAGTAAGGTTACTGGTATGATGCGTAGTGTTAATAAAGGTTTAGATGTTTATCATTATTCTGATAATTATGACAGGTTGCCTAAGTTGTCTGCTGAGCGATTACGAGAGGACAAGTCAAATATTGATCGTACTTTAGCCATTAAATAAACTGATGATATGCCACAATTTCAATCTGATTTTTATTTTGAAGTTATGCATGAGCGTCCAATGCCAGTGTTTAGTATTCCTGTTATTGATAGAATTTAGGAGGTTTTGTTAATGATTCTTAATAATTCTGGTCAAACAATCGCTAGCGCTTCTTCTAATAATGGTTCGCCTACTATACAAGAAGCTGGAAATGTTATACAGGATTTATTTGGCGCAGGAGCTAGCAGTGCAAGGGTTCAAAATCAAATGAATCGTGATTTTCAGGAGCGTATGGCTAATACGCAGTGACAACGTGGATTTGAAGATATGAGAAAAGCAGGTATTAATCCTTTATCTTCTTTTACTAGTGCTGCAGGAGCCGTTCCTGCTGGTTCTAGTGGAGCTGGCGGACAATCTGCAAATGCTATTGCTGGGTATAGCCTCTAATATCATTGGTTCTAGTTCTAGGTTATTAGATGATTTATCAAGTGCTAAAGGATCTAATTTACGTACTGATTTATATCAGCGTAATTTAAAAAAATTAATTGTTGCATATGCTAAGATGATTAAATAAAAAAAATTTTTGAAACCGCCAAAGGCGGTTTTGAGCGCAACCAGGCCTATTAAATTTCAAGAGAAACATGCCCCTTTGCACTCAAGATTGTAAAGATTGTTTAGAAAGTACTGGTTTTTTTTGTATTTTTATTTCAGTTTTTTTATATATTTTTATTAAATATGAGGAGGAGTTCTTAAAATGGCGTGTTTAAAACCTATTCAGGTTTATAATTTAAATAAAGGCGAAAAAATAAGTTTTAAAAGATACAGTAATATTGATGTTGCTAAATTAGATATGAATATGAATTACGAAAGTAATAGTTCGGTTCCTTGTCGCAAGTGTATCGGTTGTAAATTAGATAATTCTAAAGAGCGAGCCATTCGTTCTGCTTTAGAAGGTAAGAGCTCAAAAGATAATTGATTTATTACTTTAACTTATGCTGGTGAATTTTTACCTGTTAATGATAGAGGCATTCCAGCGATTAGTTATTATGATTTAAGAAGATTTGTTGAATCTTTGCGTCAAGTTTTTACTCGTCAAGGAATTAGAAATATTAGATATTTAGCTAGTTAAGAATATGGTTCTCGCACGAATAGACCCCATTATAACCTTTGTTTTTTTTGGTCTCCCCTTTGGTATTTTTTGGGATAAACACCTTATTCATACTGGTGAAAAGTCTAATTTGGGTCATTTTTACTTTTTTAGTAAATTGGCTGATCGTATTTGAGGCAAAGGTATACATAAAATAGGTCGTGTTACCTATCAGAGCGTTGGCTATGTAGTGCGTTATACTTTGAAGAAGTTAAGATCTAAGTTAGATTATGAAAAATTAGGTATTGATCCTGAAAAATTGTACATGAGTAAAGGAATTGGTAAAAATTATTTTGATGAATTTAAAGATCAAATTTATAAATTTGATCTTGTTAATTTAAATACTGACAAGGGCTTACTTAAAGTACAACCGCCTCGTTATTTTGATCGTCTTTATGAAAAACAGAATAGTGAACATTTACAATAAATAAAAAATGACCGCATTAATAACGCGAGACATAATTTAGTTTTCCGTGTTCAAAATTCTGGCATAGGATATGTTAGCTTACTTGTTAATAGACAACATATTCTTCACGACAGAATTAAAGTTTTGAAGCGAAATGTTAAAGATAAAAAATAATATTTTTTATTCTTAATGTTATTATACATGAAAGGAGAAATTTTTAAAATGGCATTTCGTAAAAAAGTAAGAAATACTGCAGCCCACCGTCGTTATTTAACAACTACCGCTCGCACTGTTCGTGCTGCTAATTTGTTTCGCCCCACATCTCGTGGTAGAATTAGATTTTAGTTTATGACACAGGGAATTAATATTTTTTTATATATTTTAATATTTGTTATTATAACTCTTTTATCAACTATTGTTGCTTTGTTAAGAAAAATTAATGATAGGTTAAAAAAGAAAAAAGATGGAGAGAATTTAAATAAAAAATATGAAAAAGAATAAAAATTATTTTAACATGATGATTAAAAAAAGAATTAATTTAAATTAATTCTTTTTTTAATTTATTTTGATAATTTAGATGTTATAATAGATTTCTTGCACAACCTAATCTAATTATTTTAAAATTCCTATAAAATATTTTTAAATTAAAATAGAAATTATAGGAGATTAAAATTATGAAATTTGATAAATTTAATTTTATTAATGATAAAGAATTATTGCGATTAACAGGAGCAAAAAAAGCTATTTTTAATAAAATGTTAAATATTTTACAAGTAGCTGAAATAGAAAAATTTAAAAAAGGCGGCAAAACTAATAAATTATCACTAGAAAATCGGCTACTGATGACCTTGTCGTATTGAGGATAATATCAGGCTTATTTTCATCTTGCTAAAAGTTTTGATATTAGTGAATCTAGTTGTTATAGCAATATCAAGTGAATTGAAGATATTTTAATTAAACACTATGAGTTTCAACAACTCGCTGGTAAAAAATCACTAATAAATGATTATTTTAATGATAAAACTATTATTGTTGATGTTACCGAAACCCCAATCCAACGCCCAAAAAAAGACAAAAACAATCTTATTCTGGTAAAAAGAAAAAAAACACCATTAAAACAAAAGTAATTATCTAACAAGAAACCAAAAAAATTATTGCAACAAGTTTTTCGCTTGGAAAAAAACATGATTATGCTTTATTTAAAGAATCAAAAATCTCAATTTTAAAAAATACCAAATTAATATTTGATAGTGGTTATCAAGGAATTCAAAAAATTCACAATAATGTTCTAATACCTACAAAAAAAACAAAGAAAAACCCTTTAAATAAAGTACAAAAACAACGTAATAGAATAGTTTCAAAAATGAGAATTATTATTGAAAATATTTTTTGCTATTCTTAAAAAATTTAAAATTATTACAGAAAAATATCGTAATCGAAGAAAACGACTTAGTTTAAGATTTAATTTAATTGCTTCAATTTATAATTTGCAGCTAGCATAGAAGATTTATTTAAAATTAAAGAATTTAAATAATAAATTTATTTTTTGTTGTGGCAAAATATTAAATTTTTAAATAAAAAACATAATTAATTAAAATTATATTTTTCTATTAGTGTCTTTTTACAAATATTTGCAATTTTTTAATAGGTTACGCAATAAGTCTATTATTTATGACCAAAAAGCTAAAGTTATTGATGGTGCACAAATTTTTGGTTATAATAAAGCTAGTTTAATAATCAATGTTTTAATACCAATTATTTGAACAAAAACTAAAATTGGTGAAATTGAATATTTAGATCTACCACATTCACTTCCTTTTGCAAAAAGTGTTGATGTATTAAACATTGCTTTGACAAAAATTAATGAGTAATAAAGATTAAAGGAGATAATAATATTAAATGACAGTAAAAAATGCAATTAATTGAAGAAAAACTATTAAAAAATATAATAGTGAAAAAGTAATTAATCAAGAAGATTTAACAGTAATACTTGAAGCAGGGCGCCTATCACCTTGTTCATTAGGAATTGAAGTAACCAATGTTGTTAGTATTACAAATAAAGAATTAAAAAAGAAATTTGCTGATGAAGCAATGCTTGGCTGAAATCAAGAAAAAGTCAAAAACGCTAGTTGTATAATGCTTATTACGGGTACTAATCCATCTTATTTAGTTTCAACTGAATTTTTAACAAAACGCTTAGAACGAGTTATTAACCAAGCAAATGATTTAGAAAAGGCAATTAAAAAATATCAAACTTTTTTAGAACAAAAAGAACATCTTTCTGCATTTGTTTCAGAACAAGCTCATATTGTAACTAGTTTTATTACAATTCAAGCTGCTGATTTAAGAATAGGAACTACTATTATGGGCGGTTTTGATGCAAAAAAATGTGATAAGTTATTAACAAAACATTGTGCGTTTGATCAAAAAAAATATCATACAGTCTTATCTTTAGCGTTAGGATACTATGATGAAGATGATGATAAAGCAACAATGCCGCGTGTTAGAATTGATTTTAATGAATTTGCAAAGATTATTAAATAATCTTTGTTTTTGTTTAAATATGTGTTATAATTATTTACGTGCAAATAATATGCAGTCATATTATTAAAAGTGAGGTGAGTTATATGGCAAGAGAAGGAATCCATCCAAAATATTTTGAAACTAAAATTATGTGTATAACTTGTGGAACTAAGTACATAAGTGGTTCTACTAAAGGAGAAGAATTAAAAGTTGATACTTGTTCTTCATGCCACCCCTTCTATACAGGAAGTCAACAGTTTGCTAATGCAGCGGGACGTATTGAACGATTTAAATCTAAATTTAATAAAAAAGAAGAGTTAGTAAAACAAACAGAAAAAGCATCAAAAGCACAAAAAGAACTTAACAAAAAAATAGCAAAACCAAAATCTGATGAACAAAAGGCAGAATAATTGGTAAACCTTTATCTTAAAAAGATAAAGGTTTTTTGATATTTTGTAATGTAATTTTATTAAATTAGAAACATAATTTTTCAAAAATTAGCGGAAATATAAGTTTAACTTAACAATAACTATTTTTTATTATTTTTATTTAGATATAATAAAATTATTTGAGTATATTAAAATTAATTTGGAGCGTGGTATTTTAATGGGTTTGAAAATTAATAATTTAAAGTATAAACGATATAAAAAAATTATTTTTAGTGATTTAAATTTTAGTGTTGATAGTCAAGAAGTTTTGGGGACTCATTTTGAGAATAAGTTTTCACAATTATATTTTTTAAAATTGTTATTGGGAAAGAAAAAACCACGTAATGGAAAGATTTATTTAAACAATAGAAATATCACAACTTTATTACCAAAAGAACGGAGAATTGGCTATGTATCACCCGGACCATTAAGATTAGCTTTTTTACCAACAAAATTACGTTTGGCTTATCATATTTTAAAAACGCCAAAATTTTTACATGATAGTTCATTAAAATATAATAAAAATAAATATTTTTATAAAAATTTAGTTTTTATTGGTAATGATTTAAATAAACAAGATTTAATATTAAAAATAGATAAAATCATTAATGAATATTTTAATAATTCAATTCATATTAAAGAAGAATGAATTGAGACTTATTTAACTCAAATTAGTGAATTCCATAAAAAAGAAATTAGTAAAATTTTAGATGATGATAAAGATTCAATTTTTATTCAAAGTTTACATACCTATACTTATAAAAGAGAAGAAATTCGTGTATATGAAGGCTATCTTTCATTTTTACAAGCTTTATGAGATAAAATTTATTATATTTCTGACTTAGATTATTTGTGTGATTGTTATGAAATTGCTAAAAAAAGAAAACTTAAAGATAAAAGTTTTGTTTTTATTGGGGCAAAATTAGTTTGTGAAAAGTATTTAAAAATATTGCAGACTGAAATTACATATGAACGTTATCTTTTAATTAAAGCACGAAAAGCATTAAAAAAATATCGTCTTAATGTTATAAATATGGTTTTAAAAGATAGTAAACATAAGAGTGTTATTAAAGGAATTTTAAATAAAAGTAATTCCTCGAATATAATTACTTGAACAAAATTATCAGAAGACCAATGATTTAACTATAATCAAAAACAAGAACAATTAATTGCAAATTTATTACCAGATGAAGCAACAATTATTAAGGGAAAAGTTTTAGAATATTTTCATAAATATCATTTAGAATTATTAAATAATACATTAGAAACTCGTGAAAAAGATAATTCACTTGCTATTGAAGAAGCAAATGAAAAAGTTGTAACAGTTTATAATCAAGCTTTCGAAGAAGTTAAAAAATTAATGATTAATTTAAATATTAAAATGAATTGATTTAAACTTACTAAAAATTTAAGTAGTTTTGATCATACTAAAATTAGATTGATTAATGCCATTTTAAGTAAGAAAGAATTAATTATTTTACATAATACTTTTGACAATTTAACTCATAATGAAGCAAATGAATTAAATGAAATTTTACTTAGTTTAAAAAACTATAATCCACAGTTAACTTTTTTAGTTTTAACAAAGAACATTGAGAATATTAAAAATTATGCTACACAATTATTATTTTTTGATAAGGATAATAATTATAAATTGATGTCAAAAAATCATGCTGATTTTTTACCTAATACAATTAATTTATATCAAATAATGTATAATAGTTCAGAAAATGTTTTTATCATGAAATATTCTATAGCAGAAAATGTTTTAAAAAATGAAAAAATTAAGATTAAATTACCTAAAAGAACTAAATTAATTGATCAAAAAGAATATTATTTAGCAGTTAATCCAAACTTAATCTCATTCCAAAAGACAAAGCAGTTTAACAAAGATTTAAATTTATTATATAAAGGACATGTTAAGTCAATTAAAAAAGTCTTTAAATCAATTGTTTGCTTTTTTGAAGTTAATGATGAAGTTATTTTTAAAATTTTAGTGTGAGAAAAAGAACTAAATTTTAAAAAAACAACAACAATATATTTTGAAAAGAAAGCATTATTAGTTTATGATAAAGTTAACAATAATTTAGTTGCTAACATATAAGCGAGGAAAACAAATGCAAGATTTAAAAGGAATTATTTTACAAAAAATTAAAGATTATAAGACAATTATTTGTTTACGTCATATTTCACCAGATGGCGATGCATATGGTTCGGCATTTGGATTAGCACAATTTATTAAAGATAATTTTCCAAATAAGAAGGTGTTAGTTGATGGTGAACCAAATGATTTTTTAGCCTTCTTGGCAACACCCGATCTTCTTCAAACAGAAGATTATAAAGATGCATTAGTAATTGTGACTGATACAGCGAACATTGAACGAATTGATAGTAAATATTGGCAGAAAGCAAAAGAAGTTATTAAAATTGACCATCATCCTAATGTTACACCATTTGGTGATATA
The DNA here is from genome assembly GCA_026239495.1 of Spiroplasma phoeniceum. Lineage (GTDB taxonomy): Bacteria > Bacillota_I > Bacilli_A > Mycoplasmatales > Mycoplasmataceae > Spiroplasma > Spiroplasma phoeniceum_A. The sequence continues at coordinate 1,666,033 of CP110830.1, read as the reverse complement.
CAATGAATTGATGAAACTAAAATTGCAGCTTCAGAAATGATTGCCGAGTTAGTTTTAACATCAAAATTAATAGTAACACCAAAGGCAGCCAAATTAATTTTTACTGGAATTGTAACAGATTCAAATCGTTTTATGTATAGTAAAACTTGCCACAATACTTTTATGTTAGCAGGTCAATTAGTTGCGACAGGTTTTGATTTGCAATCAATTTATCAAAATTTATATGAAGAATCATGAGTTAATGTACGCTTTAAAAATTATTTGTTATCGCAACTAGTTATTTATGATAAAGAAATTAGTTATGTTAAGATAACTGACGAAATGTTAAAAGAACATAATATGAGTTATGAGACTGTTAAACCATGGGTTAATATTATGATTAATATTAAAGAATTTAAAATTTGAATGTGAGTAATTGAAAATAAAGCAGAGGGTTATATAAACCTTAGCATTCGTAGCAATACTTATATTATTAATAAAGTAGCAGAAAAGTACTGTGGTGGCGGTCATCAGTTAGCAAGCGGTGCAAAAATTTATCAGTGAGAAGATTTAGAACGAGTTTTAAAAGACCTAAGTTTTTTAATTAAAAATAACATTAAATATATGGAGGTTAAGAATGTATTTTTTAAATAGTAAAGCTCAAATAGGCTGAATAGAAGTTATAACTGGCTGTATGTTTGCTGGAAAAACCGAAGAGTTTATTCGCCGCTTAGTTCGCCTAGGTTATGCTAAATTTGAAATTCAAGTTTTTAAACCAACAATTGATAATCGTTATAGTGAAAACCAAGTTGTTAGCCATAGCAAAAAAGCAGTTGAAGCAATATCAGTTAATAATTCTGAAGAGTTATTAACAAATCTAAAACCAACAACAAATGTTGTCGGGATTGATGAAGTTCAATTTTTTGATAATAATATTGTTAAACTTGCTAATTCTTTAGCAGACAAAGGAATTATTGTTATTGTTAATGGTTTAGATAAAGATTTTCGAGGCGAAGCCTTTATTAATGTTGAAAAATTAATGACACAAGCAGAAGAGGTTAAGAAATTGCATGCAATTTGTGTTAAATGTGGAAATTTAGCAAATAGAACCCAACGCTTAATTAATGGGAAAACAGCTAATTATTGTGATCCAATTGTTTTAATTGGTGAAAAGGATAAATATGAAGCTCGCTGTCGTCATTGTCATGAAGTAACATACTAATGTAGGAGAAAAAAATTTTAACAAAAGGTGGATTAAATGCTGAATTTTATTTTATTATAAATAGTAAGCCAAAAAATATAAAAAAAAATTAAAGCTCATTTTGTTGAAAATTTGCCAATTAATCCTATAATAATAATTTTAGAAGACTTATTAATTAAAGAAAATGACAATGTGATTGTTAATGATAATGTTTTTAAAATTAGCCAAAAAATTATTCATAAACACCCCATTAAAAAAACATTTGAAAGTTGCGGACATCATTTAACTTTATTTAACCAATTAAAAAATTTGCCAAATTTTAAACATTAATTTCAAATCAGTAAAAAGTCATTAATTATTATGATTTTTTTATTAGACTTCTTGCATAACCTAATCTAATTATTTTAAAATTCCTATAAAATATTTTTAAATTAAAATAGAAATTATAGGAGATTAAAATTATGAAATTTGATAAATTTAATTTTATTAATGATAAAGAATTATTGCGATTAACCGTAGCAAAAAAAGCTACTTTTAATAAAATGTTAAATATTTTACAAGTAGCTGAAATAGAAAAATTTAAAAAAGGTGGCAAAACTAATAAATTATCACTAGAAAATCGGCTACTGATGACTTTATCGTATTGACGAGAATATCGGACTTATTTTCATCTTGCTAAAAGTTTTGATGTTAGTGAACCCATTTGTTATCGCAATATCAGGTGAATTGAAGATATTTTAATTAAACACTCTGATTTTCAACAACTCGCTGGTAAAAAATCACTAATAAATGATTATTTTAATGATAAAACTATTATTATTGATGCTACCGAGACCTCAATTCAACGCCCAAAAAAAGACAAAAACAATCTTATTCTGGCAAAAAGAAAAAACACGCCATTAAAACACAAGTAATTATCGAACAAGAAACCAAAAAAATTATTGCAACAAGTTTTTCGTTTGGAAAAAAACGTTATTATGCTTTATTTAAAGAATCAAAAAGCTCAATTTTAAAAAATACCAAATTAATAGTTGATAGTGTTTATCAAGGAATTCAAAAAATTCACAATAATATTCTAATACCTACAAAAAAAAACAAAGAAAAACCCTTTAAATAAAGTACAAAAACAACGTAATATAATAGTTTCAAAAATGAGAATTATTATTGAAAATATTTTTGCTATTCTTAAAAAATTTAAAATTATTACAGAAAAATATCGTAATCGAAGAAAACGATTTAGTTTAAGATTTAATTTAATTGCTTCAATTTATAATTTGCAGTTAGCATAGAATATTTATTTAAAATTAAAGAATTTAAATAATAAATTCATTTTTTGTTGTGGCAAAATATTAAATTTTTAAATAAAAAACATAATTAATTAAAATTATATTTTTTTATTAGTGTCTTTTTATAAATATTTGCAATTTTTTAATAGGATACGCAATAAGTCTATTATAATAAATTAAATTAATCATTATTATTTAAAATATATTATAATTGTTAAGTGTCTAAAAAAGAGGTGAAGCAAAATAAATCAAAAAACAATTGAACGATTAGAAACGATGTTAAAGCGGCGAAATTTAATTAATGAAGAATTAACAAAACCAGAAATAGTTAATGATGTAAAAAAGTTAACTAGTTTATCAAAAGAACAAGCACAATTAGAGGAAACTGTTGCTTTATACTTAAATTATAAAAATGTTTTAAATAATATTAATGAAGCAAAATTAATTTTAGAGACAGAAAAGGATTATGATTTAATTGAATTAGCAAAAGAAGAATTAAAAACTTCAGAAATAAGAAAAGAAAAACTTATAGCAGAATTAAAAGTAGTATTATTGCCAAAAGATCCTAATGATGATAAGAATGTTATTTTTGAAATTCGTGGAGCAGCAGGTGGTGATGAAGGAAACATTTTTGCCGGTGATTTATATCGAATGTATATAAAATATTCAGAACAACAAAATTGAAAAGTAGAATTAATTGAAGCAAATGAATCAGAAGCAGGCGGCTTTTCTACAATTTCCTTTATGATTAAAGGAGACCGCGTTTATTCAAAAATGAAATTTGAATCAGGAGCACATCGTGTTCAACGAATTCCAAAAACAGAAAGCAAAGGGCGAGTACATACATCAACAGCAACCGTTGCTGTTTTACCAGAAATTGAAGAAGTTGATTTTAAAATTAAAGCTGCTGATTTAAAAATTGATACTTACCGTGCTTCAGGAGCGGGGGGGCAACATGTTAATACAACTGATTCAGCTGTTCGAATCACTCATTTACCTACAGGAGTTGTTGTAACTTCCCAAGATGGCCGCAGTCAACATGATAATAAGGCATTAGCAATGCAACATTTACGAAGTAAATTATATGAAGAACAGCAACGTAAAATTAATGAAGAGCGCGGAAATTTAAGAAAAGACGCAGTAGGAACAGGCGACCGGAGCGAAAAAATTCGAACATATAATTATCCTCAGAATCGGGTTAATGATCATCGTATTAATTTAACACTACAAAAATTAGACCAAATTATGGAAGGTAATTTAGATGAAATTATAGTAGAATTAATTAATGAAGAACAAAGATTGAAAATGGAAGGAAACTAATGACAGTTAATGAATTAATTAAAAAGTCAGAAGATTATTTGAAAGACTCGAATAATTCTAACTATCTTGCCGATATTAAAATTTTAATAGCATTTTTTATGGAAACTTCATTAGCAAAATTATATGCAATTCAAAATGATAAAATTAATTTTAAGATTTATGATTACTGACAACAATTAACGGCATATCGTAATGGAAAACCAATCCAACATATTACTAATTTACAACATTTTTATGGATATGATTTTTATGTTGATTATAATGTTTTAGTCCCTCGCTATGAAACAGAAGAATTCGTTGATAATATTAATATTATAATTGATGAAATATTGCTTAATAATGGTGATGAACAATTAACTTTAATTGATATTGGAACTGGGAGCGGAGCAATTGCAATTAGTTTAGGTTTAGAAAATACAAGCTTAACAATTTATGCTAGCGATATTTCAACTGAAGCATTAAAAATAGCAAAAAGAAATATTAAGCAGTTAAATTGCAAAAATGTTAAATTATTGGAAGGTGATCTGCTAGAACCATTTATTAAAAATAAGATTAAAGCTGATCTGCTAGTTTGTAACCCACCTTATATTCCAAAGAATCAAAATATTAGTAATCGCGTTAAAAATTATGAGCCACATGTTGCTTTGTTTGGTGATATTGATGGCCTATATTTTTATCGAGAAATTTTTAAAAATTGACAGAAGGTTGTTAATAAAAATGGCATTTTATGTTTTGAACATGGTTATGAACAAAAAAAAGATTTAGAAAAATTAGTAAAAGAATATTTTCCAAATCAGAAATATTATTTTCAAAAAGATATAAATAAAAAATGACGAATTTTATTTATTAATATTTTTTAGTAAAATAAAAGAAAATTAAGTGTGAGGTGCAGGGATGGAAGATAAACTTAAAAATATTAAAAGAACTCGCATTATTATTGTTGCTTTTTTATTAGTTTTATTTATTATGTTCCCATATTTTACTTTTATATATGTATCACATAGTGATCAACTTTTAAAAAAATACTTTAATTTTATTGCAACAGCACCTAAGGATGTGTTAACAACATTTAAAATACATAATCTACCAAATGAGTTTTTAATCTTTGGTTTGCCATATATTGCGTTAGGAACATTAGTGGGTGCCATTATTATTAGTGTTTTTTACATTCACCATCAAAAACGAACAGTTAATTTTAATAATATAATGTTGTTAATTGGAACAGTTTTTATTATCTCTTTTTTATTTAGTGCTTGTTTATTATTTTCACTTGCAGAATATTATTATGATTTATTTACAGAACGATGTCGTTCTTTAAGAGGTGGCTATACTGGTCCTGATTTTGTTAAAAATATTCAAGATATGATTCATAAAGATATTCCAAATCGAGATGCAATTGTTAAAGCATTAATTAATTTAGCAACAGGGCCTGAAACAAACAATAAATATCCATTAACATGAATTAGTCTTAATGCTATTTGATGAATTACAGGATTACAAATGATTTTTATTATTTTTATTATGTTGAAAGTTAGTTTTAAATTAGAATTATTATTAAATTATAATATTAATTCAAATAAAAAAGAAGAATTATTTGTTTTAAAAGATACATTTAATCAAAGTCGTCTTAAAAAGTTTATTAGTCTATATTTAATTCCAAATGAATTTAATATTTCACTATGAGTCGTTTTTTTTTCAAGTATGGTTTTTATTCCTCAATTTGTTTATACAATTATTATTGGCAGCAGTTTTACTGATGCAAACCGGTTTTTTTTATTTTCTTACTTTTATCCACAATTAACAATTAATGTTATTATACCGAATACAACTAGTATTTTAGATCAACCAAATATTGATTATTTTGAGATGACAATGTATATGCCGGGGTCAGGAATTTTTATTAGTGTTGTACCGATTGTTTGTTCTGCTTTAATTATTTCAATGTTATTTGCATTTACTTTTGTAATATTTAAAAAACCAAATTTAACTAAAAAAGGTTTTATTAGTTTTTATGTTAGTTTTTTAATTGTAACGGGGACGTCAATAGTAATGTTTCTGGTTTCTCAATATGAATTAACAAAAGCAGTTGATTATTGAAATAGTCAAAGTGATAATTTTAAAGAAACAGTAATGGAGCCACTTTTTAAAACAACACATTTAGATTACTTTTGATTACAAGGAAATGAATTATTAGCAAGTGGTATTCTATTATCTGCTTTCATTACTGTTTTATCAATTATTGTTCTTTCACATATTTCAAAAATTAAAAGTAATCATATTAGCGATGAACAAATTAAATCAAATTCAAATGATTTATAAGAAAGGAGACTAATTATATATGAAAGTATATACTGTAAAAGATCGCAAAGAGATTATTGCTGGTTATTTAGCAGGAAAAGTTATTATTGTTCCAACAGATACTATTTATGGCATGACTTGTATTATTAGTTTACCCGTAGCAAAAGCGAGAATTTTTAAAGTTAAAGGACGATCAGAAAAAATGTATTTATCAGTTATTGTTAGTTCAGTTCGTATGGCGAATAATTTTATTGACTTGCCACGTGATGATTTAAAACTCTTTAAAAAGAATGAAACTATTACTATAATAGGTAACATAAAATATGATATTAATAAACTTTATAACATTACAGAAGATAATACAATTGGGATTAGAATTACAAAATCAAAATGATTAAAAAAAATTATTAATAAGGTTGGGCCAATTTATGGGACAAGTGTAAATATTAGCGGTCAAAATTATGCTAAAGAATTTAATGATCTTCAAAAATTTAATGTTGATATTATTGTTGATGCTGGTTATTTAGATAACCGTCCTTCAAAGATTTATAATTCTTTAACAAAAGAATTTATTAGATAAGGAGGCAAAAAAAAGGACAAAAAAAATAAATAAAAAACAATGATCATGATATCGAATTATTAATGTTGTTGTTTTATGTATCTTAATTTTGTTATCATATATTTTTACTGTTTTATTTATTAGACTTCTTGCGATACCTGGTTTTATTATTAAAATATTATTATAAAATATAATTTATGAGGATATTAAATTATGAAATTTGATGAATTTAAAAATATTAATGATAAAGAATGATTAAGATTAACAGGAATAAAACAAGATATTTTTAATAAAATGTTAGATATTTTACAAGTAGCTGAAATAGAAAAATTTAAAAAAGGTGGCAAAGCTAATAAATTATCACTAGAAAATCGATTATTGATGACTTTATCGTATTGACGAGAATATCGAACTTATTTTCATCTTGGAAAAAATTTCGGAATTAGTGAAGCTAATTGTTATCGCAATATCAAGTGAATTGAAGATATTTTAATTAAACACCCTGATTTTCAGCAAGTTGCTGGTAAAAAAGCACTAATAAATGATTATTTTAATGATAAAACTATTATTATTGATGCTACCGAAACCCCAATCCAACGCCCAAAAAAAGACAAAAACAATCTTATTCTGGTAAAAAGAAAAAACACACTATTAAAACACAAGTAATTATCGAACAAGAAACCAAAAAAATTATTGCAACAAGTTTTTCACTTGGTAAAAAACACGATTATGCTTTATTTAAAGAATCAAAAATCGCAATTTTAAAAAATACCAAATTAATAGTTGATAGTGGTTATCAAGGAATACAAAAAATTCACAATAATGTTATAATGCCCACAAAGAAAACTAAGAAAAAACATTTAAATAAAGAACAAAAACAACATAATAGACTAGTTTCAAAAATAAGAATTATTATTGAAAATATTTTTGCTATTCTTAAAAAATTTAAAATTATTACAGAAAAATATAGAAATCGTAGAAAACGATTTAGTTTAAGATTTAATTTAATTGCTTCAATTTATAATTTACAATTATTATAGTTATCATAAAAAATTTATTTAAAATTAACTAATTTGAATAATAAAATAATTTTTCGTTGTGGCAAAATATTAAATTTTTAAATAAAGGACATAATTAATTAAAATTATAATTTTATATTAACCCCTTTTTACAAATATTTGAAATTATTTTAATGGGCTATGCAAGAAGTCTATTATTAACAAAGAAAAATATACTGTTGCTTTCTTAATTACAATCTTATTTTTAGGTGTGTGTGTTATTGATTACTTTATGGGGCATTTCTTTTTTATTAATAAAGACAATCTTCTAATTGGGACAAGAAAAATAATGAGGGAATATCGTAAAAAAAGATGATGATGGTACCAACCCACCATTAGGAAACAAGGAAGGAAGAATTAAACAATTAGAACAAGAACTTGCGGATTTAAAGAAAGAACACAATTGTTAATTTTAGAAAATGATAATATCATACCATATTGCTTTATAATTTTTTTTAGAAATATGATACAATTTAATTATAAATAAACGAAGCAGGAGAAATACGCGATGTACATCAATCCATTCGAAAAAATGAAAAATATGAAATTAAATACTGACGAAACAAATACAATAAATATGAAAAGTAATGGCAGAAATATAAATTTATTACAAGGTAACAATGAAGATGGGGAAACGACAGGAGACTTTTTAAAGAATAGTAATCATAATATTAAAACTGATGAACTTAAGATTGACGGAATTACATTATCAAGTTTTAAAATTATTCGTGATTTAATGAAAATTTTTAAAGAAAAAAATAACGAAATGCAATTTTTCTTAGCAGTTATGGATAAAGGAAATTGTGATTCAATGTCTGAAATTGCTACTTCTTTTTTTTCAATGCCGCTTGTTAATATTGATTTATTACGTATTGAATTATATTCTTCGCCATTTTTATTTTTACTTAAAAAAATTATTAAGGGACTACCAAAAGTTAATTTAGAAGATAAAAAAGTTTTATGAGATCGTGTTAAATTATTTGCATTAACTTTAAAACAAAGCGAATCATTAGAACAAGTTAATGATTCTAATTTAATTTTAATTGTTAATGAGTTAGAATTTGACGATCCATTAGAGTATATTAGAAGAGAATTTGAAGAAATTTTACGTGCTTATGAAATCACAGAAAATATTGTAGTAATTTTTAATAATATTGATTTAGTTGGATATGTCAAATTTAAACAAATATTTAGATTAGTACAAGCTATTTTTAAAGGAATTTTACAGTTTAAATTTATTGCCGGGCTAAATACACTTTTAATTGAAACTTATGTTAAACAGATGTATGGCAATTATGCAACAGACCAATTGGTTGCGAATGAAGTTAGTGCTTATAACAAACGATATATTATTAAAAATGAAAATGATAATGTTGTTACTAAAGAACCAACAAAAGAAGCAGCCGATTCTTATCATCCAATGTCAGATTTTGCTTCTTTTGAAACAGAAGATGAGGATGATGAAACAATTGGCTTTGATTATTGAGCTATGCGCGGTGGAAAGTAGAGATAGGAGGATAATTACAATGTTTGTGTTTTTAGTAACATTGGGGTGAAGTTTAATTATCACTGGAGCAATAGTTCAAAATTTTACTGCTATTTTAAACTTTTTGGTAACACAATCTGTTGCGCTTCCATCAATTTTAAATTCAATGAATAATATTTTTCAAACATTAATTTTTAAACAAGAACAAATTTTAAGTTATTTGACAGGAGATATTTGAGAATACACAATTATTGCTTTAACAATTTTTGTTGCATTATTAGTTATTACACTAGTATCGGTTCAAATGCATCGTGTTAAAAAAGGACAATTAATTGCAAAACCATATATTAAAATGATATTTGTTATATTAATTATTGCAGCATTAATTTATGGAAAAGTAGCAGTATTAATGTTAGCAGTATTAATGTTTATTGGTTTATTGTTTATTGAATTATCATTATTTGATGTTGAGTCTTTACAAAATTTTGTTGAAGAACGAAATATGATTGTTATTTACCACCAAGATAAAAAACTTGAAAGAGAGGTAAATAAAGAGGGAAAGTATCATGGAAGCGCAACTTTGGGGGTTGACGCGACTATCGCAGGTATCGAAGAAACCGAAAGAGATTTCAAAAACAATGATTACGCGAAAGAGGATGATAGTAAAAAGTTATCTTATCAAAAATCAAATTCGATTTTTTCATCAAATGAATTAAATAATTTATTTAATTCTAATAAAAATGATGTTGATGAACATGAATTAGCAAATTTAATTAATGATATGACACAAACTATGAAAAATCCGCAGAAACCAGCGGTTTTTGAAACAAAATCAAATATAATGGAAACTGATTTAAAACAAAGTAAATCAAAAGAATTATCAAAAACACGAGTTGTTAATGAATTTAAGCAACAAGAAAAATTAAACTTGGAATCAGACCAATTAGAAGATCAAAATTCAGCAAATGATGCTCCACAAAATGAACGAGTCGAAGAAATTCCTGCTCCATTCTTGGATGCAAAACCAAATGCTGATATTAAAAGTTTTTCTGATAAAACAAGCGCTGTAAACGAAAATGCTGATTTTAATGCAGCAGAGGATGAAAAACCAAATTTTTCTTTTTTAGATGATGAATTTTTGAATTCATCATCAACATCAGAGAAAACAATTATAAGAAAACAAAAAAAACTTTATAATAAATGAATTGAAATGCATCAACAAGCAAATGGATTAGTAAGAAAATTAAAGTTAGAACCAGAGAATGAATTAAAATTAATACTTATTGCTGAAATATTTAGTAATAATTCACAAGCCGCAGTTGATTTTCTTAATGATCAAATTTTAGCAACAGACAATAATGTAATTGATAATATCTTGAATTACAACATTAATGAATCATCAGAAAATATTAGTTTAGAAATTAATACTTTTAATAATGTTGTAGATAATGGTAAAACAAAAAAAGAGATAGAAATTATGAATAACAATATTAAACTAGCAAACCAAGAATTACAACGGACAGAAATTATATTTATTCCATCTGATCATAATATTGATAAATTAAAAGGAGAATTTTTACCTGATATTAAAACATCAGATGATGAAGAAACAAAAAAAGATAATGTACCAGATAATTATGATTACCCTTTTGCTGAGCTAACTGGGTTATATGATTTACAAGTTTGGCATCTTGATGAAATTGATTCAGTTGCAAATGAAGATAATTATGATTATGAAATACAATCTTCTGAAAACGATGAGCTTTCAGACCTATCAGTTGAACAACAAAAAGTAGAACAAATAGAAAATAATATGGCAATGCTAATTGAAGATGAAATCTTAAAAACTAATAAAGTAAAACCCGAGCATGATTTAAAAAATGGCGCAATTAATTTAGAATTAACCCCTGAATCACTAGATACAACAGAACCAAACAATGTGGGAGCAGATATGTTTAATATCTCAATGAATGAAAAACAAAATACTATTTTAATAAAAACAAAAGATAGTGTACCTGCAGAAATATTTACAACATATGTTAAAGGAACAAATCAATTAGAAGTTAACGCAGATGAATTAAATAAGAATAAAACAGAAGACTATCAAGGCCATTTATTACACGATTTTGTTACAAATGAAACAAATAAATCGTTGCAATCAGAAATTCGACCAATTTTAAAAGACGAAGTATCATATAGTTTAGATGAATTAGATGATAAAATTATGAATGATGATTTTTCAAATTTAGATGATGAAGTAATTGAATACTTTAATCAAGAAAAGCCAAAACCAATTAAGGAAACATCATTTGTAGAAGAACCACCATTACAACAAGTTATTTCAAATGATTTTGAATATCGTTTTGAAAAAATTGAAGAATTAATTAAAGATTCAATTAAATTACACACAACACATACAAAAACATTACGAGAAGTGCAAAATCACTTAAAAAATTTAACTTTAAAAGTTGAATCGTTAGAAGCAAAATCAGCAGATTTTGCAAAAAAAATTAACTATGTGGAAGCTAAAAAATATATTAAGCATCACGGCGTTGTACCAATTGATCAGTTTTATCCTCAAATTAGTGATATTAACTTAGTATCAACGCGTTATAATTTATATAATAAAAAAGGTTATTATAAAACATATGGTATTGCTAATTCAAGTGAAAGTTCATATTTTTTTGGCAATTATTATCGAACTAAAAATAGTAATTCATCTCAAGAAGAAATAAGGGCAAATAATAATCAATTTGTTGATTATAATCATCTTAATTTACATAATATTTCTAAATATACTAAACAAGATATTCCATTTGAAACAAATTGTCTATTTTGTAAAAAGAATAACAAATAAAAATTATTATTTTATTTGTTAATATTATAAATAAATTTATTAAAAAAGTTAAATTTAGGTTGATTAAATTTAACTTTTTTTATTTAGAAAGTAGTTTTTTTCTTTTCATTTGTTTAAAAATATGTTAAAAATAAATTAGCAATGAGATATTACATTGTTAGGGTATTAAACATAGTAATTTAAGTATGAAAGGAAATATTCAATTGCCGAATAATAATTAATTAAAAAATATAATTTATTAGTAATAAACGGGAGGAAATAAACAATGAGAAAATTGCTCAGTGTTTTTGTAGCAGCAACTTTGCTAAATGGTTCGAGTCTTTTTATTGTTGCATGTGCTAAAAAATATTATTTTGATAGTAATATTTGAGTTATTACCGATGCTGGTATTATTAATGATGCATCGTTTAATAAATCAGTATGAGATGTAGCAAGTAAATATGTCGTTTCACAAAAAGATAAAGAAATTTTACCATCAGAGTGAAAAAAAAGCCACCATCGGGCTAGTTATTATGAACCAGCAAGTTCAAACACCATCTGACCCTAAAACAGCCTATTTAACAGCATATATTTCTGGTGCAAAAAAATTAATTTTGCCATGTTTTGTGCATGTTAATACCATTGGATGGGGAGCAGAAATAGTTGATAATTTAATTTATATTGATGGAAGTAGCCAAAATATTCATTTAGGAATGAACCCCCAAAAACCATTAGCAACAAATGTTGTTGGAATAAGTTATGAAGCTGAATCATCGGGATTTTTTGCAGGAATTGCAACAAAATTATGATTAAATGCTAATCAAAGCAAATATCCTTCAGGTTTAAAAATATCTACATATGGTGGAATGGATAATCCTAGCGCTGTTTCAAATTATATGTAAGGATTTTTAGTGGATGCTGATATTTTTAACGCAATCACTAGTAACATCAATTTGCCAAACTTATTTAACATTAGAACAGATCTTTTAGCACAAGTTAAAAAAATGAATCCAGCAGTAACTGCTTTACAAAAAATTGAAAAAGTACAAAATTTTATAAAAAAATAATGAATCATGATTTTCACAATCATTTGAAATTGGACATGGGAAAGATATTTCAGATGAGTTAATTTCTCACGGAGTAATTATTATTTTCCCTGTTGCAGGTCCGCAGACCCAAGATACTATTGGCAGAATTAAATATAATAAATCACCAGCTAAAGTTATTGGTGTGGATACAGAACAATCTAAAATTTATGGTTAAGACATAATCTTAACAAGTTCCTTAAAAGAAATTGTAACTTCAACTCAAGAAGCTCTCAATAATATTTATTCAGATAAATGTGGTTATTCATCTAATAGTAATATTTGAGACAATAATCATGTGGCGCCGGAATGTTGAATTAATACTGATAAATCATTAATTGAGCATCCAACTGGGACAGGGATTGAAACAACAAAGTAAATTAATTAAGATAATGTTAATTTTATTTATAATAAAACTGATGATTTAACAAAGGAGACGGCATTTGATAAAATTATTAAAGTATTACAAGATGTTTATTCGCGAGGAATTGATGATGCCCCTCCTGTAGCAGCAAAGGTGTTTACAACAACATTAGCAAATACTTATCAAAACAGTAATAAATTGAAATTGAAAACTTATATTTTAAATGCAATTGAAACCGCTTTGCAATAGAAGGAAAGTACATAATATGAAAAACAATAGTGAATATGCAATAGAAATCAATAATATTACCAAGGTTTTTGGTGATTTAATTGCAAATGATGATATTACCTTAAAAGTAAAAAAAGGCGAAATTCATGCTTTAATTGGCGAAAATGGAGCAGGAAAATCAACATTAATGAGTATTTTATTTGGTTTATATGAACCAACAAAGGGAGAGATCCTTATTAATGGAAAACCAGAATATATTAATAATCCTATTAAAGCGAATCAATTAGGAATTGGTATGGTTCATCAACATTTTAAATTAGTTGATATTTTTACTGTACTTGATAACATTACATTAGGATATGAAAAGTTAAAAGGGAAAGTATTTTTAGATCGCTCAAAAGAAGCGCGTGATATTGTTCAAATTGCAACTAAATATAATTTGCAAGTTGATTTTCGTTCAAAAATTGAAAATATTTCAGTTGGAATGCAACAACGAGTTGAAATTTTAAAAATTTTATACCGTGGAGCAGATATTTTAGTTTTTGATGAACCAACAGCTGTTTTAACACCACAAGAAATTGAAGGCTTATTAAATATTATGTTAGATTTAAAAAAAAATGGGAAAACAATTATTTTTATTTCCCATAAATTAGATGAAGTGAAAAAAATTGCTGATCGGGCAACAGTTATTCGACGTGGAAAAGTTGTCGAAACTTTTAATGTGCAAGATAAAAATGAGAAAGAAATTGCCGAAGCAATGGTTGGTCGTAATTTAGTTGAAATTAAAAATTCAGGGCAAGCACCACGAGAAGAAGTTTTATTAAGAATTGAAAATTTATTAGTAAAGAAAAGAGGTCTAACGCGTTTGATGGCTTTAGATGATTTTAATTTAACCGTTCATGCAGGAGAAATTGTTGCAATTGCTGGAGTAGAAGGAAATGGGCAGACTGAATTGGTAAATGTTCTAACCGGATTAGAAAAAGGAGCCTCTGGAGAAATAACTTTTAATGATATTAATGTGACAAAAAAAAGTATTTATGAACGCTATCAAAATGGAATGTCTCATATTCCTGAAGATCGTCATAAATATGGTTTAATCTTAGAATTCAATGCAATTGATAATGTTGTTTTACAAAATATTAATCAAAAACCATTTTCAAATTATGGTTTATTAGATAAAGGAGCAATTCAATTATATGCTCAACAAATTGTTAATAAATATGATGTACTAGGTGCAAATTCTGGTTTTGCTGTTACACGCAGTTTATCAGGAGGTAATCAGCAAAAATTAGTTATTGGGCGAGAACTATCACGACAACATAATATTTTAGTTGTTGTTCAACCAACAAGGGGCTTAGATGTTGGAGCAATTGAATATATTCATAATAAAATTTTGGAAGAAAAATCACGAGGAAAAGCAGTCTTATTAGTTTCATATGAATTAGAAGAAATTATTAGTTTAGCTGACCGTATTGTTGTTTTACATAATGGGCGCATTACTGGTGAAGTTACTGGTAATAAAATTAAACGTGAAGAAATTGGTTTAATGATGGCAGGAAGATATCATAAGAAAGGAACAAAAATTAATGCAAATACAAATTAAAAATTATGGATGATTATTAAAACAGAAAACAAGAATTTTCTTTCGTTCAAATGAATTTAAAACTAAAATGAACTATTTTAAGGCATCTATTTTTGCAAATATTGTAGGAATTATGCTTAGTTTTATTATTATCGGTTCAAATGCATCAGATCCATTATTATTTTTTAGTTATGTTTTTCGACTAGCTTTTCACCCATTATTAAAAGATTCGACACTAACTTATTGAGCAATTTATATTGTTGCGGGATTAGCTGTTGCGGTCGGTTTTAAAGCTGGATTATTTAATATTGGTGTTCCTGGACAAATGTTATTAGCAGGTAGTATGACAATTGTTTTAGGTTTAAAGAATTCCACAATTAGTCAAGGAGCTGGCGTAATTGGAGCTTTATTTATTTCAATTATTGTTGGTGCAATGTTGGCAGCAATTGCTGGAGCATTAAAAGCTTATTTTAATATTCATGAAGTTGTTTCAACAATTATGTTAAATTGAATTGTTTGGTATGTTATGAAATGAATGTTTATGAATCCGGCGCATGGGATGTGAAATTCAAATCAAAATTCAACAATTGATATTGTTACAACAGCCCCAAATTTTAATTTAGTATTGAATGGGCAATTATGAATTATTCCATTTATTATTGCAATGTTATTATTAGGAATAATTATTTTTATTATGAATTATACTGTTTTAGGTTTTCGAATTAAAGCGGTTGGAAAATCAAAAAATACTTCTTTATACGCCGGAATAAATGTTAAAGCATATACTATTGTTTCAATGGCATTATCAGGTGCTTTAGCAGGCGTGTTAGGAATGTTATATTATATGACACAATCAACAGTATTACAATTTACAACTGATGCACTACCGGTTGTCGGTTTTGATGCAATTACTGTTGCGTTAGTTGCTTTTACAAATGGGATTGCTATTTTACCAATTGCTTTATTATGAGGAATTATTAAAACAGCTGCTTTGCAAGCAACTCAATTACCTGATTTTCAAATGTCAAAACAAATCGGACAATTGATTTTCGGAATCATTATTTATATGTCTGCAATTTCTACATTATTTATTTACTTTAAACCGATCTTTTGATTGCGTCGTTGATGAAATATTCAACACAATGTAGAATGAAAGCAAGAATATAATAAATATCAAAAACAAATTAAGGACTATCAAAAACAAATTAAAAATACGAATAAAATATATCGAATTAAAATGCAAGAATTAAAAAAAGAAGGAAATAAAGAAGAAATTAAAGCATATCGGAATGAAATTAATGATCAACTAACGTTATATGCTGGGAAAATCACCACTTTAAAAACAGAAATTCGTTTTTTTGAAAATTTAAAATATAAGGAAGCAACAAAAACTGGGCAACGTGGTCTTAAAACAAAATATAAATTAGCAACATTTATTGCCCTTGGCTCCGCATTAGACCATTTTGTACAAGTGAAAAATGAATATTTATTAAAAAAACAAGAAATTAGTTTTTTAAAAAATAATTATTATCAAGCCGTATGAAGAGCAAAAGGGCAATCAAAACAAGAATTATCACAGTTTTATAATTTGCCGAAAAAAGAATTATATGCTAAATTATCGCACTTACAGTCGCAATATGGTGATTTAGTTCTAAAACAAGAGAAAGCTATTAAAAAATTACGTGAAAGTTATTATCCTATTTTTAATCAAATTCAACAAAAATATGGAAATGATTTTAAAAGATTGCAAAAAGAAGAAGCGCTAATTATTAAAAAATTAAATCAAGGAATTAAAGCATTAAAACGCCAACAACGTCGTGAAATGTATCAATTTAGAATAGTAAATTATCAAAGTAAGAAAAAAATTAAACGGGAATTAAGAATAATTAATCGTCAAGTAAAAGCAGATGTTAAGATTCAACAGGAAGTGTCTGTGTTAAAACAAAATTTAAAACTGCAATTAAAAGATATGAAACAACAATTTAATCTTGAATATCAAGCTATGTGCAAAAAAAATAAAAGAGAGATTCCACAGTGGAAAAAGGAATTAAATCAAAAATTAAAACATATTCGAAAAGTTGTTTCAGAAGATAATAAAATTTTAAAAGCAGAATATCATCGTCAAAATTTAGCTTATCAAATTCAAAAAGGAGAAAAAAAATAATGGAAGCAGTTTCACAATTATTTGCTAATGGTTCAATTCTTTTTGCAGTATTGTTAATTGCGGCAATGGCTGGTTTGTATTCAGAACGCGCAGGAGTTGTTAATATTTGTATTGATGGAATGATGATCATTGGTGCATTAGTTTATGCGTTACTTGGTAAATTATTATCACAATATGGTAATGGAATGCAAATTATTGCTTTATTAATTGCCACAATTTGTGGGGGGACCCTTACCTTATTACATGGTTTTGCTTCAATTAATTTAAAAGCACAACAAGTAATTTCTGGAACAGCGCTAAATTTATTAGCAACTGGAATCGGATTATTTTTTGTAAGCATGCCATCCTTAACGGTTGGAAATATGATTCAAACAGGTTTTAGTACAATTGGGGTTGATTCATATCAAATTATTAATATTTTCTTAATTATTGCAATTGTTTTAGCAGGCTTTACCTTTATTTTCTTTAGATTTACAAAAACAGGACTACGCTATGTTGGATGTGGTGAGAATCCTAATGCACTTGATGCAGCTGGAATTAATGTAATTAAAACAAGATATAAGGCAGTTATTATTTCTGGATGCTTAGCAGGCCTAGCGGGGGCAATGTTCACTCATTATGTTTCTGGGCAATTTCGTGGTGACGTCCAAGGACAAGGATATATTGCCTTGGCAATTATGATTTTTGGGCAATGACGAATTCAATATATTACATTGGGAGCAGTCTTATTCAGCTTTTTAATTGCTTTAGCAGGAACATTATGACGTTTTGCGGGCTGAAATATTGCTGATCCATCAAATCAGTTATTAAAAATTTTACCATTTGTCTTTGCATTAATAACAATGGTTATTTTCTCAAAATATTCAAAAGTACCAAAAGCATCCGGGATTCCATTTGATAAGTCATTACGATAAAAACAACCGATATCGGTTGTTTTTATTTACATTTTCTTATTTTTTCTATAATTAATGTATTCTGAGGATATATTCTGCAAAAAATAAGGAAAAAAACTATTTTATGAACTAGGTAGTAAGAAAAAAGTTTAGGTTTTGGTATAAAAATTATTCTTTATTTTAAATATATTTCTAAAACACTGATAAATCAACCTTTTAAAAAGTTATCTAATTATTTTATTTATATTTTTTATAAAAAATAAGCTTTTGTAATACTATCAAAACTAGTCATTATTTTTAGTGTTGTCGGATTATTTACCGCTGGGATAACTAGTAAAATTACAAGTTGTCGAATGATAAAATATCGTGACACTAATTATACTAATTCAAATTTACAAAACGAGATGTTAATTTGAATGAAAATTGCCAGTGATGTTAGTAATGAGATAAAAAATTATGATAGCAATGGAAATATTAAAAATTCAAACGAATTTCCAGAATTAAATCAATTTTATGATTTATTTAATCAACGCAACCAGTAGGCTGTTCTTTATCATTCAAATGCGCAGATTAATTTAGGATTAAAAAAATTTCAAAATGAATGCAAAGAAATATTTAAGAAATTAAATGTTAAAATTAGTGAAACATATCCAAATTATTTTAATACTTTGTAAATTGTAAATGCCAAATAATAAAAAGTTAACTATTAATTTAGTTAACTTTTTTAAGTTAATTATAGGAGGTTAAAATTATGCAAACAAAGCAATATTTTATTTTGAGGTCGTTAGTGGAAAAGTATGGTAAAGATAATGTTATTAATACTGTCAATAAGATTGCAAATGATATTGAAATTAAAAAGTAAAGAATAAATTATCCCGCGTAATTTATTAGCGGATAATTTATTCAATATACTTCTTGCATAACCTAATTTAATTATTTGAAAATTCCTATAAAATATTTTTAAATTAAAATAGAAATTATAGGAGATTAAAATTATGAAATTTGATAAATTTAATTTTATTAATGATAAAGAATTATTGCGATTAACCGGAGCAAAAAAAAAGCTACTTTTAATAAAATGTTAAATATTTTACAAGTAGCTGAAATAGAAAAATTTAAAAAAGCTGGCAAAACTAATAAATTATCACTAGAAAATCGGCTACCGATGACCTTATCGTATTGACGAGAATATCGGACTTATTTTCATCTTGCTAAAAGTTTTGATATTAGTGAATCTGGTTGTTATCGCAATATCAAGTGAATTGAAGATATTTTAATTAAACACTATGATTTTCAACAACTCGCTGGTAAAAAAATCACTAATAAATGATTATTTTAATGATAAAACTATTATTATTGATGTTACCGAATCCTCAATCCAACGCCCAAAAAAAGACAAAAACAATCTTATTCTGGTAAAAAGAAAAAACACACCATTAAAACACAAGTAATTATCGAACAAGAAACCAAAAAAATTATTGCAACAAGTTTTTCGCTTGGAAAAAAAACATGATTATGCTTTATTTAAAGAATCAAAAATCTCAATTTTAAAAAATACCAAATTAATAGTTGATAGTGGTTATCAAGTAATTCAAAAAAATCACAATAATGTTCTAATACCTACAAAAAAAACAAAGAAAAACCCTTTAAATAAAGTACAAAAACAACGCAATAGAATAGTTTCAAAAATGAGAATTATTATTGAAAATATTTTTGATATTCTTAAAAAATTTAAAATTATTACAGAAAAATATCGTAATCGAATAAAACGATTTATTTTAAGATTTAATTTAATTGCTTCAATTTATAATTTGCAGTTAGCATAGAAGATTTATTTAAAATTAAAGAATTTAAATAATAAATTCATTTTTTGTTGTGGCAAAATATTAAATTTTTAAATAAAAAACATAATTAATTAAAATTATATTTTTCTATTAGTTTATTTTTACAAATATTTGCAATTTTTTAATAGGTTATGCAAGAAGTCTATTATATTCGTAATATTCGTTAATAATTTTAGTTTTAAATTAAATATCATGGTCTTTTGACCCTTTAGTTTTACCCTTTGCCATATAAAAAATGTTTCTCCTAACTTTATATATTTAATAATAACCTAGAAAGGTTTTTTATTTCATATTCTCAGTTAAAAGAAACATTGTGCCTTATTTTAATAAGGTGTTTTTATTTAAACCTAATTTATAAGGGTGATGTATTTTAAAATACATCGTTGTTAATATAACATAATTTAATTGATAATATTAAATTCTCTGACACTGTATTCAAGTTCGTCAGTGTTTTTGTTCTTTTTGTGAAGATATTTAATTTCAATTGTTTTAGTATCTTTATTAAATACTTTGTTTAAATTATCCGCAGTTTCGTTTCAAGTAACACATTTAATATTTTGACCTTCATCATTTACATAAAATGAAAATAAATTGCGTTGAATATTGTTTTTGTCGGTAATTGTTTTAAACATTGCTTTATCAGCAAAAATAACATCTACTTCTTTTGTAAATAATTGATTGTTTTGAAAATTTCTGTACATATAAAAAATTCCTTTCATTGATTAAAGTATTTTATAATTAAAAAATTTTAAACTAATAAAAAAAATTAATAGCATAATAGATTAAATAAAATTAATACTTTAATTAATCTTAACACACATATCTAAATAATTAAATTATTTAAGTGTTGAATTAAACCATCTAAACAAGTAGGGTCAACCGTAATTTTTTTAATAGACTTCTTGCGATACCTGGTTTTATTATTAAAATATTATTATAAAATATAATTTATGAGGATATTAAATTATGAAATTTGATGAATTTAAAAATATTAATGATAAAGAATGATTAAGATTAACAGGAATAAAACAAGATATTTTTAATAAAATGTTAGATATTTTACAAGTAGCTGAAATAGAAAAATTTAAAAAAGGTGGCAAAGCTAATAAATTGTCACTAGAAAATCGATTATTGACGACTTTATCGTATTGACGATAATATCGAACTTATTTTCATCTTGGAAAAAATTTCGGAATTAGTGAAGCTAATTGTTATCGCAATATCAAGTGAATTGAAGATATTTTAATTAAACACCCTGATTTTCAGCAAGTTGCTGGTAAAAAAGCACTAATAAATGATTATTTTAATGATAAAACTATTATTATTGATGCCACCGAAACCCCAATCCAACGCCCAAAAAAAGACAAAAACAATCTTATTCTGGTAAAAAGAAAAAACACACTATTAAAACACAAGTAATTATCGAACAAGAAACCAAAAAAATTATTGCAACAAGTTTTTCACTTGGTAAAAAACACGATTATGCTTTATTTAAAGAATCAAAAATCGCAATTTTAAAAAATACCAAATTAATAGTTGATAGTGGTTATCAAGGAATACAAAAAATTCACAATAATGTTATAATGCCCACAAAGAAAACTAAGAAAAAACATTTAAATAAAGAACAAAAACAACATAATAGACTAGTTTCAAAAATAAGAATTATTATTGAAAATATTTTTGCTATTCTTAAAAAATTTAAAATTATTACAGAAAAATATAGAAATCGTAGAAAACGATTTAGTTTAAGATTTAATTTAATTGCTTCAATTTATAATTTACAATTATTATAGTTATCATAAAAGATTTATTTAAAATTAACGAATTTGAATAATAAAATAATTTTTCGTTGTGGCAAAATATTAAATTTTTAAATAAAAGACATAATTAATTAAAATTATAATTTTATATTAACCCCTTTTTACAAATATTTGAAATTATTTTAATGGGTTATGCAAGAAGTCTATTAAATATAACAATGTTTATTAAACAAATATTTAGTTAGGGGTATTTAATTATGGATATAAAATTTGAAACAACTAAGGAATATAAAAAATTAAAAAGAGATTTTATTATTAAGAATTTTGGTTTTGGTTTTTGTTATTTTTTATTCTTAATTAATTTTATTACAATTATTGTCGGTTTTATTTTATTTACTAATAGAGAAATAATAGTCGGTATTTGAATTGATATTTTATTTTTAATTTTTATATTTATTATTTTATTTTATGTAATTAAAGAGCATATATCAGAAATTAAAGAATATAAAGTTATGTTGTTAAAGAAAAGAATGTTACAGTTAGAAAATATAATGGGAACATTAGGAGAAGGTAAAATGCTAAGAGAAGGAGTTGATAAAATTGAGTAATTTTGTTAAGAAAAATAAAAATATAGCAAATTATTTTATTTCTAAGGAATTAATACCTTTTGAAACAGATAAAGCAAGTTTTATAAATTTACCTAATCATAATCACCATATTGGTTTTTTATTGAGTAATAAGTTTATTTATCCTAGTCAAAAACAATCTGAACAAGCAGCAATCGGTTTAATTTATGATAATTCTTATCATATTGTAAAATATGATGAAAATTTAAAACACCATATTTGAAAATGTTTAACTGGAACAGAAATAATTGATTTGTATAATCAATATAAACAAAACTATTTTACGCGCATGCATAAATCATTATTTCAAAATGAACCTAAAAAATTAAAAACAAATAACAACAATAATTTAATAAATTGAAATGACAAAAAAGTAGAACAATTAATTAGTGATTTGGAGGAATTATAAAATGGAAGCTAAATTAATAGAAGAATTATATAAAGAAAATAGAATAAAATATGAAAAAAATAAAGGTTATAAATTATGTGATAATGGTTATATTTTTCATCATCCAATTAAAAATTATTTAAAAGTAGTTGGTTGTTATAATAATTTTATAAAATCTAAGGTTTCTTATATATCTTTTTCTTGCAAAAATAAAATTAAATTCTTATGTAAAAAATGCTATAAAAGTTTTAAAAAAGAGTCAAATTATGTTTTATCAATTTATGATGAACAATCTTATAAAAAACCTATTCAAATTAATATAAAAGATTTTAATTATGAAATTGAATATCAATGAATATGGTAAATATTTTTTATAGAGGTTTTTATAATGAGTTTATATAATTATTGAGTTCAATTTATTACTTATATTATTGGTTCAAATGCCCCTGAATTTTTATATGTAATATCCTTTGTATTATTTATCGTTTTATTTTTTGGAATGTTTTTTAAAATTATTCAAAAAATGTGGAGTTTTTAAAGATGAAAAATGATTGAGAAAAATTAAAAGAGTTTTTTATTTATGTCTTTTTGTTTATAGATAAAACAAATGTTGAAAATATTACAACTTGAAATTTAACACAAAATGAATATTTAACTTTGATGCTTGATGTTTGAATTGTAATTTTGTTTTTAACTTGGTTTTTATTGTGAATAATTTTTAAAATAGTTGGGTATTTTAAGTAATGAAAAAGTTTGCATTTTTTCTAATAAACTTTTGTTATATTAATGGTTCAATGGTTTTGTTTATTTTAATTGATTTATTACTTTGAATAATTTCATTAAATTATACTGTTTTAGTATTTTGACTATTATTTGCTTTACAATGTGTATATTTTGTTTGGTGAGTTTGAAAAAATGTTTTTTATCAGTTAAATGTTTTTCGTTTAGTTTACTTTATTTGAGACAATCCGTTATCAGTAATTATTGGTAAATTAGGAATTGGTAAAATATTACTTTTAACTTTTTTATCACAAGTTATGAAACTTTTAACAAAGAAAATTTATAGTAATTATCCAATCGAAGATGATGCAATAAAACTTTTAACTTTTAATAACTTATATTTTACTGATAGAACTAAATTAGCCCCGCCTGACGATAGTTTAATTTTGTTTGATGAGATTTTTATATATTGATGGAACTAGCCCCCACGAAGTTAAAAAAGTTCATGGCGGTAAAAGTGTGTGGATTGTTTTATCAAGACATTTTAAAAATAGAGCGATTTTTACCGTACAGCGTGAGGGCATGATGTGAAATAATATTCGTCATTTAGCAAACGGTATTATTATTCCGATTTCATTGAAAAAACCCGTTAAATCTAAATTAGGTAATATTTTTAATCGTAGTTTTATTATGCGAATTGGTATTTTCCAAGATATTACGGATTATGAAATTTGAAAAACAAAATCAGTAGAACGAACAGCATAAGGAAAACGATCAAAACATAAATCGGATGTTGGTTTAGGAATTCGGTTTTTTAAGATAATTATTTCGCCTGAATTTGCTAATAAATATGATAGTCATTGATTAAGTTTTATTTGTGATTTAAAAAATGATGAAGTTATTAATAAAAAAGAATACTTTTGAAAAGATATATCAAAATTAAACAATAAACAACACTTAGAATTGCTTGATATTGATATTTTGAAAGAAAATTTAAAAGCAAAAAAAGGGAAAGGAAAAATAAAAAATGAGTAATTTATTAAATGAAAGCGTTAATAACGATAATTGAAATAAAATTTTTAGTTTTATTTTTGATACTTTTTTATTTGTTTTTGATGTGACTTGAAATACTAAATTGCCAATGACAAATATAACGATTTCTTATTTTTTAATCTTTTTTATGGTTATTAAGTTATCTATTTATGAAATTCACGGAACATCAACTAATTATAACGACTTAGGTTCAACGGTTAAAAGCGGTGTTATCAATAGTTCTAAACTATATGGTGATACTGTTCGGGGTGTTTCTAGCACTAAACAAGGTTTATAAAAACATATTAAAGAACGAAAACAATTTAAAGTTATTCGCAATAAACAACAATTATCAAGTTTAGCAAGACAAGCAAAAACAAGAGAACAAGGGTTTAAAAGAATTCATAGCACTAAAAGAATAAAAAAATAAGTAAGGAGTTGATTTTATATGATTAAGTTAGTTTTATTGGTAGTGGCAATCGCTATATTTGGAACTGGTTTTATTACAGTTATTATTAATCAGTTGACATCAGCAAAAAATATTATTATGGATTTATATAATTCTGATACTTGGTTGTTATCTATTTTTTGGTAAAATGGCGATTTTATTTAGTCATCCATTAATGTTAACAATATCAAGTTTATATATTGTTGGGTTTATTGTTTCAAAAACATTATATAGTTAGGAGTTAAATTTATAAAAAGTAATGTAGAAAATAAAAAAGAAAAGAAACAAAATGGTTTATTTATTTCTTGGGTTGATTTGATTTTGTATCTTATTATAAGTTTTTCGTTAACCCTTGTATGTGTATTAGATACAGTTTCGACGATTGAAGAATTAAAAGAAAAATATGCCGGTATAAATAGTTATATAATTTATGGCTTATGATTTGATATATTGTGACATATTTTAATAATTCATTATTTTTATGGTTATTTATTTAATGAAATTATTAAATTAATAAAAGAAAATCGTAAAAATAAGTTGGTAGATAATAATGCGTAAGTTTTTAGTATTATTTTAGTTTGTACCAATTTTATTGATTTATTTTTTCTCGTTAGGTGCAATGACATTAAAACAAAACCATCAACCACAAACAACAGAAAAATTAAGAACAAAGCGAAGTGTAGAAACTGGTATAAATGAAAATGATTTTATTAATACTATGTTTTTACGCAGCACTTTTTTTGAAAATTGAAGTGATACTAATTATTTTATTAATCCTACTTTAAAAACATCAAAATCATTAACTTATAACGATAAATGGTATTTAGATTTTTTAAAAGATAGTTATTCAACCGGTGTTTCTTATGATAAACCTAGTGATAAATTTATGGATTTATATAAAAATTGAGATACTTATGTTAAACAATATAAAATTAATAAATTTTATGATGTTGATAAAAAACAATTTTTAAGAGAATTAACAAATTTTATTTATTCTTTTACAATTAAATATAATTTAACGCAAATGTTAAATAAATTAAAAACAAATATAAATGATTTACAACAAGTTAACTTAAATTATGATTTTGATAATTGAAAAATAGTATTAAGTATTTTAGGAGAAGGAAATACTAAAAAATGATACACAGGTATTTTTAAAAAAAATAATAAATGAAATATTATAAAATGAAATGGTAACAAAAAATTTTATTCATATTATTATGATAAAATTTATCGTTGAGATGGAGAAGGTCAATCACAAACACTAAAAATTGATAGTAGTGGAAATGTTAAGTTTGAAGTAGATATTTATAAATAAAAAGTTAAGGATTTTTTAAATAATTATTTAGATGTTATTATTCAAGAAAATATTATGATTCAGCAAGGTGGTAATACAAATTATGAGAATTTTATTGTTGGTACACAACGAATAATCTTTGATTTTGAAATTGTAGATGAAAGTTTAGCAAGAAATAGTTTTAAATCAATTTATCGGATGGTTTTAACAATTGATAAAAGTAATAATATTATTGCTGGTATTTTAGAATTATTTCATAATTGAAAATATGCAGATGAACCTGTTAAAAATCAAAAAGATAAATTAGGATAGCATTACAAAAGTTGAGGTTTTATAAAAAATATAAATAAAATAATTGGATAAATTTTTAAAAATCCTGATTTATTAGTATTTTAAATTCATCAATAATAGTAAAAAAAAAATACTTTTTATACCAAAACCTCAGCCTTTTTCTTACTACCTAAATTAGGCTTTTTATTTACTTTTATGCAAGAAAAAGATAATATCTTTAATTTTGATGCAAATACTAATTCGTATTTAGAAAATGGAAATATTAAATATTATGAAAAAATGAAAGGACAAATTGATATTAATAAATTTTTAAAATCCTTTTTTGCTTATGCCTTGGTTCCAGTATTTCAAAATCGGAGTAATTTTATAGAAAGTGGTTATATTTATAATTTACAATATGATACTGTTTTAATTAACTTTTTTGGTTTAAAATTAGTTAATTTTAAAGATGTTTTAATTGATGAAAATAATATTAATAAAAATAAATTTGAAAAATTATTAAATAGTATGTTTACTGTTTCTCAAAATTTTTATAAAGATTATTTACGAACAATTTTTGATTTAGAAAATAATACTTATACACAAGGATATAATAAAAAATATGGTTTATTAGCAAATAATGGTTTTAAAATTTATCCTCGTTATTTTTATTTTTCTGATAAATATAAATCATTAGATTTTAAGATGTATTCTGTTTATAAAAATCGATTTTATAACATTAATTATGGAGATGTATTTAATTATGATTTTTCAGTTGCAAATAATTATAACATACTTCTTGCATAACCTATTAAAAAATTGCAAATATTTGTAAAAAGACGCTAATAGAAAAATATAATTTTAATTAATTATGTCTTTTATTTAAAAATTTAATATTTTGCCACAACGAAAAATTATTTTATTATTCAAATTCGTTAATTTTAAATAAATCTTTTATGATAACTATAATAATTGTAAATTATAAATTGAAGCAATTAAATTAAATCTTAAACTAAATCGTTTTCTACGATTTCTATATTTTTCTGTAATAATTTTAAATTTTTTAAGAATAGCAAAAATATTTTCAATAATAATTCTTATTTTTGAAACTAGTCTATTATGTTGTTTTTGTTCTTTATTTAAATGTTTTTTCTTAGTTTTCTTTGTGGGCATTATAACATTATTGTGAATTTTTTGTATTCCTTGATAACCACTATCAACTATTAATTTGGTATTTTTTAAAATTGCGATTTTTGATTCTTTAAATAAAGCATAATCATGTTTTTTTCCAAGCGAAAAACTTGTTGCAATAATTTTTTTTGGTTTCTTGTTCGATAATTACTTGTGTTTTAATAGTGTGTTTTTTCTTTTTACCAGAATAAGATTTTTTTTTGTCTTTTTTTGCGCATTGGATTGGGGTTTCGGTAGCATCAATAATAATAGTTTTATAATTAAAATAATCATTTATTAGTGCTTTTTTACCAGCAACTTGCTGAAAATCAGGGTTTTTAATTAAAGTATCTTCAATTCACTTGATATTGCGATAACAATTAGCTTCACTAATTCCGAAATTTTTTCCAAGATGAAAATAAGTTCGATATTCTCGTCAATACGATAAAGTCATCAATAATCGATTTTCTAGTGATAATTTATTAGCTTTGCCACCTTTTTTAAATTTTTCTATTTCAGCTACTTGTAAAATATCTAACATTTTATTAAAAATATCTTGTTTTATTCCTGTTAATCTTAATCATTCTTTATCATTAATATTTTTAAATTCATCAAATTTCATAATTTAATATCCTCATAAATTATATTTTATAATAATATTTTAATAATAAAACCAGGTATCGCAAGAAGTCTAATATTAATCAAAATGAGGGTTATGTTTTTGAAAGTATTTTAAAAGATAAATATGGTTTAAAATATAAAAAAATGGAAGAACAAAAAATCTGTTATAATGTCTTTGAATTACAAGCACAAAAAGAAAATGATATGTATCGTTATTATGATTTTAATTTTGGGATTTATAATTGACAAGAAATAAACAATGGTGGATTATTTCCTGATAGTCAATGATGGTAAGCACAATATGAAAGTTGTAGTTGATATAATTTAGCGTGTCATATCAGAAATGCGGCAATTTGAATCGTTAATAATACCCCTGGTATAAAACAAGTAAACGAATTAGCGAGTGGTGTTGGGGAAATATTCCAAACAATATATAGTTTTTTCAATCAAACATTCGAAGTATGAAAATTTATTCCCAAATTGTATAGTACAATAACTAATTTATTTTTATTAATTATTTTTATGAAATTTGTGCGATTAATTTAAAAAGAAACTACTTTTAAGTTCCTTTTTAACTTTTTCAATCTGTAATTTCACCTGTACTGGAATTAATTGATGGTATTTGTAAATCAGTAGGTTCATTATTACAATTTCAATAATAAATTTTATCATAATAATATGAATAAAATTTTTTGTTACCATTTCATTTTATAATATTTCATTTATTATTTTTTTTAAAAATACCTATCTATCATTTTTTAGTATTTCCTTCTCCTAAAATACTTGATACTAATTTTCATTTACTATTTTCTGGTGGTTTTTCTGCTGATTTATTATTATCACAAGCAACTAAACTGGTTGTACTTGTTGCTGTTAATCCGATTGCCCCTAAAATGCTAAGTATCTTTTTCATATTTTTATCTCCTTACTTAAAATGCTATAATTAAATTATATAAATTATAAAATATTTTAATATTTTAGGAGGTAAAGTGTGAAAAAATATGAAAGATTAGATTTTAATGAAAGAGTAAATTTGGAAAAATTAAAAGATAATGAATTATTTAAAAAGAAAAATGGAACAATTAATATTCGAAAAATTGCTAAACAAATGAATAGAGATTATAAAACTATTTGGCAAGAGTTAAATATGTTTGATAATATTAATGATTATAATGCTACAAAAACACAAAAAATACATAATAAAAATAAAAAACAATGTCGTAAGTATTCAATGCTAAATTCACAAGAATTAAATTATTTTTATAATGAATATAATAATTTTGGTAGTAAGAAAAAGGTTGATATTTCGGTATAAAAAGTATTTTTTTACCATTATTGATGAATTTAAAACACTAATAAATCAGGATTTTTAAAAATTTATCCAATTATTTTATTTATATTTTTTATAAAACCTCAACTTTTGTAATGCTATCATAATTTTGGTCGTTCGCCACAAAATATTATTACTTCGTATGAATTACAATATAATGTAAAATTTGGTGTATATTTTAAAACAATGTATAAATATATTAGATTAGGTTATTTTAATTTAAAAAAATAAATGTTATATTTTAAAAATAAAAAAAGAAAAACAAAAAAATGGGAAAAAAATGATAATCGTGGAAAATTAATTAATATTAGAGATTATAAACAATTTTTAAATGATTATGGAGATGATTTAAGTTTTAGTGGAATTTTAGAAATGGATACTCTTGATTGTGGCAATTTTCATTTGTTAGTTTTAGTAAATCGTAAATCAAAGATACTTTTTTATCATATTTTATTTAGTAAAAAGACAAGTATTGTATAAATAATTTTAATGAAAATGATTAAAAAAATTGGTATTAGCAAATTTAGTTTTATTTTAACCGATAGAGGAAAATAATTTTATAGATGAAAAACAATAGAAAAACATTTTAAAATAATAGTTTATTTTTGTGATGCCTGTAAACCTCGTCAGAAAGCATTAGTGGAAAGAATAAATAGAGATATAAGGCGTTGATTGGGTCAAAATGAGTTATTAATTAATATTCGTAGTAGATTAAAATCTATTTTAGATATATTAAATACTACAATTAGACCTTGTTTGGGAAATTTTACATCAATACAATATTTTAAAAAAATTCATTTAAATTAAATTAGTGTTTGTATAAGATAATAAAATTTATTTTTTGTTGTGTTTAATTTTATAATTTTTAAAATAAATATTAAAAATAATATTTTTATTTTGTTATTTTTTGTAATTATTGATTTTTATTTTTAATTTGTTATAACTTTATTAAATTTTTATGATTTATTTTTACAGCATACACTTTAAAGAAAAAACCATTGTATCACCTTGAAGAAGCAAATAAATTTATTTTAACTTATGTTGATTTAGATAAAATTAATAAATTAACTAATACTAAAACTACTAGCGCTCGGGCAGTTCAAATTCAGTATGATTTTATGTTAGATTTAAGTTTTAAATCATTAAGACAAATGCGTCCACTTACAGTTACTTATGTTATTACAAACGAACCAGATGAAATTAAAAAAATTTTAGAAAAATCAATTGCAAAAATCAAAAAATATTTAATTAACTTTTTTAATAATTATGAAAATTCCATAATTGATCAAAACAATGAATTCAAATCAATTTACGATTATTTTGAAATTAATTATAATACTAATTTTATACTATTAGATAAAATTTTTATTCAACAATTTAATGAAAAAATTAAGAAAAATAATGTAATTAACCAAGAAATTCGTGCGGCAATTGCTTTTGATAAAACTGGTAATAAATCTTTAATGCGTCTAATTTTAGGAACGGCAACAGCTGAAAATTCAGGACAATTAACTGAAACAGCCGACATTGGTAATTATCAACCAATCTTATGGGCAGGAGAGGGAATAAATCCACCAGGCTTAAAAGCTGAAAATTTTGTTACAGCTTATAAAAAAAGTTTGCCTATTTTTAATGTCAGTGATAATCACATGATGTTAGCTAGATTGTGTGTTAATTTAAATTTTATTTCACTATATGGTTTACCATTATCTGGAACATTAAAAATCGATGGTAAAAATTTTGAAAGTAATATTTTAATTAGTCGTCAAGGTTTAGATAATAAATTAATAAATTTTGGAAAAATAATTGTTACGGTTTATAAATATTATCAATTTGAAATTAAAAAACGAGTTTCAATTTTTAAAGATGAAATTAATTTTAAGCATACTAGTGTATTTCATGTTGGTTAAAAGTTATTTAATAGACTTCTTGCGATACCTGGTTTTATTATTAAAATATTATTATAAAATATAATTTATGAGGATATTAAATTATGAAATTTGATGAATTTAAAAATATTAATGATAAAGAATGATTAAGATTAACAGGAATAAAACAAGATATTTTTAATAAAATGTTAGATATTTTACAAGTAGCTGAAATAGAAAAATTTAAAAAAGGTGGCAAAGCTAATAAATTATCACTAGAAAATCGATTATTGATGATTTTATCGTATTGACGAGAATATCGAACTTATTTTCATCTTGGAAAAAATTTTGGAATTAGTGAAGCTAATTGTTATCGCAATATCAAGTGAATTGAAGATATTTTAATTAAACACCCTGATTTTCAGCAAGTTGCTGGTAAAAAAGCACTAATAAATGATTATTTTAATGATAAAACTATTATTATTGATGTTACCGAAACCCCAATCCAACGCCCAAAAAAAGACAAAAACAATCTTATTCTGGTAAAAAGAAAAAACACACTATTAAAACACAAGTAATTATCGAACAAGAAACCAAAAAAATTATTGCAACAAGTTTTTCGCTTGGGAAAAAACACGATTATGCTTTATTTAAAGAATCAAAAATCGCAATTTTAAAAAATACCAAATTAATAGTTGATAGTGGTTATCAAGGAATACAAAAAATTCACAATAATGTTATAATTCCCACAAAGAAAACTAAGAAAAAACATTTAAATAAAGAACAAAAACAACATAATAGACTAGTTTCAAAAATAAGAATTATTATTGAAAATATTTTTGCTATTCTTAAAAAATTTAAAATTATTACAGAAAAATATAGAAATCGTAGAAAACGATTTAGTTTAAGATTTAATTTAATTGCTTCAATTTATAATTTACAATTATTATAGTTATCATAAAAGATTTATTTAAAATTAACGAATTTGAATAATAAAATAATTTTTCGTTGTGGCAAAATATTAAATTTTTAAATAAAAGACATAATTAATTAAAATTATAATTTTATATTAACCCCTTTTTACAAATATTTGAAATTATTTTAATGGGTTATGCAAGAAGTCTAATAAATTTTAAAAAAATACGCATAGTGCTAATGCAATTTTTAAACAATTATTAAGTAATTTTAAACAAAGTTCAAATGTAGAGAATTTACCTGATCTTAAGTTATTTAATGCTTATAATTTGGTCAAAGATAAAGCTGATTGATTTGGAAATAATAATTATGAAACCGCTCTAAATAGAATTGTCTTCAATTATTATTGAGGTTCATTTTGTTTAGCATTTATATTTGGTTTAAATCGAACAAATTCAATTTTCTATGCAGCCTACGGTTCAAATGGCGGCGATATTGATGTTAAACATGGATGATGAGCAAGAATTTTAATTGATAAGTAATTTAGTTTTACAACTTTATTATTTTTTATTAAAATTAAAATAATATATAAAGAGGTCTTAAAAAATGACTAATTTTAATCCAAAATGTTTTAAATGTATTGCTGAACAAGAAAAACAAGTTGTTGGTGGCGGATCTGCTGAAGTATTATTTGGAAAAATGAAAGAAGTAATGGTTGGCACAGTTGATGATGAAATTTTTATTTGTGATCATCATAAGTAAGAATTAATATAAGTAAAAAAGAATCAACCACTTTTTTAATTTTTAATAAAAAGAATTGACTTTTTTGTAAAACTAATATAAAATTTATATACATATATTGTGAAAAGTGAGGTTAATAATTAATGGCATTAAAAGAAAAAGAATTTGGGCATTACGCTAAAAGAATTGATTACACAAAAGTAAGTGGGAATTTAGATTTACCAAACTTAATTGAAATTCAAACTGAAACATATGATTGATTCAAGAAAACAGGTATTAGCGAAGTGTTCGGGGAGGTATTTCCGATTGTTGGACATGAAGGAAATATCGTTTTAGAGATGTTAGATTGAGAATTTAGAGAGCCACGAAGAACAATTTCTCAAGCAAAA
Organism: Spiroplasma phoeniceum; assembly: GCA_026239495.1. GTDB lineage: Bacteria > Bacillota_I > Bacilli_A > Mycoplasmatales > Mycoplasmataceae > Spiroplasma > Spiroplasma phoeniceum_A. The sequence goes on along the minus strand of CP110830.1, from coordinate 1,632,275 downwards.
GATGAGTCAAAAATCTTTGAAGCACCAATTTATTCAAATTTAAAATTAACAATTAATTCAAAAGATTTAGAAGTTGTAAAAGCAATTGTTAAGGGAGAGCCCGAATTAATTAAAGCGTGAATTGAAGAACGTGTTGGGCATATGATTACAATTTTAAAAAAATCAACTGATGTTATTTATTATGATATTCATTCTGGCGATGAAACAGCAACATGTACAGTAACAATTAAAGAAAGATTAGATGATAAACTAATTATTGATATTACAATTGAAAAAGAAGGCGAAGTCTTTTTTGGCGATTTTCCACTAATGACAGGAAAAGGAACTTTTATTTTTAATGGTTCAGAAAAAGTCGTTGTCTCACAATTAGTTCGTTCACCAGGTGCATATTATAAAATTGATTTAAATCGTAAAAATGGAGAAAATGTTTACTATGTTGATTTAATTCCATCACGAGGGACATGGTTAGAGTTTGAATCAGATCATAAAAAAATTAAAGTTGGAAAAGAAGAAAAATTTGAGATTTTTTTTTATGTAAAAATAGATAAATCTAGAAAAGTATCCGTTGCTAATTTCTTAACGGCGTTAGGAATTATTAAAGAAGATGCTCTAGAAATTTTTGGCGATAATAAATTAGTAAAAAGCACCTATGAATTAGACCCATACACAGGTGATATTTCATATGACCAAATTATTGCTGTTCAAGAAATTTATAAAAAAATTCGTTCAGGAGAAACAGCAACCCCAGATGGTGCGACAAAATATTTATATGGATTATTATTTGATAAACGTAAGTATGCTTTAACCAAAGCAGGGCGTTTTAAATTAATTCAAAAATTATCAGTTGAAAATCGAATTTATAACAAAATATTAGCTGAAGACATTAAAGATGTAAATGGTAAAGTTGTTTTTACCGAGGGAACGTTAATGGATAAAGAAGCTATTAACAAGTTAAAAAAAATTTTAAAAGCAGGAGCTTGTTTGCAAGAAGTTAAATTTAGCGATGAAATTATTTGTTCTAATAAAATTCAAAAAATTAAAGTGTATGTTGATAATGAAGTTTGCTCACGTGTAGCGAATATTATTGGAATTGATCCTAATGCAACTGATGAATATGTAACAGTTCCTGATGTTTTGGCGACATTTTCATATTTATTAAATTTAACAGATGGAATTGGGGAAGTTGATGATATTGACCACTTAGGAAATCGTCGTGTTCGAACAATTGGGGAATTATTACAAAATCAATTTCGAATTGGTTTACTAAGAATTGAAAAAAATGTTAAAGAAAAAATGTCAACTTCAAATTTATTTAAAATGAAACCTTCAAATATTATTAATAATAAGCCATTATCAGCAATTATTGGTGAATTTTTCAATTTATCACAATTATCACAATTTATGGATCAGACAAATCCTTTAGCTGAATTAACAAATAAACGTCGATTAACAGCCCTAGGACCAGGAGGATTATCAAGAGAACGCGCTGGGTTGGAGGTCCGAGATGTTCACTACTCACATTATGGTCGTATTTGTCCAATTGAGACACCAGAAGGGCCTAATATTGGTTTAATTAATAACTTAGCAACATATGCCAAAATTAATTCATATGGATTTATTGAAACACCATATCGTCGTGTTATTGGTTACAAAGTTACAATGGAAAATGATTATTTAACAGCTGATGAAGAAAAAAATTATGTTGTTGCACAAGCTAATATTCGTTTAAGTGATAAGGGTGAAATTTTAGATGAACAAGTGGTTGCGCGTTTCCAAGGAGAAAATATTATTGCTGGACGAAACGATGTTGACTATGTTGATGTTTCGCCAAAACAAATTGTTTCAATTGCAACAAGTTGTATTCCATTTTTAGAAAATGATGATGCCAATCGTGCTTTAATGGGCGCTAATATGCAACGACAAGCAATTCCTTTAATTTCCCCAAATTCACCGTATGTAGGAACAGGAGCTGAATATGCTGCTGCTCGTGACTCTGGATTAGCAATTGTTTCACAACATTATGGAACTGTTGATTTTGTTGATGCAACAAGAATTGTTTTAAAAACAAAAGAAGGGTTAAAAAATTATAATTTAGACACTTTTGTTCGTAGTAACCAAGGAACATCATTAACTCATGTTCCATTAGTGCGTAAAGGACAAAAAATTGAAAAAGGACAAGTTTTAGCTGATGGGCCATCAATTGATAAAGGAGAACTAGCATTAGGACAAAATGTAGTAGTTGCCTTTACAACATGAAATGGTTACAACTATGAAGATGCTATTATTGTTTCAGAACGGTTAGTATCCGAAGATGTTTTTACATCAATTCATATTGAAGAATATACAATTGAACGTCGTCAAACAAAACAAGGACCAGAAGAAATTACTCGTGAGATTCCGAATATTTCTGAAAATGCACGAAAATTTTTAGATGATGACGGATTAGTTATTATTGGTACGGAAGTTAAGCCCGGCGATATTTTAGTTGGAAAAGTAACACCAAAAGGACAAACCCAATTATCGCCAGAAGATAAATTATTACAAGCAATTTTTGGTGAAAAATCAAAAAATGTTAAAGATAATTCATTACGAGTTCCAAATGGTGGTGAAGGAATTATTCAATCAATTAAACGCTTTCCACGAGAAAAATATGAATTATCATCCGATGTTTTAGAAGTTATTAAAGTTTATATTGTTCAAAAACGAAAAATCCAAGAAGGAGATAAAATGGCTGGTCGTCATGGGAATAAAGGGGTTATTTCGAAAATTTTACCGTTGGAAGATATGCCACATATGGAAAATGGAGCACCAATTGATATTATGTTAAATCCACTAGGGGTACCATCGCGGATGAATATTGGGCAGGTGTTAGAAATTCATTTGGGAATGGCGGCGAAAAAGTTGGGACAAAAAATTTCAACTCCTGTTTTTGATGGAATGACAAATGAAGAATTAATTGAAATTATGGATAAAGCAGGAATGAAAAACTTTGGGAAAGAAGTTTTAATTGACGGTCGAACAGGTGAAAAATTTGATAATCCAGTTTCGGTAGGAGTAATGTATATGTTAAAATTATCACACATGGTTGATGATAAATTACATGCAAGAAATGTTGGACCATATTCATTAATTACACAACAACCATTAGGAGGAAAAGCCCAAAATGGGGGACAACGTTTTGGAGAAATGGAAGTATGAGCGTTAGAAGCTTATGGTGCAGCTCATACATTACGCGAAATTTTAACAATTAAGTCTGATGATATTAAAGGAAGAACACGTGCTTATGAATCAATTGTGAAAGATAAAAAGATTCCAGAACCAGGAATTCCAGAATCATTTAATGTTTTAACTCGTGAAATTCAAGGATTAGGATTTAATATTCATATGATTGATGAAAAAGGAAACATTAAGAATATTAAGAGTTATGATGAAACAAATTATGTTGATGAAGACTTATTAAAGGATAGTGATGAATTTGAAAATGAATTTGATATTGATAACTTTATTTTAAGCACTAATAGTGAGCCACAAAAAAATGATAATTTAGATGAATTTGTTAAAGTTGAAGATAGTTTTGATTTGGTAGATAATTTAGGCTATGATGAGTTAGATGAAATTGATGGTGAGCTTGATGAAATTAATGATCAATATGAATTAGATTAAGGGGGAAGAAAAAATGATTGAAAATAATGAAAAAAATAATCGTATGATTAAAATCGGCCTAGCAAACCCTGATGATATTCGTAGTTGATCATTTGGGGAAGTAAAAAAACCAGAAACAATTAATTATAAAACATTAAAACCAGAACGCGAAGGATTATTTGATGAAAAGATTTTTGGTCCAACCAAAAATTTTGAATGTGCTTGTGGGAAGTACAAAAAATCAAAAAATAAGGGGAAAATTTGTGAACGTTGTGGAGTAGAAATTACTGAATCGATTGTTCGTCGTGAACGGATGGGGCATATTGAATTAGAAGAACCAGTAACACATATTTGAATGTTAAAAGCAGCACCCAGTCGAATTGCTTTAATTTTAGATATGAAAACAAAAGAACTTGAAGAAGTTGTTTACTTTGTTTCATATATTGTATTATATGCTGGTGATGCAAAATCATTGAAACAAAAAATGGTATTAGACTTAGGAAATGCTAAAACATCAGCACAAACACGTCAACGATTAACAAAGACATTGCGCGAAATTTTAGATACACTAGAACCTAACACAATTGCTTATGAAGCGGGAGAAACAATGATTGAAGATTTAAAAAATACTTCATTGCCATTTTCAATGGATGAATGTGCTCAGTTCATTAATTGTCATACTAATGCACGATTTGGAATTGGAGCAGAAGCTGTTGAAGTATTATTAAAAAATATAAACATTGATGATGAACTTGAAAAAATTAAGCAAGATTTAAAAGATAAAAAAACACAATTAGATCAAAATAAATTAATGAAACGTTTAGAAGTTTTAGATTCATTAAAAAAATCAGGTTCACGACCAGAATGAATGATTTTACGAGCAGTGCCAGTCATTCCACCAGATATTCGTCCAATTATTCAATTAGATGGCGGTCGTTTTACAACATCAGAAATTAATGATTTATATCGTCGAATTATTATTCGAAATGAACGATTAAAAAAAGTTAAAGCAATGGGAGCACCAAGCGTTATTGTTAATAATGAAAAAAGGATGCTACAAGAAGCTGTTGATGCTTTATTAGATAATGAACGTAAGGCACGACCAGTAACGGGAAAAGATAAACGACCATTAAAATCATTAACAAGTATTTTAAAAGGAAAACAAGGTCGTTTCCGTCAAAACTTATTAGGAAAACGAGTTGACTATTCAGGACGGTCAGTTATTGTAATTGGACCTGACTTAAAAATGTATCAATGTGGATTGCCGCGTGATATGGCTATTACATTATTTAAACCATTTGTTATTAGCAAATTAGTTAAATATGGTTTAGCAGCAAATATTAAAGTTGCGGAAAAATTAATTTTAAATCAAGATGATAAAGTATGAGAAGTTTTAGAAGAAGTTATTAAGACTCGTCCAGTGTTATTAAACCGTGCGCCAACGTTACACCGATTAGGAATTCAAGCATTTGAACCAAAATTAGTCAAAGGAAAAGCAATTAGATTACATCCATTAGTAACAACTGCCTTTAATGCCGACTTTGATGGTGACCAAATGGCGGTTCATGTCCCAATTAAAGAAGAAGCAGTTGCTGAAGCACGAAGTTTAATGTTAGGAAGTCGAAATATTTTAGGACCAAAAGATGGCAAACCAATTGTTACACCAACCCAAGATATGGTGTTAGGAAATTATTATTTAACATATGAAGAAAAAGGACAATTAGGCGAAGGAACAATCTTTAAAGATTTAAATGAAGCTGTTATTGCATATGAAACCGAGGCGGTCGCTTTACACGCTTTAGTTGCTATTCCTGTTGTTGGTTTTATAAATAAAAAATTCAAACCAGAACAAATGAAAGATTATATTATTACAACCCCAGGAAAAATTATTTTTAATCAAATTTTTAAAGAAGAGTTTCCATACTTAAATGAACCGAATGTTGAAAATTTAACAGCATTACCTGCTCGCTCATTAATTAAAGACAACGTTAATTTAGTTGAATATTTAGCGAGTTGAAAAGTTAATCCACCATTTAAGAAAAAAGATTTATCAAGTATTATTGACCGCTACTTTAAAAAATATGGAGCTAATAAGACTGCTGAAATGTTAGATAACATGAAAAATCTTGGCTTCAAATATTCAGGGAAATCAGGAGTAACAGTATCGGCGGGCGATGTTAAAGTTTACGATAAAAAACAAGAAGAATTTAAAGTGGCAGATCAAAAGGTAAAAGAAATTAATGATTACTTTAAAATGGGAATGTTGACCAGCCGCGAAAAACAACACCGCATTATTATTGTATGATCAAAAGTTAAAGATAACATTCAAACTGAATTAGAACACGTTTTACGTGAAGACCCAAAAAATCCAATCTTTATGATGGCGGATTCAGGCGCGCGGGGAAATGTTTCAAACTTTACCCAATTAGTTGGGATGCGTGGGCTAATGAATAATCCAAAAGGAGACATTATTGAATTACCAATTAAGTCTTCGTTCCGCGAAGGTTTAACAGTGTCAGAATTCTTTATTTCAACCCATGGGGCACGAAAAGGAATGGCTGATGTTGCTTTAAAAACAGCTGACTCAGGATATTTAACAAGACGATTAGTTGATGTTTCACAAGAAATTATTATTACAATGAAAGATTGTAATGCTCGTCGTGGTTTTGTTGTATCAGATATTATTGAACAAAAACATGCCAACATTATTGTGCCATTATTTGACCGTTTAGTTGGTCGCTATAATTTAAAAGATATTAAATTAAAAAATGGTGAAGTTATTGTTGCTAATACATTATTGACTGAAGAAGATAGTCAAAAAATTGTTGGTAATGGTATTAAGGAAGTTATTATCCGTTCTGTTTTAACTTGTGAAGCAGAAAAAGGTGTTTGCCAACGTTGTTATGGCAAAAACCTTGCTACAGGAATGGAAGTTGAAATTGGTGAGGCGGTTGGAACAATTGCTGCGCAATCAATTGGAGAACCAGGTACACAGCTAACAATGCGAACATTCCATACTGGTGGTGTTGCTGGAGGAGCTGATATTACCCAAGGGCTACCACGGATTAAAGAATTATTAGATGTAACTACACCAAAAGGATCAATTGCTGTTATTTCTGAAATTGATGGAAAAATTAGTGATATTCGTGATGAAGGTGGAATTCATACCATTTATGTTAAATCAGATAGTGATGAACGAAAATATAAAACGCAATACAATGCTGTTTTAAGAGTTAAAATTGGTGACAAAGTTGCTCGTGGTCAAAAATTGACAGAAGGTTCAATTAATATTAAAGAATTATTAGAAGTTGCCAAAATTGAAGATGTTCATAATTATATTTTGAAAGAAGTACAACGAGTTTATCGTTTACAAGGAATTGAAATTTCTGATAAATATATTGAAATTATTATTAAACAAATGTTAAATAAAGTTAAAATTATTGATGCTGGTGATACTGAATTATTACCAGGAGAAATTGCAACAATTAAACGCTATCGTAATGAAACAATTAACGCTGTTCGTTCAATGAAAAAACCGCCAACAGCAAAACATGTTATTTTTGGAATTAAAAAAGCACCATTAGAATCTGAGTCATTCTTATCATCAGCGTCATTCCAAGATACAACACGAGTATTGGTTAAAGCGATTATTAAAGGCAAAGTTGATTGTTTAGAAGGGTTAAAAGAAAACATTATGTTAGGACATTTAATTCCGGCGGGAACAGGATTAAAAAATCCCAAAGATATTATTACGGCTGGAATTGTAGCAAAGGCTGAAGAATACTAAAAAGACCATTAGGTCTTTTTTTCTTGGGAATATTGAGAATAAATCTTGACTTATTTTTTTGTTTTATGTAATATCATATATGTATTGTATTATTTGATACACTCGGATATTTGAAAAAAAGGAGAAAACTTAATGCCAACAATTAATCAATTAGTGCATAAACCACGTAAAGATAAAGCGTGAAAAACAAAAGCTCCCGCTTTAAACAGAGGGCTAAACTCTTTACAAAAAAAACCTACTAATGTTACAGCACCACAAAAAAGAGGTGTTTGTACAAGGGTTGCAACAATGACGCCAAAAAAACCGAACTCAGCGTTACGAAAATATGCTCGCGTTCGTTTAACAAACGGAATGGAAGTAACGGCATATATTCCTGGTGAAGGACATAACTTACAAGAACATAGTGTTGTATTAATCCGTGGTGGAAGGGTTAAAGACTTACCAGGGGTTCGTTATCATATTATTCGTGGTACTTTAGATACTGCTGGAGTTAATAACCGCCAACAAGGAAGATCACTATATGGAACAAAAAGACCAAAAGCTGCAAAAGCTTAATTAAACAGAAAGGAGAATTATTACGATGCGTAAACGCCAAGCAGAGAAAAGAGATGTTTTACCAGATCCAATTTATAGCTCAAAATTAGTAACGCGTGCAATTAATAAAATTATGATTGATGGGAAAAGAGGAGTTGCTCAAACAATTTTATATGGAGCATTTGAGATTGTTAAAGAAAAAACAAAGACTGAACCGTTAGAAGTTTTTAATAAAGCAATTGAAAACATTACGCCACATTTAGAATTAAAAGTTCGCCGAATTGGGGGAGCTAATTACCAAGTTCCAATTGAAGTAAATGAAGATCGTAAAGTTACGTTAGGATTAAGATGATTAATTAATTATGCAAGATTACGTAATGAAAAAAGTATGATTGATCGTTTAGCAAATGAAATTATTGATGCTTCAAATGGAATTGGGGGAGCAGTTAAGAAAAAAGATGATACTCATAAAATGGCGGAAGCTAATAAGGCCTTTGCTCATTATCGTTGATAAAAAATAGAAAGGAAAAGAAAAATGGCAAGAGAATATTCTCTAGAAAATACGAGAAATATTGGAATTATGGCACATATTGACGCTGGAAAAACTACAACAACAGAACGCATTTTGTTCCATACTGGGAAAATTCATAAAATTGGTGAAACCCATGATGGAGCGAGCCAAATGGATTGAATGGCTCAAGAACAAGAACGTGGAATTACAATTACTTCTGCGGCAACAACGGCATTTTGAAAAAATATGCGCTTAAATATTATTGATACTCCAGGGCACGTTGATTTTACTGTTGAAGTAGAAAGATCATTACGTGTTTTAGATGGAGCAGTAGCTGTTCTTGATGGACAATCAGGAGTTGAACCCCAAACAGAAACTGTTTGACGTCAAGCAACTACGTATGGTGTACCACGGATTGTCTTTGTTAATAAAATGGATAAAATTGGAGCTGACTTTTTATACTCAGTAAAAACAATTCATGACCGTTTACAAGCAAATGCTCATCCAGTTCAAATTCCAATTGGAGCTGAAGACCAGTTTATAGGAATTATTGATATCGTTGAACGAAAAGCTTATCATTATGATGGAGCAGCAAACGAAGAAGCAAAAGAAATTCCAATCCCAGATAATTTAAAAGACTTAGTTGAAGAATACCGAATGAAATTAATTGAAGCATCGGTTAACTTTGATGAAGATTTAATGATGAAATACTTGGATGGTAATGATATTTCAATTCCAAAAATTAAAAGTGCAATTCGTACTGCAACATTAACTGGTGATTTTTTCCCAGTCTTTTGTGGAAGTGCTTTTAAAAATAAAGGAGTTAAATTAATGTTGGATGGGGTAATTGATTATTTACCTTCACCACTTGATATTCTATCAATTAAAGGTGTTCGAGAAGATGGGACTGAAGTTGAACGCCACGCTGATGATAGTGAACCATTTTCAGCATTAGCATTTAAAATTATGACAGACCCATTTGTTGGGAAATTAACATTCTTCCGTGTTTACTCTGGAGTGTTAAAAAAAGGAAGCTCTGTATTAAACTCAACAAAAGATAAAACAGAACGTATTGGTCGTTTGTTAAAAATGCACGCTAATAATCGCGAAGAAACTGAAGCAGTGTATGCTGGTGATATTGCAGCAGCAGTTGGTTTAAAATTAACAACAACAGGAGATACGCTTTGTGATGAAAAAAATGAAGTAATATTAGAATTAATGGTTTTCCCAGAACCAGTTATTAACTTAGCTTTAGAACCAAAAACAAAAGCTGACCAAGAAAAAATGAGCTTAGCATTACAAAAATTAGCAGAAGAAGATCCAACTTTCCGAACATGAACAGATGAAGAAACAGGACAAACAATTATTGCTGGAATGGGAGAACTACACTTGGATATTTTAGTTGACCGAATGAAACGTGAATTTAAAGTGGAAACTAATGTTGGAACACCACAAGTTTCATATCGCGAAACATTTAAAGATAGTGCTGAAGTAGAAGGGAAGTACATTAAACAATCAGGAGGACGTGGACAATATGGACACGTATGAATTAAGTTTGAACCAAATCATGATAAAGGATTTGAGTTTGTTGACGCAATTGTTGGTGGAAAAATTCCAAAAGAATTCATTCGTTCAGTTAAAAAAGGTTTAGAAGAGTCAATTCAAACAGGAAAATTAGCAGGATATCCAATGATTGATATTAAAGCAACATTATATGATGGGTCATACCATGATGTCGATTCATCACAAATGGCTTATGAGTTTGCCGCTAGTTTAGCCTTAAAAGAAGCCGCTAAAAAATGTAAACCAGTTATTTTAGAACCAATTATGGCTGTTGAAGTTACTGTTCCAGAAGAATACTATGGGGATGTAATAGGAAACTTATCTTCACGTCGTGGTCAAATTGAAGGAAATGATCAACGTGGAAATGCCCAAGTTGTAAAGGCAAAAGTTCCATTATCAGAAATGTTTGAATATGCAACTGACTTAAGAAGTTTTACCCAAGGACGAGGAACTTATACAATGTTGTTTTCACATTACCAAGAAGCACCAAATTCAATTACCGAAGAAATTATTAAAAAAGCAGGAAAATCAACAGATTAATTATTACACAATGGTTTAATCTACCATTACTAAAAAAGATTGCAAAGTAAAAAGAATTAATTTACAATAGTTATGACGTTTGTCTATTAATTAAAAATATAGGAGGAAAAGATTAAAATGGCAAAACAAAAATTTGATAGAAGTTTACCACACGTAAATGTTGGAACAATTGGCCACGTTGACCATGGCAAAACTACTTTAACGGCAGCTATTACAACGGTATTAGCTAAAAAAGGATTTGCAGAAGCCCAAAAATATGACAATATTGATAAAGCTCCTGAAGAAAAAGAGCGTGGGATTACAATTAATACCTCACACGTTGAATATCGTACTGATAAAAGACACTATGCTCACGTAGACTGCCCTGGACATGCCGATTATGTTAAAAACATGATTACAGGCGCTGCACAAATGGATGGTGCGATTTTAGTTGTTGCAGCAACAGATGGGCCAATGCCTCAAACAAGGGAACATATCTTATTATCAAGACAAGTTGGTGTACCAAAAATGGTTGTTTTCTTAAACAAATGTGATATGATGGATGGCGATACTGAAATGATGGATTTAATCGAAATGGAAGTTAGAGATCTATTAAGTGAATATGGTTTTGATGGTGAAAAAACACCAGTTATTAGAGGATCAGCCTTAAAAGCTCTTGAAGGTGATGCTCAATGAGAAGAAAAAATTATGGAATTAATGAACGCAATTGATAAATGAATTCCAGAACCAGAAAGAGATACTGCTAAACCATTTATGATGCCAGTTGAAGATGTTTTCACAATTACAGGTCGCGGAACAGTGGCAACAGGTCGTGTTGAACGTGGAATTGTTAAAGTTAATGAAGAAGTTGAAATCGTTGGATTAAAAAATGAAACTAAAAAAGTTGTTGCAACAGGTTTAGAAATGTTTAGAAAATTATTAGATGATGCTAAAGCTGGAGATAATGTTGGGGTTTTATTACGTGGAGTTGACCGTAGTGATGTTGAGCGCGGGCAAGTTATTGCCAAGCCAGGTTCAGTTAAACCACATAAAGAATTTAAAGCACAAGTTTATGTTTTAACAAAAGAAGAGGGGGGACGTCATACACCATTCTTCGGAAACTACCGTCCACAATTTTACTTCCGTACAACTGATGTTACAGGTTCAATTAAATTACCAAGCGGTGTTGAAATGGTTATGCCAGGGGATAATGTTGAAATGACAGTTGAATTAATTGCCCCAGTTGCGATTGAAGAAGGAACAAAATTCTCAATTCGTGAAGGTGGACGTACAATTGGCGCCGGAACAGTTGTTTCAATTAGTAAATAATAACATAAAAAAAAAACAACTCTCTTTGAGTTATTTTTTTATTAATTATAATTAATCTTGTTTTTATATTTTTTTCTTATATAATATTAAATAAGTTACAAAAGGAATAGTAACAATGAGATATAATCCAACAGTTAATAATGCGGAAATTCCAGCAAAAAGTATTTTTTTGAGGAAAATTATTTGTATAAATTTGATTTATTTTAATTATCCCAGTTTTATTTTGAATTTTATCAAGAAATAATTTAATTAGAAATAAAGAAAAAATTGAAGAAACAGCTTATGACATTGATGTTCAATTAAAACGAATAATTTATATGTTAACAAAATTAATTGATAGCACAAAGCAATATATGAAATATGAAAAAGATACTTTAACAACAGTTGTTGAATTACCTAGTCAAGCAAATAAAAAATTAAATGTGAAGGAATTAGAGCAATTTAATAATGCTGTCACAAGTCAAGCTGGTAAAACTCTAATGTATTATTAGAAAATTATCCAGATTTAAAATCTAATAACAGTGTAATTGAATTACAAGCAGGAATTAGAGATTGTGAAGATAATATTGCCTGGGCGCGCTGCGCGACGTTTTTATAATTCAGCAGCTCGTGACTTTAATGCGAGTTTAAAAACATGGCCATCAAATGTTGCAGCAAGTTCATTAAAATTAAGCACATTCTTATATTTTGAAGCTAATGCTGCTGATCGTCGAGATGTTAAGATAGATTTATGCCAATAATTATTTTGGATTTAATTCTATTTTTTAATTAATTAAAAAAATATAAAAGGATAAAATAAGAATTATTAAATCAGATTTAGAAACAATTATTGAACATAATTTTCAAATGTTAATGCAAAAACATAAATTAAAAAATCTTAATTTTAAATATTTTAAAAAACGGTATATCTTTTTGAATTTTATCTTAGTTGTTATTAATTTTTTATTTTTATTTTTATTATTAGCAATAATTATGGGAATGCCACTTAGTTTTTTAAAAAGATTATTAGAATTAGGTATTGCTGGCAAAATTATTTTAGTTTTTAGTAGTTTAATTACTTTAAGTTTGGGGATTTGATTATTTACAAAGTATTATCAAGCAGTAAAATTACAAAAAATTATTATGCAAGAACTAACGTTTGAGAAATTTTATCAAATTAGTCTTAATGCTTTGGCAAAAAAAACAATATCAAATTGCTACTATTACTCAAAAATTTAATCTTTTTCCGCGCATGGAACTACCTAATATGAAAGACCTTAAAGAAGACTATGTTATTAATTTTTATGAAAATGATATTAATTACTCATTTAGAACATTGACACGACGCGAAGTGGATGGTTGAGGTAAAGATGAAGAAGCTACTTATATTCGATATCCATATTTAACGCTTGATTTAAGTAAATGTCAGAATTAGTTGCCACAATTAAAGGAATGTACATCTTCTTAAAAATTTTTAAAACAAGAGATAATACAACGCTAGAATCAACAGAATTTGAAAAAATGTTTGCTGTTAATGCAAATGACCAAATTTTAATACGAAAATTATTAACACCAAAATTAATAGTCAATTTAATTGAGTTAGCAAAAGAAGAAACAAAAATCCCAACAATGCACCTTAATGATGGCATCTTGACAATTATTTTTGATAATTATTTTGTTAATAGTTTTGATGACCCAAAAGGATGATTGCTCGGACTCTATTTTATTGGAACTTATCAAGATATTTTGACAAATATTATTGACGTTATTAATCAAGACATTGAATGATTATTGACTGTTTTGCAATGAGTTTTAGTGTATGATTTTAGGTAGTAGATTTTTGTGGTGGAATGGGTTTATTTAAAATAATTAAATTAATGGTATTAAATCCACCAATAATACTAAAACTTCACAGAGCATATCCTAAGCCAACAAATCACAATTTCTTAATTATAAGACTAAAAGTTGTTTTTAAAATTAGTTGGATGGAAATTAAAGTTAAAAATAAGAAAATAATTGTAATTATTAAAACAAAAAAATAAAAATATAAACTTAAACGTAATCGATTTTTGTTGTTGTCATAATAATAAATTTTTGAAAAAATAAAGGGAGTTTTAATAATTAAATAATTAATAAATAATATAATTAAATTAACCACAAGAAAAATTGAACAATAAATTAATTTATCTTGTGATGACATGTTTTTTAATGCTAGCAAAATAATTATAAAAATAATTGTTACAATACCTAATACAGCAAAAAGTCATAATAAATGCCATTTAATTTTTTTAAGATAACCTCGAATACGAATAATTTCCATTGTTGACTCCAATCATTTTATTAGTTAAATATATCTTACTATAAATTTTAATGATAATATTATTTTTTCATTTTTTGTGGTTTAATATAATAGAAAAACTGAGGAGGACATTTATGTATAAAGTAATTAAAGTGACACCATATTTTTCAGAACGTTTATGAGGGGGACAAAAATTAGCGGATTTTGGTTTTCAATTGCCAACAGATAACTTATATGGCGAAGCATGAGTGATTAGTGCATTAGATAATGGAATGAGTTATATTGCTAATGGTTCTGAGGCGGGAGTATCATTAAAAAAATTTTTTGCAAATCATCCAGAATATTTTGGAACTACTGATAAAGATTTTCCTTTATTATCCAAAATTATTACAGCAAATGATTATTTATCAGTTCAAGTTCATCCTGATGATGAATATAGTTTAAAACATAATAAAATGTTAGGTAAACCTGAATGTTGATATATCCTTGATTGCCCTATTGATGCTAAAATGGTTTATGGACATTATGCCCAAACAAAAGAAGAACTAATTCAATTGGTTGAAAAAAAAGCATGAGCACAATTATTTAAAGAAGTAAAAGTACAAAAAGGGGACTTTTTATATGTTCCTCCAGGTAAAGTTCATGCCATTACCCCAGGTGTAACAGTTTTTGAATTACAACGTTCATCAGACATAACATATCGCTTTTATGACTTTGATCGCGCGGATAAAGATGGAAACTTTCGTCCGCTTCATTTACAAGAATGTTTTGATGTAACAACAGTTCCTGATTCAAATAATCAAATTGTTCATCGTAATGAAGGAATTTTAATTGATAATGAATATTTTACATTACATTTATTAACAAAAACACGAGAAATTAATTTAAATACTATAAAATGAGCACAAGTAACAGTTGTTGAAGGAAAAATAACCATCGGAACAACAGAACTTTTAGAAGGTGAATCAGCAATAATTGTGGAATTAGCACAAAAATTAACAATAAATGTTAAAGGGAAAGCATTATTAAATTATAAAAGATAAATTTAAAAAGAGCAAAAATTTGAATTTTTAGACTGCACCAATTTTAGTAAGTATTAATAAAAAAAGGCTATAAACTTTTATTTATTAGAATTATTGCGTAACCTATTAAAAAATTGCAAATATTTGTAAAAAGACACTAATAGAAAAAATATAATTTTAATTAATTATGTTTTTTATTTAAAAATTTAATATTTTGCCACAACAAAAAATGAATTTATTATTTAAATTCTTTAATTTTAAATAAATCTTCTGTGCTAACTGTAAATTATAAATTGAAGCAATTAAATTAAATCTTAAACTAAATCGTTTTCTTCAATTACGATATTTTTCTGTAATAATTTTAAATTTTTTAAGAATAGCAAAAATATTTTCAATAATAATTCTTATTTTTGAAACTATTCTATTACGTTGTTTTTGTACTTTATTTAAAGGGTTTTTCTTTGTTTTTTTTAGGTATTATAACATTATTGTGATTTTTTTTGAATTCCTTGATAACCACTATCAACTATTAATTTGGCATTTTTTAAAATTAAGATTTTTGATTCTTTAAATAAAGCATAATCATGTTTTTTTTCAAGCGAAAAACTTGTTGCAATAATTTTTTTGATTTCTTGTTCGATAATTACTTGTGTTTTAATGGTGTGTTTTTTCTTTTTACCAGAATAAGATTGTTTTTGTCTTTTTTTGGGCGTTGGATTGGGGTTTTTGTAACATCAATAATAATGGTTTTATCATTAAAATAATAATTTATTAGCGATTTTTTACCAGCGATTTGTTGAAAATAAGAGTGTTTAATTAAAATATCTTCAACTCACTTGATATTGCGATAACAACTAGATTCATTAATATCAAAACTTTTAGCAAGATGAAAATAAGTCCGATATTCTCGTCAATACGATAAAGTCATCAGTAGCCGATTTTCGATAGCATTACAAAAGTTGAGGTTTTATAAAAAATATAAATAAAATAATTGGATAAATTTTTAAAAATCCTGATTTATTAGTGTTTTAAATTCATCAATAATAGTAAAAAAATACTTTTTATACCAAAACCTCAACCTTTTTCTTACTACCCGATTTTCTAGTGATAATTTATTAGTTTTGCCACTTTTTTTAAATTTTTCTATTTCAGCTACTTGTAAAATATTTAACATTTTATTAAAAGTAGCTTTTTTTTGCTCCGGTTAATCGCAATAATTGTTTATCATTAATAAAATTAAATTTATCAAATTTCATAATTTTAATCTCCTATAATTTCTATTTTAATTTAAAAATATTTTATAGGAATTTTAAAATAATTATATTAGGTTATGCAAGAAGACCACTACATCTTTTTCTTTACGACTTGAATATCATTTATTTCATTTTTTAACATCATTAATATATTCATCATGAGATAAATAAATATTGTTATGAATTGTTGCTTTTTTAATAAAGAATGAAAACTTTCAATAACAATATTATCAGCACAATGATAATTTTTACCGATAGAAATTCTAATCTCATTATATATACATTTATTATTATATATTTTTGATGTGTATTGAAATCCATGATCTGAATGAATTATTATGTTACTGAGATCTTTTTTTGTTTAATTTTATTAATTAGACTTCTTGCATAACCTATTAAAAAATTGCAAATATTTGTAAAAAGACGCTAATAGAAAAATATAATTTTAATTAATTATGTTTTTTATTTAAAAATTTAATATTTTGCCACAACAAAAAATGAATTTATTATTTAAATTCTTTAATTTTAAATAAATCTTCTATGATAACTGCAAATTATAAATTGAAGCAATTAAATTAAATCTTAAACTAAATCGTTTTCTTTGATTACGATATTTTTCTGTAATAATTTTAAATTTTTTAAGAATAGCAAAAATATTTTCAATAATAATTCTCATTTTTGAAACTATTCTATTACGTTGTTTTTGTACTTTATTTAAAGGGTTTTTCTTTGTTTTTTTTGTAGGTATTAGAACATTATTGTGAATTTTTTGAATTCCTTGATAACCACTATCAACTATTAATTTGGTATTTTTTAAAATTGAGATTTTTGATTCTTTAAATAAAGCATAATCATGTTTTTTTCCAAGCGAAAAACTTGTTGCAATAATTTTTTTGGTTTCTTGTTCGATAATTACTTGTGTTTTAATTGTGTGTTTTTTCTTTTTACCAGAATAAGATTGTTTTTGTTTTTTTTGGGCGTTGGATTGGGGTTTCGGCAACATCAATAATAATAATTTTATCATTAAAATAATCATTTATTAGTGATTTTTTACTAGCGAGTTTTTGAAAATCAGATTGTTTAATTAAAATATCTTCAATTCACTTGATATTGCGATAACAACTAGATTCACTAATATCAAAACTTTTAGCAAGATGAAAATAAGTCCGATATTCTCGTCAATACGATAAAGTCATCAGTATCCGATTTTATAGTGATAATTTATTAGTTTTGCCACCTTTTTTAAATTTTTCTATTTTGCTCCGGTTAATCGCAATAATTCTTTATCATTAATAAAATTAAATTTATCAAATTTCATAATTTTAATCTCCTATAATTTCTATTTTAATTTAAAAATATTTTATAGGAATTTTGAAATAATTAGATTAGGTTATGCAAGAAGTCTATTGCAGCGTATAAATTTTTCACAACAATTTTGTTATCATTATTTTTTGATAACTGCACATCAACAATTTCTTTAGTATATCCATCAATTATTGTTGATTGATAATGTTTTTTACCATTTCAAATTAAATAATTTACACCATTAAATTAAACTTTAAATTTTTCTTTAATTTTATTAAATTTACGATTTCCTAAATCAGGATATTTAGTTATATTTTTATTTTTGGCCCTTTTTATTAATATTTTTTTACGCATCCGTTTTACATATTCAGCTTGAATATTATTTTCATTCATAATTCGTAATATTTTTTTAGCATTATAAATAATGCCACAATCTTCTTTTAAATATTTAGTTATCCGACGATATCCAAATTGTTTTAAATTTTCTTCATAGACTTTTACAATATTCTTTAATGGTTCGTTATACTTACCATTACTTAAATAATTTTTATATTTATCTCAATAACTACGCTTTAAACCTGTTATATCAAGCAATAATTTTAATGAATATTTAGCACGATTTTTTTATAAAAGATACTATTTTTTGTTTATTTAATTGTAAAAGTCATGGAGCTTTTTTAATAATTCATACCTAACCTTGTAATAGTTTAAATCTTTTTCCCAAATGCTTCTTTTGGGTCTTTTGGTGTATTTAAAATTCCTTTTTTAAAATTTATTTGTTATGAATTAAGTGTTTTTATATTTACTTTATATTTTTTTGAAATATAAGTAAGCGATGTTTGTTCATTTTGTTTTACTGGATTTTTTCTAAATTCTTCAGTATATGTTTTAAATTTTTGGCCCCTTTTGCCATATAAAAATGTACCTCCTCTAAAATTTTAGTAAAGTTCTTTTTTAATTTTACTTACTTTTGGGGGTGCAGTCTACTTTTTTAAATAAAAAAATGATACCTATTAAATTTTAATTTTATAGAAAAAAATTCATTTTATATTTAAAAATATATTTTTTTTAACAAAATTATTGATTTTTAATTTTAAAATAGTAAACTATAAATGGAAAGGAAAAACTATATGTATAATAACATTTTTAATGAAAAACATATTATTTTAGATTCAACAGCTAAAAATAAAGAAGAAGCTTTTTTAGAACTTGCTCAATTAGCTGAAAATCTTGGATATGTTTCTGACCGCAATAAACTTATTAAAGGTTTTGAGGCCCGAGAAAAAGAGTCTTCAACAGGTTTTGAAGACGGCTTTGCAATTCCTCATGCACGAATTAGTGCTGTTACAAATGCAGCGGTTTTATTTATTCGTTTCAAAAATGATGTTGATTGAAATTCAATGGATAGAAAGCCAACGAAAGTCGCCATTGCTTTAATTATTCCTGAAGCTAAATCAGGAGAAATTCATTTAGGAATTTTAAGTGAAGTAGCACGAAAATTAATGGATGAAGACTTTAAAAAAGCAATGAAAGTTGAAACAGACAAAGCAAAAATTTCAGCCGCATTATTAAATGGGATTGGAAAAGAAAAAGCTCCAACCAAAACAACTCTAACTAGTCAAAAGCCGTTTATTTTAGCAATGACATCTTGTGCAACAGGAGTAGCTCATACTTTTTTAGCTGCGGATAAGTTAAACCAAACTGCCCCTAAAATGGGATACGACATTAAAGTTGAAACACATGGGTCTGAAGGTACTCGCAATGATTTTACAGAGGAAGAAATTAAAGAAGCCGAAGTAATCATTGCTGCAACAGATATTGGACTTGATATGGAAAGATTTGGTGGAAAAAAAGTTTATAACTGTCCAGTTGCAAAAGCAATTAAAGATCCAGAAGGGGTTATTAGTGCCGCTCTAAAAGAAGGAAAAGTGCTACCAACTGGAGAATTTATTATTAAGGGCGCTAATGGTAGCAACCAAAAATTTGGAGTAATGAAACACTTAATGGCTGGTGTTTCATATATGGTTCCAGTTGTTATTTTAGGGGGAATTTTTATTGCTATTTCATTAGGATTAGCAAAAGCAATTTATGGCCCCAACTATGATAATTTTCATGGTTCATTAAAAGGAATGGGTTGAATTCCTGATGCTAGCGGAACAACAGCATATTGAGGAGAAATATTTTATACTGACCCATTAACTGACCCAAAAAACTTTTTTTATTATCTTAATGTTATAGGGGTATCAGCCTTTACATTAATGATTCCAATTTTGGGAGCATTTATTGCTAATTCAATTGCTGGTCGTTCAGCAATTGCCCCAGCTTTAGTTGTTTCATTTATTGGAAATAATGCTGCTAACTTTTATCCTTTACCAGGAATTGAAGCAGTTAATACTCCAACTGGATTCGTTGGAGCAATTGCAGCCGGACTAGCGGTTGGATATACTGTTAAATGAATTAATACTTGAAATGTTCCAAAAGGATTAAAACCAGTAATGCCAATCTTCTTTATTCCAATTGTTGTCGGCTTTATCTATGGAATAATTATGATGTTTGTCATTGGCTCAACTGTTGGTTGAGTAATGGGTAAATTCCAAGATTGAATTTCACGAACATGAGGTAATACTTCAAACACTGCCAATGTAGCAATTGGATTAGGCCTTGGACTATTGATCGGAGCAATGACTGGTTTTGATATGGGTGGACCAATTAATAAAGTTGCATTCTTAGCATGTACAGGTTTAATTGGCTCAAAAATTTATACACCAATGGGGGCAATGTCAGTTGCAATACCAGTTGCGCCAATGGGAATGGGAATTGCAACATGAATTTTTAAACCGCTCTATAATGAAGAACAACGCACAATAGGTTCAACAACATTCTTTATGGGATTTATTGGAATCTCAGAAGGAGCAATTCCATTTGCAGTTAATGACCCAAAACGTGTTATTCCAAGTAACATTGTTGGTTCAGCAATTGCGGGTGCTTTAGCTGGTGCCGTAGGAATTGCTGATTTGGCTGGTCATGGGGGGCCAATTGTTGGATTCCTATCGGCGTTAGGTCATGGCAATGGTGATGCCGGAGTTTATGGATGAGCTAGCGCTTGAGGATGGACATTACTAGCATTCTTATTTATGATTATTGGGGCTTTAATTACTGCCTTTATGTATGGTTTCTGACAAGTTGTAGATAAAAAACGTGCTGGTGAAACAATTAGTATTCGGAAAAAAGCTTAGATTTTACAAAAATATAAATAAAGTAATTAAATATAAATTAAATTAATCGCTTATTAGAGCGATTTTTTTATTTGCATTATTCATCAGATAGTACCTTTATTAAAAATGACATTATTATTAGTTGTTAAACCGAAAAAATATAATAAATCACAGAAAGGAAATTATAAAAATTAACTAATTTATAAGGAAAAATAGGTTAATTTTTAATTTTAAAGATACTATCTGATGAATAATGCACTCTAAAACTTAATATTTTGATGCTTAAAGATGGATAACCCATCTATGTTACGAATCCTTAAAGAAAGTGTTAAAGCGATTGGATTTACTCCTGTTTATTTCTTTAATTATCGGCAATATTAATCACTTGCGAAATGTCAGATCATGTTTTTTTTCGCTTGTTTTCATAAAAAGAGTCTTGTTAAACCGAAAAAAACAATATTGGACACTAAAAAAAACAAGAGAGTTGGAACTCCAAAAGGTTATTTTATTTATATAAAGTTCTCTAGGGATGGATTAAACGTAATTAATAATCGGGAAAACTATTTTTTTGTTTATTTTCGTATGTGGGGAGTAAAAAAACTCTATCAAAATATCCTATCCGCGCCCCCGCGCACCTCAAAGTGAAGCGGGCAGCGAAATAATTAAATATTAAAATAAATTATTTACTAAATATCAAAATATTAACCAATAAAGGAATATTATGTTTTTTTACAGAAAGGAAAATATTTGATGAAAAAATGAAATAAAAAAAATGAAAGTAAATTACAAGAATTAATGCTACGCGCTTATCCAGTATCAAAAGATGAAATTACAGATAAGGATTGAACATTAGGCAAAAATAGCTAGGGAGTATTTATATAATGACAGAATATAAAAGTTTGTATATTAATAAAACTTGAAATGAAATAATAACATCATTTGATTGAGCTAATTGTCAACCTGTTAATTGTCGTATTTCACATCATAAAAATCATTATGATTTGCAATGTTTAGAATGAGTCCAAAATGTACTTAAATTTATTTAAAGATAAATGATGTGTTATTGCTTCATATATGCAAAATTACAAAATTAAAGATATTTTAGATTTAGAATCAGATGGATGAAAAATATTACAAATTAACAAAAAAATTAAAGGAATAATTTAGGGGGTAAATATGAAAAAGTTAAAGTTAAAAAAGACAACAATTGCTGAATTAACTGAAAAAGTTAATAGTCGTTATCGCTTTAAATCACACAATGATGGCAGACACTATCTACTTTTAATAGAAGATATTACCGATAAAATTAGAAATAATTATGTTGAATAATTTTAAATATATTATTGCAGTTGACCCTGCTGGAATTATACAAACTTGTATTATTATTTATAATGTTTTGCAAAATAAAATAATTAATATAATATTACTTTTAATTCCAAAAATGAAGAAGAAGCAATAAAAAATATGTATTTAATATTAAATGAGTTTAAAAATAAATTTTGTTCTTATTTAAATAAAGTTATTGTAATAATTGAAGATCACCAACGTCACAAAGGCTTAAAAATAAAAAATCCATTATCTACTCCTAAATCCATCGGTGGTTTAAAAGTTTTATGCAAATATCTATTTAATTTAAATTATGTTTTTTTAATCACCAGTTGTTAAGAAAAATTATGTTTATAAAGGAAATATTAAAATGACAGAGCACGAACACGATGCATAAAAACATTTACAATATTTTTTAACAAAAGGAATTGATAAAAATGGCACAAACAAAAAGGAATTTACCTAAAAAATCAATAACTAATAAACCTAAAATGAAAAATAAAAAAGTTAATAAGTTAGAATTAACTGTTAGATTACATGAAAATCCGATTAAAACTAAAATTAAGGCACTAGTTGCTGGCGGAGTTGCAGTTGATGCGTGTTCGGATAAATGTCAATAAGAAGGATTAAATTACTCAACATTATCAATATATAACCAATCTATTTTAACTAAGTTTTTGAAATTAAAAAAAGATGATGAGATAAAAATTAAAAGCTCAGTATTTAATCAGTTAAATATAAAAACTAAACGCTATTTTTTATCTTTTCGAATTGATAATTTTTAAATTATCCAAAAAGCGATTAGAAAAAGAACAAATACAAATATTAAAAAATAGGAGGAAAAACAAGGGCATTAAAAAATGTAAAATATGTTCTTATAGATGAAAATAATGAACTTATTAAAAATGAAGATGGTAGTTTAGATATTAAATAATGCTGAACTTATTTTAAAAAATACTGCTGAAGTTGAAGAATTTAATACAAGTAATTTAGAAAATAGTAATCAACAAACCAATGAATTACAAACAAAAAACACTAGACTTCTTGCATAACCTAATCTAATTATTTAAAAATTACTATAAAATATTTTTAAATTAAAATAGAAATTATAGGAGATTAAAATTATGAAATTTGATAAATTTAATTTTATTAATGATAAAGAATTATTGCGATTAACCGGAGCAAAAAAAAGCTACTTTTAATAAAATGTTAAATATTTTACAAGTAGCTGAAATAGAAAAATTTAAAAAAGGTGGCAAAACTAATAAATTATCACTAGAAAACCGGCTACTGATGACCTTATCTTATTGACGAGAATATCGGACTTATTTTCATCTTGCTAAAAGTTTTGATATTAGTGAATCTAGTTGTTATCGCAATATCAAGTGAATTGAAGACATTTTAATTAAACACTCTGATTTTAAACAACTCGCTGGTAAAAAATCGCTAATAAATGATTATTTTAATGATAAAACTATTATTATTGATTTTACCGAAACCCCAATCCAACGCCCACAAAAAGACAAAAACAATCTTATTCTGGTAAAAAGAAAAAACACACCATTAAAACACAAGTAATTATCGAACAAGAAACCAAAAAAATTATTGCAACAAGTTTTTCGCTTGGAAAAAAACATAATTATGCTTTATTTAAAGAATCAAAAATCTCAATTTTAAAAAATACCAAATTAATAGTTGATAGTGGTTATCAAGGAATTCAAAAAATTAACAATAATGTTCTAATACCTACAAAAAAAAACAAAGAAAAAACCTTTAAATAAAGTGCAAAAAAATGTAATAGAATAGTTTCAAAAATGAAAATTATTATTGAAAATATTTTTGCTATTCTTAAAAAATTTAAAATTATTACAGAAAAATATCGTAATCGAAGAAAACGATTTAGTTTAAGATTTAATTTAATTGCTTCAATTTATAATTTGCAGTTAGCATAGAAGATTTACTTAAAATTAAAGAATTTAAATAATAAATTCATTTTTTGTTGTGGCAAAATATTAAATTTTTAAATAAAAAACATAATTAATTAAAATTATATTTTTCTATTAGTGTCTTTTTACAAATATTTGCAATTTTTTAATAGGTTACGCAAGAAGCCTAATAAATAAAAGTTTATAACTCTTTTTTATTAATGCTTACTAAACTGGGCGCATTTTAATAATGTTCTTTTAAATTAATTAATATGATATAAATGGCCTTAGGAAAAATTTCTCATCCTCGGTATTGATTAATACGATGCTCCGGCATTTCACAAGGTCGTTAAAAATAGTGTGGTGTAATTGCTCCATTAGTAAAATCTGGAATAAAATCAACGCCTTTTACTCAAGCTGGTTGATAAAAATTAACTCCTAAGAAATCAATTTTTAAGTTCTCATCTTGAATTAATTCTTCATCTGCATCAGCAATTTGCCGCATAAAGTTATATTTTTTAGCAACTTCTTTTAATTCTTGTGGATAAAAATTTTTAACCATTGAATCTAAAAAAACAATTAATTGTAAACAAATCATGTCATTTTGCTGCTTCTAAATCAGATTTATTTTTACTACGAGGAATTGATGGTGAAATGCTTAAAATTTACCCAATTTCTCCTTTTAATTTTAATTGTCGGAATACTTTAATTGCTTTTAAATGAGCAATTAAAGTATTCCATTGGGCTTGCATACCATGTTGCATATTAACTTTCATTTGGGAAATGTCAAACATATCAATAACTACCTTCAATTACAACAATTGGTTCATTAAAAGTGGCAAACATTTGAACTCGATCACCAAATAATTCAAAACAAGTTTTTGCATAAAAATAAAAGCATCAACGACTTCTCGCGAAAGCCGGCCACCTTTTTGTTGTGCTCAATATGACATATCAAAATGAAATAAATTAATAATTAGCTTAATATTATTTTTTAACATTTCATTAATTACATTAGACTTATCGCGTAACCTATTAAAAAATTGCAAATATTTGTAAAAAGACACTAATAGAAAAATATAATTTTAATTAATTATGTTTTTTATTTAAAAATTTAATATTTTGCCACAACAAAAAATGAATTTATTATTTAAATTCTTTAATTTTAAATAAATCTTCTATGCTAACTGCAAATTATAAATTGAAGCAATTAAATTAAATCTTAAACTAAATCGTTTTCTTCGATTACGATATTTTTCTGTAATAATTTTAAATTTTTTAAGAATAGAAAAAATATTTTCAATAATAATTCTCATTTTTGAAACTATTCTATTACGTTGTTTTTGCACTTTATTTAAAGGTTTTTTCTTTGTTTTTTTGTAGGTATTAGAACATTATTGTGAATTTTTTGAATTCCTTGATAACCACTATCAACTATTAATTTGGTATTTTTTAAAATTGAGATTTTTGATTCTTTAAATAAAGCATAATCATGTTTTTTTCCAAGCGAAAAACTTGTTGCAATAATTTTTTTTGGTTTCTTGTTCGATAATTACTTGTTTTTTAATGGTGTGTTTTTTCTTTTTAACAGAATAAGATTGTTTTTGTCTTTTTGTGGGCGCTGGATTGGGGTTTCGGTAAAATCAATAATAATAGTTTTATCATTAAAACAATCATTTATTAGAGATTTTTTACCAGCGAGTTGTTTAAAATCAGAGTGTTTAATTAAAATATCTTCAATTCACTTGATATTGCGACAACAACTAGATTCACTAATATCAAAACTTTTAGCAAGATGAAAATAAGTCCGATATTCTCGTCAATACGATAAAGTCATCAGTAGCCGATTTTCTAGTGATAATTTATTAGTTTTGCCACCTTTTTTAAATTTTTCTATTTCAGCTACTTGTAAAATATTTAACATTTTATTAAAAGTAGCTTTTTGCTCCAGTTAATCGCAATAATTCTTTATCATTAATAAAATTAAATTTATCAAATTTCATAATTTTAATCTCCTATAATTTCTATTTTAATTTAAAAATATTTTATAGGAATTTTAAAATAATTAGATTAGGTTACGCAAGAAGTCTATTATTGTAAAATTCAATTTCTTTTGGATTAACTGTTTTTCAATCAGGAATTAATCTAGTTCATTCAACTGATGTTCGTAATGAATTAAAATTTAACTCCCTTGCAATTTTAATATCTTTTTGATAACGATGATAAAAATCATTTAAACAAGGTTGTTGATTAAAAAAACGGTATTTTTCTAACTTAAATCAATGATATGAATTTGATGCAGATTTTCCACCCTCCAAATATTACACTTCTGTTTGCAGGTCAGAAAAAGCACTACCTCATAAAAAAATTTTTTAAATTACAATACCCCATTAGAAATCTCTTCTCTAAAACACTTTTATTATATCTATTATTTAGAGAATAAACAATAAAACATTATTTAAGTAATTTGGATTTTAATACTAAATATTGTTTCCATAATGTTTCTACACGACTATGTTCAAAAATAAAAATTTTATTTTTAATTAAATGCTTTAAATTATCAATTTCTGTTCAAATTGCATTAACAATATCGCGACTATATTTTCAAGCAATGCGATTTCGATTAAACTCTTTTAAATCTAAAATTTTATAACTACAATTGGCAAAAACCTTAATGTCTAAATCATAATCAATATACTTAATTTTTTTTTGTTCCATAATAAATGGTGATGCAATATTACAGTAATAATTTATCCCGGTATCTTTAAGCATACAAATAATATTACTTCAATTTTTCCGATTAAAAATCCAGATTGCTGGTTCATTTGTTTTTCATTTTCTACCATTCAATTCTGTAACAGTAACATCTTCATTTACTAAAACAATATATTCTTCTTCTAGTAATAAAACAACTGCTGATTCTCAGCTGCGGTAAACTGAACCATTATGTTTATAAGCATATACTAAGACGCTATCTCCAACCTGTAACGAGTCCATAATGTTACCTCCCATAATTTACTTTTTTTAAAATTACAGCAAAAAAAACAACTAAAAATAGAACAATAAAAAATTATGTAAAATTATTAAATTTAAATTGCCATAATATTTAATTTTATTTTGATATTAATTACTTTAAAATAAAATGCTATTTTAAATACGTCAACATTTTCATTATATCAGTTGTATTTATTAAGTAAATAGACAGACTTTAACTAATTAGAAATTTTTTTATTGGAAATAAATTATTTTGGAAATTATAAATTTATATATTGCTTTTTACAAGACCCTATAGTTAAGTAAAAATATTCCCTATTTGTTTGATAATTTTAATAGGGGAGATATTATTTTAGATTTGATATTTTTTCTTTTTAAAAATAAAAAAACTACTTTTGTAGTTAAAAATGGGGCGGCTGATGGGACTTGAACCCACGAATGCCGGAGCCACAATCCGGAGCGTTAACCTCTTCGCCACAACCGCCATATCTGATTATATAAACAACCTTGTTTATTATAACTTAAAACAAAAAAATGTAAATAGAATTATTCCTACATCTTAAAAACATATTTTTTATAACATTAAAATAAATAAGATATTACTTTAAAAAGGAATATTATGTTAATAAATTTTATCATTAATTTTATATTATATATTAAACTTCTTGCATAACCTAATCTAATTATTTTAATGATAAAACTATTATTATTGATGTTACCGAAACCCCAATCCAACGCCCACAAAAAGACAAAAACAATCTTATTCTGGTAAAAATAAAAAACACACCATTAAAACACAAGTAATTATCGAACAAGAAACAAAAAAAATTATTGCAACAAGTTTTTCGCTTTGAAAAAAACATGATTATGCTTTATTTAAAGAATAAAAAATATCAATTTTAAAAAATACCAAATTAATAGTTGATAGTGGTTATCAAGGAATTCAAAAAATTCACAACAATATTCTAATACCTACAAAAAAAACAAAGAAAAACCCTTTAAATAAAGTACAAAAACAACGTAATAAAATAGTTTCAAAAATGAGAATTATTATTGAAAATATTTTTGCTATTCTTAAAAAATTTAAAATTATCACAGAAAAATATCGTAATCGAAGAAAACGATTTATTTTAAGATTTAATTTAATTGCTTCAATTTATAATTTTCATTTAGCATAGAATATTTATTTAAAATTAAAGAATTTAAATAATAAATTCATTTTTTGTTGTGGAAAAATATTAAATTTTTAAATAAAAAACATAATTAATTAAAATTATATTTTTCTATTAGTGTTTTTTACAAATATTTGCAATTTTTTAATAGGTTACGCAAGAAGTCTAATATATTATGTACAGTTGTGTAATACCCAAGGGAGTAAAAATAGAAAAAGAATAACAAAATGTATATAATTAAGAAAAATAAAATTTTAACTAAAAAATTAATAATTCGTAATGTTAAATTTGTTTGTTTTGCTAGTTACATTGAAATTAAAGCAGATGTTATTAACTTCTTAAAAAATTATAAAGATAAAAAAGCGAACCATAATGTATATGCATATGTCACTGGGAATCGTCGTGAAAATATTTACAAAATCTACAATGGTGAAACACAACATATTACAGAAAAAACTATCTTAGGAAATATTCTTGAAAAAAATATAACAAATATTAGACTTCTTGCGTAACCTACCTAATTATTTTAAAATTCCTATAAAATATTTTTAAATTAAAATAGAAATTATAGAAGATTAAAATTATGAAATTTGATAAATTTAATTTTATTAATGATAAAAAATTATTGCGATTAACCGGAGCAAAAAAAAGATACTTTTAATAAAATGTTAAATATTTTACAAGTAGCTGAAATAGAAAAATTTAAAAAAGGTGGCAAAACCAATAAATTATCACTAGAAAATCGGCTACTGATGACCTTATCGTATTGACGAGAATATCGGACTTATTTTCATCTTGCTAAAAGTTTTGATATTAGTGAATCTATTTGTTATCGCAATATCAAGTGAATTGAAGATATTTTAATTAAACACTCTGATTTTCAACAACTAGCTGGTAAAAAATCACTAATAAATGATTATTTTAATGATAAAACTATTATTATTGATGTTACCGAAACCCCAATCAAACGCCAAAAAAAAGAAAAAACAATCTTATTCTGGTAAAAAGAAAAAACACACTATTAAAACACAAGTAATTATCGAACAAGAAACAAAAAAAATATTGCAACAAGTTTTTCGCTTGGAAAAAAATGATTATGCTTTATTTAAAGAATCAAAAATCTCAATTTTAAAAAATACCAAATTAATAGTTGATAGTGGTTATCAAGGAATACAAAAAATTCACAATAATGTTCTAATACCTACAAAAAAACAAAGAAAAACCTTTTAAATAAAGTAAAAAAACAACGTAATAGAATAGTTTCAAAAATGAGAATTATTATTGAAAATATTTTTGCTATTCTTAAAAAATTTAAAATTATTACAGAAAAATATCGTAATCGAAGAAAACGATTTAGTTTAAGATTTAATTTAATTGCTTCAATTTATAATTTGCAGTTAGCATAGAATATTTATTTAAAATTAAAGAATTTAAATAATAAATTCATTTTTTGTTGTGGCAAAATATTAAATTTTTAAATAAAAAACATAATTAATTAAAATTATATTTTTCTATTAGTGTCTTTTTACAAATATTTGCAATTTTTTAATAGGTTACGCAAGAAGTCTATTATTGTTCTAGTTCTTCGGTATTTTAATCCAATTTACAGTTTGTCCAAAGATTGAATTAAAAATGGATATGCAACAATTACACGCATTATTTTAAATTCTGCTCAGTTAGAAAAATTAATGAACAAATTAAAATTGGAATTTTATTACGCCCATTAAATGAAGTATTTTTTACGAGAACTTTTAGACAAAAATAAAATTAATATTATATCTAGGTTAATTTATCGTGACGACTTAATTGTTAATATAATTATTGATCTTAACAACATTAGACTGCACCCCAAAAAGTAAATAAAATTAAAAAAGAACTTTACTAAACTTTTAGAGGAGGCGCATTTTTATATGGCAAAAAAAGGCCAAAATTTAAAACATATACGGCAGAATTTATAAAAAATACAGTAAAACAAATTGAACAAACATCTCTTACCTATATTTCAAAAAAATATAAAGTAAATATAAAAACACTTAATTCATAACAAATAAATTTTAAAAAAGGAATTTTAAATACACCAAAATGCCCAAAAGAACCATTTGGGGAAAAAGATTTAAACTATTACAAAGTTAGGCATGAATTATTAAAAAAAAGCTCCATTAATTTTACAATTAAATAAACAAAAAATAGTATCTTTTATAAAAAAATCGTGCTTAATATTCATTAAAATTATTGCTTGATATAACAGGCTTAAAGCGTAGTTATTGAGATAAATACAAAAATTATTTAAGTAATTGTAAGGATAACTAATCATTAAAGAATATTGTAAAAGTCTATGAAGAAAATTTAAAACAATTTGGATATCGTCGGATAACTAAATATTTAAAAGAAGATTATGGCATTATTTATAATGCTAAAAAAGTATTACGAATTATGAATGAAAATAATATTCAAGATGAATATGTAAAACGGATGCGTAAAAAAATATTACTAAAAAAGGCCAAAAATAAAAATATAATCAAACATCCTGATTTATGAAATCATAAATTTAATAAAATTAAAGAAAAATTTAAAGTTTTATTTACTGATGTAACTTATTTAATTTGAAATGGTAAAAAAAATTATCAATCAACAATAATTGATGGATATACTAAAGAAACTGTTGATGTGCAGTAATTAAAATATAATGATATCTAAATTGTTATGAACAATTTAGATGCTGCAATTAATAAAATTAAACAAACAAAAAAATCTGAGTAAAATAATAATTCATTCAGATCATGGGCTTCAATACACATCAAAAATATATAATAATAAATGTATATCTAATGAAATTATAATTTCTATGGATAAAAATTATCATTGTGCTGATAATATTGTTATTTAAAGTTTTCATTCTTTATTAAAAAAGCAACAATTCATAACAATATTTATTTATCTAATGATGAATATATTAATGATGTTAAAAAATGAAATAAACTATATTCAAGTCGTAAAGAAAAATATATAGTAAATAAAAGTTTACAACTATTTTTTATTAATACTTAATAAACCGGGTACAGTCTACAGGTACTAATTAAATTAGATAATTTAATTATTAAAGGAAAAATCTATAGTTATAAAATTTTAAAAAATTAAAAAATCTTATTAATTAAAAATTAATAAGATTTTTTTATGACAAGGTAATTAATTCTGGTGATTCTAAAATTTCCTTTAATCGTGTTAAGAAAATCCCTGCTTCTGCAGCATCAATAATTCGTTGATCAATTGTTAAAGCAAGACTCATTATTGAACGAATTACTAGTTTATCGCCTTTTATGACAATTGGTTTACGAACAATACGGCCAACACCAATTACTGCTGAATTAGGATAAAAAATTGTTGGTGTTGCATTAACTGCTCCAACCATTCCATAGTTGGCAATAGTAATAGTACTTCCTTTTAATTCATAATCATATAATTCACCCTGACGCAAACGTTCAATTGTTTCTTGAATGTTAATTGCAATTTGTTTTAAACTCATTCGCTCAGCAAATTTAATAACTGGAATAACCAATCCCTCACTAGTTTCTGTTGCTAATCCAATGTGTTGTGAATTTTTAATTACAATTTGATTTTTTTTTCAATCATAATATGAATTTAATTTTGGATATTCACTTAAAGCTAACGAAACTGCTTTTACTAAAAAACTCATTGTCGAAAATCGAACACCATGCTCAGCATTAGCATTTTTTAATTTTCGTTGTTGATCAATAATTGCCGACATATCAATTTCAGTATTAATTGTTAATGGTGGTACATGTGCTTGAGACATAATCATTGATTGAATAGCAGGATATCTTGTTGATTTAATTTCTTCTCTTGTTTCTAATCCCTGTGGCTCAACCTGACTATTAGTATTAATAATATTTAAATTGTTATTTAATGGTTGTACCAAGTTTCCATAAGTATTAGGAATTGTAGTTTCTGTGGAATTAAATTTTTTAACTTGTAAATTATGTGTTTCACAATTATGTTCAGTTTTTAATTCAGGCCCTTGTTTATTATTAAATTTAAATTCTTTTAACATCTCTTTTAAAACAGGATCTGACTCATTCATTGTTTTTAACATTTGCTGCATTAACATATATTGCATAATTTTTTCAATGTTTGTTCCATTTGTATTATTATTATTTACTTGACGTAAAATTTGAATTTCTCGTAATAATTCATTTTGACGATTATTTTGTTCTTGATTAGCTAAACGTTCTTTTAAAATTGCCAATTCAATCATTACATTATTATCAATTTTACCTTTTAAACTACAGTTACTTTCATCACTGTTCTCAAGTTGAGTTAGTTGCTTAGATGATTGTTTTTTTTCATATGATAAAGATGGTTTAACTATATCATAATTTGTTTTTTTCTGCTGCGAATTATTATAATAATATTCATTATCTAATATTTTATATTGTGATTCAACTTCCCCAAAAGAAGGAGGCTGATAATTACTAATTCCTCCTAAAACAGAATCAACTTCAACATTTCCTTTTGCAATTTGTTCCATTCTTTTCTTAATTAACTCTCGTTGATTTCTTGTTTTTAAAATTTTTTCTCGTTGCCCACTATCATTTAATTTTTCATATAAACAATCACGATAAGATTTTAATGGAGAAAAATGTCCTTGTTTTTTTTCTTTCGCTTCATTTGACTCATTTGGATCAATTATGTAACCATCAGCAGAAATATAAGACTCATAAGATAATTTTTTGTCATTTGTTTTAAAAGTATTAACATTGTCATTATAATTAGAAGCAGAGCTACTATACCCAGATTGTAATTCTGATGATAAATTTCTTTTAATTAAATCATTCATTCTTCCTTGGACAATATTACGTAAAATTTTAGGGCGTCCATCTTCATCTAAAAAATCCATTGAATTTTTGGAATTATCACTTTCTAATGATAAATCATGAAAATCATTATTATTATGTAATTGCTCACGACGTTGATTTACAAGATTACGAAAACTAGTATTTTCATTTTGACCACCAAAAAATTCTGCTGCATTAATTGGTGCTTCATCTTGACGCTTTATTGTATTAACTAAATATTTTGCATATTTTTTTTCTTGATTTTCTTCTGTTAATTTTGTTTGTCCAATTGGAATAGAATTCGTTATAATATTTTGGTTGGGAATAGAAGGCGGTTGATTGAAACTATTTGTTTGTGATTCAAAGTTACCTTCTTGAAACATATTACTATTCAAATCAGGAATATTAACCATTGTTGTCTTCGCCTCACTTTTTATTTCTTTATTCATTGGGTTTTTAATTGTATCAATTGAAGGAATTTTTTCTCGATTATTAATAATATCATTATCATTAATTTTTAAATTTTTAAATGATAATCTTCGTGTTTTATTAGGACCAAAAGATAATGCTGTCTCATCCCATCGTTTCTGTTCTTCTTGTGTTATTTTAGTGGGTTGTTCAAAAAGTTGCTTTTGTGATGATGAATTTTTTTGTTGCTGAAAATTAATAGATTGATTTTGTTCAATATTTGTTGAAAAATAAGAACTATTATTAATAGTATTCTCTTTAGAAAAGGGAGTTCCACCATTTTGGTTAAAATTTTGTGATAATATCGAAGTATCATATGGCCGTTGTTCATTAATTAATACAGCCCTTGAATTAATAGTGTTTTCATTATTGTAAACTTGTTGCTGATTCAATAAAGGCGGCGTAAAAGTTGGATGTAAAGTATTTTCGTTCCCAATACTAATTCCTGAATAATCATCTTTTTCAACATCATTTCATTTTCTTCCAAATTGACCATTTTTTGTTATCGAAAATTTTACCCCTTTTTTATTTAAACGAGTAAGTTCGTTATCTTCAAGAAGTTTAAAATAATACTTTTCAATTTCATCTTCAGTTGTTAGCAAACTAGCAATAACAGCATTGGGTTTAATTTTAGCGCCTTCTTTAATTGGCTTAACAATAATTCCATCCATTGGGCATGTAATAATAGATTCACCATTTTCAGTTTCAATTAAAGCAATTTTATCACCTGATTTAACTTCTTCATTTTGATATAAGAATTTTTTTAAAATTCCTTTTTTTTCTAACGTTAATACTCTAATTTTTTTCATTGTTTCTGATTACCCCATTCAAAAAAAACTTAATATGTTTTATTAAATTTATTTTAGCTATTTTTATACCCGTTTTATTACAAAGTAATTATATCATACATTTACTGTTTTTATTATTAAAATAAAAAATAATATTATACACAAAAAATAAAAAAATGCAAAATTTTTACATTTTTTTCACATTTCTTTTTAACCTTTTTACTTTATTATCAAATTCTGTAATATGCTTATTTTCTGTTAAATTTTTTACCTTTTTTTTTCGTTTTAAAATAATCAACGCTCAAATTGCTGTTAAACTGTCAACTTATTGCATAATTAATACAATATAAATAATATCTAAATTTGAAGTAAAAATTAAAATTGCTAATAATGGTACTGGCACTAATCCTGTGAATAAATCATCTAAAACAAAGGTATTAATCACAGCGCCACCTGTTCTCTAATAATGACATAACTTTTCGCAGCAATAATTAAATAAGGATATCATAACCCACAAGCAAAAAGCATCCAATGTGAAATTCTAATTTTTTCTGGCGTATTATTTACAAACAATAATTCTGGTAAAAATCATCCTCCGGCAACTAAAATTAATCCCGCAATAATTCCAACTAGAAAAGACAAAATAACTGAATGTTTACCATTATATTCTGTCTCTTCTAAATTATTAGCCCTTAACCGGCTGCCAAATAAAGCTGAACTTTCCGCAGCAAATCAATGACACAGCAGCGTATATAAAGCAGCAATAATTGTTGAAAAAATCGCATTTGCTGTTAAAGCATCTAAACTATAATATGCTCGTAAATTAACTTGTACTACCATTCCGACTGATCAAAAAATTTCATTTAAAACAATTGGTCAAGCTTTTTGAAACGATCGTTTTGTAAAATAACCATCAAAGTGTCATCAATTTCGAGGAATAAATTTATACCTTTTATATGAAAATAAAACTATTATAAAAACAAGTTGCAAAATAAGTGAAGCCGACGTAGCAATTGCGGATCCTTGTACACCAATTCCATTAAAATTTGCAATAAAATTTTGTTCAATTAAAAATGGATTCATAAATCAATTCGTACTTAAGGCAATCGCTGAAATTCATACCGGCAAAACTACTCAACCAGTTTCACGTAAAGTCATAATAAAAGCAATGTTAATTGCTAACAATGGATATGATAAAGCAACTATTTTAAAATACTCTGCTCATTCTAATGTTGAAATTGACGATGCTCTATATTCAAAATATTTAAAACGCTGAATTGCTAAATATTTATCATCAGGTTTTAATTGTGCAACTATCTCGGGGCGAGGAGCATATTTTGGTGTTGTAGTAAAACTAATGATTTCATAACCACAAGCCTGGGATAAAATTAATACAACAAAGTAAATGATTAAGCAAACATAAATTTTTAATAATGTTACTTGTTATAATTTTTTATACTTTTTAGCACCATAATATTGTGCATTAAAAACTCCAAATCCATAACAAACTCGGCTTAGAATTGCAAACATAATAAAATAAAGTTGGCTAGAGGCAGCAACTCCATTAATTGTTAATTGTCCTGCTGTATAATGATATCCAACATAATTTCTTAAATCCCAAATATCTCAAACTGCTTTTACATGATAAAAATTATCTGTTCCAAAAATATATTTAATCTCATTAAATGTTTCTTGACAACCATGGACATTTTTTTGAATTGAACTTGCAAAAAAATTATCAACTAAGTCTGTTGACCCCATAATAATTTCTTGTAATTTTGCTAATAAAATTAGCACTAATGCATTCGCATATCATTTTTTTTGAGGCAAAAATTTCAGATGTTTTTTTTGCCTTATACTTTTATCATTGCACGCCCCTTTATATAATGAACCTAAAATATCCTGAAAATATTATAATAGACTTCTTGCATAACCCAATCTAATTATTTTAAAATTCCTATAAAATATTTTTAAATTAAAATAGAAATTATAGGAGATTAAAATTATAAAATTTGATAAATTTAATTTTATTAATGATAAAAAATTATTGCGATTAACCGGAGCAAAAAAAAGCTACTTTTAATAAAATGTTAAATATTTTACAAGTAGCTGAAATAGAAAAATTTAAAAAAGGCGGCAAAACTAATAAATTATCACTAGAAAATCGGCCACTGATGACCTTATCGTATTGACGAGAATATCGGACTTATTTTCATCTTGATAAAAGTTTTGATATTAGTGAATCTAGTTGTTATCGCAATATCAAGTGAATTGAAGATATTTTAATTAAACACTCTGATTTTCAACAATTCGCTGGTAAAAAATCACTAATAAATGATTATTTTAATAATAAAACTATTTATTATTGATGTTACCTAAACCCCAATCCAGCGCCCAAAAAAAAGACAAAAACAATCTTATTCTGGTAAAAAGAAAAAACACACCATTAAAACACAAGTAATTATCGAACAAGAAACCAAAAAAATTATTGCAACAAGTTTTTCGTTTGAAAAAAAACATAATTATGCTTTATTTAAAGAATCAAAAATCTCAATTTTAAAAAATACCAAATTAATAGTTGATAGTGGTTATCAAGGAATTCAAAAAATTCACAATAATGTTCTAATACCTACAAAAAAAACAAAGAAAAACCCTTTAAATAAAGTACAAAAACAACGTAATAGAATAGTTTCAAAAATGAGAATTATTATTGAAAATATTTTTGCTATTCTTAAAAAATTTAAAATTATTACAGAAAAATATCGTAATTGAAGAAAACGATTTAGTTTAAGATTTAATTTAATTGCTTCAGTTTATAATTTGCAGTTAGCATAGAAGATTTATTTAAAATTAAAGAATTTAAATAATAAATTCATTTTTTGTTGTGGCAAAATATTAAATTTTTAAATAAAAAACATAATTAATTAAAATTATATTTTTCTATTAGTGTCTTTTTACAAATATTTGCAATTTTTTAATAGGTTATGCAAGAAGTCTATTGAAAAATGAAATATGAAGATTATTATTCATTATTCTAGTTGAAAATTAAATTATGAATTACCACAAGATAAAGTTAATGAACAATTAAGATTAGAACAGTTAGATATTGAAAGAGCAAGAGTTTGGAGTTGAGGATTACCTGGTAATACTAGTAATTCAATATTTGCAAGATATATTGATATTATGCAAGCAACAGATATTATTCAACCAACTAAATTATTAGGTGGTGTTGACTTAGCAAACTCTACTAGTCCTAAGGGACATACAACAGCAGCGAGTTTTTGAATATATAATTCATTTGATAAAAAGCCTATAAAGTTGCTGAATATACACATTCAAATGCTACTCAACAATTTAAAACTGAATTAGAACAAGTTAAAGATATTTTAGAGTTTTATAACAATCAATTAAATCAATATTTTAATTTAATACAACAATGTATTAGTATAAATGTTGATGATAGTGCTTATTCAACATTACAAAGTTTAAATCGAGAAAAATATAATTATACTTTTGGTCAATATATGACATTTAAACCAGCACAAAAACAGAAATTTAAAATAAGGCATCGTATTGAAGCATTTACCATGTTAATAAATACAAACCAATTAAAATTATTATGAGAAAAATGTCCTGTAAGTAACACACAATATAAATTAATTCAATGAGAAGATAAAACAGATGCCAGAGAAGAACGAATGTTAGACTTATATGATGATACATTTGATAGTGATTTTTATGCATTACACTTTGAATTAATACCAATGATTAAACATAATAATTCAGCAGATTATAAATTATGACAACAAAGGGGGTGAATAACTTAATGAAAAAAGATATTTATGTAATACATGATGAGCGTGTAATAAATGCAAAAAGACATTATATGTCTGTTTGTGGACAAGTTAAAAAAAAGACTTTGTCAACAATTAAAAAAAGATAATATCGCAATATGTAAATTAAATTTATATAAAGAATATATTAAAAAATACCAAAAAGTTAAAGTATGTGTACAAGTTTTAGAAAATGAACCAAATTTATTAACAGTAAATATTATTAATTATGCACTTATCTTAAAATTAAAGGAGCAAAATAACCATGAATAATGCTTTCCCTAGTTTACCAAACTTAAATGATATTAATAGTGTTCTAAAATTTTATAATTATGATTGAACAATTAATTTAGCAAATATTATTGCTCGTCATCAAATGCGATTAATAAATGGTAAAGATATTTTATTTAAGTCTCATCGTAAAGACATTTTAGAAAAATTAAATTGATGATATGAAACTTATAAAATAAAAGAGAAATTAGATAAGAATGAATTAACAGCAAGTTTAATGGGTAAAACTATCTTTGGCTTATTAGAAAACTAGTGATGGAAATATTGATTTATGAATTAACCCATTTAACTTTACATCACGCGTAAGTAAAATAAACGAAATTGAACAAGGTGCTGATATTTGATTAAATTATCATCAATCAGATAGTGGTTTTATTTTAAATTTAATTTGTACCAAAGATAAAATAATTATTAAAGGTTGGCCTAAAAATAATGAAGTAGTTGTTGGTCAAAGTAAAACACAAATTAAAAATGATGTTAGGCCTGTTTTAGTACAAGAATTTAAAAACAAATTAGGTATAGTACCTTTTTGAGAAATGATTAATGAACCTAATCCTTTATTTTTATCAACATCAACCACTTTAAATTCATGACCAACTATGGCAAATTGTTATAAATTACAATTTGATTTAGAAGATAGTTTTAATATTAAATCAAAAGAAAGATATGAAAATCGCACGCATTGATATGGGATACTAAGTGATGATTTAATGACTGCTTATAACAAAGGTAATAAAAAAGTACTACAAGATGTATTCGATGATATTTTTGTTCAATCAATTTCATCAACAGTAGATGGTCAATTATCCCAATCTTTACAAATAGTACAAGGCACACCAACCTTAGAAACATATACCGAAGGCCAAAAATCAATTATTGAACAAGTATATTTAGCCTGTCCTTTTTCTAGTTCATTTGGTGATAAATCAGATAATGACCAAAATAAAACACAATCTTTATTAACTAAAACAAAAGATTTAGAAAAACAAGCATATTTACAAGCATATCGTAAACAATATTATACTAAGATGTTTGATACAGTTTTAAAATATTATGGTTTATGAGATGGAACTGGCGAACGACCTTATGGTTTTGATTTTGTTAGTGCTAGTTTAGTTGATCAAATGCGACAAAATAAATTAATTGCTGCTAGATTACAAAATAGAACAACGGAACCAATAAGAGCAATTACTGAATATGATAATATTGATGAATTAGAAGCAACCAAATATTTTGAAAAAGTAGAAGCATGACAAGATAAAATGCAAGCCAAAGAAATTGAACATAATAATAAATTACTAGAATATGATGAAACTGGTAATAATCAAAATTCCTTACAAGGTAGAACAGAAATAAAGGAGAGTTAACAAATGAGTATAATTAACCCCGGAGTTATAGAAGAATTAAGAAGACAAGCTCATGATACTTTAATAGATATCAGAGAAAACATAAAAGATAACAGACATTGAATGGTATTTCCTTTTAATGTTTATAGTTCATATATGCCTGATACTGAAACAGGTTGAAAACCTAATAATGCTAAACCAAGTGATTGTGGTAGTTATTCAAGAATATTTGATAATATGGAAAGTACAATAGCCCAATGACAAGATAGTTTAAAAATAGTTCAAAAACATAAAGGTGAAGAAATTAATATATTAACTATTGATGATTTTAAAAATCAACCAATTAACTCAACAATATGAGCAAATAATGAAACACCTTTCGCAATAAAATTAAAAGATGAAAATAATAATGTTTATTGAAAATTAATTGATGGCGAAAATATTCATGATATTAATAGAATGTTAGAATACTTAAATCAATATAAATTAATTTATTTTATTAATGATAATAAAGCCGATAACTTTTATACAAAAGAGATTAAAGTTGGTAAATATTGAGATGCTTATATGATTGATGATATAAGTTCTATTCAATTTGGAGAAGCAAAAATTGAACAAGTATTTGCTCAACAATCTAATGAAAGACAATATACTTTATTAATTTTAGATGAAGATGCTGAGAAATTAAATATTAATGATTATTATAATTTTTATGCTGTATTTAATGACCGTGGTTTAAATATTGGTGGTGGTGATATTAATTCTGCTTCCCAATATAGACAATGATTATATCCCTCAAATGTTATTAATTATTATTCACCTTATGATGGTGGTTTTTTATGACAAGAAATTACATTTTCAAGTATTAATGACAAAATTAGTAATAGTGGTTTATCAGTACGACAATTTATACAAACATCCGCACCTGGTGAAGGATATTGTTTTCCTAAAATAACTTATGATGAAAAACTAAATAAAGGAATTGTTGAATTAGATGAGATTTTATTAAAAGACCTAGGTGTTAGAGCAATGGCAGTTAAATTTTATGGTAATCCAATTTTATTTGATATACCAGTTATTGGACGACCAATTATTAAAGGTCAATTTAATAAAAAAGTAATGAATTCTCGTGATTTACTAATGTATAACATGTCTCCTGCTGCTCCAGATAAAATCAATACTTATGCTTCACCTGATGTAAGTTGATATAACATTCAAGGTATACAACCAACAATGATAACAGGATTTAAAGATTGAAAAGATAATATGGAGGCAAGATATGATTTTTGAAGTTCAAAAAATAGTGAAGGTGTTGTAATAACAGATAAAGCAACAACAGCAGCGACTAATCCAACTGTTGGAACAACTATTAATGAAGAGGATAATAATTCTGAATTTTATTGGTCTAAAAGTTGAAAAATAACACCACCAAATAAAGTAAAAGTAAATTAAAATAATAGACTTCTTGCATAACCCATTAAAATAATTTCAAATATTTGTAAAAAGGGGTTAATATAAAATTATAATTTTAATTAATTATGTCTTTTATTTAAAAATTTAATATTTTGCCACAACGAAAAATTATTTTATTATTCAAATTCGTTAATTTTAAATAAATCTTTTATGATAACTATAATAATTGTAAATTATAAATTGAAGCAATTAAATTAAATCTTAAACTAAATCGTTTTCTACGATTTCTATATTTTTCTGTAATAATTTTAAATTTTTTAAGAATAGCAAAAATATTTTCAATAATAATTCTTATTTTTGAAACTAGTCTATTATGTTGTTTTTGTTCTTTATTTAAATGTTTTTTCTTAGTTTTCTTTGTGGGCATTATAACATTATTGTGAATTTTTTGTATTCCTTGATAACCACTATCAACTATTAATTTGGTATTTTTTAAAATTGCGATTTTTGATTCTTTAAATAAAGCATAATCGTGTTTTTTACCAAGTGAAAAACTTGTTGCAATAATTTTTTTGGTTTCTTGTTCGATAATTACTTGTGTTTTAATAGTGTGTTTTTTCTTTTTACCAGAATAAGATTGTTTTTGTCTTTTTTTGGGCGTTGGATTGGGGTTTCGGTAGCATCAATAATAATAGTTTTATCATTAAAATAATCATTTATTAGTGCTTTTTTACCAGCAACTTGCTGAAAATCAGGGTGTTTAATTAAAATATCTTCAATTCACTTGATATTGCGATAACAATTAGCTTCACTAATTCCGAAATTTTTTCCAAGATGAAAATAAGTTCGATATTCTCGTCAATACGATAAAGTCATCAATAATCGATTTTCTAGTGATAATTTATTAGCTTTGCCACCTTTTTTAAATTTTTCTATTTCAGCTACTTGTAAAATATCTAACATTTTATTAAAAATATCTTGTTTTATTCCTGTTAATCTTAATCATTCTTTATCATTAATATTTTTAAATTCATCAAATTTCATAATTTAATATCCTCATAAATTATATTTTATAATAATATTTTAATAATAAAACCAGGTATCGCAAGAAGTCTATTAAACATGCCACTATTAAGTCAAGTACTATTTAAAAGTTGTCAATTAGTATTTATATAATTTTCATTTTTAAATTGCTCTCTATTTTTAATATTATTATCTTTTTCTAATTGACTTAATATTTGTTGTATTTCTTTTTTATGACTTTTTTTAATTAAATCTACATAAGTAAATGGACCTAATCATTTATAAATATCTTCAATTTTATTTGTAATTTTTTGTAAAGTATTAGCATAATATGAAGTAAATTTATTAACTTTATTAATTAAATTAACAAATTTATTTATTACTAAATTATTGCCTAAATTCTCTGCCAATAAAGTTAAAACTTGTAATATTAATAAATTCATTATTTATTAAGTGTTTTTAATTACTACATCAATCGGGTTTGTTTGACCAGTAGCGTTATTTTTACCTTCAATTTGAACAGAAAAAGTTTTATCATTTGTAATATTTATTGGTCAATCTTCACCTTTACTTTCAATAAAGTAATCAAAATCACTATCAGTTAAAGAACTATTTGCTGCTTTTACTGCTTTTAAAACAACATTTTTAAATTGTGGTTTTAATTGTTCTGGTGTTGCTTTTGTTGAGTCTGTAACATTAATATTTGGCTTATCTAATTTATTAATTTTACTAATATCAATTTTACTTGGTGTTGGAACAGTGATTACATAATCAATAGGTACTCTAAATGTTTTATTTAGATTACTTTTTGCAGTATTAATTTCTTCTTGTGTTGGTTGTTTTTCTAAAATAATTTTACATGTTTTTGGATATAAAATTGTTGGTGTTGCATATTGTACTTTACCAATTCATTTAGGGTTAGCAGTATCATTATCTAAAACTTGTTGAATAGTATCCATATTAATTGGATATGCTCACACTTGTTTATTAATAATTAAACCATTTACATTATTAAAATTATAACCTTTATCACGGTTAACTTGTCCTTTTGTATATGTTTTTTCTAAATGAAAACTTTTAGATACAGGAATTCCCATTGCTGTATTTTCATATAATTCACCACTAACCATTGCTTTTAATTGTGCTTGTGAAC
Source organism: Spiroplasma phoeniceum (assembly GCA_026239495.1). Lineage (GTDB taxonomy): Bacteria > Bacillota_I > Bacilli_A > Mycoplasmatales > Mycoplasmataceae > Spiroplasma > Spiroplasma phoeniceum_A. Next base: position 1,588,732 of record CP110830.1, on the reverse strand, counting down.
CAATTACTTTTAAATAAGCGGGCGTTAATCCTAAATAGGCTCTACGAACTAAAACTATAAACATTTTATCGGTAGGCAATCCAAAATATAAATTACTAATTTGATTTGTTAATTCAATCAAAGTTTCATTTAATGTAAAGAATGCTTTATTTGCATCATCTGCATTTTCGGCTGTATAACTACGAAATGGAATTACCTCATATTGACCATCTGCTAAACAATAATCATAAATAGCCTGAATTAATTCACATTCTAAATTAACAAATTTATTCTGCACAACACTAGAAATAGCATCAGCAATAACACCATTTTTAATATTTTGTTCTATTAATGCTAAGTCAAAAGCCTCATTCATTAATTTTAAATTAAATCTTTTATCAATAGGAACTGGAATTCTTGTTAATTCCATTGTTTGAGTTTCTCCACCATTTGGTAATAAATAATCATCTTGTCATACCACACGATGAGTTAAATTATATACTGCTTGTCCTGCATTAGGTAATCAAGCAACTTGTTCGGCGGTTGCTGTTGCATATTGCATAACACTTGCATATTCATTATATAAAGGTCCACGCAATAAAGCATTAACCATATCAACATAGGCTTTTTGCCTTGTTGTATTACCTTGTAATGTAAAAGGTACTTGTGGCAAATTAATTGTTGCCATAATATTTCACTCCCTTATTATCTAAGGTTTTTAAGTGTATAATCAGTTAATTTTTTAATTTCATCAGGAGTATATGCTCCTTTTTCTTTAATAGTTTCAATTTCATCATTATTATTTTCAGTAGATTTTTCAACCATTTCTTTAATTAAATTACCAGGTGAAACTGATGGCTGTTCTTGTACAAACAAATCAGGTTTTAATTCTTTTAAAGTTTGCATTTTTTCAGATAAACAACTACCACTAACTTTATTTAAATTAGTTTTAATATCTTCAATTTTATTAGATGGAACATCTTTAAATGCTTTTAATTCATCTAATTCATTAGCAACTTTTAAATACTCTTCTTTTGAAATAGTATTTTTTCGTTTTTGAATACCTTCAATAATTTGTTTTGTTTCATTATGAAATTCATTTAAAATATTATCTGCTATTTTTTCACTTAAACCTTGTTCAATTAATTGTCCTTTTGTAATTGCCATTTTATAAACTCCTCTTTTTTTATTCTTGTTCGAATAACAAGTCAGCATAAGTATTTTTAAGGCGGAAAGCACAAACCGTAAATTACTTTTTTGTTAAAAGGATAAACCGTTATAAATATTATATACTATTATTTTAGCAATACAATACTTTTATATATAAATAATAAACTAAACTTAATATATTTTATTGATAATTTAGGCCTTAAAACGCGTAATAAAGGTATATAATTTTAATTAAGTAATTTATTTATTAAATTACTTGTCCTTTTTGTAAAATATTTGTAGTAATCTTTTCTATGAATAATTATTTATCAAAATATCAACAAAAGTGTTTATTGGTGGCACTTTTTTAATTTTTTATTAACTAATTTACCCTTGTATATATATATATATATATATATATATATAATTTAAAAAGTTAATAAATATCAGAAAAGAGGGTTGATTGGAATGAAAAGATTATTAAGTATTATTGGTGCAATATCATTAGTAGGAACAAGTACAACAAGTTTAGTTGCTTGTAATAAACCACAAGAATATACAAAAGAGCAATTAGAACAATTAAAAAAAGAAAACAAAATAAATACAACTTATGAAAATATTAAAAACAATTTAGAATGAATAGCACCGCAAGAAAAACCATTTAATACAGTGGATAATAAATATTATTATGTAGTATGAAAAAAAAGTAAATGAGAAGTAAATAAAATTTTTAGAAATTATAATATTGATGTGGGCAAAGAATATAATATATATAAAGATAATAATTATGAATTAAAGTTTTTTAAAGGTATTACCAGCACGAATAAGATAAAAGATGTATCTATATTTTATAGTAGTAATAATCCTATTGCTTTTAGGAGATGGGGAGAAACAAATTCTGATTATATAAATTATATTAAATCGGTTTATCGTTGAAATGGCGAAGAAAATAAATTACCTGACTTAATTACAAATAAAGATGGTAATTTAAAAGTTAATGTAGAATAGAAAAAAGAGATTTAATATCTCTTTTTTGTTTATCTTGGTTTAATTGTAATTTTAACTGAACTATCGCTTTTATTTCTAATTCCTAATACATTTGGGTTAGAAACATCTATTATTATGTCTTTGTCATTGCCAAAATAAATCCAACCAAATCCTGATAATAGTTCGATAAATATTATTTTTGTAAATCTAATTTTTAATTTTACATCATTAGTATAATATGCTTGTAAATAAGTCTCTTTAATTTTATCATTATAATTATTAGATAATTTTGTTATTTTAATTAAAAAATTAATATCTCAATGATTTTTTTCTGATAAATAATTGTTTTCATAATCATCATAAATTGGTAAATCATTCGTTTTAAAAGTATTAATCGTTTTAATTTCATTAGTTATTTTTTTCGTATCTATTTTAAAAGTATAGGGGAAATTAATTTTATCAACTTGTAAACGACCACTTTCTTGTAAAGTTATATTGGCTAATGAACCACCACCAACATTACAACTATTAGCACCAGCTATAATATTAATATTTCTATCTGGTATAAAATTTTCTATATTTTGTGGTCCACATTCAACCTGTAAATTATTAAGATTACTTATTTCAATCGTTTTATAAACATCTTGAAATTTACTGATATTTTGAATTGTTGGGTCAATTTGTTTTAAATCAATTTCAACATCATAATAAGCATAATTAAATTCATCAGAAAACAAATTAATATAACTTCTAGGATTATTTTTTCATTTACATTGTGCTGGTGCTGTAATTTTAGTTATTAATGGCTGAATTACATTAGCATCTCAAATATCTTGTGTATAAGGTTTATAGTTATATGGTACTGGTGGTAATACATATTGTGGGTAGTTAAATGTTGGTATTTCATAGTCGTGTGGTAGTAAAAAACTAGTTTTATAATTAGTTGTCATATCGCGTAAATAATTATTTAATGTACTTTTTGTTTTACCTCTGAAACTCCATACTGATAAGCGTAAATAATCTTCTTCATTATTGGTATATGGGTTATCAGCATAAAAGATAATTTCAAAATTACCTTTATATAAAGCTTGGATTGAAAACATATCAATTATATAACTACAATTTGTACCATCGGGTGTTTGTAAGAATTCACAATCATTATCTTTTTCACTATCACTAACTGGTGTTTGTGCATCAACCGCTCTTACTAATTCATTAATTAAATAGATACGATTAGTTTTAGGATTTAATTGTTTTAAATTATAAGTTGAATAAACTATTCTTTCTGTTGGTGTGCCATCTTTATTAAAAACTGTACCTGATAATTTATCAGTTAATAAAGTAGTAAAAGCAAAACTAGTAGCATTTGCTCTAAAGATAGCACCAACTTTATCATTACCTTGTTCTCTAAATATTTCAAATGGTAAATAACCCTTACCTTTAGCATTATCACCTCAAAAAGAATCATTATAAAAACTATAAACATTAGCACTCATAAAACCATTAAGTCATTGGAAATTAGGTCAAGTTTTTTATCTTGATTAATTACTCATCCTCATGGAATACCAAATGAAATAAAGTTTAAGAATTTACCAATTCCACCTGGTATTGTAAAAGGATTAAATACTAATTTTTGTGTATAGTTTAAAGGCAATATAGTAATTTGACGATTAATAAAATTATTCATATTTAAAATATCTCAAACATTATATGCACCCATTTTATTATATTCAATTTGAACATTACCAACAGTATTACCAAATTCATCTTTTCTTCTAAAATATGATGAAGCTTGCGTACTAATAATATTATCTTTATTAGACTTCTTGCGATACATGGTTTTATTATTAAAATATTATTATAAAATATAATTTATGAGGATATTAAATTATGAAATTTGATGAATTTAAAAATATTAATGATAAAGAATGATTAAGATTAACAGGAATAAAACAAGATATTTTTAATAAAATGTTAAATATTTTACAAGTAGCTGAAATAGAAAAATTTAAAAAAGGCGGCAAAGCTAATAAATTATCACTAGAAAATCGATTATTGATGACTTTATCGTATTGACGAGAATATCGAACTTATTTTCATCTTGGAAAAAATTTCGGAATTAGTGAAGCCAATTGTTATCGCAATATCAAGTGAATTGAAGATATTTTAATTAAACACCCTGATTTTCAGCAAGTTGCTGGTAAAAAAGCGCTAATAAATGATTATTTTAATGATAAAACTATTATTATTGATGCTACCGAAACCCCAATCCAACGCCCAAAAAAAGACAAAAACAATCTTATTCTGGTAAAAAGAAAAAACACACTATTAAAACACAAGTAATTATCGAACAAGAAACCAAAAAAATTATTGCAACAAGTTTTTCACTTGGTAAAAAACATGATTATGCTTTATTTAAAGAATCAAAAATCGCAATTTTAAAAAATACCAAATTAAGATAGCATTACAAAAGTTGAGGTTTTATAAAAAATATAAATAAAATAATTGGATAAATTTTTAAAAATCCTGATTTATTAGTGTTTTAAATTCATCAATAACATTAAAAAAATACTTTTTATACCAAAACCTCAACCCTTTTCTTACTACCCAAATTAATAGTTGATAGTGGTTATCAAGGAATACAAAAAATTCACAATAATGTTATAATGCCCACAAAGAAAACTAAGAAAAAACATTTAAATAAAGAACAAAAACAACATAATAGACTAGTTTCAAAAATAAGAATTATTATTGAAAATATTTTTGCTATTCTTAAAAAATTTAAAATTATTACAGAAAAATATAGAAATCGCAGAAAACGATTTAGTTTAAGATTTAATTTAATTGCTTCAATTTATAATTTACAATTATTATAGTTATCATAAAAGATTTATTTAAAATTAACAAATTTGAATAATAAAATAATTTTTCGTTGTGGCAAAATATTAAATTTTTAAATAAAAGACATAATTAATTAAAATTATAATTTTATATTAACCCCTTTTTACAAATATTTGAAATTATTTTAATGGGTTATGCAAGAAGTCTAATCTAAATAAGTAAAAGGATTTAACCATTGATAAATATCTTCAACTTTATTTGTAATTTTATTATATTTATCAGTAATATAATTAATTGGTTTTAATACTTTATTTTGAATTTTATTAACTCTATTAATTAAATTTACAAATTTACTTATTAAAGGTTTATTTTCTAAATTAGATACTAATAAAGTTAAAACTCTTAATATTAATAAATTCATTGTTTATTAAGAATTTTTAATTTTAACATCAATCGGGTTTGTTTGACCAGTAGCGTTATTTTTACCTTCAATTTGAACTTCAACAGTTTTATCATTTGTAATATTAATTGGTCAATCTTCACCTTTACTTTCAATAAAGTAATCAAAATCACTTTCAGTTAAAGAACTATTTACTGCTTTTACTGCTTTTAAAACAACATCTTTAAATTGTGGTTTTAATTCTTCTGGTGTTGTACTTGCTGCGTTTGTAACATGAATGATTGGTTTCTCTATTTTATTAATTTTACTAATATCTATTTTACTTGGTGTTGGTGCAGTGATTACATAATCAACTGGTACTCTAAATGTTTTATTAAGATTATTTTTAGCAGTATTAATTTCATCTTGTGTTGGTTGTTTTTCTAAAATAATTTTACATGTTTTTGGATATAAAATAGTTGGTGTTGCATATTGAACTTTACCAATTCATTTAGGGTTAGCAGTATCATTATCTAAAACTTGTTGAATAGTATCCATATTAATTGGATATGCTCAAACCTGTTTATTAATAATCAAACCATTTACATTAGTAAAATTATAACCTTTATCACGATTAACTTGTCCTTTTGTATATGTTTTTTCTAAATGAAAGCTTTTTGATACAGGAATACCCATTGCTGTATTTTCATATAATTCACCATTAACCATCGCTTTTAATTGGGCTTGTGAACCAATTACTTTTAAATAAGCAGGTGTTAATCCTAAATAGGCTTTTCGACCTAAAACCATAAACATTTTATCGGTTGGCAAGCCAAAATATAAATTACTAATTTGATTTGTTAATTCAATCAAAGTTTCATTTAATATAAAGAATGCTTTATTTGCATCATCAGCATTTTCAGCTGTATAACTACGAAATGGAATTACTTCATACTGACCATCTGCTAAACAATAATCATAAATCCCCTGAATTAATTCACATTCTAAATTAACAAATTTATTATGTACAACACTAGAAATAGCATCGGCAATAACACCATTTTTAATATTTTTGTTCTATTAATGCTAAGTCAAAAGCCTCATTCATTAATTTTAAATTAAATCTTTTATCAATAGGAACTGGAATTCTTGTTAAACCCATTGTTTGAGTTGTTCCGCCATTTGGTAATGAATAATCATCTTGTCATACTACACGATGAGTTAAATTATATAATGCTTGTCCTGCATTTGGTAATCAAGCAACTTGTTCTGCGGTTTCTGTTGCATACTGCATAATACTTGCATATTCATTATATAAAGGTCCACGCAATAAAGCATTAACCATATCAACATACGCTTTTTGGTTTGTTGTATTACCTCGTAATGTAAAAGGTACTTGTGGCAAATTAATTGTTGTCATAATTTTCACTCCTTATTATCTAAGGTTTTTAAGTGTATAATCATTTAATTTTTTAATTTCCTCAGGAGTATATGCTCCTTTTTCTTTAATAGTTTCAATTTCATCATTTTTATTTTCAGTAGATTTTTCAATCATATCTTTAATAAAATTAGTTGGCGAAATTGATTGTTGTTCTTCAACAAACAAATCAGGTTTTAATTCTTTTAAAGTTTGCATTTTTTCAGATAAAGAATTACCACTAACTTTATTTAAATTAGTTTTAATATCTTCAATTTTAGTGGATGGAACATCTTTAAATGCTTTTAATTCATCTAATTCATTAGATAATTTAATAAAGTCTTCTTTTGATATAACATCTTCGCGTTTTTGCACACTTTCTCTAATTTGCTTTGCTTCATTATTAAACTGATTTAAGATATTTTCAGCAATCTCTTCACTTAAACCTTGTTCTATTAATTGTTCTTTTGTAAGTGCCATTTTATAAACCTCTCTTTTTTTATCCTTGTCCGATTAACAAGTCGGCATAACTCTTTTTTACGGAAAAAGATTAAACCTATAACTTAATTATAGACTATTATTTTATCAATACAATACTTTTTATATACAAATACTAAACAAATAAAATAAAAAAATGCTTAAGGTTACTCGCATTTACAATGCGATTAGGTCGTCCGGATACCCGAAACCGTAATTACTTAAGACTTAATTTTTTTTTTATATTAAACTTAATATATTTAATTGCTAATTTAGGCCTTAAAACGCGTAATAAAAGGTATTTAACAAGATAAAACGTTTAAAATAATCCATAGTTTTGCTTGCACACACACACACACATATATATATATATATATAATGGAGCTAAATATTGATAAAAATTCTCAAGATTAAGAAAAGGAGAAAAACAAGTATGAAAAAATTACTTAGTTTATTAAGTGTATTAACTATTAGTGGAACCGCCGTACCAACAACAATTGCCGCTAGTTATTATCAAAAAGAAGAAAATATTAATAGTGATATTAGTTATCAACAAACAAATAATTTAAAAACTTTAATTAGAGATAAAAGAAACAATAATGAAGTTGCTATACCAATTGAAAATCATGATAGTTTAATTTTTAACTGATCCTCTAATAGTGTTAGTTGAGTTAAAATTTGAGGATTAAATTGAATTTTAAAAATAAATGCAAATAATATTAAAGTAATTATAAATTGAATAAAAAATAATCCCAATACAAATCAAAAAATTTTAAGAGGGTTGGTTGGTGCATCTTTTGGTATGTTTGTTGCCTATTTAACAGATGCTCTTTCTCGTTTAGGGTATGAATGACCAACAACAGCGGTAAAAGTTATAGAAGTTGGTGTTGGTGGAACAGCAGGTGCTATTGCAGGTTATTTTTATCCAAAATTAACATTATTAAATAATATTTTAAATCTTATAACAAATCCTCATTTTGTAAATAATGGTATTTGAATTGCATTTAATACATTAAGTCCAAAAGAAGATATAGGAACATTAAATAAAAATGGAGACATAGAAATTTTTTCAGATACAAGCTCATATTATTCGGCAAATAGTTATATATATGATGAAAATAGAAGAAAAAAAAGAAGTGCTATTGAAATATGAGATACATTTATACCATCATATAAAATTAAAATTGCTTTAGATTACAGCACTTTAGCAGATATTAATTTTAATTACGATATTAAAAATTTAAATGATTTTAAATTTTATTTATATAATATTTTTTTAAAAATGAAAAAAACAGGTAATTGTAATGAAAACTGCTCACCATTTTTTAATAAAAATATAAAAAATATTCAGGATATTAATACTGGATCTATGGATATAATTAATTATATTTTTGATAATTGACATAGTTTACATTTTAAGTCTCAAGAACTAAAAACAAATCAAGAATTAGTTTTAGTTTTTAGTGAAAAAAGATTTAAAGAAATATATATTAAATAAAAATGAAAAAAATATTAAGTATTTTAGGAACAATTAATTTAATCGGAACAATTACAACAAATTTAGTTGCTTGTAATACAGCACAAGAATATACAAAAGAAGAATTAGCAGAATTAAAAAAAGAAAACCAAATAAATACAACTTATGAAAATATTAAAAACAATTTAGAATGAATAGCACCGCAAGAAAAACCATTTAATTCTCAGGGAGATTATAAATATTATATAATTGTATGAAGAGGTGCAAAAAATGATAATTGAACAATTAAAAAATATAAAAATATAGGTTATACTAACAATAATAAAATAAATGGTATTATTAGATATACTAAAATTGATAAGTCATATAGTGGTGCATTTTTATATAGAAATGAATTTGATTTAGCTGCAAATAAAACAAGAGAACATGCAGCTTGAATTGAAGATGATGGAACTTTTTTTAAATCGGTTTATTGTTGAAATGGTGAAGAACAAAAATTACCTGATTTAGATATTGATAAAAATGGCAATGTAAAAGTTAATAATGAATAAAAAAAGAGATTTTACATCTCTTTTTCTTTTTATGGTTTAAATGTAATTTTAACTGGGTTATCATTTTTATTTCTAATTCCTAAAACATTTGGATTAGAAACATATATTGTTATATCTTTTTCATTACCAAAATAAGGTCAATATTTATCGCCGCCTAAAAATCTTAATTCTGGTTTCAATTTTTTTGTAAATCTAATTTTTAATTTCATATCATTTGCATAATATGCTTGTAAATATGTTTCTTTAATTTTATCATCAGAAATTTTCAATAAAAATTGGAAAACTCCATTATTATTTTCTGTTCAATAAATACTATGATAATTTACAATTTGTAAACCATTAGTAAAAGCAATGGCAACTGTTTGAGTATTATTAGTTATATTATCAGTATATAAAGTTATTGTATTATCAAAATTAATAATAGTATTTTGAGATAACCCATCTTTTTTTAAGACAGCATTTGATAATAGTCCCAGACTATTATCACAACTATTAGCACCCGCTATAAGATTAACATTTCTATCGAGAATAAAATTTTCTATTTTGGGTGGTCCACATTCAACTTGCAAATTATTAAGATTACTTATTTCTATTGTTTTATAAGAACTAATAAATTTTTCTATACTTTGAATTGTTGGGTCAATTTGTTTTAAATCAATTTCTATTTCATAATAACCATCATATAAATTATCTAAAAATAAATTACCACGATTAATACAATGTGGATTTACAATAATTTTAGTTTTTAATGGTTGAATTGCATTAGCATCTCAGATATCTTTTGTATAAGATTTATAGTTATATGGTGCTGGTGGTAATACATATTGTGGGTAATTAAATGTTGGTATTTCATAATCATGTGGTAGTAAGAAGCTAGTTTTATAATTAGTTGTCATATCGCGTAAATAATTATTTAACACACTTTTTGTTTTTCCACGAAAGTTTCATACTGATAATCTTAAATAATCTTCTTCATTATTTGTATATGGGTTATCGGCATAAAAGATAATTTCAAAATTACCTTTATATAATGCTTGAATTGAAAACATATCAATTATATAACTAAAATTTGTTCCATCTGGTGTTTGTAAAAATTCGCAATCATTATCTTTTTTCACTATCACTAACTGGTGTTTGCGAATCTACTGCTCTTACTAATTCATTAATTAAATATATGCGATTAGTTTTAGGATTTAATTGTTTTAAATTATAAGTTGAATAAACTATTGTATGTGTTTGATTACCATCTTTAGTTAAAACAGTACCTTTTAATTTATCTGTTAATAAAGTAGTAAACCCTAAACTAGTAGAATTTGCTCCAAAGATAGCACCAACTTTATCATTACCTTGTTCTCTAAAAATTTCAAATGGTAAATAACCTTTACCTTTTGATTTTTCGGACCAAAAGGCATCATTATAAAAACTATAAATATTAGCGCTCATAAAGCCATTTAATCACTGGAAATTAGGTCAAGTTTTTTCATCTTGGTTAATTACTCAACCCCAAGGAATACCAAACGAAATAAAGTTTAAGAATTTACCAACACCGCCCGGAATAGTAAAAGGATTAAATATTAATTTTTGAGTATAGTTTAAAGGTAATACAGTTATTTGACGGTTAATAAAATTATTCATATTTAAAATATCTCAAACATTACATGCACCCATTTTATTATATTCAATTTGAACACTACCAACAGTATTGCCAAATTCATCTTTTCTTCTAAAATATGATGATGCTTGCGTACTAATAATATTATCAACTGTGCCACCATTTGTTTTTATTTTACTTGGTGGTGTTATTTTTCAATTTTTAGACCAATAAAATTTAGAATCTTTATCTTCTTTATAAACATATCTACCAACAGTAGAATTGGATAATGATGTAGTACTAGGGTCTGTTATAACAATACCTTCACTATTTTTTTGACTTCAAAAATCATATCTACTTTCCATATCTTTTTTTCAATCTTCATAACCAGTTATCATAGTTGGTTGAATCCCTTGAATGTTATATCAACTTACTTCTGGTGAAGCATAAGTATTTATTTTATCAGGTGGTGCAGGAAACATGTTATACATTAATAAGTCTCTTGAATTCATTACTTTTTTATTAAATTGACCTTTAATAATTGGTCGCCCAATTACCGGCATATCAAAAAAGATTGGATTACCATAAAATTTAACTGCCATTGCACGAACACCGGGGTCTTTTAATAAAATCTCATCTAATTCAACAATACCTTTATTTAGTTTTTCATCATAAGTTATTTTAGGAAAACAATAACCTTCACCAGGAGCGCTGATCTGAATAAATTGTCTTACTGATAAACCACTGTGACTAATTTTGTCATTAATACTTGAAAAGGTAATTTCTTGTCATAAAAAACTACCATCATAAGGTGAATAATAATTAATAACATTTGAAGGATATAATCATTGTCTATCTTGGGGTGCAGAATTAATATAACCACCACCAATATTTAATCCACGGTCATTAAATACAGTATAAAAATTATAATAATCATTTATATTTAATTTATCGGCATCTTCATCTAAAATTAATAAAGTATATTGTCGTTCAGTTGATTGTTGAGTAAATACTTGTTCAAATTTTTCTTCACCAAATTGAATTGAACTTCTATCATCAATCATATAAGCATCTCAATATTTACCAACTTTAACTTCTTTTGTATAAAAGTTATCGGCTTTATTATCATTATTAATAAAATAACTTAATTTATATTGGTTTAAGTATTCCAACATTCTATTAATATCATAAATATTTTCACCATAAATCAATTTTCAATAAACATTATTATTTTCATCTTTTAATTTTATCGCGGAAGGCGTTTCATTATTTGCTCATATAGTTGAGTTAATTGGTTGATTTTTAAAATCATCAATCGTTAAAATATTAATTTCTTCACCTTTATATTTTTGTACTATTTTTAAACTACCTTGTCATTGAGCAATAGTACTTTCCATATTATCAAATATTCGTGAATAACTACCATAATCACTTGGTTTAGCATTATTAGGTTTTCAACCTGTCTCAGTATCAGGAATATATGAACTATAAACATTAAAAGAAAATACCATTCAATGTCTATTATTTCGTATGTTTTCTCTGATATCTATTAAAGTATCATGGGCTTGTCTTCTTAATTCTTCCATAACACCCGGGTTAATTCTACTCATTTTTTAATTCTCCTTAATTTCTGTTCTACCTTGTAAAGCATTTTGATTATTGCCAGTTTCATCATATTCTAGTAATTTGTTATTATGTTCTATTTCTTTGGCTTGCATTTTATCTTGTCATTTTTCTACTTTTTCAAAATATTTTGTTGCTTCTAATTCATCAATATTATCATATTCAGTAATTGCTCGTATTGGTTCCATTGTACCATTATCTAATCTAGCAGTAATTAATTCATTTTGTCGCATTTGGTCTACTAAACTAGCACTAACAAAATCAAAACCATAAGGGCGTTCACTAGTGCCATCTCATAAACCATAATATTTTAAAACAGTATCAAACATTTTAGTATAATACTGCTTACGATATGCTTGTAAATATTCTTGTTTTTCTAAGTCTTTTGTTTTAGTTAATAATGACTGTGTTTTATTTTGGTCATTATCTGATTTATCACCAAAAGGACTAGAAAAATGACATGCTAAATATATTTGCTCAATGATTGATTTTTGGTCTTCAGTATATGTTTCTAAGGTTGGTGTTACTTGTACTACTTGTAAAGATTGGGATAATTGACCATCTACTGTTGATGAACTTGATTGAACAAAAATATCATCAAATACATATTGTAGTACTTTTTTATTACCTTTGTTATAAGCAGTCATTAAATCATCACTTAGTATTCCATATCAGTGTGTACGATTTGCATATCTTTCTTTTGATTTAATATTAAAACTATCTTCTAAATCAAATTGTAATTTATAACAATTTGCCATAGTAGGTCATGGATTTAAAGTAGTTGATGTTGATAAAAACAATGGATTAGGTTCATTAATCATTTCTCAGAAAGGTACTATACCTAATTTGTTTTTAAATTCTTGTACTAAAACAGGTTTAACATCATCTTTAATTTGTGTTTTACTTTGACCAACAATTACTTCATTATTTTTAGGTCAACCTTTAATAACTATTTTATCTTTGGTACAAATTAAATTTAAAATAAAACCACTATCTGATTGATGATAATTTAATCAAATATCAGCACCTTGTTCAATTTCGTTTATTTTACTTACACGAGATGTAAAGTTAAATGGATTAATTCATAAATCAATATTGCCATCACTAGTTTCTAATAAACCAAAGATAGTTTTACCGATTAAACTTGCTGTTAATTCGTTTTTATCTAATTTCTCTTTTATTTTATAAGTTTCATATCATCAATTTAATTTTTCTAAAATGTCTTTACGATGATACTTAAATAAAATATCTTTACCATTTATTAATCGCATTTGATGAAGAGCAATAATATTTGCTAAATTAATTGTTCAATCATAATTATAAAATTTAAAACACTATTAATATCATTTAAGTTTGGTAAACTAGGGAAAGTATTATTCATGGTTATTTTGCTCCTTTAATTTTAAGATAAGTGCATAATTAATAATATTTACTGTTAATAAATTTGGTTCATTTTATAAAACTTATACACATACTTTAACTTTTTGGTATTTTTTAATATATTCGTTATATAAATTTAATTTACATATTGCGATATTATCTTTTTTTAATTGTTGACAAAGTCTTTTTTTAACTTGTCCACAAACAGACATATAAGGTCTTTTTGCATTTATTACACGCTCATCATGTATTACATAAATATCTTTTTTCATTAAGTTATTCACTCCCTTTGTTGTCATAATTTATAATCTGCTGAATTATTATGTTTAACCATTGGTATTAATTCAAAGTGTAATGCATAAAAATCACTATCAAATGTATCATCATATAAGTCTAACATTCGTTCTTCTCTGGTATCTGGTTTATCTTCTCATTGAATTAATTCATATTGGATTTTACTTACAGGACATTTTTCTCATAATCATTTTAATTGATTAGTATTTATTAACATTGTAAATGCTTCTACACGATGTTTTATTTTAAACTTCTGCTTTTGTGCTGGTCTAAAATGCATGTATTGACCAAAAGTATAATTATATTTTTCTCTATTTAAACTTTCTAGTGTTGCATAAGCACTATCATCAACATTAATTGATATTCCTTGTTGTATTAAATTAAAATATTGGTTTAATTGATTATTGTAAAATTCTAAAATATCTTTAACTTGTTCTAGTGGTCCTTTAAATTGTTGAGTAGCATTTGAGTGTGTATATTTAGCAACTTTATAGGCTTTTTTATCAAATGAATTATATATTCAAAAACTCGCTGCTGTTGTATGTCCTTTGGGACTAGTAGAATTTGCTAAGTCAACACCACCTAATAATTTAGTTGGTTGAATAATATCTGTTGCTTGCATAATATCAATATATCTTGCAAAGATTGACCCACACTAGTATTACCTGGTAAACCTCAACTTCATACTCTTGCTCTTTCAATATCTAATTGTTCTAATCTTAATTGTTCATTAACTTTATCTTGTGGTAATTCATAATTAAGTCTTCAACTAGAATAATGAATAATAATCTTCATATTTCATTTTTCAATATATTTAATTTGTTCATATTTACTACGCATTATTTCTTCATTAAAAGGTAATAATTCATTACAATAACCAACAATATATCTTTTTAAGCTTTCAGGGTTACATGTATTAATTGTTATTTTATTTTGATAACCACGAATAGCAAATTCTAAATCACTTAAATCTTTTTGTTGAAATTGGTCACATTCTTCTCGTCAATCAATAACTAATTTATATTTATTCAAATCAGCAAATGCTTTTAATTTTTCTTTCCGACTTGGTGAATGTAAACCTTTACAATATATTTTGCTATCATTTAATAAAGTAAAAGTAAAATTTGATAAATTAATAGTATAAGGTATATTATTTTCATCTAACATATTTCATATATTTTGAAATACACTATCTTTTAAATCTTTACTCCAATACATACTAGCAATTATACAAATTGGTTCTTTAATTAATAAACTAATTTTTAATAGTTCACCAAGCATTTTAATATTTGAAATAGTCTTACCACTATATCGTGTCCCAATTTGATTAATTTCATTTACTAATTCATATTTCTTAGCAAATGGATATTTATTACCAATACTACTATTTTGTAATAACCAATAAGGAGTTTCTAACAAATAAGTAAAATGATTAAGCATTATTATCACTTTCTTTTTTTAATATCTCTAATATCCGTTTGTAAATTAACTATTATTGGCTGTTGATTATTTAAGTTTAATTCTTGTTCTAACTGTTTTTCTTGTAGTGAATATTTATAATTAAATGCTCGTTGTCAATATAATTTAGCACCATCAGGTGATTTCATCATAAAATTAATTATTTCACTTTCAATTCTATCAACTTGTTTTTCAAGTAAAGGAACTATCTTCTCGCTCGCATAAGTATCATATCGTCATTTACGAGAAAGGTTCAATTTATTGGTTAAATCATTCAAAGTATAGGGAATATTAGGTGATTTATTTTGCCAAAATTCATCTATTTTACGATAAAATGTTCGTAAAATTGCTGTTTTTGGATTAAATTCTTTCATTTTTTACTCCTTTTTGCATATTAAAATTGCTATTATCTAAACAATATGATTAAATAAAAGAGTAATAAATAACTGTAAAAATGTATAAAAGAACTTTCACAAGTTCTTTTTATTATCTATATTTTACACCAAAATAAAAAAAAGTAAAGTAATTTACTTTTTTCAGTTAAATTAATTTGCTAATAATTAACAATTAAATTATAACACAATAAATAAAAAATAATATTTTTTTTAATTTTGTAGAAAACTCTTGATATTTATAAAAAACCTTGATTTTATTGACTTTTTACTAAATTACTATTTTTGCAAAAACCTTTATTTGATAAGGGTTTTTGACTCCATCAAGAGTTTTCTACAAAATTAAAATATTTTTTTTTTGCATTTTTATTATTTTTGTGTTAATGTGTAGAACTAAGGAAAGAAGGTAAAAAAATGATAAATATTGATAACAGATTTTTTAAGAATTTTAATAATTTTTTAGATAAACAAAGTATTGAAATAATTCAACAAAATTTAGAATATTGTGATGAATGAATTTTTAAAAATTATAAAATTAATGAAACTTTAAAAGAATTTAAAGATTATAAAGTAAAAGAAATAAAACCAAGAACATTAACTATTTTAAATGGGAAAATAACTTTTAAAAGAAGAAAATATTATAAAATTAATCCAGAAACAGGTAAAGAAGAATATATTTTTCCTTTGGATAAACTTTTAGTAATTAAAAAATGACAAAGAATAGATAATTCTGTTAAAGAAAAAATATTATCATTTATTGGTAATAAAAAAACATATCAAGATATTTTAGATACTATAGAACATGTAAAAATTTGTATAAAAACAATTTCAAATATTATGAAAAAAGAAAAAACTGATAAAGAATATTATATTATATTAATAAAACTGATAAAAAAATAAAGGTACCTCATACTTTATATATTCAAATTGATGGAACTTATTTAAAAATGTGAAATGAAAATAAAAAGGGGGAAGAAAAAATAAAAAAACATAGTATATTTTCAACTGTTCATACTGGTTTTAATAAAACAAAATCAACTAAAAAAAGATCTGTAATTGCAAATAAATTAGGTGTTATAGAACTAGATAATATTCCAGAATATATTAAAAAAAATAGTAAATTAATTAATTTTGTTAGTAAATTACTTACATTAATTACCAGTTATTATGACATTAATGACAATATTGAATTTATGGTATTAGGAGATGGTGCACTTTGAATTAAAAATATGGTAAAATTTATTCAAGAATATTTTCCTAAAAATAAAGTACATTACACGATAGATAAATTTCACCTTACAAGTAGATTTAAAAAATTATATCCTTATCAAAGTAAAAACAAAGAAAACAGAGAAACATACCATAAAGCAGTCGATTATTTTTTTAATGGTAAATATGAAGAATTATTAGAACGCGTAGAAAACAGTGCTTCTTTTATAAAAGAATCAAAAATGAAATTCTTAAAAGAGACAATTAAATTAATTAAAAATAATGAAGAAAGTGTCAGAAATCAAACATTATGAAATAATATTGGTTGTCATATTGAGGATGATATATCACATTACTGTAAGGGTGTTTTGGTTAAAAAAGCAACTTATCATGAAAAAACTATTAAAAATAAATTAAATACTAGTATGATGAATTTTAAAAATAAAATTAATTTATTTAATACTAATGAACCATTAGAAGAAAATAAAATTAATTATTTAGTTAATAATTTTGTAAATAATAGTTTACAATCAAACTTATATTTTTATTAATTTTATCTAAATAAATTAAATAACTTTAATAAACATGTATTTTTGTCGTGGAAAAATTTAAAAATAATGAAAAAATATATTGACAATAAAATTAAAAGTAATACAATTTAATTAAGTAAGTGTCATATTATTCCACAATTTCTAAGATATTAATTAAAACCCTTAAATAATACATACAACCACATTTTTTAAATCAAAATTTTAATATTGAAAATTGTAAGTTAACACTAGCGGGTGATGGAGCAAAATTAATCCAAAAATTTGCTAATGAAATTGGGGCAATTTTTATTTTAGATCAATTTCATTTAATAGACTTCTTGCGATACCTGGTTTTATTATTAAAATATTATTATAAAATATAATTTATGAGGATATTAAATTATGAAATTTGATGAATTTAAAAATATTAATGATAAAGAATGATTAAGATTAACAGGAATAAAACAAGATATTTTTAATAAAATGTTAGATATTTTACAAGTAGCTGAAATAGAAAAATTTAAAAAAGGTGGCAAAGCTAATAAATTATCACTAGAAAATCGATTATTGATGACTTTATCGTATTGACGAGAATATCGAACTTATTTTCATCTTGGAAAAAATTTCGGAATTAGTGAAGCTAATTGTTATCGCAATATCAAGTGAATTGAAGATATTTTAATTAAACACCCTGATTTTCAGCAAGTTGCTGGTAAAAAAGCACTAATAAATGATTATTTTAATGATAAAACTATTATTATTGATGCTACCGAAACCCCAATCCAACGCCCAAAAAAAGACAAAAACAATCTTATTCTGGTAAAAAGAAAAAACACACTATTAAAACACAAGTAATTATCGAACAAGAAACCAAAAAAATTATTGCAACAAGTTTTTCACTTGGTAAAAAATACGATTATGCTTTATTTAAAGAATCAAAAATCGCAATTTTAAAAAATACCAAATTAATAGTTGATAGTGGTTATCAAGGAATACAAAAAATTCACAATAATGTTATAATGCCCACAAAGAAAACTAAGAAAAAACATTTAAATAAAGAACAAAAACAACATAATAGAGTAGTTTCAAAAATAAGAATTATTATTGAAAATATTTTTGCTATTCTTAAAAAATTTAAAATTATTACAGAAAAATATATAAATCGTAGAAAACGATTTAGTTTAAGATTTAATTTAATTGCTTCAATTTATAATTTACAATTATTATAGTTATCATAAAAGATTTATTTAAAATTAACGAATTTGAATAATAAAATAATTTTTCGTTGTGGCAAAATATTAAATTTTTAAATAAAAGACATAATTAATTAAAATTATAATTTTATATTAACCCCTTTTTACAAATATTTGAAATTATTTTAATGGGTTATGCAAGAAGTCTAATGAAAGAATTAAAAACAATATTTCCTTATCTAATAATAAAACTTACTAAAAATTTAACCGATAATGAAAAAATAAGAAAACAAATTTATTGAGATATGAATAAATTATTTAAAAATGGCAATCCTGATGAAGCGATAAAATATTTAAAAAAATTAAATACAAGAAAAAAATATTAAAGAATACTTATTTTTAAAAGATAA
The DNA here is from genome assembly GCA_026239495.1 of Spiroplasma phoeniceum. GTDB lineage: Bacteria > Bacillota_I > Bacilli_A > Mycoplasmatales > Mycoplasmataceae > Spiroplasma > Spiroplasma phoeniceum_A. The sequence continues at coordinate 1,569,395 of CP110830.1, read as the reverse complement.
AAAAGATAAAATCAAAGATTTCATTAAATATGTCAAAAATAATTCTGATGGTATTAAAGTTTATAAAGATGATTGATACATGGGGTCTTGTGCTGGGCCACAAATTTCTCATAATGTAAAATGATTAAAAGGATATGGTGATAAATCATATAGTGAAAAAGTTTTTAAAAATATTATTGCAATGAAAATGGCGAAAGAAAATGGTGTTAATTTAATTGGGTTTTATTTTAATAAATTAAACAAAAAAAATGAAAAAGAATATGATTGTTATTTTAGAAATGAAAATAATAATAATAAACAATTTTTAATAAATAAAAATTTTGCTCACCAAGAACAAGCTTTTGTATAAAATTTAAAGTAAAAATCAATAATTTAAAATAAATTTATTAAATAATTTGCAAATTATTATTTTTTGTATTGTAAATTATTACTTTTATGTTATTATTAAATTAATTAAAAAAGATAAATTTATCTTTTTATTAGAAATTTTATTTTAATAGACAAATATTTATTAAAATAAAGCAATACCAACCGAATAATTTATGCCATCAATTAAAAAATGAATTGTATCAATATATTATTCTAATAAAATATCTTTTGTTGAAGCCAGTTTGACACTTAAATATTTAAAATCACCTTGTTCATTAATAAATTCTGCCAACTCAACTAAAAAGCCAAAATTCATTTCTCAAATATTTCATTATCATTTAAGTTAAATTTTGTTAAAATATTCTTATCTAATTTTTTTTAGTTTTCTAATAAATAATTAAAGGTATTGTTACTTAACATTTTTGCTAATCTCCTTTGCAGTTCTCATTTGTCCTAAAATTGCTTTTGCATTAGGAACTTTATCATATTTCTTTACAATTTGCCCTGTTAACGAAGCAATTATTCGTTCTGAAGCAAATGGATCACGTGGGTCATAAATTCAAGCATTATTAAAAATTATTTCTACATTTTCTGCACCCATTTTCCCAATAACAATAGCATGAAAGCGATTCCGACGCTGTTTTAATAAATTTATCTTTGTTATTAAATCAAGTGATAAATCAGAAGTTAAAAAATCACTAATTAATAACAAATCAGCATTAAAATATTCATTACTATCCATTACTGTTAAGGTATGTTCTAATGCTGGCTCAACATCTGTGTCCCCAGCAAAACTTTTTGACAAAAATTCAATTAATTTTGGTAGTGAATCTTTTAAAGAAGATAAATTATAAACATCTAAACTTTTAGAAAAATTAATCATGTAGCAAGGGCGATGCTCTGCTAAAGCAATTTTTGCAATTGCTAAAGCAATAGCTTTAGCAATTTGTTCGGGACTACCTCGCATTGAATAAGAGGTATCAATTGATAAAATGATTGGTCCTTTTTCTTCAGGAACATATGTTTCAATTGTTCGTAATTTAATTTGTTCTTTGGGAACTTTATCTTGTGATAAAAATTCAAATGTTGTTAATTTGTCCTCAATATATTTTTTATAAAAAATATATTTTAAAACTGGATCTTTTAATAAAACTAATTCGGCGGGAAACATATGTTCTAAATCTTTAGATTCAGTTGCTCCAATAATTTCTTCTGGTGAAGAGCCAATTGGTTTTCACTCATAATCCATTACAATTTCTTCTAAAATTCGTTGTTCAATTAAATTACTTTTACCTTGAAAACGCCCTAATAATGTTGCAATTTCCATAATTGCCGGATTAGTTTCCAAAAATTTTGCAAATTTATCAATGACTGACATATTAACACCTTTTTTTAGTTCTGATGGATTTCATATTTTGCCAAAAAAGTTTCATACTGTTTTTAATAAACTATTAGCTTTATTATAAATTTCCACTTTATTATATAAATCTTGCATAAACTTTGTTCTTAATTCTTCAATTTTTGCAAAACGATAATCATTAATTCTTTTAATTAAAATGGATTCTCAAATTCCAATAAAATCACGAAATAACATATTTGGATTATTATTTTGTTTTTTATTAAATTCATAACGATAATAATTTAGTCGATCATAAAATGGCGAATTAACTTTAAACAAAAAATCTTGTGTTGAAGCATAATTCTTTTTTAAACCATAATAACCATTAACTTTAATCCAATGAAATAAATAAATTTCTTTTTCGATATTTGAATCTAACTTAATTTTCATAATTTCATTTTCAATTTGATGATCATAAAAATTATTAACAGTTTGGTCAAACATTTCACTTAATCAGCGGTTCGTTGTTTTCATCAGAGCAAAACTTGGATTAACTAAATCCGTATTTTTTAATGCTGTTAACTTACTAGCTAGTTGAACTCCCGCTTTTTGCTCTAAATATGGATTCACATTAAATCCTCCTTTGTTTTAATCATTTAATTTTTTGTTAATTGTTCAAAATTACTATTATTTATTTTTTGCTCTGAATTTGAAAATTGTTCTAATTCTAACCAATTTTCATTAAAATTTATTTTATTATCACTAAAGGCATTATTAACTGCCAAAATAAAACGTTCTTTAAAAAAGAGACAATTTAAAGATAATAATCGTTCTTTTTCATCCGGAAAAGCAGTTGTTAAACTATCAATTTCTCGTTCAACAGCTAAAATTATTTTTTCAAGTTTTGAATTATTATCCACTTTTGAATTCTTAATTTCAATTTTAATTTCTTCATTTGTTTTAATAATTTTAAAAGTACTATCATTAACATAACTAATCTCTGTTTGCAAAACATCAGCCATATTATCTAAATCTTCACCATAATATAATTCAATTAATGTGGGTTGTGTCTTATTATGACGAGCATCAATAAAATCTTCAGCACGAATAAAACAAATTGGATTCTGTTGATTTTTTCAAAAAATTCGATGAAATGTTCCTTGTAATTTTCCATCAAAAACATCCAAATATTCACTTTTGCGACTATTAACTTCTTGGCTATCTTCATACTGAACGGATAATTCTTCTAATTCTTTGCTTAAACGATTCTTTTTTTCACGAACATCATACGTTAAAGCATCTAAATAAAATTCATTAAAAATAGCATTATATGTTTCTTCTTGTTGTTCATCATCTCAAATACAATATGGAATGACTAACCAATCAGCTTTATCAACTGTATCACGACCATTATAAAATGCTGAAGCTTTCATTAAATGAGCAATCTTCTTTCAACGACGATCTGAAATATAAGATTCACCTTCAGTCGCAATATACATTGCTTTTCGAAATCGAGAAATAAAATCAAAAGTTACTGGTGTTATTTTAATCTTATTAATTTCTTTTCGTCATGTATCATATTCTTCATGTGTAATTTGTAAAGCTTCATCAACTTTTACATCCAATTCAGTTACTCCAGCAATCATATCATTAAAGTTTTCTTCATCTTTTAACCCTTGTGCAATATAACGAATAATAAAACGGTCATATAACGCTTCAAGACCTTGTCCTTCTGCTGGCAACTCATTTGACGCTGAAATTAATAATTTCATTGGCACTTTTATATCTACTCCAGCATTACGAAAAATCTTTTCATTAATAATTGTTAATAAAGTATTTTGAATTGATGGTCCCGCTTTTCAAATTTCATCTAAAAATACAATTTCAGCCGTTGGTAAATATTTATCAATTAAGCGCTTATATACTCCTTTTTGTAAATCTTCAATTGAAATTGGTCCAAAAATTTCTTCTGGTGTTGAAAAACGATTCATTAAATATTCAAAAATAGTGCCATTTTTAAAAGCATGCTTTAAACGACGTGAAACTAACGATTTAGCAATTCCCGGTTTTCCTAAAAGAAAAATTGATTCACCACTTAGCATCGCTAACATTGATAAATTAAAAATTTCTTCTTTTTCATAAACATTTTGTTGTAATTGTTTGGTCAATTCTTCTAATCTTTCTGTAAGTATCATAATTTTCTTTTTTCTCCTAAACTTCTAAATTAATTATTCGTTTAACATCATCTGATTTAACAATTAATAGGCATGCTCCAACAATTCAAATAGAAGTAATTGTTAGAACCAAAACAATAAAAACTAATAATCAAATATTAATTGGTTCAGCTGGATTTCCTTTAATACTTCCTAGAATCAATAAAATTGCACATAAAATTTCAACAAATAAAAAATATAAAATTGCTAACATAATATAAGCAATACCTCATCCATAAATAGCACCCGCAGTTCGAGCCACTGCCATCGGAATAAAATATAATAAACTAAATAATAAACTAAGAAATAAAAACCCATAACTTAAAAGGTCTTTAACATAAATCTCAGCAAAAACTTTAATATTTGGATCAAGATAATTACTTAAAGAAACTAAAATTGCCTTTTGACCAACAAAATAAGCTAAAACAATTGCTACTAACTGTCCAAAAATAATAAAACTTCGCCCTACTCGTTCAAGTGGACTATCCCAAAACATTCGTCGTTGTGAAAAATCATTGTGCTGAGTTGGTGACAAATAACTAAAACGTTTCTGCTCCTGTTTAGACAATTCTTTAACTTCCTCCTCATATTTTAGGCGTTCTTCTTCGGTATCAAGCAACTCTAAATCTGGAAATTTACTTCCATATGTTGGCTTATTTTTAAACATTTTGCCCCCCCTTTGGTATTTAACCCTATTTTAAATTTGTGTAAACATTTTAACATTTTCCCTAAATTTAGGCAATTAAATTATTTTTTTCCTATTTTTTAACAATCAAAATATTTTATATCGTTCCCTCAAAATATTTTGCTCCAGAACTTGTTACTTTAATATAATATCAATAATTACCTTCTTCTAAAAAGACATCATTAGCATCTAATTCGCGATTGTCTTCAGTCAAAATAATAACATTAAAATATTCACGGAAATTTACAATGTTATATTTATCTTTATTAACTAATTGTTGTAATTGTGCAAAAATACTGTTTATTATTTCACCAATTGAATCATTTACTTTTTGAAAGCCTAGTTTAAGTGCACTATTATATTTTCTAATATTAACTTAATTTACAATTAAATCAACAAATGCTGTTCCAGTAACAACATTATCCTTTCCCACAGCAGTAACGGTAATTGCTTTGTTCCCAGTTGGTAATTTTTCAACATTATTTTCTGAAATTCCACTAATCATAAAATCACTATCTGTTAAATTTAAACCATATCTTGCAGCTTGACTTAAAATACTAGTTTTAATTTGTCGATAAGCTTTTTGCTGTGTCCATGAACTATCTGCAAACAATAATGGTGCTGTAAGATGCTCAATTGGCGCTGCTTTTACATAAATTGAATTAGTTGTGAATGTTCCTTGATAATTTAGTGATCCTTTTGTTGCTGTCACACTAGCATTATAGGTTCCAAATCGTAAATTATTGTTATTATTCCGTCCAACATTAACTTGATTTAACTTAATTGCAAACGAATTTCGATTTGAAAATTCAACGGGATAATTATTATCTTTATTTTCTGCTCCCATTGGATTATTATTTTCTCATATATTAGCAACATTAATTATTTCTTCACGATAATCGTTTTCTAAACTTGTTATTTTATCAAGGGTTGTATAATTTTCAAAAAAGTTAAAATGACTTTGTAAAACACTGAGATTATTTTTATCAACACCACGTCAATCTTTAACTACTTTAGATGAAACATCATATTGATAAGATAAATTATAGGTGTTACTGTTAGTGCCATCATAAGAAAAACGTACTGTAATGTCAATTTTTGGTAAAGTTAACAATTTATCTTGATATAATTTATTATAATTCCCACGCAAAGTTCCATTAATAGGTGACTGTTTTACAAAAACTGTTCCTTCAATTTTAGAAGCATTATTTGTAACACCAACAGTAATCTCTTTTACAATATTATGAATTTTAATATAGGGATTATTTAATTGCTTTAATAAATAATCTTTTAAATTAGTTTTAATAATTCCACTTTGATTTGTTAAACGACGATCAATTTCTACTGCAGAATCATCATATTGAACTTTTTCAATAACATCTTTAACATTTGCCGATAAATCAAATGCTTGTAAATTAATTGAAGTATTTGTATAGCGTTGTTGGTCATAGTAAATTTTAGTTGGACTTCGATAAATATTATTTCATAAATTGTTATTAATATTTAAAAATTTAATTTTAACTTCATTATAAAAAATTTGATGTTCTGATCCTCAAACATAATGGCTATTATCATTAGTAACATAATTAAACTTATCAGTAATATTATCGGAATCAACCCCCATTTCCTTAATAAATCCTCGATAAAAGTTTACTCGTTGGTCAATCATTCCATCAGCAAGAAAAGTATCTTCACTGTTTCGATCATATAAATCATAACTATTTTTAACATTTTCAAATGTTGGCATTATAACTCCAATTTTAGTAAAAATATTAGCAATTGCTGAATAATTTTTATCATGATAATTAAAAAGATTAGCACCAAATTGCTGCAATGAACTAAATTTTTTAGAATCATACTTAATATTTAATATTAAGTCACTTGCCGACGGCGTTTTAACAATTGGCGCAAAAGGAACATCATATTTGTTTGCAATTTCTTCATTAATAAGAATACTATTATCTGGTTTTGCAATTGGATAATATTCACTTAAAAGACTATTTAAAATTACTTCATTGTCACTATCTAATCTAATATGATATTTCTGAACTAAATTAATAATTTTTTGGTTGGTAATTAAATTTAAAAGTTGACTTAATGTTAAAGCAACTGTAAAAGCACCCTCTGTTGTATCATATGTATAATCAAATGTTTTCTTTAAATCAATATAATAACCAGCAAAATCAGTTGCAATTAATTGCAAAGCAAAACGAACTTTATATGCAAAGAGTCCTTGTTGATAATCTGCCGGGACAATTGTTACTAAACCATATTTATCATCACCATCATTATATGGATAAGATAAAATTTTTGGTAGCAGAACTAAATTCAAAAGATTATTTTGATAAATTACTTTGGTTCCTGATAAACTAGCCCCTGTTCCTTTTAGCATTGTTTCAACAATACTTAAATTATCTTCAATTCAATTATTTTTTGAAAAAATATCTTGAATAATTTGAATATTAGTTAGATTAGCATAAATATCAATTCCATCTTTTTCACCAGGATTAAACCAAACATAACTAGTTAAATGATCTGGTTTTGCAACCCCATTAGAATCAACTAATGCTTTTGACAGTTGTGAATTAACCTTTTTTGTAATTTTATCATCTAACAAAATAGCATTTGCTCACGGATTTTTATCATGATAAAAAGAAGCAGAAATAATTGAATAAATAACTCCGCCTAACCCAGCAGTAATTGCTATTATTGCAATAATAGCAAAAAAAATTAAATTTGCTTTCCGATAAATTTTTCGACGAACTGTTTGAGTTTTTAATTTCACCACATTATTATTGTTATCTTCTTTATTCATTAATACAGTCCCCTATAATATTTATTATATTATTCTTGTTTAGATGATTTTAAAGCTTATTGTTCTTGCTCTTCTAAAACAGGTTTTTGTACATAAATATTTTTCTTTTTTTCCTTTAAATTATTTAAAATATACTTTTCTTTATTATACTTAATTGTTTCTAATTCAACAGGGCGCTGACGTCGCAATTCTAAATTTGCTAATTTTGTTTCTACTTGTTTCATTTGTTCTTCATCTGCTAAATACTCAAATTTTTTTCGTAAAATTCATTGTTTTTTTACTTCACGTCATAATAAAAAATATAATAAAAAAATTACTAAAAAACAAATAATAAGTAAAGTAAAACCTACAATAAAATAATTATTCATAGTGTTAAACATATTAATAAAAATTACTGCCAAGGTAGCGCATGTTGTATAATATATTATTGCAAAAATACTTGAAATAATAATTCAACTTTTAAAACTAGCTGCTTTTTTTAATCTTACATATGGCAAGCCAATAAAACAAAAGAAAAAACAAGCACAAATTAAACCAACAATACCAGCAATAATATAATGTAATTCATAAGTTCGATGGGAAATAACACCTGTTAAATTTTTAATATTATTATAAGCCATTGCACAACCAGCAATAATAAAATAACCCATAAAAGTTCCTAAAATGGAAAAACTAATAACTAATAAACGTGCTGCAACTTCAATTCGTGTATTTCATTGGAGTGCTAATTCATCTCGTTTTGAACTAATTTTTGTTAACATAATAGTTTTTTCCTTACTCTCTTAGTGCTCTAATTTGGTTTGATATTTCATTTTCTAATTTGGTTTGATATTTTTTACGATCACTTTTTAAAAATAAGCACCCCAATATAAAACAACAAAAAGCAACAATCGCAATTGAAGGTAAAACAAATGGGTTAATATTTAATCCAACAACTGAATTTTTAGCATAAATAAATTGTAAAATAGCTAATCCAAGAATTGAAAAGCAATTAATATTACCAACAATACTAACAATAATTATTCAAATATTAACAGTTTTTAATGTTTTAGTAATTAAAATTGGAATTGTTATAAAAAAGAATGTTGTAAACCATAAAATAGCTAATAAAATAATTATTCCAATTACAATTGGTTGACCAATTGCTACAATTTGATCAGTAAATGGAGTTTTAAATTTGGATAATAAATAAAAAATAAATTGTGCTCCTACCTGCCCTAACTTTGGAATATATATTAGAGCAACTACAATTAACAATAATTGTGAAAAGACAATTAAAGTTCTCGCTATTGTTTCGCTTTTAGTAGAAAAATAATACTTACTTGCTTCAATGTTGTATTGGTGGGGTAATGGACGAGTTTGTTGTTTTCGATTTAATTCATATTCCCCTAACGATTTTACGTTGTGATCAATAACAATTTTATCTAAATTTTTTAAAATTGGCGGACTATTATCAACAACAAAATGCATTTTTTTTACTACTTTTGCTAATTGTTCTTGATTTATTGTTTTACTATTTTTTGTTTTTTTCATTAAAGCACCTTCCTATTCAACTATATTTAATTTAGAACTAAAATCTAAACTTTCAGCAACAGCAAGGTTAATTCGTTTCTGCTGACGAATTGCTGATAATCATAATAAAAAACTGCCTCAAAATAACATTAACATACAAAGTCCAGCCATAATTACCCCTGGTAAATTTAGCCGAACAGGAATATAAAGATAGGCAACAATGCTTAATCCTAACATTAGTAAAACAAAGATGCATCCGGCTGTATTAAAAATAATTCCAGTTACCTTTAAAAGTTTAATATTACGAACAATTAATGTTGGAACTACAAATATTAAAGAAAAGACAATCCCAAACAGAGCAATAAAAATGGTAAGGCCACGAAAAACACCATCAGCTAACCCAAAATTATTAAAAACGGCAGGAATTGGTAATTTACTAGTTGCAATCATTGCTAAAGAAGCCGATACAATAATAATTACTCCTAGCATAACCGCTTGTCCAATTAAAATCATAATTCTAGCAATAGCTTCCATTGGTGTCGTAAAATACATTCTTGTTAACCAAACATCATTTTTTTGAAAATCTTGTTTTGCTTTCTCCATCAATAATCCCCTAATTTAATAATTTCTCCCTTGTTTACAATGATTATATCATTTTCTTTTAAAAATACTATTTTTCTTAATAAAAGCTTAGAATAAAGTTTTAGGTACCGGCTATACATAAAAAAGCAAGATTAAACGATTAAAATGCCACCAGAAAATAATCATTAATCTTGAAGTTATAAACTATATTAGACAAAAATTAAAGTTACGTTGATTATCAGAATAAATTTTAGGAGAATATCAAACAAAATATCACGAAAAATTAGGGCTAAGTGTATCAGAAAAATCACTATATGTCTTATATTATTTAACTGATTTTTTTATAATTCTTCTTGTATTTTTTTAAGGTCTTCTTCTACTAAACCAAATTCTTTTTTTACTTCTTCTAATTTTACTTTTTCATAATTAAGTTTTTGTTTTGTAACATTTTTATCTTTTATTGTATAACTATTATTTTCTTTTCCTAAAAAGATTTCATAATCAAATGTTTTTATTATAAATTTTTCTTTTTCTTCATTATATTTTTCTGCTGATGGTTTATATTCTGCTTGTGCCTTTTCATATTCTTGTTTTGAACTATGAAAAGATGTTTTTATTTCAAGTTTTTATTCTTCTTCACCAAATATTTCCGGTGTATTTTCACCAACAACTCTATTTTTTCTAGAAGGATCAGCAGGGTCTCAATATCCATGGTCATATCCAGAATAGGAAGTGATTTTTAGAGCTTGATTAGCATTTAAATTCCATAATAAATTATAATAATAGCTAAAATAATCTCAAATTAAATATGCCAAAGAACTTATATCAGCATCAGTAATTGAATATACCAAATACTCATTCTTATGAAAACTAGTAATTTGATTTTTTAATTCAATTAAAAATACTTATTTTGGACTATCTTTAAATAATGAAAATATTATTTTTCAAGTACTTTCCGTTATTGTTAATCACAATTCATCATTGTTTTTTTCAATCTCGTTAATTAGTGGGAAAAAAATAATTCTTCTGCATATTCTCTATTTTTTTTGTTTATTTCTAATTTTATTTTTTGAATTTTTTATTCTGTAACTCTTATTTTTTCTAATAAAATATTATATTTTTACCTTATTTTAACTAATTCCAACTCATCTGTTTTATACTTTAATTATGCTGTTTCTGCTTCTGTTTTGACCAAGTTTATTTTAAATTTTGATTCTAATTCTGTCTTATTTTTTAAAACTTCTTCATATTGTTCCTCTACAATTTCAAGTGCTTTTAATTTATCCGCTTTATTTTCATCTTCTACTTGTGAATTTAATGTTTTGCTGTTATTTTTTGGTGCCTTTAGATTTTCATATGCTTCTCTTAATGTTTGAACTTGCTCCTCTAAACTTGTTGATGATACTGACTTTTCTTTTCTTAAAGAATTCGAAGAATTCGAGTCACTACTTACTGCTTGATGGCGGACCTAATGGTCCAGACCCTCCTGATTCTTCAATTGGTTTTATTGGTGAAAATTCTCTTGGATTTGTTCTTATTACTGGTGGTATTCTGCTTGATGTTCTTCTATATGTTGGATTTCCAACTGATGCTCCTCCTTTTAATGAATGTATTACCTTTGGGACTGCTGCTGTCCTAGATGGAGTTAGTTTTGGTGATTTTGATTCTAAGACCGATGGTTCTTCAATATTGTCAATATTTTTTTCTTCAATCTTTATAATATTTCCGATTTGGAATCTTTCTATATTTTTCATTAGCATTATTGTTATTAAAATATATACAAATAATATTATTTCAACTAAAATAATTATTTTTTTTCACTAAATACCTTCCTTCCATAATTCACAAATTTTAAAAAATAAATTAATTTTCAAATTATTACCAAGATTGATTATTTGTATAATATTAACTATCTATATTAACTTTAAATATTTAATAACTTTTTATTTTTTCTATTTAGTTGTTATTATTTTAATAAGCTAATAATTAATATAATTATTTTTATATGAAAAATTGTATCATAATTAGGTAGTTTATCATATCTATTTAAACATTAAAAAATATGATAAAACTACCTTTTTGTAGTTTTAATATCTGTTAAATTTTTCTTAAAAATTAACATAATAAAATAATCATTTGGTCTAAAATTTAGATAAAAAATCTTGAATATTCTATCTAAATCTATTTAGGTTTGAAAATGACTTTGAAAAATTTTTATTTTTGTCAGTTTCAGATAGTATATCTAAGCCAACAGATTAACTAATTTTTGATTTACCAAATTTATTTTATGCATATGAAATTAGTCCATAGACAGCTAGTTTTCTAATATTAGGAACCGCCTAACTTCTATTCTATCTAATAAAAGAAAAAAACTATTCTTTTTTAAAGATTTTTAAGGTTGATAAATTAATTTTATTTTTAACATAAATGTACCATTAGCGAATTGGCCAGTTGATGTTTTAATCTTAATAATAAATTCTTGTTGTGGATTATTTTCTGTTGGGAAATTAAATTGTTTAATGAATTCTTCTGATTCTGTATCATAAGATAATAATTCTCATAAAATATTTGGCTGTTGTCCTTTTAAACTTGGATTTTTTATGATTCCATCATATAGGATTGCATTAACCATATTTTTTACTAATTCTTTTTTATCTGCTAATGTTCTTGGTAAACTACGAATAAATATTGGTAACATTCAACTTGTTAAATCAAGATTAAACTTAACTGGGGCAGTTGGGTTTAAATTTAATTTAAGAGTAAATTGACCTGTAAAAATAGCATTATTTTTAAATGAAAAATGCAACTCTAAAGGAGTTTTATTATCACTACTACTTACATCATATTTATTAATCGCTTAGTCTAGTTGTTGATAAATTGACTAAAAGTAGTTTCAATCCGTTTTAATTTTAGAAAGTCCGAAAGTTGGTTCATCTTCATCAATAAATATTGAATTTTTAATAATATCGCCTCAAATTTGATGAGATAAATATGGCACTTGGTTGTCCGAACTACTTTGTTTTCTTGGCACAAATTGGTAAGTTTTATAGGATAAATCAACTGCGGGCGGTTCTTCAATTGGCTTATTAACCATTTTAATTTGACCGTGAATAGTAACTTTAAAATCACGACCAGCAACCTCTTGTTTTAAAGAAATATTCATTACATAAGTTTCTCATTTTCCACTTTTTTTAGCTTTTTTTAAAGCATTACTTAGTCTGTCTAGGTCTTGAGGTTCAAAATTCACTAAATCACGTGATAAATGCGGATTACATAACTTATTATTAATCAGTTTGTCTCATACTAAATCTAAAACTGAGTTTGTTGTGTGTTTATCATCTTCAGCAAATAAAATTGGCTCTAATGCTAATAACCCAGGATCAATTCCTTGATTAATTAATGTTAATGTGATTGCAATATTGTCTTTAAACATCGGGTCAGTGTTAAGAATAAGTGCCGGCAAAGTAACTTTTTCTCTTCGCCCAATATTAGCTCAATTCTCATTAAATATTGATTGTCAACTTGTGGTGTCAAAATTAGTTAATCCTGGGCCGCCATTGATTTTTGCTTCACGCATTAATAATTTTCAAATTCAATCTTTATCAACATTTGGTCGCTCTTGTTGAGTTACAACAATTGGAATTGATAATTCTATTTTTGGTGGTAATTCAATTTGATCTTTAACAATAAATCCAACAACTCGCATATAATGATGAATGCTTTCATCAATTGGTGTTGCTAAAAAACTCAACTCTGTATTACTGCCAATATTTGGTTCTGTTACAGTACTTCAATCAATTTGATGGTCATTATAATCACTTGAAACTTGCGAATCATCGTTAAACTGTTGTTTAACTTTTTTTCACACTAAGTCATATAACTTTTCTGGTTATAAGTTATTCTGCTGTAATTTCAAATTAACAATAGCACGATAAATAATAATTCTTAATTTAATTGTAATTGCCCTAATAAAAAGATTTGTTGGCGTATTTGCTTTGCCATTATATTCAACAAACATTATTACAGACAATACTTTGTTATAATCGCCTGGCAATTGAAAACCTGAGATATCATAAGTTTCTGCATCAATTGGAGTTTCTGGTTTAAAACTACCAACGGTCTTTTCTCAAATCTCATTAGGCTTCTTGCATAACCTAATCTAATTATTAATATAGAAGATTGTTTATATACATCTGCTAGCGCAAGTAAAGATAGAGATGATTTATTAAAACTTATAGGGGCAATTAAATATAAAACAGAAAAATTATTAAATATTAATTGAGTATAACCACGTCATACTAAATCAGTGGTTAAAAATATGGAAAATTTAAGTAAATATAATGGTAGTTGTATATGAAAATATGATAAAGATAATAATTTAACTTATAAATATGGTAAAGGCTGAAAATATAATAATAAAAAAATAAGTAACCATATCCGAGATGCAATTATTATTGCTAATTGTGGAGGTTAATATTATGAAACATTCATTTAATCAAAAAACAGGAAAATATTATTCTAAATTAATTCGTAATGTTAATATTTACTTAAATGAAAATGAAGAAAAAGTTTGAAATGAATTTAATGGCTTTACTTATTCACAACGAATAGAATGCCTTATTAATTTTTATATAAAACACAATAAATAAAAATAAAAAATAACCAATTAAGGTTATACAATATTTCTTTTAACTAAGAATATGAAATAAAAAACCTTTCTAGGTTATTATTAAATAGACTTCTTGCGTAACCTAATCTAATTGTTTAAAAATTCCTATAAAATATTTTTAAATTAAAATAGAAATTATAGGAGATTAAAATTATGAAATTTGATAAATTTAATTTTATTAATGATAAAGAATTATTGCGATTAACCGGAGCAAAAAAGCTACTTTTAATAAAATTTTAAATATTTTACAAGTAGCTGAAATAGAAAAATTTAAAAAAGGTGGCAAAACTAATAAATTATCACTATAAAATCGGCTACTGATGACTTTATCGTGTTGACGATAATGTCGGACTTATTTTCATCTTGCTAAAAGTTTTGATATTAGTGAATCTAGTTGTTATCGCAATATCAAGTGAATTGAAGATATTTTAATTAAATACTCTGATTTTCAACAACTCGCTGGTAAAAAATCACTAATAAATGATTATTTTAATGATAAAACTATTATTATTGATGTTACCGAAACCCCAATCCAACGCCCAAAAAAAGACAAAAAAATCTTATTCTGGTAAAAAGAAAAAACACACTATTAAAACACAAGTAATTATCGAACAAGAAACCAAAAAAATTATTGCAACAAGTTTTTCGTTTGGAAAAAAACATGATTATGCTTTATTTAAAGAATCAAAAATCGCAATTTTAAAAAATACCAAATTAATATTTGATAGTGGTTATCAAGGAATTCAAAAAATTCACAATAATATTCTAATACATACAAAAAAAAACAAAGAAAAACCCTTTAAATAAAGTACAAAAACAACGTAATAGAATAGTTTCAAAAATGAGAATTATTATTGAAAATATTTTTGCTATTCTTAAAAAATTTAAAATTATTACAGAAAAATATAGAAATCGTAGAAAACGATTTAGTTTAAGATTTAATTTAATTGCTTCAATTTATAATTTACAATTATTATAGTTATCATAAAAGATTTATTTAAAATTAACGAATTTGAATAATAAAATAATTTTTCGTTGTGGCAAAATATTAAATTTTTAAATAAAAGACATAATTAATTAAAATTATAATTTTATATTAACCCCTTTTTACAAATATTTGAAATTATTTTAATGGGTTATGCAAGAAGTCTATTAATTTTTTGATGTTCTTTAAAAAATGCCATAACAGCAAATGGGCTTGTCATACTTGCCTTAACTTCATTAACTTTTCCATCTGATTTTAATTGATACCCCCCACCATCTAGCACAATTAATTCACCATCTAAATGGTCAAAAGTTCCTAATCCAAAATTACCTTGCTTTAATAGACTTTTTGCGTAACCTATTAAAAAATTGCAAATATTTGTAAAAATATACTAATAGAAAAATATAATTTTAATTAATTATGTTTTTTATTTAAAAATTTAATATTTTGCCAAAACAAAAAATGAATTTATTGTTTAAATTATTTAATTTTAAATAAATCTTCTGTGCTAACTGCAAATTATAAATTGAAGCAATTAAATTAAATCTTAAACTAAATCGTTTTCTACGATTACGATATTTTTCTGTAATAATTTTAAATTTTTTAAGAATAGCAAAAATATTTTCAATAATAATTCTCATTTTTGAAACTATTCTATTACGTTGTTTTTGTACTTTATTTAAAGGGTTTTTCTTTGTTTTTTTGTATGTATTAGAACATTATTGTGAATTTTTTGAATTCCTTGATAACCACTATCAAATATTAATTTGGTATTTTTTAAAATTGAGATTTTTGATTCTTTAAATAAAGCATAATCATGTTTTTTTCAAGCGAAAAACTTGTTGCAATAATTTTTTTGGTTTCTTGTTCGATAATTACTTGTGTTTTAATGGTGTGTTTTTCTTTCTACCAGAATAAGATTGTTTTTGTCTTTTTTTGGGCGTTGGATTGGGGTCTCGGTAACATCAATAATAACAGTTTTATCATTAAAATAATCATTTATTAGTGATTTTTTACCAGCGAGTTGTTGAAAATCAGAGTGTTTAATTAAAATATCTTCAATTTACTTGATATTGCGATAACAACTAGATTCACTAATATCAAAACTTTTAGCAAGATGAAAATAAGTCCGATATTCTCGTCAATGCGATAAAGTCGTCGGTAGCCGATTTTCTAGTGATAATTTATTAGTTTTGCCAACTTTTTTAAATTTTTCTATTTAAGCTAATTGTAAAATATTTAACATTTTATTAAAAGTATCTTTTTTTGCTCCGGTTAATCGCAATAATTCTTTATCATTAATAAAATTAAATTTATCAAATTTCATAATTTTAATCTCCTATAATTTCTATTTTAATTTAAAAATATTTTATAGGAATTTTAAAATAATTAGATTAGGTTATGCAAGAAGTCTAATAACTTCCCAAGCTTAATCATACCGTCAAAATTACCAGCAGCTAAAATTGTTATTGTTGAAAATTGATAAGCATTACTAAATTTTTTAATCATAACTAATAAAACTCATTTTTCTAATAAAATTTTCGTTGAAATTTTTTATTAACATTATTTAAACATAAAGTTAAAGAAAAAAACATTTCATTCTTTAAATGTTTTTTATGCTTTACCTTTGCATCCAAACCATGATGTTAATTCATCAAATTTTACTTTAATTGCTTCATATCCAGGTTTTAATAATTTTCGTGGGTCAAACCCTTTCCCATTTTCTGGTTTGTCTTTTCCCTCTTCAATATATTTTCTTGTTACAGCAGCAAATGCAATTTGTAATTCAGTATTAACATTTATTTTACTAATTCCTAATGAAATTGCTTTTTTAACTTGTTCTTGCGGAATTCCACTACCACCATGTAAAACCATTCCAATTTTTGCAGCAGCTTGAATATCTTCTAAAGCTTGAAAATTTAAACCTGGTCATCCAGTTGGATAAGGACCGTGAATATTTCCAATTCCTGCAGCAAGAAAATCAATTTCTGTCGCTACCATTTCCGCCGCTTCTTTTGGATCACCAATTTCACCAGCACCAACTACACCATCTTCTTCTCCACCAATTGTACCAATTTCAGCTTCAACTGATACACAATTTGTTTTTGCATATGCCACTACTTCTTTTGTATTTTTTATATTTTCAGCAAATGGGTGGTGGCTACCATCATACATCACTGAGGAAAAACCAGTATCAATTGCCATTTTACAACTTTCTACTGATTGACCATGATCTAAATGTAATGCTACTGGAACAGTAATGTCTAATGAATCTAATAGCGCATTAACCATCGCAACAACTAAATTATAACCTCCCATATATTTAATTGCTCCCTCTGAAGCTCCTAAAATAATTGGTGTTTTTGTTGCTTGCGCAGATTCTAATAAAGCTTTTGTTCACTCTAGATTGTTAATATTAAAATGACCAATAGCATATTTATTTTGATTTGCTTTTTTAATTATTTCACTAGCATTAACTAATCTAGCATGATATTTTTGTCCCATAATTCTTTTCCCTTCTAATATAAAATGTTACGATAACATTATAAACTTTTTATTTTAAAAAATGATATAAAACAAAGTAATTTATTAATATTTACCTAATTTACCAAAATTTACCAAAAAAAGAAAAAAAATATAATTTTTAGAATTCTTATACTCTTTTTTAAAAACCCCGTGTTATAAATAAATTACTATATGGCAACATATAGTAAACAAACAGAGCTTATCATTACATAATAGATGGGGCTCCTAAAAGGTAATACCCAAAGATAGGTATCTGTTAGTAAATAGTTTTTTCATAGTTTTTTCTAAAGGGCATTTCTAATCAAGGAATGCCTTTTTATTTTAATTTTTGACAATAATTACAAAAATAAGTTCCTCGTCCATTGACAAAAATTTTATCAATTAATTTATGGCAATTAACACATTCCATTTTATTACGACCATGTACTTTTAATTGTTTTAAAAATTTACCATCCATCCCTGGTTCAGGATGATAAGTTGCGATGGTTGTTCCTCCTTCATCGATGGCTTTTTGTAAAACTAATTTTGTATTATCAATAATATTTTGATAATCTTGATCAACTAAATTTTTTGTTCTTTCAAAAGGATGAATTTTAGAAGCAAATAAAATTTCATTGGCATAAATATTCCCAATTCCAACAATAACATTTTGTTCCAATAATGTTGTTTTAATCGGCTGTGATTTATTTTGCCAAGCATTTTTTAAATATGAAACTATAATTTTTTCATCAAATGGCTCATATCCTAACTTATTCAATGGTGCTTGTTGTAAATAATCATTTTTATTATATAAATGCATTGTCCCAAATTTTCTTGTATCATGATAACGTAATTGAAACTGATGATCAAGTTCAAATAAAGCAATAATATGTTGTCATTCACCGTGTTCATCTTTTAGTGTAAAATAATATTTGCCTTCCATACGTAAATGACTAATTAAAACATAATCATCCAATATAAATAGTAAATGTTTTCCCATTCGATCAATTCTATTAATTTTTTGTTTAACAATTTTTTTTATAAATTCCTTTGAATCAAGAGGATATTTTATTATTTTATTTCAAAAAATTTGAAAATCAGTAATTGTTTTTCCAGCAACATGTTTTGTTAAAATACGACGGACCGTTTCAACTTCTGGTAATTCTGGCATATTGTTCCTTCTTTCTTAATTAATAATTTAATTTTATTTTTATATCTAATAAAAATCAAGATGATAATAAGTAATTAAAATTATAAAAAATGTAGAAACCACATAAATTTTGTGCTTTTGTGGTATTTACAGTTTTAGAAATAAATTTTATTAGTATTTTAAATAAGGAGTTGAAATTGTGCAAACAAAGCAATATTTTATTTTGCAGTCGTTAGTGAAAAAGTGGTAGTAAGAAAAAGGTTGAGGTTTTGGTGAAAAAATGCTTTTTACACCAAAACCTCAACCTTTTTCTTACTACCGTTATTTGAATATGTGCAATTGGATAGGTATTGTTCATGGTTATTTTGCTCCTTTAATTTTAAAATAATTGTATAATTAATAATATTTACTGTTAATAAACGAGGTTCATTTGCTAAAACTTGTACACATACTTTAACTTTTTGATATTTTTTAATATATTCTTTATATAAATTTAATTTACACATTGCGATATTGTCTTTTTTTAATTCTTGACAAAGTCTTTTTTTAACTTGTTCACAAACAGACACATAGGGTCTTTTTGCATTTATTACACGCTCATCATGTACTACATAAATATCTTTTTTCATTAGACTTCTTGCGATACCTGGTTTTATTATTAAAATATTATTATAAAATATAATTTATGAGGATATTAAATTATGAAATTTGATGAATTTAAAAATATTAATGATAAATAATGATTAAGATTAACAGGAATAAAACAAGATATTTTTAATAAAATGTTAGATATTTTACAAGTAGCTGAAATAGAAAAATTTAAAAAAGGTGGCAAAGCTAATAAATTATCACTAGAAAATCGATTATTGATGACTTTATCGTATTGACGAGAATATCGAACTTATTTTCATCTTGGAAAAAATTTCGGAATTAGTGAAGCTAATTGTTATCGCAATATCAAGTGAATTGAAGATATTTTAATTAAACACCCTGATTTTCAGCAAGTTGCTGGTAAAAAAGCACTAATAAATGATTATTTTAATGATAAAACTATTATTATTGATGTTACCGAAACCCCAATCCAACGCCCAAAAAAAGACAAAAACAATCTTATTCTGGTAAAAAGAAAAAACACACTATTAAAACACAAGTAATTATCGAACAAGAAACCAAAAAAATTATTGCAACAAGTTTTTCGCTTGGTAAAAAACACGATTATGCTTTATTTAAAGAATCAAAAATCGCAATTTTAAAAAATACCAAATTAATAGTTGATAGTGGTTATCAAGGAATACAAAAAATTCACAATAATGTTATAATGCCCACAAAGAAAACTAAGAAAAAACATTTAAATAAAGAACAAAAACAACATAATAGACTAGTTTCAAAAATAAGAATTATTATTGAAAATATTTTTGCTATTCTTAAAAAATTTAAAATTATTACAGAAAAATATCGTAATCGAAGGAAACGATTTAGTTTAAGATTTAATTTAATTGCTTCAATTTATAATTTACAATTATTATAGTTATCATAAAAGATTTATTTAAAATTAACGAATTTGAATAATAAAATAATTTTTCGTTGTGGCAAAATATTAAATTTTTAAATAAAAGACATAATTAATTAAAATTATAATTTTATATTAACCCCTTTTTACAAATATTTGAAATTATTTTAATGGGTTATGCAAGAAGTCTATTATAAAACTATTATTATTGATGCTACCGAAACCCCAATCCAACGCCCAAAAAAAGACAAAAACAATCTTATTCTGGTAAAAATAAAAAACACACTATTAAAACACAAGTAATTATCGAACAAGAAACCAAAAAAATTATTGCAACAAGTTTTTCACTTGGTAAAAAACACGATTATGCTTTATTTAAAGAATCAAAAATCGCAATTTTAAAAAATACCAAATTAATAGTTGATAGTGGTTATCAAGGAATTCAAAAAATTAACAATAATGTTCTAATACCTACAAAAAAAAGAAAAAACCTTTAAATAAAGTACAAAAACAACGTAATAGAATAGTTTCAAAATGAGAATTATTATTGAAAATATTTTTGCTATTCTTAAAAAATTTAAAATTATTACAGAAAAATATCGTAATCGAAGAAAACGATTTAGTTTAAGATTTAATTTAATTGCTTCAATTTATAATTTGCAGTTAGCATAGAAGATTTATTTAAAATTAAAGAATTTAAATAATAAATTCATTTTTTGTTGTGGCAAAATATTAAATTTTTAAATAAAAAACATAATTAATTAAAATTATATTTTTCTATTAATGTTTTTTTACAAATATTTGCAATTTTTTAATAGGTTACGCAAGAAGCCTAATATACTTAATTTGCTCATATTTACTACGCATTATTTCTTCATCAAAAGGCATTAATTAATTACAATAACCAACAATATATCGTTTTAAACTTTCGGGGGTACATGTCTTAATTGTTATTTTATTTTGATAACCACGAATGGCAAACTCTAAATCACTTAAATCTTTTTGCTGAAATTGGTCACATTCTTCTATTCAATCAATAACTAATTTATATTTATTCAAATCAGCAAAGGCTTTTAATTTTTCTTTCTGACTTGCTGAATGTAAACCTTTACAATATATTTTTCTACCATTCGATAAAGTAAAAGTAAAATTTGATAAATTAATAGTATAAGGGGTGTGATTTTTATCTAGCATATTTCATATATTTTGAAATACACGATCTTTTAAATCTTTACTCCAATACATACTAGCAATGATACAAATCGGTTCTTTGATTAATAAACTAATTTTTAATAATTCACCAAACATTTTAATATTTGAAATAGTCTTACCACTATATCGTGTCCCAATTTGATTAATTTCATTAACTAATTCAAACTTTTTAGTAAAGGGGTGTTTATTACGAATACTGCTATTTTGTAATGATCAATAAGGCGTTTCTAAGAAATAAGTAAAATGATTAAGCATTATTATCACTTTCTTTTTTAATATCTCTAATAGCCGTTTATAAATTAACTATTATTGGTTGTTGATTATTTAAGTTTAATTCTTGTTCTAACTGTTTTTATTGCAGTGAATATTTATAATTAAATGCTCGTTGTCAATATAATTTAGCACCATCAGGTGTTTTCATTATAAAATTAATTATTTAACTTTCAATTCTATCAAATTGTTTTTCAAGCAAACGAATTATCTTCTCGCTCTTGTAAGTTTCGTGCTTTCATCTGTTAGAAAGGTTGAATTCATTGGTTAAATCATTTAAAGTATATGGTTTATTAGGTTATTTATTTTGCCAAAATTCATCTATTTTACGATAGAATGTTTGTAAACTTGCTGTTTTTGGATTAAATTCTTTCATTTTTTACTCCTTTTTGCATATTAAAATTGCTATTATTTAAACAATATGATTAAATAAAAGAGTATAAAAAGCTATAAAACTGTATCAATATATCAAAGAACTTAATATAATATTTTGTTCTTTTTTTATTATATATATTTTACATCAAAATAAAAAAAGT
Source organism: Spiroplasma phoeniceum (assembly GCA_026239495.1). Classification (GTDB taxonomy): domain Bacteria; phylum Bacillota_I; class Bacilli_A; order Mycoplasmatales; family Mycoplasmataceae; genus Spiroplasma; species Spiroplasma phoeniceum_A. The sequence continues at coordinate 1,547,043 of CP110830.1, read as the reverse complement.
AAATTACTTTACTTTTTTTATTTAAATTAATTTTCTAATAATTAATAATTAAATTATAACACAATAAATAAAAAATAATATCTTTTTTTCATTTTTATTATTTTTGTGTTAATGTGTAGAACTAAGGAAAGATGGTAAAAAATGATAAATGTTGATAATAACTTTTTTAAGAATTTTAATAGACTTATTGCGTGGCCTATTAAAAAATTGCAAATATTTGTAAAAAGACATTAATAGAAAAATATAATTTTAATTAATTATGTTTTTTATTTAAAAATTTAATATTTTGCCACAACAAAAAATGAATTTATTATTTAAATTCTTTAATTTTAAATAAATCTTCTATGCTAGCTGCAAATTATAAATTGAAGCAATTAAATTAAATCTTAAACTAAATCGTTTTCTTCGATTACGATATTTTTCTATAATAATTTTAAATTTTTTAAGAATAGCAAAAATATTTTCAATAATAATTCTCATTTTTGAAAATATTCTATTGCGTTGTTTTTGCACTTTATTTAAAGGGTTTTTTTTGTTTTTTTTGTAGGTATTAGAACATTATTGTGAATTTTTTGAATTCCTTGATAACCACTATCAACTATTAATTTGGTATTTTTTAAAATTGCGATTTTTGATTCTTTAAATAAAGCATAATCATGTTTTTTCCCAAGCGAAAAAATTGTTGCAATAATTTTTTTGGTTTCTTGTTCGATAATTACTTGTGTTTTAATGGTGTTTTCTTCTTTTTACCAGAATAAGATTGTTTTTGTCTTTTTTTGGGCGTTGGATTGGGGTTTAGGTAACATCAATAATAATAGTTTTATCATTAAAATAATCATTTATTGGTGATTTTTTACCAGCGAGTTGTTGAAAATCAGAGTCTTTAATTAAAATATCTTCAATTCACTTGATATTGCGATAACAACTAGATTCACTAATATCAAAACTTTTAGCAAGATGAAAATAAGTCTGATATTCTCGCCAATACGACAAGGTCATCAGTGGTCGATTTTCTAGTGATAATTTATTAGTTTTGCCGCCTTTTTTAAATTTTTCTATTTCAGCTACTTGTAAAATATTTAACATTTTATTAAAAGTAGCTTTTTGCTCCGGTTAATCGCAATAATTCTTTATCATTAATAAAATTAAATTTATCAAATTTCATAATTTTAATCTCCTATAATTTCTATTTTAATTTAAAAATATTTTATAGGAATTTTAAAATAATTAGATTAGGTTATGCAAGAAGTCTATTATTACACAATTTCTAAGATATTAATTAAAACCCTTAAATAATACATACAACCTTTAAGTTATATAAAATAAATTAATAAAAAATGAATAAACTAGTGTGCCTTAGTTTTGCTTAAAATAACTTAGAATATAGTGTTATATTCTATTAAAATCCTTTAACCATATGACGGAAAAAAGTTTAATATCTTAATGATAATAAATAATCCAAATGGAATTAAAATAATTCACGCATTACGTAAAAATGTCATTAATTGTGGTAAAATACCATATATAGCATCTTTTAGTTTACCCATTGCATTACCTAAACCAGTTCAAATGGAATTCATTCCATCACCAAGGCCGATTTTTGTAACTGTTTCAGTTAATAAATTCATTATTTTCTATCCTTCTTTTTTCAAGTTCTTTTTTTCTTTTTTCTTATCTTGAATTTGTCGAATTTTTTGATAAATTGATAAACCAATTCACGCAAAAATACCTAACAAACTCAAAATACTAAATATTCATATTAATCATACTGGCATGATATAGCTCCTTTAATAAATTAAAAAATTTAAATTTGCAAACTCGCCCCGCTCGTTGTCACTTTGCTCCACTTAAAAACATTATTGAATAAATTATTCCGCGTAATTTATTAGCGGATAGTTTATTCTTTTACTTTTTAATTTCAATATCTTTTGCAATCTTATTGACAGTATTAATAACAATATCTTTACCATACTTTTTCACTAGCGACCGTAAAATAAAATATTGCTTTTTTTGCATAATTTCAACTCCTTATTTAAAATAATAATAAAATTTATTTATAAAACTGTAAATACCACAAAAGTACAAAATGTATGTCGTTTCTAAACATACAACAAAAGCGCAATTGGGCCATAGGAATAAGATCTATTCGTATGATTAATTTAGAAACATTTTAGCCCTACGTGTAGTAAAAATTAATGGACTAAACTTAGTTAAAGAAATGTTTAATGAACAGCTTAAAAATAAAAACATTTCATTGGAAAATATAAAAATGGCTAAGTGAAATAATAATACTAATAATTCATTATATGAACCTAAAAAAAAGGGGGGTACTGTAATTAATTATCGTAATACTAGTATTAGTAAAGCATTAAAAGAAATAACAGCAGTAAGATAGTAGTTAAAAAATCAGTGATGTTACGAAAACTTTTAAATTAAGCGTCTTAATGATTAACTATTTTTAAAAATAGTATAAAATTATTGTTAAACTGGTACCTAAAATAATATTTGAACATAAAGTTTTTCATTTGACTTTTAACAAAAATTATAATATTATACTATTTGGTATTATACCATAGTCATCAAAATACCATAGACAGCAACAGATTTTATTAAATCTTAATTATGTTGCCGAGGCATTATTGATATATAGAACAATGATATGTTTTTATATTATTTAAATAATGTTTTAGGCAATTAACCAATGTATTAATTGCCTTTGCTTTTAAAATTATTATAGGGAGGCGAAGAATGAAACCAGCAATGAAAATTAAAACAGCAGTTGTTAATGAAATTGTTAATAACTTTAAAAATTCTAATTCAGCAGTTATTGTTGAATATCAAAAATTAACGGTTGCTGAATTTACAGAACTAAGAAGAATGCTTACAAAACAAGATGTAAACATTAAAGTATATAAAAATAACTTAGTAAGTTTGGCTGCTAAAGAGGTAGGATTTGCTGAATTAGACCAATTTTTAACAGGCCCTAATGCTTTTGCGTTTGGTACAGGTGAACAGATGGCTGCCGCAAAAACTTTAGCAAAATTTGCAAAAATACATCCAGCAATAAAATTAAAAGCTGGAACTTATGAGGGTAAAGTTTTAGATACAAAAGCAATTGTTGAAATTGCATCATTACCAACAAAAGATGAATTATTATCAATTTTTGGGAAAATTTTACTATACCCATTACGTATGTTTACAATAGCAGTTAAAGAAGTTGCTAAAACAAAAACTGAATAATTAGTTATGTTATTATTCAAAGATTTTATAGAAAAATCTTAATAAGGAGGGAAATATTATGTCATTATCAAAAGATGAGATTATTAAAGCATTAGAAGAAATGAAATTATCGGAATTAAATGAATTAGTAAAAGGAATTGAAGATCATTTTGATGTTGTAGCTTCAGCAGCAGTAACTGCTGCTCCTGCAGAATCTGCTGCAGCGGCGGGTCCTTCAGAGGTTAATGTTGTGTTAACAGATACAGGACCAAGTAAAGTTGCAATTATTAAGTTAGTTAAAGAAATTACTGGAAAAGAATTAATGGCAGCAAAAGCAATTGTTGATAAACTACCAGCAGTAATTAAAGAAAAAGTAAAGATAGAAGAAGCAGAAGAAATTAAAGGACAATTAGTAACTGCCGGAGCTTCAGTTGACCTTAAATAATTTAATTTTCTTAAAAAAAGCAAAAATAGTCCTTTGCTTTTTTCTTTTTTTTTTGTAAAATGTTAATATGTAAAAATATAGGAGTAGAAAAAATGCTAATAAATTTTTTATCTAATATCACTTTTAATAGATTTATTAACTTTATAAATAATATCTTTTCATCAATTTTTTTTTGAATTTTTATTTTTTTCATTATTAGCATTTTAATCCGCATTAGTTTTTTAAAAATAAAATCTATTAAAAATATTAATAACACCTTTACTAATTTTGCAATTATTAGTTTTATTTTTACTTTTATTAGCAATTTATCAATTTTGTTTGTTCTTAATATTTTTATTCAATTTTCTTTTGGGTGAATAGAAAGATCAACAATTAATTTATTAAATTTTCTTTTTTTATTATTTGTTATCTTTCTTAACGCAACAAATACAAGATATTTTAATTTTATTATTTTATTTAATAAATTAATTGCTATTTTCTTTTTAATTATTTTTGCTCCAGTTATTTTTAATTTTATTTTTAATGCATTTTTAAAAACAAAAAATAACTCATTTTATTTAATTTTATGAATTATTGGTTATGGAAGTTTAATTAGTACTATTGTAATTAATAATATCGTAATGGAAGTAAAACAAATTTTTCGGAGATTGTCGTTTGGTTTTATTTTGTTATTATTGTGTTTAATTTTAAATTTATATTTTATTGAAAATATAAATGATATTAAATTATCAACAATTTTTAAAAATATTTTTATAATTATTTTACTTTGAATTTATTTTTGAAATGTTGTTTTAATAAATAAAAATAATGCTAAAACACAAAATCATAAAAAAAACAATGATGATTTAAAATATTTTGTTTTAGCAATTAAAAATAATTGTTTGAGTATGGATAATCCAATTAAATATACAACAATTTTTATTAATGGTTATAAGCAGGTAATGATAATTTAATGTTATCTGCTGAATTTTAAATTAATGATTTTTATAAAAATTTAATAAATATAAAAGGAGTGAAGGAAATGAAAAAATTATTTTCTATATTATGGTCTACAACTTTAATGTCAGCAAGTATGTTAGGTGTAGTTTCTTGCGCAAAAGGAAAAAATAGTCAAAATAATAATTATTTTGATAGTGAACTTAATAAAATCGACCCAACAATTCGAAATTTAGTTAAATATACTAGTACAATTGCTAAAATTTTAATTGCTACTCGTCATGAAAATATGAATACTTATGGGTTTCCAACATTACAGTATTTTTTAAACAATGTTGGAAGAAATTTAAAAGGAGTCTTTACTACTAAAAGCGGTAAAGAAATTAAAATTAAAGATTATGTTGAAGAATATAAAAAATTAAATAATCTTTATTATAATCCTTGAAAAGCAATAGATAATAATTATCAACCAGAGCGAAATACTTATAATTTAATGTCATCAATTGCCGCAATGACTGATTTTTCAAAGTCAAATAAAGCAGCTAACCAAGGACATCCTAGCAATGCAACAGATGCAACAGGGCGTTACATAGATTTTGTTACAAATCCAAATTTAGCATGAGCTCAATATGATACTGGAGCTTTAGCAAATACATTGTCGCAAAAATCAGAATCAGTTATTAATTATATTAACAGAACGGCCGGATGAAGTGATTATTATAATTCATCATCTGGTCCTTATGTATCAAATATTTTATATCATAATTCACTTTCAACACCACCAACAAATTCAATATTGTCTTATAAAGATGGTGGTGAAGAAATTAAATTTGGGAAGGCTGTGGCGAACCAGTCAAGTTCATTATATGATTTATTTGGTTTAAAATATTTTGATGAAGCAATTACTATGTTAGGCCAATTTGGGCCAGGATTAGAATTACCAGTTTTATATTCATTAGCACAATTATTTCCATTTATTCAAAATAATCGTTCTGGTGAAAAAACTGCAGGAATTTTTTTAGCAGCACCTTTTTTTATTTTAAAACAAATAAAAAGCCAGTTTTTTGATAATTCAGGTAATGTTAAACCAAATAGTCCATTATTAGAGATATTTAGTCGTGATACTTTTGAAAAAACAGTTATTAATGTTGAAAAACAAAGTGATGGTGAGGTAGATAACCCTGATAAAACAATTCAAAGTATGAAACTTTACGATATTTTTAACAGTCCAGTTGCGGCAAAATCTCTAACCGTGATTATGTCAGGGGATAAACAATATTTAGATCTAAAAAGTGATAAAAAAGGACATAAAAATGCCTTTTTAAAATGGTATTCTGTTTTAGGAAATTGATTTACAGCAGCTTTGGCAATAGAAGGTTCAAATTTTGATGTTAAAAAATTTAATCGCATAATGTCAAACACAGTTTATGATGGTCTTTTAAAATTCCAAGGCTTAATTGGGAATTTTGCTGAAGATAGTGTTGTTACTTTAATTCGAACATTATTGCAAATGTTAAACGCACAAAACTTTGATTTGTTTAATTTATTAAAAGGAGCTGCAGGATTAGCAAATTGATTTTACATTAATGATAGTGAAGGACATTATAATTTAAATATTGATAATATTAAATCAATTGATGATGTTTATAATGAAGGACCGAATAAAAATGGCTTTAAAGAGGACTTAATGGCAGTTGATCCTAATAGTGAATATGCTAAGTTTATCTTAAATATTTATGGTTTTGATGAACAAACAGGTCAATATAAACAAGGGTCATTATTTGATATAATTAATATTTGGGCGCATGGAGGAAATAATACTTATCCTGATCATGAATCAATGCATAAATTTATTACACAAATATTAGATTCACAAAATGGTTATATTGGTGAATTAACAAGTCAAGTTAATAGAGTAATGGCAGAAGATTGATTTGATAATATCTTCTTAGATCGAAAATGATATATTACAGCATCCGGAACTGGTTTAGATGGTTCAAAATTAGGGGCAATTGTAACTGATGGTTCTGTAACAGGTGTTCGTTATAAATTAGATTACTATGGTCCAAAAGATGCTTCAACTAAATTAGAACGTCATAAAAAACCATTAGGATATACTGATGCTGCTTCAGGGAATTCTCCTTCATATGTTGAACAAAAAAAAGACCCAAAACAACGTCATAATATTGCACCAGAGGGCGAAACATGAAACAATCAAGATTGAGTTGATTATGATGGAATGGGTAAAGAATATTTAACAAATAGTGACAAAATTAAATATAGTTATGTTGTTCAATTTGATAACCAAGCTCGTTTCTTGTATAATCCAGGGATTAAAGATGATTTAACAAAAAATGCATATTTATTAAGTGATTTTGTTTGATACTATAACAATGCTCGTTATTATTAATAGTTAATTGAAAAAGAGGAGATCTAAAAAATGTTGCTGTTTTTACAAACGTTAAAAAGTATGTTTAAGCAAAAAGCACAGTTAATTATTTTTATAATATTAGCTGCGCTTTTAACATTATTAACAACTTCTTCGTGAATTGTTGATACACGTTTATCTAATGCATATTCTTTTATGGGGGAAGGAACTTTTGTTTATGATTATTTATTAAGATTTGACAGTAAAAAGAAAACAGGACAAAATGTTGAAACAATTACTCCGTGATATGCTTTTAGCAATGATTATCATTTGATTACTGATGTTAATGGGGAGCAGTGGACATTGCCTTATGTTCATTTAGGTGAAGATGGCGCATTAAAAGCTTTGGATAATAATGTTGAAATAAAATTTACTTTTGATTCTAAAGCAAATAAAGTAAGTAGTATTATTTTTACTGATCTTGATAAAAGTGCACCATTTTTTTTAAATAATGGTTTATATCGTTTCAACTTTAATAATAAAGCTTTTCAAAATTCTGTAATTGGACAATTATATGATCAGAAAGGCTATCTTTTTAATCAAAATAATTTACCCTTGATTGAAGAATTTATGAATAATTTTACGCATAGTGATATTTCACAAAATACAATAAATTTAATTATTGCATATTTAAATAAAAAATATTCAGGAATAACAGATGAAACAAAATTAAAAGATGCTGTTATTGATTTTGTTAATAATGGTATAACAAATGGTATAACAAAATGAAAAAAAGATGTTGATTTATCAGTAAGCGTAGATGAAATCCCCACTAAAGCTAGCATTGAAGATAGAATATTTGAGGAAAAATTAAATGGTGATTTAAGTTTTTTAGTAAAAGATATATCACAGCCTTTAACAAAAATTAGTCTTTATTATTCACCAACTATTAATAATAATCTTGATGTTGGTTATAATAATAATATTGAAAGCGCTGTTTTTAGTGTTAATGATTTTTATAATCAAAATAATAAAAATAATAGTTTTCGGAATCAACCTTATGGGCCTTATGGTTTGACAAAAGCCTATTATGCATTAGTTTCTAAAGCTTCAAACTTTTCATTTCAGTTACGTGAACAATATGCATATTGAGATTTAACATCAAATTTAAAATATAAAATTATTAATTGAACACAATTATTATCGGATAATAAATTAAAATTTATTAAAAAATATGATTCCTTTGATCCCGCTAATCCAATTAATGATGTGTATGTTGTTATTACGCCACAATTTGCGCGTAGTCAAAAATTAAAAGTAGGACATCAACTTACGATTGGTGAAAATTCATTTTTTTTTGTTGGAGCTATTGGTGGAGATCCAGCTAATATTTATCCAACAATTTATGATACTGATTTTTTCCCAGATCCAAAAACAGATGGTATTATTTATGTTTCTGAAAAAGCTTATCGTAGAGAGTCTATTGCTGCTAACACTGATATTGAAGAAAATTCTACATTATATATTAATTATGTTGGTTTACCGGAAAATAAAGGTACAGCCTTTGAAAATTTCAAAAAATATTTAGCAGCTGATTTTTGAAGTTTAAATAATCCAAGTGATAAAAGCGCCCCATTACAAAGCCGTGATGAAACAAAGTTAGTTTACTTACGTTATTCTTTGTTAGGAACTACAATTAAATTTTATAGTACGATTACAATTATTTTATGTGTTATTTTCTTAATTATTTTAATTTTTACATTAGTAATTTTAATTAAAAAAAATATTAATCAACAAAAAATTGCAAATGGAATTTTAAAAGCAAATGGTTATAGTGGAATAACAATTGCTAGCTCCTATTTAGCTCATGCGATTATAGTAACTGGAATTGGAGTTCCGGTTGGATGAATTATTGGTTTATTTTTACAATTACCTATTATGAGTGTTTTCAATAGTTATTTTGTTATTCCAGCTAACTTTTCATTTTCGTTAATTCCATTTGCAATTTGTTTTGTAATTATTGGTCTTGTTAGTAGTTTGTCAATTTTAGTAACAGCAATTCGGCAATTAATAATCAGCCCATTAGATTTATTAAATCCGAATAAAAATATTAAAACTTCAAAATTAGTTTATTCTGTTAGTAATATTTTTCATTTTAAAAAATTTACAATAAAATTTCGTTTCGTGATGATGGCTGTTTCAATGAAAAAAATTGGTTGGTTTTTTTTAACATTTTTTGTTGCTAGTTTATCTTTAACATTAGCAACTTTAATTCCAACAGCAATCAATAAATTTAGTAAGGATTACTATGCCAATTTAAATTATAATAACGAGTATGAATATACAAAAGTTATTGGTAATGTTCCTTTTAGTCGCTATGAAATGTATGACTGAAATGGTCCTGGTTTTTCATCTGAGGCAGCATATCCATTAATTAAAAATTCTTTAGTAAGTGATTATTTATATAGTGGAGAATGGCTATCAACAAAAAATGATATTAATGCTAAAAATGCTCATTTATATGCACAGCAATTAAATAATATGATTATTTTTAATTTTATGGTTGGAAAAGGAGCAAGTTTATCAATTGGTACTTTTTATGATATGTATAAACGTTATGGTGAAAATGTTGATATTCGAAATCAAATTGATACGTTATTATGTTCAACAATGCCACGTGCTTTTGGTAAATCACCAGTTTATCCAACAGACCCAAATATTATTGACCGTTGGACTTATTGTGCACAATATGCGACAAGTGATATTATGCCAGGCAAAATTCGAGCAATGTGACTAAAAGATTATTTGGCTAAATTACAATTTAATTTTACTTTTGGAACTTCAACTTATAATTCAAAAAATGAAGATGTTTATACCGGATATAAAACAAATATATCAGATTCAAGTTTTATTCTTCCAACATATGGAATTAATGTAAATAATAAAAAAATTATTTTTCCAAGTCAAACAATTAAAAAAATTTTAGATAATAGTAAAAATTTAAATATTAGGACAGATTTTATTCCAATGGTTGTAAATAAAGCTGCAGAAAGTAAATATAATTTATTGTTATATAAAATAATTGAAACTACTACTAGTGTTCAGCAGTTACAATATTGTGATGATGCACTTCATTGTGCTGTTGACCACGCTGCTTGGTCATATGATTTACCAAGTGGTTGGTATGATGATAATCTCAACCCGTTTACCCTTGATTTAACAAAATTAACAATTGGAAACAAAACACGTGCTGGTTTTAAAAATAAAAATGGTAAAGTTCAAGATTATTATAATATTAAAAATTTTGTTTTAAAATTACCAGTTAATGCTTTTAAAAAGGGTGAATTTCAAAATTCAACGATTTCTCCAACAACAGGGCGTCGGTTACCAGGTTTGTTAGACCTTAGTAGTCCTGTTGAACAGAGAGTGGTCACTAAAGAAGAAGCTGGAGACGGTGATTATTATATTATTCATCCTTTTGATAATAAATTTGATAAAGAAATTAATGGCATAGGTGATTTAACAACCGGTTTTCCAACTAACTGATATCGAGAAGCATTACGCCAAGGATTATTAAAAATTGGGAAAATTACTAAAAATATTAAATATAAAGTTGTTGGAATTCAAAATTCATATGATGTTCCAAGAGCGTATGTAAATCAAGTTATTGCTAATAAAATTCTTGGTTTTGATACAAGTTCTAGTGAGCTATATGATAACAAAGATTATAATCCAATGTTATGATTTAATGGTAAGTTTAGTAAATATTATGATCAAGTTGATCAAACAACACGATTTAATCTTTCTTCCCCATATGGTTCCTATTCAATGAATGATTTTATGAATGGTCAATTAACTAGTGGGGTTGGAGGAACAGATTATTTAATTATTAAATCGCAAGTTATTGAAAAACTTGCTTGAATTTCAAGTATCTTATCAATTATTTTTGTTGTTATTACGATTATAACTACTATTATTATTGTATATATTATGACAGAATCATTTGTTAATTCTTTCTTAAAATTTATGGCTGTGATGAAAGCTTTAGGATATTCAAATCGTGAAATTAATAGTTTAACATTAGGAATATTTACTCCTTTTGCTTTTCTAGCATGAATTTTAGGTGTTGGGATAATGTGACTAATCTTATGAATGGGTTTTTATGGGTTTATTGCAATTGCTAAAGTAATTATTCCATTTGGTTTCCCATGAATTACGATTCCAATTACTTTTATTTTAATGGCAGGAATCTATTTAATAACATATTGAATTTTAACTTATAAAATTAATCATATGAGTATTCAAGAGCAAGTTAATGCAAACGAAGTATAAACCTAACAAAATAAAAAATCTAAGTAAAACCTAGGCTGCGCCCAGTTTAGTAATTGTTAATAAAAAATAGTTATAAACTTTTATTTATTATATCTTTTTCTTTACGACTTGAATATCATTTATTTCATTTTTTAAAATCATTGTAAATTGTAAATGCAAATGTAGCACTTTATGAGCTATAAAATCAGGATTTTTAAATTTTTAAAGATCTGTTATAAAAATTAAAGCAAAAATATCTTTTATTTTATGGCTTATTTTTGTTAATTAATTACTAAAATTAAATATTAAGCTTAAAGCTAAGATTTTCATTCATATAAAAAGTGCTAAACTTCATAGTACAATTTACACATTAATATATTAGACTTCTTGCATAACCCATTAAAATAATTTCAAATATTTGTAAAAAGGGGTTAATATAAAATTATAATTTTAATTAATTATGTTTTTTATTTAAAAATTTAATATTTTGCCACAACGAAAAATTATTTTATTATTCAAATTCGTTAATTTTAAATAAATCTTTTATGATAACTATAATAATTGTAAATTATAAATTGAAGCAATTAAATTAAATCTTAAACTAAATCGTTTTCTTCGATTACGATATTTTTCTGTAATAATTTTAAATTTTTTAAGAATAGCAAAAATATTTTCAATAATAATTCTTATTTTTGAAACTAGTCTATTATGTTGTTTTTGTTCTTTATTTAAATGTTTTTTCTTAGTTTTCTTTGTGGGCATTATAACATTATTGTGAATTTTTTGTATTCCTTGATAACCACTATCAACTATTAATTTGGTATTTTTTAAAATTGCGATTTTTGATTTTTTAAATAAAGCATAATCGTGTTTTTTACCAAGCGAAAAACTTGTTGCAATAATTTTTTTGTTTTCTTGTTCGATAATTACTTGTGTTTTAATAGTGTGTTTTTTCTTTTTACCAGAATAAGATTGTTTTTGTCTTTTTTTGGGCGTTGGATTGGGGTTTCGGTAGCATCAATAATAATAGTTTTATCATTAAAATAATCATTTATTAGTGCTTTTTTACCAGCAACTTGCTGAAAATCAGGGTGTTTAATTAAAATATCTTCAATTCACTTGATATTGCGATAACAATTAGCTTCACTAATTCCGAAATTTTTTCCAAGATGAAAATAAGTTCGATATTCTCGTCAATACGATAAAGTCATCAATAATCGATTTTCTAGTGATAATTTATTAGCTTTGCCACCTTTTTTAAATTTTTCTATTTCAGCTACTTGTAAAATATCTAACATTTTATTAAAAATATCTTGTTTTATTCCTGTTAATCTTAATCATTCTTTATCATTAATATTTTTAAATTCATCAAATTTCATAATTTAATATCCTCATAAATTATATTTTATAATAATATTTTAATAATAAAACCAGGTGTCGCAAGAAGTCTAATAAATTCATTTTTTGTTGTGGCAAAATATTAAATTTTTAAATAAAAAACATAATTAATTAAAATTATATTTTTATATTAGTGTCTTTTTACAAATATTTGCAATTTTTTAATAGGTTATGCAAGAAGTCTGTTATATTTTATTTAAAATAAACCTTTTACTATTTAATAGTGTTTTTGTTTTAATTATTTTGTTTAAATCTTGTTTTGTTCTAAGTTGTTTATATACTTGAAATACTAGTCCATTGCCCAATAAACTAGTAACCGCACTATCTTCTAACGTATTTAACAATTTATCTTTATTAAAGTTATTTTTAAATTGTTCTTGCATTTTTAATATCTTAGCAATTGTCCGATATATTTTAAAACTATCTTTTACTACTTGCTGATAAGCAAGTGGGGTAAAAGAAACTAAATTAAACAAACTTGTTTTTTTAAAACCTCATCCAATAAACAGTTCGCTGTTAATATAGAATTTAAAAGGTTCAAGACTCAAAACAAACTGTTCTGCTTTGATTAAAGTTGTAATAACAACAAGAGGGGCATATTTGGGGTTCTTATAATATATTGTTAAAGCAGCTTAACCTGCAGCTGATAAAGGAACAATTTTAACTGCAAGAAAAACATTAGAACCATAAGCAAAAGGTAACAATTACCTCTTTTTAATAGCCTTAGTTTCAAATTTAGACAATATTTTTTTAGTTTGCTCAGTAATTTTACTAATTACTTTTTGTTTAATAGTAATTAATTGTTTTTCAATGGGGGCTAATAATTTTTTAGTTACTTTTTGAATATAAAAATTTCGGTTTAAATGATTTAAAATTTTATTTAATTTAATTGATGTTTGATGCAAAATATTTAATAATTTATTATTATATATTTTACTGCCCCGCATTAAATTAGCATTTAATAGTAGATTTTTACCAACAACTTTTTTATGAAGATTAGTCATAATGTTATATCACTCATTAGTATTAATTTTGCTTATTTTATCAATATTTAATCCATATTCAGACAATCATTTATTAGCATTTTTTTCATTTACGCGTGGTATTTTTTTAACTAATTTAGGGCTTATTTTTTGAATATTTTTCTCAATTTTTAATAAATTATTAATTGTTTCTAAATTAGAAAATTTAAAACCTTTATAAAAATCGTTTCGGGCTAATTTTACAATTGTATATAATAAAATTTCATTATTAGCCTGCTTTGTAAAATCAAATATTAATTTATCAGATAAAAACTTTTTGCCTGTAACTTGTTTTACGATATCTTCTAAGTTATTAGAAGTTATTACACCTAATTTTTCAAGTAATTTAGTTTCTTTTGCTAATTTTAAAATTATAGTTGTGCGAGCAGCACGCGTTAATTTAGCAATTCCACCAATTGCTGGTAACAAATTTAAGGAGGTACTTTTTGCAGTTAATTCTGATGTTAATTTATCGTATATTTGATTTACGACAAAATCGGTTGCTGCTTCTACTCCAAATGAGATAAATGCTGCGGAAAAATTAGATAATCTCGCGCCAAGACCAACAGCCGAAGCAATACCATCAGTTAAAACTTATAAACCAAGTGTTAAAACTTGAATTCCTAAAAATTATAATAAATGTAAACCAAAACTTTTTTCTTGTTGTTGTATTGACAATCTAGTTGGATTTTTTTAACAGCATAAATAAGGGTTGTTTTAGATGTTCCAATTGGTATATCTATCAAACGAAAAAGTAATATTTTTTAGTACTATTAAGAATTTTTAATTTTAACATCAATCGGATTTGTTTGGCCAGTAGCGTTGTTTTTGCCTTCAATTTGAACTTCAACAGTTTTATTATTTGTAATATTAATTGGCCAATCTTCACCTTTACTTTCAATAAAGTAATCAAAATAACTTTCGGTTAAAGAACTATTTACTGCTTTTACTGATTCTAAAACAACAGTTTTAAATTGTGGTTTTAACTGTTCTGTTGTTGCTTGTGTTGGGTCTGCAACATGAATAGTTGGTTTATCTAATTTATTAATTTTACTAATATCAATTTTTGTAACAATATGTTTGATAGTTCCTTTGGGTTCAAATACTGCCCCACCTAAATATAAAGCTCTTTCCATAATAAAAGTATTGCCCATTCTAGCGCCCAATGCAGCAGCACCAATCCTTAATGCAGTATGGTCTTTTTTTTGCGTAAAATAAAAGGGTCATATTTTTTACTAAATTTAAAGGCAATTGCGTTAACTCCATTTGGTAATAATTCAATTGTTTCTTCTGAACCATCTTTATTAATAATTGGTAATTTTTTAGGAACCATATATTATGTTGTTCCTTCAACAGTTTTCGTTGTTACACTTGTTGTGATTACAATATTTATTTGGTCGTTTGCTCCAAATTGTAACTGTAATTTATTACGAAATTCCACGAATAAAATCAGCCGAACCTAAAACAGCTTTTTCTAATGGGTTAAAGCCATTTTCATATATTTTATACATAATTTCATCGTGGATTTGTAAAGCGTTTGTATCATTTGCTTTTTGTCCTTGAATAGTTGTAACTATTTCTTTATTAATAATTTATAAAATTTTATTACGTTTATAATTAACCTCAGTATCCATTGCTTGCTTGATATCAGCCGCTCTCAAAGATTATGGTTAAAATCACTTTCTACAGGGTCTAATTTACGAGCAAAAGTTAAAATTTTATCTAATTCAACAATTCCATCATCAAATTCTACTTCTGAATAATTTAATAATTTATCATCAGTATTAAATACTTGACCATTTGCCCCTAAAACTTCATTGTATTTAATATTTTTCTTTCTTTTATATGTTAAACCAAGCTTATTAGCTTCTTTTCGCGCAAATAATGCTTCTCAACTAAATTTTTGTTGATAAGTTTGTAAATATCATTGTTCAAGCGCTTCTCGGTCTTGTTTTGTTGCTTGATTAGCAATATCTCCGAAAATTCTTTGTGGGTTTTGTGCCATAATTTACTTCTTTCTTTCTATTTATTAAATACATTATTTGTATCTAAAATATTTTTTTCTTTGTTTTCTAACTTTGGTACGCCACCAGTGTTAACTGTTTGTACCTTAATTAATTCATCATAAACACTTTGTAATTGTGCTTTAATGATTTCAATATCATCACTAATATCATAAGACTTTAATAAAAAATTTTTAAATTCTTCATTATCAGTTAAAGAATTAATAAAGTCAATTACTTCAATTTGTTTTAATTGAATTGTTTGTTGTTCAATTTGTGAAGTTAATTCAGTATTTTTTGTTTGTAGTTCGTTGGTTTGCTGATTACTATTTTCTAAATTACTTGCATTAAATTCTTCTACTTCATCAGTATTTTCTAAAATAATTTCAGCAGTTTTAATATCTAAACTACCATCTTCATTTTTAATAGTTTTATTATTTTCATCAATAAGAACATATTTTACATTTTTTAATGCCGTTGTTTTTTTTCTCCTATTTTTTAATATTTATATTTGATATTTGTATTTGTTCTTTTTCTAATCGCTTTTTGTATAATTTCAAAACTATCTACTCTAAAAGATAAAAAATAGCGTTTAGTTTTTATATTTAACTGATTAAATACTGAGCCTTTAATTTTTATCTCATCATCTTTTTTTAATTTCAAAAACTCATTTAAAATATATGGGTTGTATATTGATAATGTTGAGTAATTTAATCCTTCTCACTGACATTTAGCCGAACAAGCGTCAACTTCAACACCACCAGCAACCAGTGCCTTAATTTTAGTTTTAATCGGATTTTCATGTAATCTAACAGTTAGTTCTAATTTGTTAACTCTTTTACTTTTTATTTTAGGTTTATTATTTATTGATTTTTTAGGTAAATTGCTTTTTGTTTGTGCCATTTTTATCAATTCCTTTTGTTAAAAAATATTGTAAATGTTTTCATGCATCGTATTCGTGCTCTGTCATTTTAATATTTCCTTTATAAATATAATTTTTCTTAGCAACTGGCGATTGTAAAAAATATTTTAAATTAAATAGATAGTTACATAAAACCTTTAAACCGCCAATAAATTTAGGATTAGATAGTGGGTTTGTTATTTTTAATCCCTTATGAAGTTGATAATATTCAATTATTACAAGAACTTTATTTAAATAAGAACAAGTTTTATTTTTAAATTCATTTAATATTAAATAGATATTATTTATTGCTTCATCTTCATTTTTAGAATTAAAAGTAATATTATTAATTATTTTCTTTTGTAAAACATTATAAATAATAATACCGGCTTGTCCACTTACGGTGGGTTCAATTGCAATAATATATTTTAATTTATTTGTTTTATTTTTTTCTCAATTTGTAATATTTTTCAAACATCGGAAGCCAAATCTAAAATATCGTTAATTTTGTAATGTTGCATATATGAGTTAATAACATCTCATTTATCTTCAAATAAATTTAAATACATTTTTGCTCATTTTAAACATTGTAAATCATAATGATTTTTATGGTGCGAAATACGACAATCAACGGGCTTACAATTAAATCAATCAAATGATGTTGTTATTTCATTTCAAGTTTTATTGATATATTTACTTTTATATTTTTGCATAATATTTTATTCCTTTCTTTTTGTTTTTTTAAATAAACAGAAAATCCCTTTGTTGGTTAATATTTTGATATTTAATAAGAATATTTGTATTTTGATTTAATTAGCTTAATTCGCCATCCACCTCACTTTGTGGGTGAGTGATGGTGATACTAAAATTCTATATTTAAACAGAGCTTATCCCCTAACGGAAGTAAAACAAATTTACCCATTTATTAATTACGCTTCATCCATCCCTAGACAACTTTATATAAAGAAAATAACCTTTTGGAGTTCCAACCCTCTTGTTTTTTAGTGTCCAATATTGTTTTTTTGGTTTAACATCACTCTTTTTATGAAAACAAGCAAAAAACAAGCGCTCTGACATTTCGCAAGTGACTAATATTGCCGAGAATTAAATAAATAGGAGAGTAAATCCAATCGCTTTCACACTTTCTTTAAGGCTTAGTGCCATAGATGGGTTATATGTCCATCTTTAAGCATCAAAAAATATTAATTTTTAGGGGCTGCATTATTCATTGGATAATATCTTTATTTAAAAGGAAATTTATAAAAATATCGTTTATTTTGTTTAGGGAAAACAGAATAACGTCCGTTTTTATGATAAAAATTATAAATTTAAAGATACTATCCGATGAATAATGCAAATAAATTTATGTTTTTTAATATAAAAATAAAAAAACAATCTCACAAGAATTGTTTTTTGCCGGTTCATGGTACAGGACGTCTATTTAAAAAGAACAATTAAAAAGGTTAATTTTGTTCAAAAAGGCTGCTTTGCATTTAATATTAATTTTGTTATAATAAACCCATTCAATAAGTCTATTATTAAGCTTACTAAAGGAGATTTCAATGGCAAGAAAACCAGGCAGTTGAGATAAACTTAATAACTTAACAAAGAATGTTACTGTAGTATCACGTAAAAAGGGGTGACTTGCCGCAATTTGTGCTGTGTTATATCTTTGTGCTTTATTTCCCTCTGCTTATTTTGGGGTGTCCTTTTTAGCAAATATTTTAAATTATGGTGGAATTGAAACTGATGGGCCCTTATTAGATGTTAATGATGGGGGTTATTTTGAAGTTAACTTTGCAAAAACAAAACTACGCGATAATACAACAACAACTCCGGTTTTTAAAACTTATGAAATCCCTCCTGACCTTAATACTGGGCAAGTTGCACAAACTCGCGCTCTTGCGAGATCATTAAGATTAGAATATGCTTATAATTTAATTTTTGAAAAAGCACCTAGTTTATACATTACAAACAATATCTTTTTTAAGAATAAATATAAATATCCTAAGCAAATTCAAATTTTAGATATTTATACTGATTCACGAGGGACACAACAGTTAAGTCTTGCTGATGTGCAACAAAACCAATTTAATTTGATGAAAAATTTATTATTTTTAAAAATCAAATACGAAGACATAATCCAAAAAAATCTGGTTTGAATGCCAACCCTATTTGTTGGCAATGAAGGATTTTTATCAAACTTTTTAAGTTTTAAATTATGAGAAACAAGAAACAAAGATGATTTAAAGCCAACAGTTTGAGAAAAACAAACAAATGTTCTAGGTGGACAAGCTAATAATATTATGATTAGTGGCACTAATGATAGTTTGGCGTTAGCAGGTCAAGTTTATGCTGCCTATAAAGAATGTTTTGCTGCTTTTTATGCAGAAAATAAAGGAAGTGATAAAGAATTTATTGGTGATTATAATCCATATAGTAATTTTGCTATTTCAAGTGTTAATAAAAATGATCAAATGTTTTCAGGAAATGCTATTGATAGTATGCATTACATGCTTGATATTAATCGAGTGATTCAGTCAGCAGATAAAAAGGGTGATTCAGGGCAAAGTTTTGCAAAAAAAGAGACTCAAATTAATGGTAAATATATTCCACAGTTATTAATTTTTTTAATTAATATTTTAGAAACATCACAAAATCGTGGTTTAGTCTTACCAAAAGAACTTGTACCAACCGAATGACAATTTTGATATGAACATATTCAACCAAAACGTTTAAATGTTAGCCAGCCAGAGCAATTTTACTTTATGTTTTTACCGCAAGGTGAAACAATTCAAAATGTGATTGCAAATCGATTGGGAGAGCAAATTAAAGATTTTTTAAATGGAAAATATTCATTAGCAACAGCAATTAGAAAATTACAAGAAGATGTTTTGAGTAACCCTAATAGTTCAAAATATAAATGATTTTATGATTGAAATATTTTACCATTTCAATCATATGGAATAATTGAAAAAGCAGATTATACCGTTGTTAAAAGAACGATTCAAGAAAATGGTGATTTAGCAATTAGTTTTAATAATAATAAAGTGGCAAAAACAAACTATGTAATAATTGATCAACCATCATTACATTCAATTACTAATTTAGTTAATCCTGGTGGTCATGATGCCTATTTAATTAGTGATAAACAAAAACGAAATATTTTATTTACAAAATATTGAAGTGCTAATTTATATTGAGCACAAAAACCATTAAATTACATTGATATTGATGTTAGAAATATTCCACATGATGTAACTTCATTTAAAGCAATACTACAAAAACAAATTGTTAATCGTACATGGGAATTTATACAAAATATTAGTCAAATGGCAGGAAACAATTTAAACATTAGTGATAATGTATCACAAATAGATTATACTAATGGAATTGCAGAAGATATTATCACATTTACACCTTTAAATAATTATCATAATAGTGCCGCTACTTTTAGTGATTGATTTTATGCATTGCAAATTAGCAGTGAAGAAAGATATAGTAATTTAACTGTTCTTGATATTAAGTTAGAATTAAAAGCAAAAGAAAATGTTCCAGCTCATCTTCAAGCAATTACTTTCCGTTTTAATATTAATTATATTTAAAATTTATGTATAAAATATAAAAATGTGGGTAGTCGGAAAGGGGCTTAGGTTTTAAAAAAATATAAATTAAATTAATTAAATACAAATTAAAGTAATCGCTTATTAGAGCGATTTTTTTATTTGCATTATTCATCAGATAGTATCTTTAAAATTAAAATTAACCTATTTTCCATAAAAATTAGTTAATTTTTATAATTTCCTTTCTGTTATTTATTATATTTTTTTTAACAACTAATAATATCATTTTTAATAAAGGTACTATCTGATGAATAATGCAATCTAAAACTTAATATTTTTATGCTTAAAGACGGATAACTCATCTATGGCACGAAACCTTAAAGAAAGTGTGAAAGCGATTCGATTTAGTCCCCTATTTATTTTTTTAATTCTCGGCAATATTAGTCACTTGCGAAATGTCAGAGCATGTTTTTTTTGGCTTGTTTTCACAAAAAGAGTGTTGTTAAGCCGAAAAAAAACAATATCGGAAGCTAAAAAATAAGAGGGTTGTAATTCCAAAATGTTACTTTCTTTATATAAAGTTGTCTATGGGTGGATGAAGCGTAATTAATAACTGGGTAAACTGTTTTTTTGTTTATTTCCGTATGGGGGTAAACTCCATCAAAATATACTATCCGCGCCCACGATCGCGCCCAAAGTGAAGCGGGCGGCGAAGTAATTAAATACTAAAATAAATTATTTACTAAATATCAAAATATTAACAAATAAAGAAATATTATGTTTTTTTACAGAAAGGAAAATATTTGATGAAAAAATGAAATAAAAAAATTGAAAGTAAATTACAAGAATTAATGCTACGTGCTTATCCAGTATCAAAAGATGAAATTACAGATGAGGATTGGGTATTAGGCAAAAAGAATTAGGTAGTATGGATATAATGACAGAATATAAAAGTTTGTATATTAATAAAACTTGAAATGAAATAACAACATAATTTGATTGAGTTAATTGTCAACCTGTTAATTGTCGTATTTCACATCATAAAAATCATTATGATTTGAAATGTTTAGAAGGACCAAAAATGTAATTAAATTTATTTAAAGATAAATTATATGTTATTGCTTCATATATGCAAAATTACAAAATTAACGATGTTTTAGATTTATCATCAGATGGATGAAAAATATTACAAATTGACGAAAAAATCAAAGGAATAATTTAGGCGGCAAATATGAAAAAGAAAATTTTGATATTTTTTAAAAAATGATGATTAAAAACATTAATTTTTATTTTATGTTATTTTTTAGGTATCGCTTTATTAGACTTCTTGCATAACCCATTAAAATAATTTCAAATATTTGTAAAAAGGGGTTAATATAAAATTATAATTTTAATTAATTATGTCTTTTATTTAAAAATTTAATATTTTGCCACAACGAAAAATTATTTTATTATTCAAATTCGTTAATTTTAAATAAATTTTTTATGATAACTATAATAATTGTAAATTATAAATTGAAGCAATTAAATTAAATCTTAAACTAAATCGTTTTCTACGATTTCTATATTTTTCTGTAATAATTTTAAATTTTTTAAGAATAGCAAAAATATTTTCAATAATAATTCTTATTTTTGAAACTAGTCTATTATGTTGTTTTTGTTCTTTATTTAAATGTTTTTTCTTAGTTTTCTTTGTGGGCATTATAACATTATTGTGAATTTTTGTATTCCTTGATAACCACTATCAACTATTAATTTGGTATTTTTTAAAATTGCGATTTTTGATTCTTTAAATAAAGCATAATCGTGTTTTTTACCAAGTGAAAAACTTGTTGCAATAATTTTTTTGGTTTCTTGTTCGATAATTACTTGTGTTTTAATAGTGTGTTTTTTCTTTTTACCAGAATAAGATTGTTTTTGTCTTTTTTTGGGCGTTGGATTGGGGTTTCGGTAGCATCAATAATAATAGTTTTATCATTAAAATAATCATTTATTAGTGCTTTTTTACCAGCAACTTGCTGAAAATCAGGGTGTTTAATTAAAATATCTTCAATTCACTTGATATTGCGATAACAATTAGCTTCACTAATTCCGAAATTTTTTCCAAGATGAAAATAAGTTCGATATTATCGTCAATACGATAAAGTCATCAATAATCGATTTTCTAGTGATAATTTATTAGCTTTGCCACCTTTTTTAAATTTTTCTATTTCAGCTACTTGTAAAATATCTAACATTTTATTAAAAATATCTTGTTTTATTCCTGTTAATCTTAATCATTCTTTATCATTAATATTTTTAAATTCATCAAATTTCATAATTTAATATCCTCATAAATTATATTTTATAATAATATTTTAATAATAAAACCAGGTATCGCAAGAAGTCTATTTAATTAAAAAAAGGTCATAAAAAAGAAATACAACAAATATTAAGTCAATTAGAAAAAGATAATAATATTAAAAATAGAGAACAATTTAAAAATGAAAATTATCTAAATACTAATTGACAACCTTTAAATAGTAGTTGACTTGATAGTGGAATGTTTAATATAACTAATAAATTAACTTTAACAGGTAATTTAACTATTTTAATATATACAAAAACACCAAAGCATCCGAAATTTTATAGACCTTATGTTTATCCTAGTGTTCCAGTTGAAATTTGAAAATTATTAAGTAATGCTGTATATAATGCAGGGACTTTATTTTGGCTTTATTGATTAAGAAAATGATTACCTAGTCATTTAAGAAATTATATTAAAAAACGATTACCACAAGCATTAAAAGAAAAATACCCAAAAGGAAATATTAAATTAACATTACCAACAGTTCAAAAATTACAACAAATTAAAAAGTTTATTAATAATTTAAAGATTGGACATTTTAATTTTAATTTTGCTAGTGAAATTAATAATAAAAAATGGTATCGAGAGCGAAAAAGTGATGTTAAAAATATTAAGAATTTATATAAAACACCAGTTAAAAATATGTTTTATAAAACTAATCAAACTATTAAAAAAATTAAGAAAGCAAAAGCAAGAGTTAATATTTATAAGCCAATTAATTTAAAAAATAAATATCGTAATCAATTAAGAGGTGTTTTATATGGAAAATAATTTAAGTAATTTGTTATTTATAACAGTTGAAGATGTTAAAGAAAGTAAACTTTGACAACCTATTAATGATAGAAAACAATCTGCTTATAATGATAATTTAATTTATAATGCTATTTTAAAAACTAGTTTATGAATGGATAGATTATCAGGTGGAACAATTTCCGATAAGATTAATAAAAAAGATTTATTTCCCTGAGTAAAAAAAAGATAATACTGGTTTAATTGAATATGATAAATGATTAAGTTATATTCAATCTGCTTGTTTATTAACAGTTATGAATTGATATTTACCAAAAGGAGTTAATGATTTAACTGGTAGTGCATCATTTTCGCAAGGTGGTGTAGCATATTCCCAAACTAATGACCCTGAGGCAAATGAAAATATTACTCGTGATGTTAAAAATGCTTTAAAATTAGCAGGTGAAATAATTGATATTATATCTAGTAAAACAGTATCTAGACCTTATAATTATAGTATAGATAATTATGTTCATTCATGAGAAGAAGAATATAAACATATTGGTAAAAAAAACTTTTTATCCAACATTATTATTTTGATTAAAAGAACGATTACAAACTGATAATAGTATTAATATTTCTTATCCAACTATTAATGATTTTTCTAAAATTGATTATAACGAATATATCAAATTAATAGTTTCGCTTGATAATGATAGTATTTATTATGAAAATAATGTATGAAAATCAAAACAAGGTGCCGATGTTTCATCAGATGTCATTAAAGATAGTGAGTTAAATAAAGATTATATTGAAAAAGTTGATGGTAAATATATTGTAAAAACAGCAAAAGATTTATTAAGTAAATATTATTGTGATGCAAATACGATTGATAATTTTTTAGTTAATAAACAAGATAAATTAGTAAGTGGAACAAATATTAAAACTATTAATGGTAATTCATTATTAGGAAGTGGTGATGTAACTATTAGTGATGGTAATGATTGAGAAGTTGTTAATACTAGCGATTTTGTCCCTAATGATACTCAATATATTTTACCAATTACTCCTAATGGAATATATAAATATAAAGTTGAATTAGGGTATTTAAAAGAAAATAAAACTATTTATAAAAGTTCATTAATTTTTAGTGAAAAAAACTTTGATAAAAATTATGATATAGTAGTTGGAAATACCTTTCAATTTTCAGGTTTACCTATTTTTACAATATCTATTAGTTTAATAAAAGGTTATCAAAATGCTATTATTAATTTATTAAATCAAAATGGAGTTAAATATGAAATGCAAACATTAATTATTGAAAGAAAAAAAGTAAGTTAGAAAGGAGTTTTAATTAATGAAACAAGATAAAACAACTTGATTAAAGGGTGCCTTACCTTGAAATTGATTTAAAAAAGACCCTATTCCGACTTATAATTGAACTCATAAAGATATTAGAGAATGAGAAAGAAAATATAAAATTCGTAGTTGAGTAGTTAGTTTTTATACATTGATATTTTTAGCATTAAATTGTTGATTAGAATATGGGATGATTAATGCAACAAAAGATAATATTAATTGATATAATTATGGTCAATATTGAGGTAATGGAATTGCTATTTTATTAACACCTTTATTTACACACGGAATTCAAGGTATATTTGTTGCTAGTAGTAAACCAAAGTTGATATGAAAATTGATATCCCACGATTAAAAATATCTAAAATGGGATTAGTATTTACAATATTACCTTTAATTACTTTAATAATTTCTTTAATTATTATTTGAATTGATAAATCAAAATGAAAAAAAGACCATTTAAGACATTGTTTAGATTGCCGTATTAATCCGCGTGTTATTCAACCAAGAATAGCAAAAGCATGAAACAAATTAGATGGTATAACAGAAGAAAATAACAAAGAATTAAATTTAAAATAGACTATATATAGGGGTGGTTGATATTTTTGGGTGGCTATATAGTTTAATTTATAAATTATTTTGTTTTGAAAGAATAGATGGTCACTGTTTGAGTAAGGACAAGAAAAGAAATATTAAAATGGAAATTAGCAATGAAATAGTAATTGCTTTACTTGTATTAGCAGGTGCAGGCGGAATGGGTAGTCTTGGTATTCTAGGATTATCTGCTAAAAAAATTAAAAAATATAAAGCAGAAATTAGAGAATTAAGAACTGCTGTTATTGCCCACGAAAAACATTTACGGGGACCTGATTATGCAACAGAATTAGCATTAAAAACAGGTCAAATTAAAAATGTTAAAAAACAAGTTAAAGTAAATGACAAAAAACAACAACAAAAAGACGATATTAGACAACTAACAAATAGTATTTAAAAAAATAACCAATTAAGGTTATTTTTTATTTTTCTTTATTGTGTTTTATATAAAAATTAATAAGATGTTCAATTCGTTGCGAATAAGTAAAGTCATTAAATTCATTTCAAACTTTTTCTTCATTTTCATTTAAGTAAATATTAACATTACGAATTAATTTAGAATAATATTTTCCTGTTTTTTGATTAAATGAATGTTTCATAATATTAACCCTTATAATTAGCAATAATAATGGCATCTCGTAAATGATTACTTATTTTTTCATTATTATAAAATCAACCTTTACCATATTGATAGGTTAAATTAGTATCTTTATCAAATTCTCATAAACAACTATCATTATATTTACTTAAATTTTCCATATTCTTAACAACTGATTTAGTATGACGTGGTGATACTCAATTAATATTTAATAATTTTTCTGTTTTATATTTAATTGCCCCTATAAGTTTTAATAAATCATCTCTATCTTTACTCGCACTAGCAGATGTATATAAACAATCTTCTATATTAATAATTGCATCTTGTTTTAACTTATCTAAAATAATATCGGTTTGTGCAATTCAATCACGATTTGTATATTCAGATTTATCAATTAATTTATTATCTTCAAAAATAGCAACAGCCGTAGTACCAGTTCCCGGTGGGTCAATACCTATTTTTATCAAGTTGCTCATTCCTCATCATTGTTAACTGTTGGAACTACACTTGATATATCTTCTTCTTTTACTACATTATTAGACTTCTTGCGATACCTGGTTTTATTATTAAAATATTATTATAAAATATAATTTAATATCCTCATAAATTATATTTTATAATAATATTTTAATAATAAAACCAGGTATCGCAAGAAGTCTATTATCTGTTAATTCTTCACTTGATTCATGTATAAATTATTATTTGATGTATTTTCATTACTAATTTGGCTCTTATTTATGCTTATATTACTATCATTATCAATATAAATCTTTTCATCATTAGTTGTAATAACTGCTTGGTCTGATTTATATGCTTGTTGTAATTCAACAGACATAATACCTCATTTTCGCAATAAACTAGTTAATACTGTTTTAAGTGCCATTTCATCAAAAGTAGCAATATAAAATGATTTATTTTTAGCATAAGTTTTAGAATATTTTATAAAATGATTTTCCGTTTGTTCTTTGGTCATATATAAAGTTTTTTCAAAACCATTAACCATTTTAAAATATGCTACATAACCCATAATTGTTAATTTTTCTCGTTCATCTTCATCTTGAATTCAATTAAAACTAGTTCCCTTTAAACGATCATAATTTACTAATTCACCAGTTCTAACATCTGATACTGACATATCTAAATATTGACCGCTTCTTTGTGCTAATTGAATATAACCTTTATAACCCATTTGAAATTGAGCCTGATTAATTCATTCTTGTATTTCACGACCATTAATAATTCTTGTTATTTTAGTGTTATATGGAACAACATAAGCATAACCAAATTGTCTTTCCATTGGTAAGTTTAATAATACTCCTTGATAACAAGCAGTCATTATAGTTTTTGGATCTGCCTTTTGTAATAATTCATTACTATTTGATATTGCAACTATATTACTTTTAAATCTTGCAATTTCATTTTCATTTGAAAATTTACTTTTAATTCATTCTGTTGCTTTATCTGTTCTTAAAAAATCAACTATATTTGCCATATTATTTTTCTCCTTTATTTATTTTAAAATTAATACCTTTAATACCAATTAAATTAATGTCTTTATTACTATCTCATTGTTCTTTAATTTTATTTTTAATAATTTGTTCATCAACAATTAAATAATTTTTAATTAAATTAATAAGTTCTAATTTATCAGCTTTTTGTAAAAAATCATCATTAATACCTGTAACTTCAATATCTTTAATTAATAGTTTATCTTTACGAAAATTACTAGTAATAATTTTTAATTCTTGTTCTTGTTTTGCTACACTTTTAATTTCTAAAAATTGTTCTTTTTTATGAGTTTAAATAATTTCATTTTGTTTTTGAAATTGAATATTAGACTTCTTGCATAACCCATTAAAATAATTTCAAATATTTGTAAAAAGGGGTTAATATAAAATTATAATTTTAATTAATTATGTCTTTTATTTAAAAATTTAATATTTTGTCACAACGAAAAATTATTTTATTATTCAAATTTGTTAATTTTAAATAAATCTTTTATGATAACTATAATAATTGTAAATTATAAATTGAAGCAATTAAATTAAATCTTAAACTAAATCGTTTTCTACGATTACGATATTTTTCTGTAATAATTTTAAATTTTTTAAGAATAGCAAAAATATTTTCAATAATAATTCTTATTTTTGAAACTAGTCTATTATGTTGTTTTTGTTCTTTATTTAAATGTTTTTTCTTAGTTTTCTTTGTGGGCATTATAACATTATTGTGAATTTTTTGTATTCCTTGATAACCACTATCAACTATTAATTTGGTATTTTTTAAAATTGCGATTTTTGATTATTTAAATAAAGCATAATCATGTTTTTTCCCAAGCGAAAAACTTGTTGCAATAATTTTTTTGGTTTCTTGTTCGATAATTACTTGTGTTTTAATAGTGTGTTTTTTCTTTTTACCAGAATAAGATTGTTTTTGTCTTTTTTTGGGCGTTGGATTGGGGTTTCGGTAGCATCAATAATAATAGTTTTATCATTAAAATAATCATTTATTAGTACTTTTTTACCAGCAACTTGCTGAAAATCAGGGTGTTTAATTAAAATATCTTCAATTCACTTGATATTGCGATAACAATTAGCTTCACTAATTCCGAAATTTTTTCCAAGATGAAAATAAGTTCGATATTCTCGTCAATACGATAAAGTCATCAATAATCGATTTTCTAGTGATAATTTATTAGCTTTGCCGCCTTTTTTAAATTTTTCTATTTCAGCTACTTGTAAAATATTTAACATTTTATTAAAAATATCTTGTTTTATTCCTGTTAATCTTAATCATTCTTTATCATTAATATTTTTAAATTCATCAAATTTCATAATTTAATATCCTCATAAATTATATTTTATAATAATATTTTAATAATAAAACCAGGTATCGCAAGAAGTCTATTAATTACACTATTTTTTAAAGAATCATGATTACTCTTAATATTATTTTCTAAATTCAAAATATCTTTTCTAATAAAATTTAATTCATCTTTAAAAATTTTTATTAATTCTAATGGTTCTCTAAAAATATAATCAATTTTTGAAACTACTAATTTTAAATCTTTTAATGATTGTGATTTATATTCTCCATTTATTAATCAAGCTTGTTGTCGATATATAAATTCTGCTAATTCTTGTCCATTTTCATCAATTCATTTTTTAATTGTTAATGCTTTTAAACTTAATTCTTTAAAATTATTTCCTTTTAAATAAAACGGATAGGTAATATTTTTAACTTCATTATTTAACTTTAAATATACCATAATTAAATTTCCTCTAATTCCATTTCTTCAATTAAATTATCAATATATTCATATGCACTATCTTCTGAATGACATTCTTCTAATGCCATATTAAATAAATCTTCTTCTGTATAAACTTTACCTTCTTCATCTTTTCACATATTATTCACATCCTTGTCATTTAATTTTTTTATCTTCTAAATCAATAATTGTTGTTTTAAAATAATTTAAATTTTCAGAATAAATTCTCGCTTCATCAAATGTATAAAAATATATAGTATTTAGGCTATATTTATCTTTCATTACTAATAAATATCTTTTATTCATAATTTATCACCTCGTAATCTGCTTCTTCATCTTCTAAATAATCACTAATTAAACCTTTAATTTCATCAATTTCATATCAATTGTAATTTAAATCAAAGTCTACCGGTTGAAAAGTACCTACATATCGTTCTTCATTGCCAAATTTAAGATATAAATTTAATTCCAAATTATCTGAATAACCACGATTAATTTGTGCATAAATAATATCTTTATTTGTAATTTTTAATGCTTTATTACATATCATTTTTAATTCTCCTTTTTTAACTAGCTGGCGCTCACTCCCAAGTGAAAGTGCCAAAGCGAGAGTTTGTTAAATAAGTATTTATCTATTTATTTACTACGCCGCCCGCTTCACTGGAGGTGAGAGGTAGCGGTATGTTAATTTTTTGAATGTTTAATAATCCACAGTTGTTTTTTGTTTTTTACGCCAGAGAGTTTTCTCTCTCTTCATCCGCGCCATTTCAGGTCAAAGCGTTCATTTTTTAAAATAAATTCACCTGCACCTTGAAGAGCCCAGTGCTGGCTTTGTGGTTTTAAAAACCGCTGCCACTTCTAAGAATTAATATCTATCGCAAATTTATTTATAAAGTGACCATCTCAATATTTATTGTCGTTCGATGTTGACCCCACACTTATCACGACTATCGCTTGTTAAATCGTCTATTATTTCCGGACTGATTACCGCTGGGCTAGACCGCCTCATGTGGAATAAAAACACTTAGTTATTTAAAATGACCGCCCCACTCTGCATTAAGTTGTTTTATTAAATCAAATTTTTAAAGAACCAGTTTCATAATCAAAGATAATTTTTGAATTTTCCAGTTTATGATAAAACTGCTTTTGTTTTCAATTTTTAGTTTGATTTAATAACTCTTTATGTTTTTCACAAGTTCATAAAACTTTATTTGATAAAAATTCTTCGGTAATGAATGATATTGCTTTATAGCAATTACCAACATCACATATTGTTTGTTGCTTATTAATTTCCATTACTTACTCCTTTCTTTTATTAAGTTTTTTTATTAGCAAATTAATTAACTGAAACAGAGAAAGGACAACACCTTAAATTAGGAGAAAAACAGGTACACTTTGTAAAGATTTCTAAGATATTTAATAAATGTGTAAACAACTTAAAGAGGGTATCAAAAAGTTGTAATAAAAAGTTTCTATTTTAAGAATTTAAGATGCTGTCCTTTCTCTAAATCAATTAATAATTTTGGCTTTACAAATAAAAAAACCATTTTAGTAAATGGTTTATTATTTTTATTCAATTTCTATCTATTTTATTAAAACCCTTCTTTTTTACATGCGACCAAAAATGTAAAAATTCTTTTTTGCACAGTTTCAAATAACTGAGAATTATTTTTTGAAAATTTTATACCAACCAAATAATTTACGCGGTCTTTTTAATTATTATTGGTAATAGTTTAACCGTTGACCTTAAAATATATCAATACCATAATGAATATTGTCAGGAAAATATTAATTTTACAAAACTTTATTTAGATTGTTTTGCAGTTGCAAAAGAACTAATTAAAAATCAAACATCAGAAGCTTATTTTAAATTTTTAAATCAGTATTTAATAATTGCTGAACAGTTAAAATTTACTGAAGACGATCTACTTATCGCGTATAATAAAAAAATAAAATTAATTTTACTCGCCAAGAAAATAATTATTAAAAAAATTTTTTATAAAAATTATAAAAAATTTTTTTAATCAGTATCAAGATTACTTTTCCGATTTTCTTTAAATTCTTCTAATGTTTTAATAAAAATTGCTGCTGTTGGACACACCATTTGTGATTCCACTAACTCCTTATCATTATCAATGGTATTTGCAAAACCATCATCATCCATAAAAAATGTTTCAGTTTCATCAATCATAATACAGCTACCACAAGAAATGCATAAGTCAGTATTTACATATGTTCTTTTTTTTGATATATAACGATT
Source organism: Spiroplasma phoeniceum (assembly GCA_026239495.1). Classification (GTDB taxonomy): domain Bacteria; phylum Bacillota_I; class Bacilli_A; order Mycoplasmatales; family Mycoplasmataceae; genus Spiroplasma; species Spiroplasma phoeniceum_A. The sequence goes on along the minus strand of CP110830.1, from coordinate 1,515,722 downwards.
TGCCATATTTATCACTCCATTATTTATTTACTATAATAATAACAAAAATTTTAATAATAATATATAATTTTAATGTAGTTTAAAAAAGTTGGAGGTTTAACATGGAAACTAGAATGGAAAAATTTGCACAGCTACGTGAAATGATTAAGAAAGAGATTGAGATTGATCAAGAAATTATTCAAACCAGTCAAGTCATTAATAGTTACATCGCGAAGTTAAACGCCATTGATGATAATTTTTTTGGTAGTGTTAAGTCAGATTTTGAACAAGAATTTAGTTGAGAAAAAGTATATTTGAATAAAAACCGAGATGAACAACCATACCCATCTGATTTTAAATATGATTTGCAACAATTGCTAGAACAAGTTGTTAATACAACTAAAGCAACAATTCAAACTAATCAAAAAAATGATCAAGATGCTGGTGATGTTATGCATAATATTTTAATTGCTGAAACATTGTTAAATAAACCAACATATCAAAAATATCAAGCAATTTTAGAAAGTATTTTAGCAGAAAAAATTACTTATCATCGAGTAAGTAATAAAATTCAAGCAGAAAATAGTGATTTTAAAATTAATTCAGCTAATATTGAATTTAGTACAATTGCACATATGCGTAAAAATGATCAACGATCAACAGCAGAAATGTTAAAAGAATCAAGTGCTCTTTTAGAAGAAAAACATAATAATGTATTGGTTGTTTATCGAAAAATAAAACCAGGTTATAAAATGTTATTTAGTACTATGCTTTTTCTTCTTGTTTTATTAGCTATTTGTTTAGTTTTAATCTTTATGTTATAGAAAATAGGACTATATGATGAAAATAAATATTGCGATTGATGGCCCCGCTGGTAGTGGAAAATCTTCTGCTGGTTATGAATTGGCCAAAAAACTAAATTATCAGTTTATTGATACTGGGTTAACTTACCGTGCCTTTACTTATTTTTGTGTAAAAGTTGGAGTTGATTTTACAAATCATCATCATTTACAAGCACAATTAACAAATTTTAAGTATCAAGTGATTAATAACCGTGTTTATGTCAATGGGGAAGATATTACTGATAAGTTGCAAACTGATCTTGTTCTGGATAATATCAAAAAAATTACCGGACTTAATTTTATTCGAGCAGCAATGGTTTGCCTGCAACAAAAATTAGTGATTAAAAAAGGCAATGTTGTGGTTGGGCGAGATATTACTACTGTTGTTCTTCCTGATGCTGAAGTCAAAATTTACTTAACAGCGATTATTACAGCGCGAGCTAATCGCCGATGAAATCAAAATCAAGAAAACCATATTGTTCCGAATAATTTGGCAGAAATTACTGCTAAATTAAAAGAACGAGATTATGTTGACACAACCCGAGCGGTTGGACCATTAAAAATTGCCCCTGATGCAGTTATTGTGGATAGTAGTAAGTTAACATTTGAACAAACGGTAAATAAAATTTATGAAATAGTATGTAATTATAAGAAAGCAGGAAAATAAATGGCACAAAAAGGAAATGTTGCAATTGTAGGGCGTCCAAATGTTGGGAAATCAACATTATTTAATCGTATTATTAAAAATCGCCTTGCAATTGTTGAAGATACCCCTGGTGTAACGCGCGATCGAATTTATGCTTTCTCAGAATGATTAACAAGAGAATTTTTAATAATTGATACGGGGGGGATTACATTAAATAATACGGCAATGTTTGCACAAGAGATTAAAATGCAAGCAGAAATTGCAATTGCAGAAGCTGATATTATTATTTTTGTTTTATCGTACAAAGAAGGAATTACTCCAGATGATGAAATCGTTGCAAAAATACTATATCGTGCTAAAAAACCGGTTCTTTTAGTTGTTAATAAATATGATAAGCAAGAAAAAGAAAGTGAATTATATGAATATATGACATTAGGATTTGGTGAGCCAATTGCTGTATCTGCTACTCATGGAATTGGAATTGGTGATTTATTAGATCAAGTAATTTCTCATTTAGATCAAATTCCAATGCCACCAAAAACAGAAGGAATTAATTTTTCTTTAATAGGTAAACCAAATGTTGGAAAATCTTCTTTAACAAATGCTATTTTAGATGAAGAACGAGTCATTGTATCACCGATTGCAGGAACAACAACAGATTCAATTGATACATCATTTAAACGGAATAATCAAATTTATACTGTTATTGATACGGCTGGAATTCGTAGAAAAGGGAAAGTTTATGAAAAATTAGAGAAATATAGTGTTCTTCGCGCTGTTAGCGCAATCGAACGAAGCGATCTTGTTTTATTAATTATTGACGGGACAGTTCCTATTACTGACCAAGATACAAATATTGCTGGTATTGCATTTGAACAAAATAAACCAATTATTTTGGTAGTTAATAAGTGAGATGCGGTAATGGAAAAAGATGAATGATCAATGAAAAAAATTGAACAAAGTATTCGTGGATATTTTAAATATCTAAATTATGCGAAAATGGTTTTTGTTTCTGCTTTAGAAAAAAAACGATTACATATTTTATTTCAAACAATTGATGAAGTTTATGTTGGTTTAACGCAGCGAGTAAAAACTAGTGTTCTAAATGAAATTTTAGTAAAAGCACAATTGTTAAATCCACCACCAGATTTTAATGGCGGGCGTTTAAAAATTTATTATGCTACTCAGCCCGAAGGTGTTGTGCCAACTTTTATTATGTTTTGTAATAATCCAAAATATCTTCATTTTTCTTATAAAAGGTTTCTTGCAAATCAACTTCGAGAATATTTTGGATTTGAGGGAGTACCAGTGAAAATATTATTTAGAGATAGAAAGTAACGAGGAAAATTATGATGAAAAAAACACAAAAAAATATTACTGTTATTGGGACAGGAACATATGGGACAGTTTTATCAAATGTTTTGACAGATAATGATCATAACGTTATTATGTATGGAATTGATAAGAAAGAAGTTAATGATATTAACAACGAACATTTAAATCGTCATTTTTTTGGTAATTTAAAAATTAATAAAGAAATTAAGGCCACAACAAATTTTGCTGAAGCAGTTGAAGATGCTGAATATATTATTTTAGGAATTCCTGTTGTTGCTATTAAATTAATAATTGATAAAATTAATCAAACAGTAACAAAACCAGTTGTTATCATTAATGTTGCTAAAGGATTAGATCCTGAAACACACGAAGTTTTGTCAAAATCAATTATAAAATTAATAAATCCAAAAATTTTAAAAGCATATGCAGGCATTTATGGTCCAAGCATTGCAAAAGAAGTTCTACAACGAAAACCAACGTGTATTATGGCAGTTTCACAGGATTTAGTAATTGCGCAAGAAGTTCGTGATTTGTTTAATAATGAATATTTTGTTACTTTTGCTAATACGGATGTAATTGGTAGTGAATATGCGGTTGCTTTAAAAAATGCAGTAGCAATTGCATCGGGAATTTTTAATGGTCTTTATGAATCTGATAATGCTAAAGCATCATTAATTACAATGGGGTTAAATGAGATTCAAATTTTTGCCAAAACAAAAGGAGCTCAAATTAAAACTTTTTTTAACTTTGCAGGATTAGCTGATTTAATTTTAACAACTACCTCAAGTAAATCACGAAATTATTTGCTTGGTTTTGCAATTGCTCAAGTTGATGATGCTCAAAAAGTTTTATCAGGGCAATTAAAAACAGTAGAAGGTGTTTTAACTTGTAAAACAATTGTGTTAGATGCGCGTGCAAATAACATTACATTACCTTTATTTGAAGCTTTATATGATATTTTATATCATAATAAACGACCAAGTGTAATTATTAATAATGTTTTTACAAAAGCAATATTATCCTAAAATTGCGGCCATTTTTATGTTATAATTAATAAATGAAGTATAAAAAAATAAAGAGTATGTAATTATTGATGAAATGGAAGGGAATAAAATGAATTTTAAACATTCTTTTAACAATGGTTCAGTCAACAAGCCAGAAAGTAACCAACAGCAAACTCTTCTTAACCAGGGAAATAATTTTAATGTTTCACAACAAAATTATTAACAAAAAAGAACATAATCAAAATTATAATCCAGTAACATCTGGACAGTTCGGACAAAATATTTCGCAACAACAATATTCACCAACAAGAAATATTGGTTCATAACAATATCAACAAAAAAATGGTAATAGTCAAAATTATAATCAAATTAGTACTAACCAAAAGGTTAAATCAGTGCTGCAATATCAACAACAAAATGTGAATCAACAATATTCTCCTAATGTTAGTAATTTATGACAACAAAATAACCAACAAATAAATACTATGCAAGAAAATTCACAACAATTATCCGGACAAGGAACTCAATCTCAAACGATTGCTGAACGAATTACTAATATGAAAAATCGCACTTCAATTAAACCATCATATTTCTTAAATGCCTCAATTTGTCCAAATATTAAAGTTGGACTTGGCCAAAATATGAATATTGGAGTACCAGGACCATCCTATTTATTTGACGATAAGCATAAAAAAAGGAACTAATAGCAAAAAACATCAAGCAAATATTGAAAAAATTCAATGTCAATGTAAAAATTGCGCAAAGAAAATAGGCCTTGATTAACTGTTTTTATTACTATTTTAATTGTTTTAGGAATTTTATGTGGTTGTATAGGTCCTATTTATGGTTTTCGTCCTCAATTAAGAGATTGACTTTTGAAAGATAAAGTATCAAATGAAAATGCAAATGTATTTGTTTAAAGGATAATTCTTGTTTGATAATTTAGTTTTTAAACCATATTTTTAAATATGGTTTTTTCTTTTACAATATAATTATGAGATTTTAATAGAAAGTATGGAATTATGAATAAAATTAAATTAATTGCATTAGATATGTATGTAACTGCTTGTTCCTTTCACCAAGGGATTCACGAGGCCAATATTATGCCAATTATTAAAGCACAAGAAAAAAATGGGGTACAAGTTATTTTTGCAACAGGACGACCAGCATTAACTTCGTTATCAGAAGCTATTAAAGTAAAAATGGATTATTTTCATCAATACTTTATTTGTTTTAATGGTGCATGTATTTATGATATTAAGACACATACAATTGTTCATCAACAAACCTTGTCTGCTTTTCAAGTTAATTTTTTATTCCAATTGGCAAAAAAAATATCATAAAAAATTATGATGTTATATTGATGATTTAACAAAAGTTATTATTAATTTTAATCCTGTTGTTGAAAATAATCCTGAATTAGCATTTTTGATGGAGAGTTTATTCAATATGATTCTGCATTAACAATTCAAAATAAAAGTTATAAATAGACTTCTTGCATAACCCATTAAAATAATTTCAAATATTTGTAAAAAGGGGTTAATATAAAATTATAATTTTAATTAATTATGTCTTTTATTTAAAAATTTAATATTTTGCCACAACGAAAAATTATTTTATTATTCAAATTCGTTAATTTTAAATAAATCTTTTATGATAACTATAATAATTGTAAATTATAAATTGAAGCAATTAAATTAAATCTTAAACTAAATCGTTTCCTTCGATTACGATATTTTTCTGTAATAATTTTAAATTTTTTAAGAATAGCAAAAATATTTTCAATAATAATTCTTATTTTTGAAACTAGTCTATTATGTTGTTTTTGTTCTTTATTTAAATGTTTTTTCTTAGTTTTCTTTGTGGGCATTATAACATTATTGTGAATTTTTTGTATTCCTTGATAACCACTATCAACTATTAATTTGGTATTTTTTAAAATTGCGATTTTTGATTCTTTAAATAAAGCATAATCGTGTTTTTTACCAAGCGAAAAACTTGTTGCAATAATTTTTTTGGTTTCTTGTTCGATAATTACTTGTGTTTTAATAGTGTGTTTTTTCTTTTTACCAGAATAAGATTGTTTTTGTCTTTTTTTGGGCGTTGGATTGGGGTTTCGGTAACATCAATAATAATAGTTTTATCATTAAAATAATCATTTATTAGTGCTTTTTTACCAGCAACTTGCTGAAAATCAGGGTGTTTAATTAAAATATCTTCAATTCACTTGATATTGCGATAACAATTAGCTTCACTAATTCCGAAATTTTTTCCAAGATGAAAATAAGTTCGATATTCTCGTCAATACGATAAAGTCATCAATAATCGATTTTCTAGTGATAATTTATTAGCTTTGCCACCTTTTTTAAATTTTTCTATTTCAGCTACTTGTAAAATATCTAACATTTTATTAAAAATATCTTGTTTTATTCCTGTTAATCTTAATCATTCTTTATCATTAATATTTTTAAATTCATCAAATTTCATAATTTAATATCCTCATAAATTATATTTTATAATAATATTTTAATAATAAAACCAGGTATCGCAAGAAGTCTAATGTATTGTAATGGATGTTCACGAAAACGACGATTTTATCATTGCAGCTCGTGGGCAAAATATTGAAATTGCAATTGATGCATCAGGAACAGCAGAAATAAACGCCCCAGATATTAGTAAATTAGCTGGTTTGAAATGAATTTCACCCCAATGGAATATTGCTTTATTAGAAATGATGGCAATTGGTGACAGTATGAATGATTATTGAATGATTAAAAATGTATGATTGGGAATTTCAATGGAGAATAGTCAAGAACAAATCAAGGCAATAGCAAAAGAAGTGACGACAACTGTTGAAACAGGTGGTGTTGCAAAAATGATTGAAAAATATATTCTCAATAATAGAAAATAATTATATAATTGTTAAGAAAAGATAAAAAGAGGAGAAATAATAAAATGAAAGTTAAACAACCAATTTTATTAGCAATTCTTGATGGGTGAGGGATTGCACCTGATTCAAAAGGAAATGCTGTAACACAAGGTCATATGGTCAATGTAGAAAAGCTAAAAGCAAAATATCCATGAGTCTCAGCATATGCGGCAGGAGAATGAGTTGGTTTACCAGAAGGACAAATGGGAAATTCTGAAGTTGGACATATTCATTTAGGAGCAGGTCGCATTAAATATGAATCATTAACTTTAATTAATAAAGCAATTAAAGATGGAACATTTAATCAAAATCCAGAACTTTTAGCTGCAATTAATTTTGCAAAAAAAAATAATGGTGCTTTTCATATTATGGGATTATTTTCAGATGGTGGTGTTCATTCACACTTAAACCATATTTTTGTTGCTTATAAATTAGCAGCACAAGAAGGAGCAAAAGAAATTTACTTGCATATTTTTGGCGATGGACGTGATACGAAACCAGAATATATTAAAATTTATCTTAAACAATTTCAACAATTACAAAAAGAATTAAAAGTTGGCGAAATTGCAACCATTGGCGGTCGTTATTATGCAATGGATCGTGATAAAAAATATGACCGAGTGCAGGTTGCTTATGATGTTTTAGTTTCAAGAAAAGGCCCGGAATTTAGTGACCCAATAGAATATATTGACCGTGAATATCAAGCTGGACGTAATGATGAATTTTTAATTCCAGCATATAATATTAATACGCCAAGAGGTTATATTAAGGCAGGTGATGCTGTCTTTTTTGCTAATTTTCGTCCCGATCGTGCTATTGCAATAGCTTCAGCTTTAACAAATCCTAATTTTCCGGGTAATGATGCACAAACTTATTTTATACCAAAATTACATGATATTTATTTTGTTTCAATGATGGAATATGCAGAAACAGTTGCTTCAAAACATGTTGCTTTTAAACCAATTGAAGTTATTAATGGTTTAGGAGAATGATTAAGTAAAAAAGGTTACCGTCAATTGCGAATTGCTGAAACAGAAAAAATTGCTCATGTTACATTTTTCTTTGATGGTGGAAAAGATTATTTTAAAAATGGTCTAGCAACACAAGCCGAAATTACATTACCAGGGGCTTCAGCAGATTTAATTCCATCACCAAAAGTAGCAACTTATGATTTAAAACCAGAAATGTCAGCGTATGAAATTACTGATAAATTAATTACTGAACTTAATCTAAATGAATTTGATTTTATTATTTTAAATTTTGCAAATTGTGATATGGTTGGGCATACTGGAATATTACCAGCCACAATCGAAGCAGTTAAAGCTATTGATGATTGTCTTGGTAAAATTTATGCAGCAATTGAGAAAGTTAACGGAATTATGATTATTACTGCTGACCACGGAAATGCTGAAATTATGATTGATAAAACAGGGGGCCCTAATAAAAAGCATACGTCACAATTGGTTCCAATTATTATTACAAAAGAGGGGTTACAATTACGAAAAGACAATCCGGCAATTGCTGATATTGCTCCGACAATCTTAGATTTATTAGGTGAAGAAATTCCCCCTGAAATGACAGAGCCATCATTAATTATTAAATAAAAGACATTGAAAAAGACTGCGCCCCAAAAAGTAAGTAAAATTAAAAAAGAACTTTACTAAACTTTTGGAGTAGGTGCATTTTTATATGGCAAAAAGGCCAAAAATTTAAAAAATATACTGCAGAATTTAGAAAAAATACAGGAAAACAAATTGAACAAACATCGCTTATTTATATTGCAAAAAAATATAAAGTAAATATAAAAAACTTAATTCACAATTAATTTTAAAAAAGGAATTTTAAATACACCAAAATTCCGAAAAGAACCATTTGGGAAAAAAGATTTAAAATATTACAAAGTTAGGTATGAATTATTAAAAAAGTTCCATGACTTTTACAATTAAATAAACAAAAAATATTAGACTTCTTGCATAACCTAATATAATTATTTTAAAATTCCCATAAAATATTTTTAAATAGACTTCTTGCGATACCTGGTTTTATTATTAAAATATTATTATAAAATATAATTTATGAGGATATTAAATTATGAAATTTGATGAATTTAAAAATATTAATGATAAAGAATGATTAAGATTAACAGGAATAAAACAAGATATTTTTAATAAAATGTTAGATATTTTACAAGTAGCTGAAATAGAAAAATTTAAAAAAGGCGGCAAAGCTAATAAATTATCACTATAAAATCGGCTACTGACGACCTTATCTTATTGACGAGAATATCGAACTTATTTTCATCTTGGAAAAAATTTCGGAATTAGTGAAGCTAATTGTTATCGCAATATCAAGTGAATTGAAGATATTTTAATTAAACACCCTGATTTTCAGCAAGTTGCTGGTAAAAAAGCACTAATAAATAGACTTCTTGCACAACCCATTAAAATAATTTCAAATATTTGTAAAAAGGGGCTAATATAAAATTATAATTTTAATTAATTATGTCTTTTATTTAAAAATTTAATATTTTGCCACAACGAAAAATTATTTTATTATTCAAATTCGTTAATTTTAAATAAATCTTTTATGATAACTATAATAATTGTAAATTATAAATTGAAGCAATTAAATTAAATCTTAAACTAAATCGTTTTCTACGATTTCTATATTTTTCTGTAATAATTTTAAATTTTTTAAGAATAGCAAAAATATTTTCAATAATAATTCTTATTTTTGAAACTAGTCTATTATGTTGTTTTTGTTCTTTATTTAAATGTTTTTTCTTAGTTTTCTTTGTGGGCATTATAACATTATTGTGAATTTTTTGTATTCCTTGATAAACACTATCAACTATTAATTTGGTATTTTTTAAAATTGCGATTTTTGATTCTTTAAATAAAGCATAATCGTGTTTTTTACCAAGTGAAAAACTTATTGCAATAATTTTTTTGGTTTCTTGTTCGATAATTACTTGTGTTTTAATAGTGTGTTTTTTCTTTTTACCAGAATAAGATTGTTTTTGTCTTTTTTTGGGCGTTGGATTGGGGCTTCGGTGGCATCAATAATAATAGTTTTATCATTAAAATAATCATTTATTAGTGCTTTTTTACCAGCAACTTGCTGAAAATCAGGGTGTTTAATTAAAATATCTTCAATTCACTTGATATTGCGATAACAATTAGCTTCACTAATTCCGAAATTTTTTCCAAGATGAAAATAAGTTCGATATTATCGTCAATACGATAAAGTCATCAATAATCGATTTTCTAGTGATAATTTATTAGCTTTGCCACCTTTTTTAAATTTTTCTATTTCAGCTACTTGTAAAATATCTAACATTTTATTAAAAATATCTTGTTTTATTCCTGTTAATCTTAATCATTCTTTATCATTAATATTTTTAAATTCATCAAATTTCATAATTTAATATCCTCATAAATTATATTTTATAATAATATTTTAATAATAAAACCAGGTATCGCAAGAAGTCTAATGATTATTTTAATGATAAAACTATTATTATTGATGCCACCGAAACCCCAATCCAACGCCCAAAAAAAGACAAAAACAATCTTATTCTGGTAAAAAGAAAAAACACACTATTAAAACACAAGTAATTATCGAACAAGAAACCAAAAAAATTATTGCAACAAGTTTTTCACTTGGTAAAAAACACGATTACGCCTTATTTAAAGAATCAAAAATCGCAATTTTAAAAAATACCAAATTAATAGTTGATAGTGGTTATCAAGGAATACAAAAAATTCACAATAATGTTATAATGCCCACAAAGAAAACTAAGAAAAAACATTTAAATAAAGAACAAAAACAACATAATAGACTAGTTTCAAAAATAAGAATTATTATTGAAAATATTTTTGCTATTCTTAAAAAATTTAAAATTATTACAGAAAAATATAGAAATCGTAGAAAACGATTTAGTTTAAGATTTAATTTAATTGCTTCAATTTATAATTTACAATTATTATAGTTATCATAAAAGATTTATTTAAAATTAACGAATTTGAATAATAAAATAATTTTTCGTTGTGGCAAAATATTAAATTTTTAAATAAAAGACATAATTAATTAAAATTATAATTTTATATTACCCCCTTTTTACAAATATTTGAAATTATTTTAATGGGTTATGCAAGAAGTCTAATTAAAATATAAATTATAGGAGATTAAAATTATTAAATTTGATAAATTTAATTTTATTAATGATAAATAATTATTGCGATTAACAGAAGCAAAAAAAAGCTACTTTTAATAAAATGTTAAATATTTTACAAGTAGCTGAAATAGAAAAAATTAAAAAAGGTGGCAAAACTAATAAATTATCACTAGAAAACCGGTTACTGATGACCTTGTAGTATTGACAAGAATATCAGACTTATTTTCATCTTGCTAAAAGTTTTGATATTAGTGAATCTAGTTGTTATCGCAATATCAAGTGAATTGAAGATATTTTAATTAAAGACTCTGATTTTCAACAACTCGCTGGTAAAAAATCACTAATAAATGATTATTTTAATGATAAAACTATTATTATTGATGCTACCGAAACCCCAATCCAGCGCCCAAAAAAAGACAAAAACAATCTTATTCTGGTAAAAAGAAAAAACATACCATTAAAACACAAGTAATTATCGAACAAGAAACCAAAAAAATTATTGCAACAAGTTTTTCGCTTGGAAAAAAACATTATTATGCTTTATTTAAAGAATCAAAAATCTTAATTTTAAAAAATACCAAATTAATAGTTGATAGTGGTTATCAAGGAATTCAAAAAATTAACAATAATGTTCTAATACCTACAAAAAAAAAAAAAAAAAGAAAAACCCTTTAAATAAAGTACAAAAAAAATGTAATAGAATAGTTTCAAAAATGAGAATTATTATTGAAAATATTTTTGCTATTCTTAAAAAATTTAAAATTATTACAGAAAAATATCGTAATCGAAGAAAACGATTTAGTTTAAGATTTAATTTAATTGCTTCAATTTATAATTTGCAGTTAGCATAGAAGATTTATTTAAAATTAAAGAATTTAAATAATAAATTCATTTTTTGTTGTGGCAAAATATTAAATTTTTAAATAAAAAACATAATTAATTAAAATTATATTTTTCTATTAGTGTCTTTTTACAAATATTTGCAATTTTTTAATAGGTTACGCAAGAAGTCAATTATCTTTTATAAAAGAAAATCGTGCTAAATATTCATTAAAATTATTGCTTGATATAACAGGCTTAAATCATAGTTATTGAGATAAATATAAAAATTATTTAAGTAACGGCAAGGATAACAAACCATTAAAGAATAGTGTAAAAGTCTATGAAGAAAATTTAAAACAATTTAGATATCGCCGGATAACTAAATATTTAAAAGAAGATTATGGCATTATTTATAATGCTAAAAAAGTATTACGAATTATGAATGAAAATAATATTCAAGATGAGTATGCAAAACGGATTCGTAAAAAAATATTAATAAAAAGGGCCAAAAATAAAAATATAATTAAATATCCTGATTTAGTAAATCGTAAATTTAATAAAATTAAAGAAAAATTTAAAGTTTTATTTACTGATGTAACTTATTTAATTTGAAATGGTAAAAAACATTATCAATCAACAATAATTGATGGATATGCTAAAGAAATTGTTGGTGTGCAGTAATTAAAATATAATGATAACTAAATTGTTATGAACAATTTAGATGCTGCAATTAATAAAATTAAACAAACAAAAAAGATCTCAGTAACACAATAATTCATTCAGATTATGGATTTCAATACACATCAAAAATATATAATAATAAATGTATATCTAATGAAATTAGAATTTCTATGGGTAAAAATTATCATTGTGCTCATAATAGACTTCTTGCGATACCTGGTTTTATTATTAAAATATTATTATAAAATATAATTTATGAGGATATTAAATTATGAAATTTGATGAATTTAAAAATATTAATGATAAAGAATGATTAAGATTAACAGGAATAAAACAAGATATTTTTAATAAAATGTTAGATATTTTACAAGTAGCTGAAATAGAAAAATTTAAAAAAGGTGGCAAAGCTAATAAATTATAACTAGAAAATCGATTATTGATGACTTTATCGTATTGACGAGAATATCGAACTTATTTTCATCTTGGAAAAAATTTCGGAATTAGTGAAGCTAGTTGTTATCGCAATATCAAGTGAATTGAAGATATTTTAATTAAACACCCTTATTTTCAGCAAGTTGCTGGTAAAAAAGCACTAATAAATGATTATTTTAATGATAAAACTATTATTATTGATGCTACCGAAACCCCAATCCAACGCCCAAAAAAAGACAAAAACAATCTTATTCTGGTAAAAAGAAAAAACACACTATTAAAACACAAGTAATTATCGAACAAGAAACCAAAAAAATTATTGCAACAAGTTTTTCACTTGGTAAAAAACACGATTATGCTTTATTTAAAGAATCAAAAATCGCAATTTTAAAAAATACCAAATTAATAGTTGATAGTGGTTATCAAGGAATACAAAAAATTCACAATAATGTTATAATGCCCACAAAGAAAACTAAGAAAAAACATTTAAATAAAGAACAAAAACAACATAATAGACTAGTTTCAAAAATAAGAATTATTATTGAAAATATTTTTGCTATTCTTAAAAAATTTAAAATTATTACAGAAAAATATAGAAATCGTAGAAAACGATTTAGTTTAAGATTTAATTTAATTGCTTCAATTTATAATTTACAATTATTATAGTTATCATAAAAGATTTATTTAAAATCAACGAATTTGAATAATAAAATAATTTTTCGTTGTGGCAAAATATTAAATTTTTAAATAAAAGACATAATTAATTAAAATTATAATTTTATATTAACCCCTTTTTACAAATATTTGAAATTATTTTAATGGGTTATGCAAGAAGTCTAATATTGTTATTGAAATTTTTGACTCTTTATTAAAAAAAGAAACAATTCATAACAATATTTATTTATCTCATGATGAATATATTAATGATTTTAAAAAATGAAACAAATGATATTCAAGTCGTAAAGAAAAATATATAATAAATAAAATTTTATTGACAATGTCAATTAAAATTGACAGAAAAAAGAGACATTTTTATTTTGAAACTCCATTCGTTGTTCAAATGGAGTTTTTATTTGTTTAACTCTAGGTCTGACAAAATTATAGAAATCAACATAATTTGAAACAATGTTCATAATATTACTAAAATTAAGACTGCTTCGTTTATATAAGAAAAAAAATTAATTTTTAAATGAACTGAATCAAGTTTCACAAGCACCATTATCTGGTGAATTACCACGGCGAGACATCAAAATAATAATTCCCATTTTTTTCACACAATTCTTTTTATTGCGGCGATGTATATGCATAGCCTTGATCTGAATGAATAATTAATTTTTTGGGACGTCCTGCATAATTTTAAGCTGATACTAAATTCTTAAAAATTAAATTAGAATCAGCATGATTTGATAATTTTCAATCTATTATTTCACCATTGAATAAGTCACGGATAATTGATAAATATACCACGCAATTATTAATAGGTAAATATGTTATATCATTCAATCATTTTTTGTTTGGTTCATATGTAACAAAATCTCGTTTTAAGATACTTGGGAATCTTAGAGGACCTGATTTAAAATAATTCGGTTTTATTTTCTTCCGAATATACTTAATTTTTAATATTTTCATATATCGATAGACTACGCATTTGTTAACTTTTATATTTTTATATTTTTCTAACAAAATCGTAATCATTAGGTGCCCATAAACACCTTTAAATTTATTAAATATTTAAAGCATTATTTCTGATAAAAAAATTATAGTTTTTATACATAGCCCTTTTTTTAATCCATAAGTAATAACCTTGTCTAGTAATACCTAATTTTCTACATAGAAAATCAGCAGATTATTCTGTTGATAATTTATTTACTGCGAAGAACTTTTATTTAATAGTCTTCGCCTCATACTTTTTTAATGCAAAATGTAATTTAGCAATCTCTTCTAATTCAGAACGTGACATTTTTTTGAAATCATTTGAGTCAATCGTTGAAATACTAATTATTCTTTTTGTCTTTTGTTTACTTTGAAATCCAAGACCTCATTCTAGGTTATCAAAATTGTTTTGTGAGTCTACACGTCATCTATCTATGTATGGTAGATTTGGCTATGTTATATTTTTGAACTGTTATTTTAATGCCATTTAACTCAGCAAATGTTAAAATTTCTAGTTTTTCATTTTTTTCATTGTTTTGCCACAAGAAAAGAACGTCCTTTCAATAAAATTATATAACAGAAAATGTTTGTCTCTTTTTTCTGTCAATTTTATTTTAAATATTCACTATAAAGTGCTTTTTTAAAATTAATTATGATAAAAATTTTGGTGCAGCAAGCATTAAAATTGCAACAATGCAATTATAACCAGCATGCAGAATTATGGTATATGTAACATTCCCGTTAACAATAATAAATATCATTCCTAGTGTTAATGATGTTCCAATATATCCAATAAAATGTTCTCAATCACCGGTTCCAGCTACATGCATTCCAGCAAAGAAAATTGTTGATGAAACAAATCCAAGTCATTTGTTGCCACTTAAAATAAAAACCCCGTGTCTAGTTGCTAATTCTTCAACAACTGGAGCAATTAAAATTGTATAGATAAATAAGAAAGCAATATTCCACCACTTATCTAGTCCTTTAATTAAATTATTTTGATTGTTTGAAGTTGTTGCTGTTATTAATGATTGTAAATAAACAAAAAATAAATGAATTGAAAAAACAGCAATAATACTAATTGAGCAAACAACAAAAAGACGGTTGAAATCTTTTTTTAAAGTTAATTTAATTTTTTTAAAAATTAATGGTGATGACCGATAAAGAATAAAAATTGTCATCAACCCCGCAATTATTAATGTTAATAAATTAATTGTTGTTTTAAGACTATCATATGGATGAAAACGGTTTACAATGGTTAAAGCTACTAAACAAATAATATTTGGAATAAAATAAAAAGAATAAAAGGCAATAGCACCTAACCGCATAATTTCATTTTTTGCACCACCAATAACAAAATATGAACCAACTGCAACAATAATCCAACTAATAAAGTTCATTCCTGCTAAAGCATATTCATTATTTGTAAAAATATATGAAATTATAATATTAATAAAAAAGGGAACAAAAATAGCTGTTCCTAAAAAAATACAACCCGTATTTTTAAGTTTAACTAAATTAAAATCAAAGGGAGCATTACGATCAACTAATGTTGGCTTTAACTCATATCATGCTCTTTTAGGATTATAAACATTATCATTATTAATCATTTTTATTACTCCTTTAAATCGTAATTTTTATTATATAATAAATTGGTTAAAAATTCATTTAAAATTTAAAATTATTTGGTACAGAATTTTGAATCCATCTATTAAAAAAGACATTTTGTAGACTGTACCCAGTTTAGCAAGTATTAATAAAAAAAAGCTATAAAATTTTATTTATTATATATTTTTCTTTACGACTTGAATACCATTTATTTCATTTTTTAACATCAGTGTAAATTGTAAATGCAAATGTAACACTTTATGAACTATAAAATCAAGCTTTTTAAATTTTTAAAGATCTGTTATAAAAATTAAAGCAAAAATATCTTTTATTTTATGGCTTATTTTCGTTAATTAATTACTAAAATTAAATATTAAACTTAAAACTAAGATTTTTATTCATATAAAAAGCGCTACACTTCATAGTACAATTTACACATTAATATATTCATCATGAGATAAATAAATATCGTTATGAATTGTTGCTTTTTTAATAAAGAATGAAAACTTTCAATAACAATATTATCAGCACAATGATAATTTTTGCCCATAGAAATTCTAATTTCATTACATATACATTTATTATTATATATTTTTGATGTGTATTGAAATCCATGATCTGAATAAATTATTATGTTACTGAGATCTTTTTTGTTTGTTTAATTTTATTAATTGCAGCAGCTAAATTGTTCATAACAATTTTGTTATCATTATATTTTGATTACTGCACATCAACAATTTCTTTAGTATATCAATCAATTATTGTTGATTGATAATGTTTTTTACCACTTCAAATTAAATAAGCTACATCAGTAAATAAAACTTTAAATTTTTCTTTAATTTTATTAAATTTACGATTTACTAAATCAGGATATTTAATTATATTTTTATTTTTGGCCTTTTTTATTAATATTTTTTTACGCATCCGTTTTACATATTCAGCTTGAATATTATTTTCATTCATAATTCGTAATACTTTTTTAGCATTATAAATAATGCTATAATCTTCTTTTAAATATTTAGTTATCCGACGATATCCAAATTGTTTTAAATTTTCTTCATAGACTTTTACAATACTCTTTAATGGTTCATTATCCTTACCATTACCTTAAATAATTTTTATATTTATCTCAATAAATACGCTTTAAGCCTGTTATATCAAGCAATAATTTTAATGAATATTTAGCACGATTTTCTTTTATAAAAGATAGTATTTTTTTTATTTAATTGTAAAAGTCATGGAGTTTTTTTAATAATTCATATCTAACTTTGTAATAGTTTACATCTTTTTTCCAAATGGTTTTTTTGGGTCTTTTAATGTATTTAAAATTCCTTTTTTAAAATTTATTTGTCATGAATTAAGTGTTTTATACTTACTTTATATTTTTTTGAAATATAAAGTAAGCTATGTTTTTTCAATTTTTTTACTTGATTTTTTTAAATTCTGCGGTATTTTTTTTAAATTTTTGTCCTTTTTTTTGCCATATAAAAATCCACCTTCTCTAAAAGTTTGGTAAAGTTCTTTTTTAATTTTAATTACTTTTTGGGGCGCAGTCTATTTACATATTCTTTTATTTTTTATTTAAAATTACTGGAATAATCAATGGATTACGACGTTTATAACGGTAAATGAAAGGAGATAATGATTGCTTAATAGCATTTTTAAGAGCGCCAAAAGTTGGTTTTTGGGTTTTTAAAACTTCATTAACTGCTTCTGTTGCTAAACGAATTGATTCATTAATAATATTTCCAGATTCTTTAACATAGAAACTTCCTCTTGAAATAATGCGTGGTTGCGCTAGTAATTGATTATTTTGCGAATCAATTGAAATAACAACAGCAATTAACCCATCTTTTGATAAAATTTCACGGTCACGAACAACAGCGGTTGTTTGCCCTGACAAATCTTTTCCATCAACATAAACAGCTTCAGCTTCAATTCTTTTACCAATTGCTGCTGCTCCATTTAATAGTTCAATTTGATCGCCATTAGCACAAATAAAGACATTATCCTTTGGGACATTGACACTAATTGCTGTTTCACCATGTTGGCGAAGCATACGATAGTCACCATGCATTGGCATAAAGTATTTTGGCTTCAATAGGGTAAATAATAATTTTTGTTCTTCTTGTGAAGCATGACCAGACGTATGGATTTGATTTAAAGGACTATTTTCTTGCACAATAGCACCAGCACGAACTAGTTTATTAATAACTCGTTCAACATCAGCTTGATTGCCGGGAATTGGTGATGATGAAAAAATAACAGTATCACCAGGAATAATAGAAATATGTTGATGTTGATTATTTGCAATTCGGGATAATGCTGCCATTGGTTCACCTTGGCTTCCGGTACAAATAATTAATATTTCATTATCTTTATAGTTTTTAGCATCATTAGCTTTAATAATTGCCTTATCAGAAATTTTTAAATGTCCCATTTGACGAATAATTTTAATAATGCGATCTAAACTTCGACCAAACACTAAAATTTTTCGTCCATATTTATTCGCAATTTCAACAATATGTTGAATTCGATGAACATTTGAAGCAAAAGTTGAAATTAAAATTCGCCCCTTAGCTTTAACAAATAATTCACCAATATTTTTAATAATTTTTGTTTCAGTTTTAGTGTAACCCTCAACTTCAGCATTGGTACTATCAGCCATTAACAACATAACACCTTCTTGCCCCATATTTGCCATTCGTTCAATATCAGCACTATGTCCTAATGGTGTTCAGTCAAATTTATAATCACCAGTTGAAACAACTTTTCCATTTGGAGTAACTACTGAAATTCCAAAAGCATCAGGAATACTATGGTTAACAGCAAAAAAGTTAATTTTAAAGTTTTTTGTTTTAATAACACTCATATTATCAATTTCTTTAATAATTGTTGTTTGTTCCAATTTTGCTTCTTTTAGACGATCACGAATTAAAGCAGCTGCTAATCGTGGTGCATAAATAATTGGAATATTAACTTCCCGCAATAAATAGGGAATTCCACCAATATGATCTTCATGGCCGTGTGTAATAAATAATGCTTTTATTTTTCGTTGGTTTTCTTTTAAATAATTATAATTCGGAATAACAGCATCAACCCCAAGCATTGTTGAACTTGGAAATTTAACTCCTGCATCAAGCATAATTAACTCTTCATCATGCTCGATACAATATGTATTTTTTCCAACTTCTTCTAATCCACCTAAAGCAAACACTTTTGTTGGAATTTTATTTTTAACAATATTTTGGATTGGTTGTTTTGTTACTATACTAGTTGGTTTTGTAACTATTGCTTTGTTTTCAATTGTTTCTTTCTTTTCTTCATTCATTGAAATTATCACCTCATAATTCTAAAATTAACGCACAGTTTTTCTTTATTAAATTGGATCTTATTAAAAAGAAAAAAATTAATTTACTAGTATCCAAAAAATTATAACATAAAGATTAGTAAGATTACCAAAAAAAATTCTTTAATTTTGTCGAAAACTCTTGATATTTATAGAATATACCTAATTTTAGGTATATTTTTAATATATAGAGGTAAATAATTGATGGAAAAAATAATTACAGAATTAAAAAACAGTTTTACAGATGATCAATTTTTAGAATTTTATGAAAAAATAAAAAAAGAAGTAAAGGTAATCAAAAAACAAAAACGTTTAAATGAAATTGATCAAAAATTTAGAGATAAAGGCATTACATGTCCTAATTGCAAATCTTTTCATTGTGTTAAAAATGGTCATAATCCTGAAGGAAAACAAAAATATTTATGTAAAAAATGTCGTGCTAGTTTTGATGCTTTTCGTCATCATTTTACTTATTGAAGTCATTTAAATTATGAACAATGAAATTTATTAATTCAAATTGCATTATTAGGACAATCTAGCAAAATAATTTCTCGTTTTATTAAAACAACCCCAAAAACTGCTTGGTATAATCGACAAAAATTAATGCAATCAAAACAATTAGAAAATACCCAATTAAAATTTAAAAAATTAAATGGTCAAATTCAAATGGATGAAACATTTATTAAAGAAATCCATAAAGGTAATTTTAAAGATAAATTTGATAAACGAAAAACTCATCTCGATCCATTTTCAACCAATACCAAATGCTGTATTCAAATGGCAGTTGATAGCAATAATAATATTTTTGTTCAATCTACCAATACCAAACGATTACAAAAACAATGAATTATTGAAAATATGAATAAGCAATTGATTAAAGAAAAATCAACGATTATTTCTGACATGCAACCACTATATTTATTAGTAGCAAAACAAACAAATTCTACTCTATATTCCACCAAAACTAGTACAAACCCTGATACTAGTTATCGAAAGTTAAATAAGATTAATAAATTACAATCCAGTCTTAAAGAAGCCTTAATTCATTATCATGGTTTGGGTTTCACTAATATTCAAAATTATTTAAAGCTCTGAAAATGAAAATACCAACATAAAGGTTTAACACCAAACCAACAATCAACGGTATTATATTTTAACGTT
This sequence comes from Spiroplasma phoeniceum, assembly GCA_026239495.1. Taxonomy (GTDB): domain Bacteria; phylum Bacillota_I; class Bacilli_A; order Mycoplasmatales; family Mycoplasmataceae; genus Spiroplasma; species Spiroplasma phoeniceum_A. Next base: position 1,495,104 of record CP110830.1, on the reverse strand, counting down.
TAAAAAATTTAAAACAAAATCATAATCTTACACAAAATTAGTTTTTAAATTGTCATATTGATGATTTTTTTTATTTCATCAAGAGTTTTCGACAAAATTAAAGAAAAAATTTTGTTTTTTAAATTGTAAATGCACGCTCAACAAATCTATTAATTAAATAATAGCATATATTAATAAAATATATTTTGAAAATGTTACAATAGACTTCTTGCATAACCTAATCTAATTATTTTAAAATTCCTATAAAATATTTTTAAATTAAAATAGAAATTATAGGAGATTAAAATTATGAAATTTGATAAATTTAATTTTATTAATGATAAAGAATTGTTGCGATTAACCGGAGCAAAAAAAACTACTTTTAATAAAATGTTAAATATTTTATAAGTAGCTGAAATAGAAAAATTTAAAAAAGGTGGCGAAACTAATAAATTATCACTAGAAAATCGGCTACTGATGACTTTATCGTATTGACGAGAATATCGGACTTATTTTCATCTTGCTAAAAGTTTTGATATTAGTGAATAGACTTCTTGCATAACCCATTAAAATAATTTCAAATATTTGTAAAAAAGGGTTAATATAAAATTATAATTTTAATTAATTATGTCTTTTATTTAAAAATTTAATATTTTGCCACAACGAAAAATTATTTTATTATTCAAATTTGTTAATTTTAAATAAATCTTTTATGATAACTATAATAATTGTAAATTATAAATTGAAGCAATTAAATTAAATCTTAAACTAAATCGTTTTCTACGATTTCTATATTTTTCTGTAATAATTTTAAATTTTTTAAGAATAGCAAAAATATTTTCAATAATAATTCTTATTTTTGAAACTAGTCTATTATGTTGTTTTTGTTCTTTATTTAAATGTTTTTTCTTAGTTTTCTTTGTGGGCATTATAACATTATTGTGAATTTTTTGTATTCCTTGATAACCACTATCAACTATTAATTTGGTATTTTTTAAAATTGCGATTTTTGATTCTTTAAATAAAGCATAATCGTGTTTTTTACCAAGTGAAAAACTTGTTGCAATAATTTTTTTGGTTTCTTGTTCGATAATTACTTGTGTTTTAATAGTGTGTTTTTTCTTTTTACCAGAATAAGATTGTTTTTGTCTTTTTTTGGGCGTTGGATTGGGGTTTCGGTAGCATCAATAATAATAGTTTTATCATTAAAATAATCATTTATTAGTGCTTTTTTACCAGCAACTTGCTGAAAATCAGGGTGTTTAATTAAAATATCTTCAATTCACTTGATATTGCGATAACAATTAGCTTCACTAATTCCGAAATTTTTTCCAAGATGAAAATAAGTTCGATATTCTCGTCAATACGATAAAGTCATCAATAATCGATTTTCTAGTGATAATTTATTAGCTTTGCCACCTTTTTTAAATTTTTCTATTTCAGCTACTTGTAAAATATCTAACATTTTATTAAAAATATCTTGTTTTATTCCTGTTAATCTTAATCATTCTTTATCATTAATATTTTTAAATTCATCAAATTTCATAATTTAATATTCTCATAAATTATATTTTATAATAATATTTTAATAATAAAACCAGGTATCGCAAGAAGTCTAATATAACGATATACAGTACTTGCTGATATTTTTATTTTTTGTTCTTCCAAATCAAGTTTTATTTGTCGATGACCTTTATTTTTATTGTTTTTTAAAATTATTTTAATTATTTCTAATATATTGTAATCAATTTTTCATTCATATTTTTCATGAATATTTTTATATTTATTTCATGTATCATATGAAATGTATAATATTTTTAAAAATCATCTTAATGGTGAGATTGAGTTGTTATTTAATTCGTTTTTAATAAAATCAATTTGTTTTCTAATATTCATCTTTGTTTTTGTTTTTGGAAAATATTCAAGCTTTTTTTAAAATATTATTTTCTGCTTTTATTTGTTCATTTTATTTTGTTAATAAATATATAGTTTCATCATGCGGATTATTAAAAATTGGCATTTTTTTAATATATGTTCGTTTATCAAATTTTTTATCTTTATTGAAAAAATTAATTCATCTAGAAATAGTTGCAGTACTTATTTCATATTCTTTAGATATTAAAGATATTGATTTATTAGACTTCTTGCACAACCTAATCTAATTATTTTAAAATTACTATAAAATATTTTTAAATTAAAATAGAAATTATAGGATATTAAAATTATGAAATTTGATAAATTTAATTTTATTAATGATAAAGAATTATTGCGATTAACCGGAGCAAAAAAAGCTACTTTTAATAAAATGTTAAATATTTTACAAGTAGCTGAAATAGAAAAATTTAAAAAAGGTGGCAAAACTAATAAATTATCACTAGAAAATCGGCTACTGATGACCTTATCGTATTGACGAGAATATCGGACTTATTTTCATCTTACTACCAAAAGTTTTGATATTAGTTAATCTAGTTGTTATCGCAATATCAAGTGAATTGAAGATATTTTAATTAAACACTCTGATTTTCAACAACTCGCTGGTAAAAAATCACTAATAAATGATTATTTTAATGATAAAACTATTATTATTGATGTTACCGAAAACCCAATCCAACGCCCAAAAAAGACAAAAAACAATCTTATTCTCGTAAAAAGAAAAAACACATTATTAAAAAACAAGTAATTATCGAACAAGAAACTAAAAAAATTATTGCAACAAGTTTTTCGCTTGGAAAAAAAACATGATTATGCTTTATTTAAAGAATCAAAAATATCAATTTTAAAAAATACCAAATTAATAGTTGATAGTGGTTGTCAAGGAATTCAAAAAATTCACAATAATGTTCTAATACCTACAAAAAAAACAAAGAAAAATCCTTTAAATAAAGTACAAAAACAACGTAATAGAATAGTTTCAAAAATGAGAATTATTATTGAAAATATTTTTGCTATTCTTAAAAAATTTAAAATTATTACAGAAAAATATCGTAATCGAAGAAAACGATTTAGTTTAAGATTTAATTTAATTGCTTCAATTTATAATTTGCAGTTAGCATAGAAGATTTATTTAAAATTAAAGAATTTAAATAATAAATTCATTTTTTGTTGTAGCAAAATATTAAATTTTTAAATAAAAAACATAATTAATTAAAATTATATTTTTCTATTAGCGTTTTTTTACAAATATTTGCAATTTTTTAATAGGTTACGCAAGAAGTCTATTTTTGTTGTGGAAAAATTTTAAAAAAACAGAAAAATATATTGACATTAAAATTAAAAGTAATAAAATCTAAATAAGTAAGTGGTATTTTATTTCACAGTTTCTGAGATATATAAAACCCCAAAATAATACATACAACAGAGTTTTAACTATTATTTAAAATTTGAAAGGTTTTTTACTTGAAAAAGTTAATTTATTATTTTAAGTCGTTAGTTTATTTTGCTTGTATTGTCTTTTTAAAATCTTGTGGTGGTAATGTACTATTTTTGATTTTAAAAAAAACAACAAAATCTAAAATTACTAAAATATTATTTTTATTAGGTTTTTTAAAACGATTATTTTTTTTAATATTTTTTTTATCATATTAACAATTATTATATTTTTCTTCTAATATAATAGACTTCTTGCGATACTTGATTATTTATGCTTAAAAAGCAATTAAAATTTTTAAAAATGCTTATTTTAAGGTTTAATTTAAATTTTTTAATTTGTAATTTTATTTGTTTTTGTTAGTATCGCAAGAAGTCTAATTTTAGTTTTATCAATAACATTTTGTTGGTGAATTGAATTGCTTAAAATATATGCATAATCAAATTCGGCGTCATTTTCATATTTTCTTAGCAGAGGATTAAATGTGCCAGGAATAAATAAACTTAATGAAAATTTAATTTTTTTAATTATTTTTTTTAAAAATTTATTCATTACTGCTAACTTCTTTTAATTAGTAATATGATAAAATAAAAAAAATAATCTTGTTGACAATGTCAATTTTATTTTAGATATTCATTATTAAGATTTTTTTATTTTTTCAGATGATTTTATTTTTAAATAAGGTAAGATTTAAGTATATTAGAATAGAAAATATGGTGAAAATGATGGAACAATATCTTAATATGGCTCGTTTTATTTTAGAACACGGGCAAGAAAAAGATAATCGAACAAATACGGGAACAATTTCTTTTTTTGGTTATCAAATGCGTTTTAATTTAAGCAAAGGTTTTCCGCTTTTAACAACAAAAAAAGTTCATTTTAAGTCAGTAGTTTATGAATTATTATGATTTATTAAAGGCGATACTAATATTAAATATTTAGTAGATCATGATGTTCGAATTTGAAATGAATGACCATATGAAAAATATCAAGCATCAGCAAAATATAATAATGAAACATTAGCTGATTTTGTTGAAAAAATTAAAACTGATGGAAATTTTGCTTTTGAATTTGGTGATTTAGGACCAGTATATGGGAAACAATGACGAAACTTTAACGGAGTTGATCAGTTAGCAAAATTATTAGAAAATTTAAAAAAGAATCCATATTCACGTCGTCATATTATTAGTGCCTGAAATCCAGTAGAAGTTGATGAGATGGCTTTACCACCATGTCATACTTTAATTCAGTTTTATGTTTCAAAATATAATAAATTAAGTTGTCAATTATATCAACGTAGTGCGGATGTTTTTTTAGGAGTCCCTTTTAATATAGCAAGCTACGCTTTATTAACCCATTTAATTGCCCAAGTTGTTGGTTTAGATGTTGGCGATTTTGTCCATACTTTAGGAGATTGTCATATTTACAAAAATCATTTTAATCAAATTAAAGAACAATTAACACGTTATCCGCGAAAATTACCAACTTTGAAGTTAAATCAAACCATTACTTCGTTATTTGATTTTAAATTTGAAGATATTATGTTGGAAAATTATGACCCAGCCCCATTAATTAAAGGAACTGTCGCAGTATAATGATTAATTTATTATGAGCAATGGATAAAAATAATTTAATTGGTCAAAATAACCAACTACCATGACATTTAAGAGAAGAATTACAGCATTTTAAAGAAACAACATTAGGACAAACAATTTTATTTGGTCGATTAACTTATGAAGGAATTGGACGACCATTATCGAAACGAAAAACATTAGTTTTAACAAGACAACTTGATTATCAAATTAATCATCCGGATGTGGAAGTAGTAACTGATTTAACAGCAATTATTAATTTTTATCATCAAAATCCAAACGAAGATATTTATATTTGTGGGGGGAAAAAAATTTATGATGCAACATTACCATATGCTGATGAATTAATCATTACTTATATTAAGGGAAAATATCAAGGTGATACTTATTTTCCTTCGTTTGATTTAAACAAATTTACTTTAATTAAATCAAACGAATATCAGCAATTTGTAATAAAATATTATAAAAGAAAGGAACAAAGTTAAAATGTTAAATATTTGAAAAATTCTTCTGACATGACCACTATTTTTACGAACAATTACTAAGGCAAGAAGTATTAGTAAAAAAATTAAACGAGATCCAAATATTGTTTCAGAAGAATATCGTTATCATTGATTACAAAAACGAACACGCTATATGTTATGAGTGCACGATGTTAAAATAATTGTTCATGATCGTGATAATTGAATTGATAAGGGTTGTTTAATGATTGCAAATCATCAATCGAATGTGGATCCGGCATTATTATTTGTTCTAAATGATTTTAATAAAACCGCACCTTGCGCATTTATTGCTAAAAAAGAATTACAAGATAACCGAACGTATCGAAATTTCTTAAAATTAATTGATGTTTTATTTTTAGATCGGGGGAACCCTCGCCAGGCCTTAGAAGTTATTAAAGAGGCAAATTATTTAATTCGTATACCACGAACAATGGTTGTTTTTCCGGAAGGAACACGAAGTGGCAGGCAAGAAATGGGAGAATTTCATTCTGGAAGTTTTAAAAATGCCCAGAAAGCACATGTTCCAATTATTCCTGTTTCAATTGTTAACTCTTATCCAATTTTTAATAAAGAATTTAAAAAAAGAGGGAAAAAGTATGTTCATGTTATGTTTCATAAGCCAATTAAGCCAGATACGTTTATGACCAAATCAACCGAATTAATTGCAAATAATGTTAAACAAATTATTCAAAAAGGAATTGATCAATATCAAGATGTTGATCATAAAAAATCTTATGAAGAATATAAAACTTTATTAAAGAAAAAAACAACTTAAAAAAAGAAGGTATCGAATAGTGAATATTTTAGAATTAATTGATAAAAAGAAAAATGGACAAGAGTTATCACGAGAAGAAATTAACTTTATTATCAAAGGATATACATCAGGGGTTATTCCAGATTATCAAATGTCAGCTTTTTTAATGGCAATTTATTTTCAATCAATGTCAGTTACAGAAATTTCGTTTTTAACTGAAGCAATGATTAATTCGGGAGAAGTATATGATTTAACTACGATTCCTGGTTTTAAAGTTGATAAGCATTCTTCTGGTGGAGTTGGTGATAAGGTTAGTTTAATTTATGCACCTTTAGTTGCTGCATTTGGTTTAAAAGTGGCAAAAATGTCAGGGCGGGGATTAGGCCAAACAGGAGGAACAATTGATAAGTTGGAAAGTATTCCCGGCTTTAAAGTTGAACTTTCTTTTAATGAATTTAAGGATGTTATTAATAAAACAAATTTATCAATTATGGCCCAATCTGATAATCTTGTTCCTGCTGATAAAAAGATTTATGCCTTACGGGGTGTGACGGCAACAGTTGATTCATTACCATTAGTGGCAGCAAGTATTATGTGTAAAAAAATTGCGACTGGTAGTGATGGAATTGTGTTAGATGTTAAATGTGGTAGTGGCGCTTTTATGAAAACAATATCTGATGCACGGAAATTAGCACAAATTATGGTTGAACTTGGAATTAAATTTAATAAGAAGATTGCTGCTGAAATTACTAATATGACAGAACCATTAGGTCGTGCTATCGGTAATGCAATTGAAATTTATGAAGCATTACAAACATTACGAGGGAAAGGACCTGATGATTTGACCTACATTGTATGTGAAGTAGCATCTTTAAGTTTATTCCAAGCTGGGCTTTTTAAAGATTTAGCAACGGCATTTAAAGCTTGTGAAGAAAAATTACGAACAGAAGAGCCGTTAAATTACTTCCTTAATTTTGTGAACGAGCAAGGTGGAGATTTAAGTTTTATTGATAATGATTTAACTTTAAAAGAAGTATTAAAAGTAAAAAATATAGTTGAAATTAAAGCAACCCAAGCGGGATTTATGGAAATTATTGATACTAATGAGTTAGGATTATTAGCTGTTCGTTTAGGAGCTGGCCGTAATACAAAAGATGAAACAATTGATTATCATGCTGGTATTTATTTAAACAAAAAAACTGGTGAAAAAGTTGCAAAAAATGATGTTGTAATGACTTTATATACCAACCATTATGTTACTGCCTCAGTTTATGATTGAGCACAACGAACTTTTCGAATTGTTTCAACAAAATCACCACAAGAAGAATTAATTTATGAGATAATTCAATAAAAGTGATGCTTTAAGTTAATCACTTTTTTGTTTTAATGTCTTTGTTTTTTTTAAAATAGCGGTATTATTAACTAAGAAAATAAACACGGGAGAGAAAGAATGTTACATTTGCCACGATATGAAGTAAAACTTGATAATTTTTCAGGACCATTAGATTTATTGTTGCATTTAATTAAAGAAAAGGAGATGGACCTTTTTGCAATTAAATTGACAGAAATTACTGATCAATTTTTAGCGTATATTAGAGAAATGGAACAATTAAATATTGAAATTGCATCAGAATATTTAACAATGGTAAGTTATTTAGTTGAGGCAAAAACAAAATTAGTGTTACCAAAAGAAGAAGTTGAAATTGATGATAATTATGAAAAAGATGCTCGTGATGAACTAATTAATCGTTTACTAGAATATAAAAAAATTAAAGAAGTTAGTCAATATTTTAAAGATCAACACCAAGAGGGAATTCGCTATTTGTCAAAACCACGAACAATTATTAAAGGAAATAAAATTAAAGAAGAAGATTTACCATTATCGCCAAAAATTAATATTGATAAATTAACTAATAGTTTTTTAAAAATGTTAGAACGAATTAATGCAGCAAAACCATTAGAATCAAATGTTGTTATTACTGAAGTTTCTCCAGAAGAAATGGCGGAGAGAATCATGACATTATTAGCGCAAGATGATACAGAATGAACATTAAAAGAATTGCTAGGTAATTTTACTTTATCATTACAAGTTTTTGTTGCTTGTTTTATTGCTTTGTTAGATTTAGCTCGTCATCAAAAAATTGAAATTGATCAATACCAACATTTAGAAGCAATTTACATTAGACCATACTTACAGAAAGAGGGGAATTAAATTAGATGAATTTAAATGAAAAAATGGCTGTTTTAGAAGGACTATTATTTATCGGTGGTGATGAAGGAATTAATTTAAAAGAAATTGCCCATATTCTTGAAATTTCTGTTCCTGAGTGTGAGGATGTTTTAGCAAAATTAAAAGTAGAATATCAAACTAATAATAATCGTGGGCTAACAATAACATCTTTTGCTGATAAATATCGCTTAGTAACAAAGCAAGAATATTATCAATTTTATTTAAAATTAGCTAATAATAAAATAGAATCACGTTTATCACAAGCAGCACTAGAAACATTAGCAATTATTGCCTATTGTGGCCCAATTAGTAAACCAGAAATTGAAGAGTTACGGGGAGTTAATTCTGATAGTGTTATTAACAAATTACGCGCACGTGATTTAATTGATGAAGTTGGTAAAAGCGAATTACCAGGGAAACCAATGACATATCATATTACTAAAGAATTTTTAAAAGTTTTTAATTTAACTTCTTTAGCAGATTTACCACAAATTAAGCAAACTGTGATAGAAAAAGAGCAGGAGTTATTTAAATAATGGAACGATTACAAAAAGTTATTGCAGCAAAAGGTTATTGTTCACGACGAAAAGCAGAAGAATTAATTATACAAGGACGAGTTAAAGTTAATAATATTGTGGTAACAACGTTGGGTACTAAAGTTAGCAAAAATGATCAAATACAGATAAACAATCAAATTTTTACGAATGAACATGCAAATAAGGTTTATTTGATGTTGAATAAACCACGAAATTGTGTTTCAACAATGTACGATCCGCAACATCGCAAAACAGTTTTAAACTATGTTAAAGGTGTTTCAGAGCGAATTTATCCGGTGGGTCGTTTAGACTATGATACCAGTGGGATTTTGCTATTGACTAATGATGGAGAATTTACTAATATTATTACACACCCAAGTCATATTATTAATAAGACGTATCATGTTTTGGTTTCTGGTTATCTTTTAAAACAAAAATTACAACAATTAACAACAGGACTTGAAATTGAGCCAGGAATTATAACAAGCAAAGCGCAAGCAAAATTAGTAAAATATGAAGAAGCAAAAAATGTTTCGATTCTTCTATTAACAATTCATGAAGGCAGAAAACATCAAGTTAAAAAAATGATACAAGCATTAGGACACGAAGTTATTAAATTAAAACGAATTGCAATCGGTTTTTTACAATTAGATAAAACATTAAAGCCTGGCGAATGACGTTATTTAAAACCCAAAGAAATTAAACGTTTTTTTGGAATATTATCACACTTAAAAAAAATAAAGGAGAAAAAAAATGCGGATTACATTAGCAGGAGTTGTTGGAGTAGGGAAATCAACTGTTAGTAAACTATTGGGAGAAAAACATCATTATATGGTAATGTATGAGCCAGTTGAGGAAAATCCATATTTAGATCAGTATTATGCTGATCCAAAAGATATGGCTTTTAAAATGCAAGTATATATGGCAATGGCACGTAGTAAACAATTAAAACAAGCAAAAATAACACCTAATATTATTTTTGACCGTAGTATTTTAGAGGATCCAATTTTTGTTGATGTCTTATATGAACTAGGATATATAAATACAACAGATTATAAAGTTTATAAAGAATTTTATGATGTTGTTGTTTTACAAAGTTTATATTTAGATGAAAACATTAAACCAGAATTAGTTGTTTATTTACGAGTTGATCCAGAAATAGCGATGGAACGAATTACCAAAAGAGGCCGAGCTAGTGAACAAAATATTGGAAGCGCTTATTGAACATTATTAAACCGAAAATATGAGGAATGATATGAACGCTCAAAAGATAAGTTTAATTTTTTAGTTATTGACGCCAATCATAAAACACCAGAAGAAATTGTTGCCATAATTTCAGAAAAATTAATTGAAAAAAAATAAAAAAAAATAAAAAAAATAGTGTTAATGACAATGTCAATTAAAATTGACAGAAAAAAAGAGACATTTTTATTTTAAAACTCCGTTCGTTGTTAAAATGAATTTTTTCTTTGTTTAACTCTAGGTCTGACAAAATTATAGAAATCAACATAATTTGAAACAATGTTCATAATATTACTAAAATTAAGACTGTTTCGTTTATATAATAAAAAACATTCATTTTCAAGTGAACTGAATCAATTTTCACAAGCACCATTATCTGGTGAATTACCACGGCGAGACACCAAAATAATAATTCACATTTTTTTCATACAATTCTTTTCATTGCGGCGATGTATATGCATAGCCTTGATCTGAATGAATAATTAATTTTTTTGGGACGTCCTGCATAATTTTAAGCTGATACTAAATTCTTAAAACTCAAATTAGCATCAGCATGATTTGATAATTTTCAATCTATTATTTCACCATTGAATAAGTCACGGATAATTGATAAATATACCACAGTATTAATTAATAGATAAATATGTTATGTCTGTCACTAATTTTTTGTTTGGTTCAGATGTAAGAAAATCTCGTTTTAAGATATTTGTGAATCTTAGAGGACCTGATTTAAAATAATTCGGTTTTATTTTCTTCCGAATAGAATTAATTTTTAATATTTTCATATAGCGATATACTACTCATTTGCTAACTTTGATATTTTTATATTTTTATAACAAAATCGTAATCATTGGGCACCCATAGACACCTTTAAATTTATTAAATATTTTAAGTATTATTTCTGCTAAAACAAAATTATAGTTTTTATACATAGGTTTTCCTTGTTTAATCCATAAGTAATAACCTTGTATAGTAATACCTAATTTTCTACATAGAAAATAAGCAGAATAATCTGCTGATAATTTACTTACTTCTTGAACCTTTCTTTAATAGTCTTCTTCTCACACTTTTTTAATGCAAAATGTAATTTAGCAATCTCTTATAATTCAGAACGTGACATTTTTTTTGACATCATTTGAGTCAATTGTTAAAATACTAATTCTTCTTTTTGTCTTTTTTTTACTTTGAGATCCACGACATCATTATAGGTTATTAAAATTGTTTTGTGCCTCTAGACGTCATCTATGTATGGTAGATTTGGCTATGTTATATTTTTGAACTGTTAGTTTAATGCCATTTAACTCAGCAAATGTTAAAATTTCTAGTTTTTCATTTTTGTTTCATTGTTTTGCAATAAGAAAATAACATCCTTTCAATAAAATTATATAACAGAAAATGTTTGTCTCTTTTTTCTGTCAATTTTATTTTAGATGTTCATTAACACTAGTTTTTATTTGTTTAAATTTGCCCTAATCCTTTTTCTTTTCAAATTTTCATTACAGCATCTTTTCCTTTTGTCTCTAAGATATCTTTGTATTCTAAATAACGTTCTTGACATTCTTTAATTTCTTTTAAAGCTTGGTCTAAGTTACTTCAACCATTAATTTTAACTTCTTTTTTTTGCAAAGTTTTATATTGTAAAAAGAAAGTTTCAATTTCACTTCGTATTGCTATTGGAACATCTTCTAAAGTTTGAATATGATTAAAACGCGGATCATCAGCCATCACAGCCATTAATTTTGTGTCAATCTCTCCGTTATCAATCATATTAATTGTTCCCAAAATACGAACATTAATTTGACAACCAGGAATTGTGGGGTAAGTGCTTAACGAAATTACATCAAGCGGATCACCATCTCAATCTAATGTGTTTTCAATAAAACCATATTCTCCTGGATAAAAATTAGCACCATATAAAACCCGGTCTAAAACAATTCGCCCTGTTTTAAGATCATATTCATATTTATGGCCAGACCCCCTAGGGATTTCAACAATAATTGGTAAAACATTATTTTTACTCATTATTTTTCTTCCTTTCATTACTTTCCTAATTATTAATATAGCATAGAAAGGGAAATAATGTTATGTCTTTTTAATCTTTTTTATTTTTTCGCAGTAAAGTCAAATAAAAGTATTGTTTTATATTCAAAAAAAATAAAAGATAATTATTATTTTTATGTAAGTTATAAATATAAAAAAACAAATACATCAAGTAAAGGGGACTTGCCCTTAAGTTGCTCCGCAACTTTTACCCCTTTAAGTAAGGTGGCGCACGATAAACAACCGTACCACCCTACTATTTTTGCTAACAACATTATTATTTACTAATAAAAACAGCGTAAAAGTCAGTTAACCGTTGCTAACACCAATATAGAACCTAACATAATCTTAAATGTAATATCAAAAGCAAAATAAATTACCAATATTATTAAATAAATTAGAAACATCACTAAATACATGTACCATACCATTTATAAAATTATATACATCTTTCATACCAGGCAAATTATTTACTAACCAAATCGCCGCATTTTGTATATTACACGAAATATTATATCAACAACAACTTTTATATGGTATTTTTCAAATATTACCATCATTAATTTCATTATTTCAATCAGTAGTATTATAAATACTAAAATTAAAACGAAGAATTGAAATACTATTATTTTCAAGTAATCTATTAGTATTAAATCTAATTAAATTAAAACCTTGATACTTTGACTTATCTGCCACATCTAATAATTTCATTGATTGAGTATATTTATCATTATTAGAAGGCAAAACATTAGTAATATAATCTCAATTTGAATAATAAGAAAAATAATAATCAGTATTATTTATAGTATAAGCATCATACAATTGAACTTGTGGTTTCAAATAACCTACATTTGTATCTGAAAATCTCAAAATATTAAAAAGCATTGATTTTGGATATAATAAAAAACCATTTTTTATAATAAAAACAAAACCCAAATTACAATTATCAGATGAAAAATTAATTCGCTCTCTAAAATTTGAAATATCAAATATAGTTCTTAAAACATTAGAATAAAAATAATCTAAAATTTGAAACAAATTATCTAACGAATAAAATTATTGCTTAACATCATTAATATAATAATTACTTTGAGATTTTTTAAGAACACCCATATTAATAATTTTTTTATAATTAAAATTTAAAACTAAATAATTCATATCAAAATGTCGATAACTTTGATTACCAATAATTGGCATAAACAAATATGGTATTATTTCTCAATTAAAAGTAAATTAATATTTTATATTACAATAGACTTCTTGCGTAACCTATTAAAAAATTGCAAATATTTGTAAAAATACACTAATAGAAAAATATAATTTTAATTAATTATGTTTTTTATTTAAAAATTTAATATTTTGCGACAACAAAAAATGAATTTATTATTTAAATTCTTTAATTTTAAATAAATCTTCTATTCTAACTGCAAATTATAAATTGAAGCAATTAAATTAAATCTTAAACTAAATCTTTTTCTTCGATTGCGATATTTTTCTGTAATAATTTTAAATTTTTTAAGAATAGCAAAAATATTTTCAATAATAATTCTCATTTTTGAAACTATTCTATTACGTTGTTTTTGTACTTTATTTAAAGGGTTTTTCTTTGTTTTTTTTTGTAGGTATTAGAACATTATTGTGAATTTTTTGAATTCCTTGATAACCACTATCAACTATTAATTTGGTATTTTTTAAAATTGAGATTTTTGATTCTTTAAATAAAGCATAATCATGTTTTTTCCAAGCGAAAAACTTGTTGCAATAATTTTTTTGGTTTCTTGTTCGATAATTACTTGTGTTTTAATGGTGTTTTTTTCTTTTTACCAGAATAAGATTGTTTTTGTCTTTTTTTGGGCGTTGGATTGGGGAACCGGTAACATCAATAATAATAGTTTTATCATTAAAATAATCATTTATTAGTGATTTTTTACCAGCGAGTTGTTGAAAATCAGAGTGTTTAATTAAAATATCTTCAATTCACTTGATATTGCGATAACAACTAGATTCACTAATATCAAAACTTTTAGCAATATGAAAATAAGCCCGATATTATCGTCAATACGATAAAGTCATCAGTAGCCGATTTTCTAGTGATAATTTATTAGTTTTGCCACCTTTTTTAAATTTTTCTATTTCAGCTACTTGTAAAATATTTAACATTTTATTAAAAGTAGCTTTTTTGCTCCGGTTAATCGCAATAATTCTTTATCATTAATAAAATTAAATTTATCAAATTTCATAATTTTAATCTCCTATAATTTCTATTTTAATTTTAAAATATTTTATAGGAATTTTAAAATAATTAGATTATGTTATGCAAGAAGTATATTATAAATAATAATACCGGTTTGTCCACTTCCGGTGGGTGCAATTGCAATAATATATTTTAATTTATTTGTTTTATTTTTTTCTCAATTTGTAATATTTTTCAACCATCTGTAGCCAAATCTAAAACATCGTTAATTTTGTAATGTTGCATATATGAGTTAATAACATCTCATTTATCTTCAAATAAATTTAAATACATTTTTGCTCATTATAAACATTGTAAATCATAATGATTTTTATGGTGCGAAATACGACAATCAACAGGCTTACAATTAACTCAATCAAATGATGTTGTTATTTCATTTCAAGTTTTATTGATATATTTACTTTTATATTTTTGCATAATATTTTATTCCTTTCTTTTTATTTTTTTAAATAAACAGAAAACCCCTTTGTTGGTTAATATTTTGATATTTAGTAAGAATATTTGTATTTTGATTTAATTAGCTTAATTCGCCATCCACATCACTTTGTGGGTGAGCGATGGCGATACTAAAATTCTATATTTAAACAGAGCTTACCCCCCAACGGAAGTAAAACAAATTTACCCAGTTATTAATTATGCTTCATCCATTCATAGACAACTTTATATAAAGAAAATAACCTTTTGGAGTTCCAACCCTCTTTTTTTTAGTGTCCAATATTGTTCTTTTCGGTTTAACATCACTCTTTTTATGAAAAAAATCAAAAAAAACACGCGCGCTGACATTTCGCAAGTGATTAATCTTGCCGAGAATTAAAGAAATAAATAGGAGAATAAATCCAGTCGCTTTCACACTTTCTTTAAGACTTCGTGCCATAGATGGGTTATCCATCTTTAAGCATCAAAAAATATTAAGTTTTAGGGGCTGCATTATTCATTGGATAATATCTTTATTTAAAAGGAAATTTATAAAAATATCGTTTATTTTGTGTAGGGAAAACAGAATAATATCTGTTTTTATGATAAAAATTCTAAATTTAAAGATACTATCCGATGAATAATGCAAATAAATTTATGTTTTTTAATATAAAAATAAAAAAAACAATCTCACAAGAATTGTTTTTTGCCGGTTCATCGTACAGGACGCCAACTCATACCTAACTTTGTAATAGTTTAAATCTTTTTTCTCAAATGGTTCTTTTGGGCCTTTTGGTGTATTTAAAATTCCTTTTTTAAAATTTATTTGTCATGAATTAAGTGTTTTTATATTTACTTTATATTTTTTTGAAATATAAGTAAGCTATGTTTGTTCAATTTATTTTACTGTATTTTTTCTAAATTATGTAGTATATGTTTTAAATTTTTGGCCTTTTTGCCATATAAAAATGCACCTCCTCTAAAAGTTTAGTAAAGTTATTTTTTAATTTTCCTTACTTTTTGGGGTGCCGTCTTTTGATAGTTATTTTATGCATTTTGATATAGTCTTTATTTACTCTTTTATTTAACAAGAGTTATTTTTTGCCGCTTAATATTACATGATACAATTTTTAAAAGTTTCTTGATATAGTTTTATAAAATTTTTAAATAATTCATGATGTGATTTTATATCACAATCAATAAATTCAATTAATTCATCATCAAAATTATTTTTATTCAACAGCCAATCATATTGTGTATACATATTCCACTAGTTTGTGCTAATTTTAAAATATTCTCGTCAATTCGCGAAAAATCTTTTGGTACTAAAATATTAACAATTTGACTTACACTTGGTATTAAAATACTATACTTATGTAATTAATCATTATAAATATATAATGGTTTTAAATCTAATCTCATAAAAATTGTTTCATCATTACCAATATTTTGATTATCGTTTAAATAATTCTTTTGTATCAGATGAATTAAATTCTATTTTTTCTTGTGGTTTTTCAGATTTTTTTAAATCATTATTTGTATGTAAAAATTCATAATTATATACTTTAACTATTCATTCAGTTTTATTATCTCTATTTTTAAAAGATTGTAAAACACCAGTAATTGCTATTTGACTACCTTTTTGACAATATTTTTGTAAAGTAATTGCTTGCTTATTTCAAACTTGACAAGGCATAAAATAAGTTTCTTTTTGTTTTGAATATTGGCCAGTTATTGCTAAATTAAAAATTGTATATTCTTTCCCATTTTGAGTTTTCTTAATTTTAATATTTTTTTGTTCTTCCAATTCCAATAAATTTATTCATTATTTCACATCCTTACTAGGTAATTTGTCATATTTTGAATTATCTTTTAAAATTGGAATGTATTTTGATAACTGTTCTTTTGTTGATTCTTTTTCATCTTCAACTATACATTGGTCTTAATTTCCATGGTAACTGCAATAGTATTGCATATCAAAACCCTCTTTATATAATTGTTGTTCTAATATTTCTATAATTGCACCGTCATATTGTTCATTAATAAGTTCAATTTCTTTATCTTTTTCAGCAAGTTGGTTTTTAATTTTTTCATTTTCTTCTTGTAGTTTGTTAAATTTAATTGATTCTGCTATATTCATTATTAAATTTCCTCCAAATTATTTTCTGCAATTAAAGTATCAATATAGTCATAAGCACTTTATTCTGAATGATATTCTTCTAATGCAATATTAAATAAATCTTCATCTGTATAAACTTTTCCATTTGCATCTTTCCACATATTATTCGCATCCTTGTCATTTAATATTTTCATTTTCTAAATCAATAATTGTTGTTTTACAATAACTTAAATTTTGAGAATGCGCCTTTGCTTCATCAAATGTATCAAAATATGTAGTATTTAGGTTATATTTATCTTTTGTTATTAATGGATATCTTTTATTCATAATTTATCACCTCGTAATCTGCTTCTTCATCTTCTAAATAATTACTAATTAAACCTTTAACTTCATCAATTTCATATCATTTCAAATTCAAGTCAAAATTTGTTGGCAACGAAACATTGCCCGAACATCGTTCTTAATTACCAAATTTAAGATATAAATTTAATTCTCATTTTTCATTATCACTATCAATTTGTGCATAAATAATATCTTTATTACTAATTTTTAATGCTTTATTATTAATTCATTTTTTCAGTAATAAAATATGACATTTTTATTTCCCCCTAATTATTTTTACGTAAACCTAATGCTCAATGCTCATCAGTCATATCTTCAAATTAAACCGAATAACTTCTAAGCATTAATTTTTTTAATTTATTTTCTTGATTGCATTTAAAGCAACAACCCCAATATTTTTGTTTAAAACAAGTTTTATTTAACTTTTTCATATTTATTTAATTCCTTACTATTTTCTATTCTTGCTCTTTCATTAGCGCGCTCAATTTTTTTCTTTTTTAATTGCTTTTTACTTAAAAACTTTCAAGGTTTTTTATTTAACTTTTTCATATATTCATCCTAAATTAATTTTCATTTTCATTCTCCTTAATTAATTGTAGAAAAATATATTTTAATACATTAGGTAATATATAATTTCCTAGTTGTTTACTAATTTGTGATACTGAATTTGCTGTTAACATTTTTTCTAAATCATTTTTAGAATAACCCATTATTAAAATACATTCTAAAATATTTAAATATCTTCATTTATTATAATTAATTAAAACTTTTATTCTGTCTCTTTTAGTTCTTAGAGTTGGATATAATAGACTTCTTGCATAACCCATTAAAATAATTTCAAATATTTGTAAAAAGGGGTTAATATAAAATTATAATTTTAATTAATTATGTCTTTTATTTAAAAATTTAATATTTTGCCACAACGAAAAATTATTTTATTATTCAAATTCGTTAATTTTAAATAAATCTTTTATGATAACTATAATAATTGTAAATTATAAATTGAAGCAATTAAATTAAATCTTAAACTAAATCGTTTCCTTCGATTACGATATTTTTCTGTAATAATTTTAAATTTTTTAAGAATAGCAAAAATATTTTCAATAATAATTCTTATTTTTGAAACTAGTCTATTATGTTGTTTTTGTTCTTTATTTAAATGTTTTTTCTTAGTTTTCTTTGTGGGCATTATAACATTATTGTGAATTTTTTGTATTCCTTGATAACCACTATCAACTATTAATTTGGTATTTTTTAAAATTGCGATTTTTGATTCTTTAAATAAAGCATAATCGTGTTTTTTACCAAGCGAAAAACTTGTTGCAATAATTTTTTTGGTTTATTGTTCGATAATTACTTGTGTTTTAATAGTGTGTTTTTTCTTTTTACCAGAATAAGATTGTTTTTGTCTTTTTTTGGGCGTTGGATTGGGGTTTCGGTAGCATCAATAATAATAGTTTTATCATTAAAATAATCATTTATTAGTGCTTTTTTACCAGCAACTTGCTGAAAATCAGGGTGTTTAATTAAAATATCTTCAATTCACTTGATATTGCGATAACAATTAGATTCACTAATTCCGAAATTTTTTCCAATATGAAAATAAGTTCGATATTCTCGTCAATACGATAAAGTCATCAATAATCGATTTTCTAGTGATAATTTATTAGCTTTGCCACCTTTTTTAAATTTTTCTATTTCAGCTACTTGTAAAATATCTAACATTTTATTAAAAATATCTTGTTTTATTCCTGTTAATCTTAATCATTCTTTATCATTAATATTTTTAAATTCATCAAATTTCATAATTTAATATCCTCATAAATTATATTTTATAATAATATTTTAATAATAAAACCAGGTATCGCAAGAAGTCTAATAATGCATTTGCATTAGGACAATAATGTCATGATGACCTTGAACCATGTAATCGAACAAAATCTTTATGAAATGTAGTATTTTGTGGGAATAAGTCTATTCCACTTTGATTTCAATCAATAATATATTTTAGCGTATATTCCAAATAATCTTTTTTAGGTCAGAGAAATTTTCATCAAAAATTACTTGTTAATTTACTTATAATAAAAATTCTCTTTCTTTTTTGTGGAATTACATAATATTTTGCATTTAAGATTTTTACACCAGTTTCATATCCTAAGTTATATAAATATTAACAATATTTTTGAATATTTTCTCAATTTTTTTTGTTTAAAACATTAGCAACATTTTTATTAATAATTCATTTAGGTTTATAAAATTCAATAATTTTTAAAGTTTATCACAATAAACTTGACCTATTACCACTATCTTTGTCCATACCTTTTCCAAAACCTGCCGGGGAAATATCTTGGCAAGGTCAACCCTCAATAATTACATCAACATTTTTCTTTTTTTAAATTATTGATATTTATTTTTAAAATATCTCCTAAATTTGGTGTTTCATAATCATTAAAAATTGCTCGATAACTTTTTTCTGCGAATTTATCAATTTCACTAAATCAAATTGTTTTATGTGGAATATCTGCAAGTTCTAATGCTCTTCGTGGTGCACCAATACCTGCAAATAATTCAATTATTTTCATATTTACCCTCTAAATTATTTCTTCATTTACAACTAACTACGATGTTCTGCAATATTCTACATTTTGTAGTTAATTGTAGTGTTAAGTACCTCCCCATCAACCCCCCACTAGTAGATTAATTAAGAAATCCTTGCCCAGTTCTTTTAAAAAGTTATTCAACCCCTACACACACGATTTTATTTTTATTCTTGTAATTAATAGTTATTAATAAAGCATTATCTGTTTATCTTAATCAAAGTCATTAATTTACAAAATCGCAAAAAAACAAGTTAACAGCTCTAATGATTTCATACCGGCAAAATGCCTTGCCGGGGAATCTTCCCTTAAAAAATATGTAATTGTAAATTAAATAATTGTAGAGCCAATATATTTAATTTTTAAGATTAATTTTCAAATTCAAATAAAAAAATCGGACTCTTATTGGTTCGATTTTTTTTGTCCTATTGCATCATTTATTCTAGACAACTTGGGTCTGAAAAAGATACAGCACATATTGTATTAGATAGTGTTCAATTGTCACAAGACCCTGATACATTAGAATATACTGCATATGCAATTTTAGTTCAAATTCTAAACAAAGAAATAGCTGATGGTTCATAATTGAATGCAAAACAAAAATTAGTAGTAGCATTGCCCTATATATGAAACTTTATTGATAAAAACAAAAAAGACACGATAGAGGCAATAACAAACAGATAAGATATTAAAAATATTAAAATTAAAGAAAAACTTGTTAATTTAGTAAAAGAGTTAACTAGTGAAAATATATCAATTGCAAAAACTAATAAAACTACAATTTAACTGAAGGATTTAATCGCATTATAGTTAATATAAGTTTTCCTAAAAATGAATACAATGCAACAATTGGTTAGGAAATGTTAAACCTGAAACAGAATAAATTGTTGGATTTAAAATGCTTTGTATGAATCATATACAAAGCATTTTAAATCCAACTGAATAATTTTTAAAATTAGTTTTTACTTTGGTATATTTTAAAAATAATTTATAATTAAAAAAGGTGATAATATGCAAACAAAAATAAAAAATTTATTTTACTTAGATACAAAAAGAATTGTGGCAATGGCAATTGTGATTGCTTTATATGTTTTATTATCATGATTAAGTAAAATAACGAATTTAACAGTTTTTCCCGTTGCTCCATTTTTAAAAATTGAGTTAACTGATTTTTTAATGTTATTATTTCTTCGTTTTTTTGGTATTATTTATGCTAGTTTTTTAACTATTAGTGTTAGTTGATTACGAATGGTTTATTTATGTGATATTCCCATTGATGTATTTGCTTTAATGTTAGCAGATTTAATTTTTCTATTATTTTTTTGATTAGGTGACAATTTTTTACAAAAAGGATTTAATCACTTGTTTAAAAATAATTTTTCAAAAAAAGCTGATTATTTAATTACAACAATAAATGTTAGTTTAGCAACAATTGTTGCTTCATTTGTAATGACATTATTTAATTGATTATTTATTTATGACATGTATGCTCGTTTCTTACATCTTCCCCACGAAACGGCGCAATGATTTAAAAGCATTTTAGTACCGATAGTTATTCTTTTTAATTTATTGAAATTTACGATTAATAGTATCGTTTTTATCTTAATTTATCGTGCAGTAATTCACCTTCAAAAGCAATTTATAATAATAAAACCAACAAAAAAAGCAACAGAAGTATTACATGATTATAATATTATTGATGAAATTTATTTTTAAAAAAGCAAACTTATTTTCTTGAAAATATTCTTTAATTTATGTTATTATTTGTATGGTATGCCCACGTAGCTCAGTAGGAGAGAGCATGCGCCTTCTAAGCGTGGGGTCGGGAGTTCGAATCTCTCCGTGGGTGCCATTTTTTAAATTATAATTAAATTAAAAACCTTATTTAAATGATTAAATAAAGTTTTATTTTTTTAAAATTGTTATAATAATATAAAAGATTGTTTTATCTAAGGAGGATTTATTAAATGCAAACACCATTAAATTATTATGATGAATTAATTAATGAAATTAAAGAATTAATTAGTAATCATAATTACAATGGTGCACTTATTAAAATTAATGATGAATTGCTGATGCCTTATATTCCTCAACAAGTTGAGAAAGTATTAACAACATTATTACAAGAAGTTAATGAAAAAATTCAAGAACAAAAGCCAAGTGAAACAACAGCCTGAACATTAGCAAAAATTAGTGATATTTTAGCGAATCCATCTGATGAAGAAACTCAATTATTGGCTTTTCAATATTTAAAAGACCAAAATTTACGACAAATTTTACCATTAATTCGTCAATATTTTCTGAATAAAAAAGTCACTGATTTTGCAAAGATTTATTTATTATACTTATTAAAAAAACAAGAAATTACAGAAATATTTGAAGTGAAAAAAACAAATGGTATTTTTCATATGAATCCAAGTCAAATAATACCATATAAAGAAAATGAACAAGTTAAAACTATAATGAAATTATTAGACCAATGAGTTTATAATGATAATCCTAGTTTATACCATACTTGTTTATATTTGCTAGAAACATATTATTATAACTTATATCCTTATTTTTTAGAAAATAGCAAAGAAAAAGCATTAACAATTGCAATTATATATCAAGGTCACAGGATGTATGGTGAAGAAATAGCAATCCAAGATCTGGCAGAACAATTTACAGTTCAAGTTGAAATAATAAAAAAATACCTTACTTACTTAGCCAAACAAGAATTATAAAATAAATTATTATTTACAATTTACAACCAAAAGCAAAATAAATTGGGAAAAAAGTTATTTAAAGTCATTCTTTTTGTTATAATAAATTATGTGCAATAATTAGTTAAGGAGTAAAATATGAAATTTAATGCGGAAAAAATACAAGATAAAGGAATTGGAAAATGATATGTAACCATTGATGGTACAGAATGGACAGATTATATTAAAAAAGCTGAAAAAAAAGCGGCAGAGAAATTAGAGGTTCCTGGCTTTCGAAAAGGAAAAGTACCTACTGATTTAATTAAAAAACATCTAACTGAAGCAAAAATTTTAGATGAGGGACATAATTTAGTTGTTAATAAAGCTTATAAGTTTGCGTTTGATCAAAAATCAGATATTGAACCATTTTCATCGCCAGTTCCAAGTGTACAAAAAATTAGTAAAACAGAGTATATCTTACAATTAGAATTTG
Source organism: Spiroplasma phoeniceum (assembly GCA_026239495.1). Lineage (GTDB taxonomy): Bacteria > Bacillota_I > Bacilli_A > Mycoplasmatales > Mycoplasmataceae > Spiroplasma > Spiroplasma phoeniceum_A. The sequence continues at coordinate 1,471,958 of CP110830.1, read as the reverse complement.
ATTTAAAACCAGAAGTTAAGATTAGTAAGTATACTGGTTTTATTGATAAAGAATTAAAAAAGACAAAAATTGAAGTTAAAAAAGCAGATATTGACGATAATATTAATCAATTGCGTAATCGTTTTGCAATTTTTAAACCAAAAACAACAGAAATTACACCTGGAGATACAGTAATTTTTGATTTTGAAGGTTTTGTTGATGGAAAACCATTTAAAGGTGGGAAATCAACAGATTTTACTTTAGAAATTGGTAGTGGTCAATTTATTCCCGGCTTTGAAGAAGCTATGATTGGTTTAAAAACAGGTGATAAAAAAGAAATTAATGTTACTTTCCCAGCTGATTATCATGTTGAAGAATTAAAATCAACTCCGGCTATTTTTAAGTTAAATATTAAGGAAGTTAAAACAAAAGAATTACCAGAATTAGATGATGAATTAGCAAAAGATGTTAATTTAAAAGGTATTGACACGTTAGCTAAATTGGAAGCGCATGTTAAAAATAATATTTATGAGCAATTATTAAAACAAGAATACGATCATTTTATTGGCCATTTATTCCGCTTAATTGCAGAAGACTTAAAGATTGCTTTACCAGAATCAATTATTCGTAAAGAAGCAAATCAATTAAAACATGAGTTTGAACAAAAGCTACAAGGTCAACAAATGAATATAAAAACGTATAAAAAACGAACAGGAATGTCAGAAGAAGATATTTTTAATGAGTTATTTAAAGACGCTAAGAATTGTTTAGAAAATCGTGTTATTGTTGATGCAGTTGTTCAAAATGAAAATATTACTGCAACTGAGACAGAAATTGATGAACAATATGAAAAGTTAGGAAAACAATTTGGAATTGATGGTAAAGCATTGAAAGAAAAAAAATTAGTATCCGACCAACAAGTAAAAGAACAAGTTATCCATGATAAGGTATTTACCTTTTTATATCAAAATAATGGTGAATAGAATAAAAAACTAACATTATTGTTAGTTTTTTATATAGGAGGATAATCTAGATTAGCGGGGAAGGTGCTGAATTTTCTTTCTTTTTATGATATAATAAAAATGTTATTAAGTATTAAACTGGAATTCCTTAATTTTGGAATAAAGATATAATAAACAATAAGCGAGATTTTTTGTTATAATTTTTGTGTAACTTAAATTTATATTGCGATATTTTTTAAAATAAGATAAGATATTGTCAATATAAGTGAAGAAAAGAAACAGGAGGTGTTTTGAAGATGGAATCAAAAATAACACAATTAAAAAATGTACCCGTTCTTGTAACGCGGGGTAGTTATATTTTTCCAGGCTTTGAACAAGTATTAGAGGTAGGACGAGATAAATCAATTTTAGCGGTGAATACAGCTAGCAAGGATTTTGATAATCATATTGTGTTAGTTAGTCAAAAAAAACCGCTAGAAGATAATCCAAAATTATCTGAAATTTATCGAATTGGGATTTTAGCAGAGTTAAAAATTCGTAAAGTATGGGAAGATGGGAGTCTAACAGTTAATTTTAAAGCAGTTGATCGAGTAAAAATTTTAGATTTACGCGAAGGAGAATTTTGTGTTGCTGATATTGATATTTTAAAATCATTTGTTAAATCAGAAGATAAAATTGTTGAAAAATTAACAGCGAATATTAAAGAATTAATGGAATTACAAGATATTTTACCAGAAGATTTATTAGATCAAATTGGTGATTCGGTTGATGGGAATGAAGTTGTTGATACAATTGCCCAATTTTTACCATTTATTCCAGTGGCAAAAAAACAAGAAATTATTGAAGAATTAGATGTTGAAAAAAGACTTCAAATTATTTTTGATCATTTAGTTAATAAACAACAAACCAATGATATTGATAATAAAATTAGCAAAAAAATTAAAGAACGAGTTGACGAACAACAACGTGAATATTACTTACGAGAAAAATTAAAAGCAATTAAAGATGAATTAGATGAATTTGATGGCGCCGCTGACGAAATGAAATTATATAAAGAACGATTAGCAAAAGAACCATTTCCAAAAAATATTAAAGAACGAATTGAACAAGAAATCACTCGTTACGAAGCATTACCACAAGCATCAAGTGAATCAAATATTATTCGAACTTATATTGATTGAATGATGCAAATTCCATGATGTGAAAAAACAGAAGAAAAAAATGATTTAAAATTTGCAAAAGAAGTGTTAGATAAATATCATTTTGGTTTAGATAAAGTTAAGGAAAGAATTATTGAATACTTAGCCGTTAAAACAATGACTAAATCTTTAAAAGGACAAATTATTTGTTTAGTAGGGCCACCAGGGGTTGGGAAAACAAGTTTAGCAAAATCAATTGCTGAAGCAACAGGACGAAAATTTGTTAAAATAGCCTTGGGAGGTGTAAAAGATGAATCAGAAATTCGCGGGCATCGTAAAACATATATTGGAGCGATGCCAGGACGCATTATTCAGTCAATGAAACGCGCCGCCTCAATAAATCCACTATTTTTATTAGATGAAATTGACAAAATGGCATCAGATTATCGTGGCGACCCCACTAGTGCAATGTTAGAAGTATTAGACCCAGAACAAAACTCAACCTTTTCTGACCACTATTTAGAAGAAACATATGATTTAAGTGATGTTATGTTTATTGCAACAGCCAATTATTATGATAATATTCCAGAAGCCTTAATTGACCGAATGGAAATTATTCAATTATCATCATATACTGAATTGGAAAAATTCCATATTGCAAAAGATTATTTAGTTCCAAAAGTATTAAGTAATAATGGTTTAGCAGATGGGCAATTAATAATTACCGATGATGCAATTAATGAAATAATTAAATATTATACGCGTGAAGCAGGAGTTCGTCAGTTAGAACGAGATTTAAATGCTGTTGCACGGAAATTTATTGTTAAGTTCTTAAATAAAAAAATGGTTAATTTAACAGTTAAACCAGATACTGTTAATGATTTATTAGGTAAACGTCGTTTTGAACATACCGAAAAAGAAAAAGAATCACAAGTTGGAGTTGTAACAGGATTAGCATATACTCAATTTGGTGGTGATATTTTACCAATTGAAGTTAATAGTTTCTTAGGGAAAGGTTCATTAGTGTTAACTGGAAAATTAGGTGACATAATGAAAGAATCAGCATCAATTGCGTTAGACTATGTAAAAGCAAATTATGGCAAATTTAACATTGATCCAAAATTCTTTGAAACACATGATATTCATATTCACGTTCCAGAAGGAGCAGTTCCAAAAGATGGACCATCAGCTGGAATTACCTTAACAACAGCAATTATCAGCGCCTTAAGTAATCGTCCAGTATCGAAAGATATTGGAATGACTGGTGAAATTACTTTACGAGGACAAGTTTTACCAATTGGTGGCTTAAGAGAAAAATCAATTTCTGCCAACCGTAGTGGTTTAAAAACAATTTTAATTCCACATAAAAATATTAAAGATATTGAAGATATTCCAAAAGAAGTGCAAGAAACATTGAATATTGTTCCAGTTGGAACATATGATGAAGTTTTCAAAAATGTTTTTGGCACAAACTAATTTTTAAAATGTATCAATTTGATACATTTTTATTTTCTTTGTTTTAATTCTAAATTGACAAAATAATTTAAGTATAGTAGTATCTTGTTGTATATGATTTAAAAAATAGTTTTTTAAAGTACATAGATTATATTTGTTAGTCCTTAATAGATTCCTTGCGTAAGCTATTAAAAAATTGCAAATATTTGTAAAAAGACACTAATAGAAAAATATAATTTTAATTAATTATGTTTTTTATTTAAAAATTTAATATTTTGCCACAACAAAAAATGAATTTATTATTTAAATTCTTTAATTTTAAATAAACCTTCTATGCTAACTGCAAATTATAAATTGAAGCAATTAAATTAAATCTTAAACTAAATCGTTTTCTTCGATTACGATATTTTTCTGTAATAATTTTAATTTTTTTAAGAATAGCAAAAATATTTTCAATAATAATTCTCATTTTTGAAACTATTCTATTGCGTTGTTTTTGCACTTTATTTAAAGGGTTTTTCTTTGTTTTTTTGTAGGTATTAGAACATTATTGTGAATTTTTTGAATTCCTTGACAACCACTATCAACTATTAATTTGGTATTTTTTAAAATTGATATTTTTGATTCTTTAAATAAAGCATAATCATGTTTTTTTCCAAGCGAAAAAATTATTGCAATAATTTTTTTGGTTTCTTGTTCGATAATTACTTGTGTTTTAATGGTGTGTTTTTTCTTTTTACCAGAATAAGATTGTTTTTATCTTTTTTTGGGCGTTGGATTGGGGTTTCGGTAACATCAATAATAATAGTTTTATCATTAAAATAATCATTTATTAGTGATTTTTTACCAGCGAGTTGTTGAAAATCAGAGTGTTTAATTAAAATATCTTCAATTCACTTGATATTGCGATAACAACTAGATTCACTAATATCAAAACTTTTATCAAGATGAAAATAAGTCCGATATTCTCGTCAATACGATAAAGTCATCATTAGCCGATTTTCTAGTGATAATTTATTAGTTTTGCCACCTTTTTTAAATTTTTCTATTTCATATACTTGTAAAATATTTAACATTTTATTAAAAGTAGCTTTTTTGCTCCGGTTAATCGCAATAATTCTTTATCATTAATAAAATTAAATTTATCAAATTTCATAATTTTAATCTCATATAATTTCTATTTTAATTTAAAAATATTTTATAGGAATTTTAAAATAATTAGATTAGGTTATGCAAGAAGTCTAATAATTAAAAGTTTATAACTCTTTTTTATTAATACTTACTAAACTGGCGCAGTCTAGTTTACGAATAATAATTATTGTTTTTACTAAGAAAAAAGATTATAATATTAGCTAAGGAGGATTTGATATGGCCATATTTAATAATAAGAAGCAAACTTTTGTATCAATGGATTTAGGAACAGCTTACACTCTGGTTTATATTTCAGGGAGTGGAATTGTTTATAATGAACCATCCATTGTGGCATATAAAATTAAAGAAAATCGGATTATTAATGTCGGAAATGAAGCATATAAAATGATTGGAAAAGGAAATAAAACAATTAGAATTGTTCGACCAATGGTTGATGGAGTTATTACAGATATTTGTGCAACAGAAGCGCAATTAAATTATATTTTTAATCGTTTAAGAGTTACCAAGCAATTAGCTAATTCAATTATGTTATTAGCTTGCCCATCAGTCATTACCGAATTAGAAAAAAATGCTTTAAAAAAAATTGCGATGAATCTAGGCGCAACAAAAGTTTTTGTTGAAGAAGAAGTTAAAATGGCTGCGTTAGGTGGTGGGGTTGATATTTATAAACCTTTTGGTAATTTAGTGATTGATATGGGTGGAGGAACAACGGATATTGCGGTTATTGCTTCAGGGGATATTGTATTATCAAAATCAGTTAAAATTGCTGGAAATTATTTAAATGATGAAATTATAAAATATGTTCGTTCTCAATATGGTTTAGAAATTGGAATTAAAACGGCAGAAATGATTAAGATTGAAATTGGTTCATTAGCAAAATATGGTGATGAACGAAAAATGCAAGTGTATGGACGCGATGTTGTTTCAGGATTACCACGAGAAATTGAGTTGACGCCAGAAGAAATCCGGGAAGTTTTAAAAGTTCCAGTATCACTAATTATTGATTTAGTAGTTCAAGTCTTAGAAGAAACACCACCAGAATTAGCAGGAGATATTTTCCGCAACGGAATTACCATTTGTGGTGGTTGTGGTTTAATCAAAGGAATTGATCGCTATCTTGAAGACACCTTACAATTACCAGCCAAAATTGGTGAAAAACCACTATTATCAGTTATTAATGGAACAAAAAAATTTGAATCAGATATTTATGATATTATTCGCCAAGAACATCAGAAAACAAAAGAATTAGATTATTAAGAATGTTACAAGTTGCTATAAGAATTAATGAGCATATCAAAATAGTAAATATGGTCAGCATAGAGAGCAACTATGAATTAAAATCAAAACCAATAATAATATTGCCAAGGTTATCATTGGTTTATTATAAAACTGATAATTATCAGTTTTTTTATGTTATGATGTAAAAAAATACTTAGGAGCGAAAAAATGTTTGAACCATTAGCATTTGTTTTGCGGGGGGGGATAGACAGAGAAGGAGACCCCGCCCCCCCCACGGCCACATTAACTGATATCATTGGGTAAAGCCACCTTATTAATGATCACAATGGTGTTATTTCACGAATGTTGAAATATAATTATGCAAGTTCATTAATTTTTTATGGTGATCCGGGTGTTGAAAAGAGTAGTATTGCTCGAGCATTAGCCAACGATTTACAACCTGAGTATGCAATTTTTAATGCTGAAATTGACAAAAAAAGATTTAGAAAAAATTATTAAGCAAGCAGCAAATTTTGAACGATTTATTATTATTGTGGAAGAAGTACACCGAATGAATAAAGATCGGCAAGATATTTTATTGCAGTATTTAGAAAATGGACACTTAATTATGTTGGCTTGTACAACAGAAAATCCTTATTTTGTAATTAATCCAGCTTTACGATCACGAGCTAATATTATTAAATTAGAACGAACTACTGTTGATGAAATGCTAACCGGCTTACAGAAAATAATTACAAAGCAAAAATTACCGTTAGCAATTACTAATGATGCGTTACTATTAATTTGTCATTTAGCAAGTGGCGATTTATGAATTGCAATTAATATATTAGAATTATGTTTAAATTTATATCCTACAGAAGAAATTACCACAATAATTATTAATAATATTGCTCCAACGGCTAATTTAATTAATTTTGCAGAGGGCGATAAACATCATGATTTAAAATAATCCTTGCAAAAGTCAAGTATGGGCAGTGAAGTTGACGCAGCTTTACACTATTTTGCACGGTTATTAGCAAGTGGTGATCAGGAAGCATTATTGCATCGAATGTTAATTATTGGTTATGAAGATATTAGCTTGGCTAATCCAGCAAGTGCGGTCCATGTCAAAACAACAATTGATAGTTTTCGTCAAATTGGATTACCAGAGGGACGAATTCCATTAGGATTAGCAATTGTTGAAATGTTTTTAAGTGTGAAAAATCAAATAGTGCTTATTTAGCAACAGATCAAGCGTATGAAGAAGTTTTAAAAGGTAATTTTTATCTAATTCCCCATCATTTACGGGATACAAGTTATGCTTCAGCAAAAAAAGGAAATGGCCAGGGATACCAATATCCGCATGATTTTCCAAATGATTATGTTGTGCAACAATACCCGCCAAAGGTAATGCGCGGTATAGTTTATTATCAACCAAAATTACATAGTGTGTATGAAAAACGAATTAATGGGTTATATGAACGGTTTACAAAAAAAGGCAAGGATAACTTTTGAAAGAACTACTTGGTTTATTTTTTGTTAGTGCTAGAATAAAATTAAAGAAATAAAGATGAGAGAAATGACAGTGGTAAAAATTCATGTACCAGAATTAACATGTACTAGTTGTGCGATGGCAATTGAAAAAAAGTTAACAAAAATTCCACAAATTAAATTTCAAATTGGAATTGTAACAAGAACTGTTAAAATTATTTATGATGAAAAAATTCTAGATAAAGAAAAAATTTTTCAGCAGATTAAAAAATCCGGTTATGATTTTGATTAAATTGAAACAAAACAGTTATAAGATGGTTATTATTTAATGAAAAATCAACAAAAAGAAAAGCTAACAAGACGGCAAATTCGAGATCTGTATGAATATAATTCTTGCACAACCTAATATAATTATTTTAAAATTCCTATAAAATATTTTTAAATTAAAATAGAAATTATAGGAGATTAAAATTATGAAATTTGATAAATTTAATTTTATTAATGATAAAGAATTATTGTGACTAACCGGAGCAAAAAAAAAGCTACTTTTAATAAAATGTTAAATATTTTACAAGTAGCTGAAATAGAAAAATGTAAAAAAGGTGGCAAAACTAATAAATTATCACTAGAAAATCTGCTAATGATGACCTTATCGTATTGACGAGAATATCGGACTTATTTTCATCTTGCTAAAAGTTTTGATATTAGTGAATCTAGTTGTTATCGCAATATCAAGTGAATTGAAGATATTTTAATTAAACACTCTGATTTTCAACAACTCGCCGGTAAAAAATCACTAATAAATGATTATTTTAATGATAAAACTATTATTATTGATGTTACCGAAACCCCAATCCAACGCCCAAAAAAGACAAAAACAATCTTATTATGGTAAAAAGAAAAAACACACCATTAAAACACAAGTAATTATCGAACAAGAAACCAAAAAAAATATTGCAACAAGTTTTTCACTTGGTAAAAAACACGATTATGCTTTATTTAAAGAATCAAAAATCGCAATTTTAAAAAATACCAAATTAATAGTTGATAGTGGTTATCAAGGAATTCAAAAAATTCACAATAATGTTCTAATACCTACAAAAAAACAAAGAAAAACCCTTTAAATAAAGTACAAAAACAACGCAATAGAATAGTTTCAAAAACGAGAATTATTATTGAAAATATTTTTGTTATTCTTAAAAAATTTAAAATTATTACAGAAAAATATAGAAATCGTAGAAAACGATTTAGTTTAAGATTTAATTTAATTGCTTCAATTTATAATTTACAATTATTATAGTTATCATAAAAGATTTATTTAAAATTAACCAATTTGAATAATAAATTCATTTTTTTTGTGGCAAAATATTAAATTTTTAAATAAAAAACATAATTAATTAAAATTATATTTTTCTATTAGTGTCTTTTTACAAATATTTGCAATTTTTTAATAGGTTACGAAAGAAGTCTATTGTTGTTTTACAATAATTTAAATTTTCAGAATAAATTCTTGCTTCATCAAATGTATAAAAATATTTAGTATTTAAGCTATATTTATCTTTTGTTACTAATAAATATCTTTTATTCATAATTTATCACCTCACAATCTACTTCTTTACCTTCTAAATAATCATCTATTAGACCTTTAACTTCATCAATTTCATATCATTTGCAATTTAAATTAAAATCTATTGGTAGTTCAACACCACTTACATGTCGTTCTTCATCACCAAATTTAAGATATAAATTTAATTTTCAATTACCTAAATAATAGACTTCTTGCATAACCCATTAAAATAATTTCAAATATTTGTAAAAAGGGGTTAATATAAAATTATAATTTTAATTAATTATGTCTTTTATTTAAAAATTTAATATTTTGCCACAACGAAAAATTATTTTATTATTCAAATTCGTTAATTTTAAATAAATCTTTTATGATAACTATAATAATTGTAAATTATAAATTGAAGCAATTAAATTAAATCTTAAACTAAATCGTTTTCTACGATTTCTATATTTTTCTGTAATAATTTTAAATTTTTTAAGAATAGCAAAAATATTTTCAATAATAATTCTTATTTTTGAAACTAGTCTATTATGTTGTTTTTGTTCTTTATTTAAATGTTTTTTCTTAGTTTTCTTTGTGGGCATTATAACATTATTGTGAATTTTTTGTATTCCTTGATAACCACTATCAACTATTAATTTGGTATTTTTTAAAATTGCGATTTTTGATTCTTTAAATAAAGCATAATCGTGTTTTTTACCAAGTGAAAAACTTGTTGCAATAATTTTTTTGGTTTCTTGTTCGATAATTACTTGTATTTTAATAGTGTGTTTTTTCTTTTTACCAGAATAAGATTGTTTTTGTCTTTTTTTGGGCGTTGGATTGGGGTTTCGGTAGCATCAATAATAATAGTTTTATCATTAAAATAATCATTTATTAGCGCTTTTTTACCAGCAACTTGCTGAAAATCAGGGTGTTTAATTAAAATATCTTCAATTCACTTGATATTGCGATAACAATTAGCTTCACTAATTCCGAAATTTTTTCCAAGATGAAAATAAGTTCGATATTCTCGTCAATACGATAAAGTCATCAATAATCGATTTTCTAGTGATAATTTATTAGCTTTGCCACCTTTTTTAAATTTTTCCATTTCAGCTACTTGTAAAATATCTAACATTTTATTAAAAATATCTTGTTTTATTTCTGTTAATCTTAATCATTCTTTATCATTAATATTTTTAAATTCATCAAATTTCATAATTTAATATCCTCATAAATTATATTTTATAATAATATTTTAATAATAAAACCAGGTATCGCAAGAAGTCTAATAAAGATTAATTTGTGCATAAATAATATCTTTATTTATAATTTTTAATGCTTTATTACATATTATTTTTAATTTGCTGGCACTCAATCCCAAGCGAAAGTCCCAAAGCGAGAATTAGTTATATAAGTATTTATCTATTTATTTACTACGCCATGCTATTTACTGGAGTGAGCGGTGGCGGTATGTTAATTGTTTGAATGCTTAATAATCCAAAGTTGTTTTTTGTTTTTTACGCCAGAGAGTTTTCTATCTCTTCATCTGCACCATTTCAGGTCAAAGCGTTCAATTTTTAAAATAAATTCACTTGCCCTTTAAAGAGCCTAATGCTGACTTTGTGGTTTTTATTAAACCGTTGTCATTTCTAATAAGTAATATTTATCGAAAATTTATTTATAAAGTGGCCATCTCAATTTTTATTGTAGTTCGATGTTGGACCCGCACTTATCACGACTATCGCTTGTTAAAGCGTCTATTATTTTCGGGCTGATTACCGTTGGGCTAGACCGCCTATATGAAAAAAACACTTAGTTATTTATAAAATAAACGTCCCACACTGCATTAAGTTGTTTTGTAAAATCAAAGCTTAAATGAACCATTTTTATCATCAAAGATAATTTTTAAATTTTCTAGTTTTTGATAAAACTGCTTTTTTTCAATTTTTAGTTTTATTTAATAAATTTTTGTGTTTTTCAAAAGTTAATAAAACTTTATTTAATAAAAATTCTTCAGTAATGAATGATATTGCTTTATAGGAATAATTAACATCACATATTTTTTGTTGTTTATTAATTTTCATTCCTCATTCCTTTCTTTGATATTATTTTTTTTATTTATTAACGAATTAATTAACTTAAACAGAGAAAGGATAACACCTTAAATAAGGGGAGAAAAAAACAGGTATACTTTGCAAAAATTCCTAATATATTTTTTAATAAATGTTTAATACAACTTTTAAAAAGTTAATAAAAGTTGTGATAAAAATTTTCTATTTTAAGAATTTAAGATGCTATCTTTTCTCTGTATCAATTAATAATTTTGGTTTTACAAATAAAAAAACAACCCTTTTTATTTAGCAAGAGTTGTTTTTTATACTGAACCCAGTTTAGTAAGTATTAATAAAAAATAGTCTTTAGACTGCACCCCAAAAATTAAGTAAAATTAAAAAAGAACTTTACTAAACTTTTAGAGTAGGTGCATTTTTATATGGCAAAAAAAAGGACAAAAATTTAAAACATATACTGCAGAATTTAGAAAAAATACAGTAGAACAAATTGAACAAACATCACTTACTTATATTTCAAAAAAATATAAAGTAAATATAAAAACACTTAATTCATGACAAATAAATTTTAAAAAAGGAATTTTAAATACACCAAAAGACCCAAAAGAACAATTTGGGAAAAAAGATTTAAACTATTACAAAGTTGGGTATTAATTATTAAAAAAGCTCCATGACTTTTACAATTAAATAAACAAAAAATAGTATCTTTTATAAAAGAAAATCGTGCTAAATATTCATTAAAATTATTGCTTGATATAACAGGTTTAAAACGGAGTTATTGAGATAAATATAAAAATTATTTAAGTAATTTTAAGGATAACGAACCATTGAAGAATATTGTAAAAGTTGATGAAGAAAATTTAAAACAATTTGGATATTGTCGGATAACTAAATATTTAAAAGAAGATTTTAGCATTATAAATAATACTAAAAAGTATTACGAATTATGAATGAAAATAATATTCAAGCTGAATATGTAAAACGGATGCGTAAAAAAATATTAATAAAAAAGGCCCAAAATAAAAATATAATTAAATATCCCTAATTTAGTAAATCGTAAATTTAATAAAATTAAAGAAAAATTTAAAGTTTTATTTACTGATGTAACTTATTTAATTTGAAATGGTAAAAAAATTATCAATCAATAATAATTGATGGATATACTAAAGAAATTGTTGATGTGCAGTGATAAAAATATAATGACAACAAAATTGTTATGAACAATTTAGATGCTGCAATTAATAAAATTAGACTTCTTGCTATACCTGGTTTTATTATTAAAATATTATTATAAAATATAATTTATGAGGATATTAAATTATGAAATTTGATGAATTTAAAAATATTAATGATAAATAATGATTAAGATTAACAGGAATAAAACAAGATATTTTTAATAAAATGTTAGATATTTTACAAGTAGCTGAAATAGAAAAATTTAAAAAAGGTGGCAAAGCTAATAAATTATCACTAGAAAATCGATTATTGATGACTTTATCGTATTGACGAGAATATCGAACTTATTTTCATCTTGGAAAAAATTTCGGAATTAGTGAAGCTAATTGTTATCGCAATATCAAGTGAATTGAAGATATTTTAATTAAACACCCTGATTTTCAGCAAGTTGCTGGTAAAAAAGCACTAATAAATGATTATTTTAATGATAAAACTATTATTATTGATGTTACCGAAACCCCAATCCAACGCCCAAAAAAAGACAAAAACAATCTTATTCTGGTAAAAAGAAAAAACACACTATTAAAACACAAGTAATTATCGAACAAGAAACCAAAAAAATTATTGCAACAAGTTTTTCGCTTGGAAAAAAACATGATTATGCTTTATTTAAAGAATCAAAAATCGCAATTTTAAAAAATACCAAATTAATAGTTGATAGTGGTTATCAAGGAATACAAAAAATTCACAATAATGTTATAATGCCCACAAAGAAAACTAAGAAAAAACATTTAAATAAAGAACAAAAACAACATAATAGACTAGTTTCAAAAATAAGAATTATTATTGAAAATATTTTTGCTATTCTTAAAAAATTTAAAATTATTACAGAAAAATATAGAAATTGTAGAAAACGATTTAGTTTAAGATTTAATTTAATTGCTTCAATTTATAATTTACAATTATTATAGTTATCATAAAATATTTATTTAAAATTAACGAATTTGAATAATAAAATAATTTTTCGTTGTGGCAAAATATTAAATTTTTAAATAAAAGACATAATTAATTAAAATTATAATTTTATATTAACCCCTTTTTACAAATATTTGAAATTATTTTAATGGGTTATGCAAGAAGTCTATTATACAAACAAAAAAAGATCTGAGTAACATAATAATTCATTCAGATCATGGATTTTAATACACATCAAAAATATATAATAATAAATGTATATCTAATGAAATTAGAATTTCTATGGGTAAAAATTATCATTGTGCTGATAATATTGTTATTGAAATTTTTCATTCTTTATTAAAAAAAGCAACAATTCATAACAATATTTATTTATCTCATGATGAATATATTAATGATGTTAAAAAATGAAATAAATGGTATTCAAATCGTAAATAAAAAGATATAATAAATAAAATTTTATAACTCTTTTTTATTAATACTTATTAAACTGGCGCAGTCTAACTTAATTACTTTATTTTTTAAACAGCTTTAAGAGACAGAATTTAATTACTGTTTATTACTTAAACTATATACCTATAAAAATAATTGTCAATAATTTTTAATTTAATGTTATAAATATTTTAAAAAGAATTAGAGACAGAAAAATACAAAAATATATACATGTAAAATATGATGAACGAAATTTATTTAATGATTTATTGCTATCTGATAGCTTTAAAAATAAAAATTGCACACTTAATTTATCTGAAATATCAAAACAAACGGGCCCCTGCGCAGTTAATGCTGTTAAAAGAGAAATAAATCGATTTAAAAAGGGAGAAGATTATATGCCAGCTAAAGCACAAAAAGATTATAAACAAAAAAGAAAAAAATGTATTTAAAAAATACCTACATTTACATAAGAACAACAATAATTTTTAAATTTACTATTTAATATTTTTGGTGATTCACCAGCGGAAATTATTCAGCGATTTTTAATAAAGTTTGGCATCAAATTTCCTACATGTCTTAAAACATTTTATAAATGAATTTATCTGGGTCTTTTGGTTTATTAAAGAAAAATTTATTAAACTGGGGTAGAAGAAATAGAACAAAGAAAAGACCTGATAATCGTGGAAAATTAAATGAAAGATTTAAATCAATATGAGATATTGAAAATAAAGAATATAATGTTGGTTTATTTGAAATTAATACGACAGTTGGAAAAGACCATCAATCTAGTTGTTTAATATTAGTTGAACAATCAAGTAAAAAATACTTTGCAAAGAAATTAGAAGAACACACTGCTAATGAAGTTTTAAAAAAATTGAAGAATTAGTTAGAATTAATGGTTTAGTTGGAAAAATTAAAGGAATAATAACCGATAGAGCAAAAGAATTTAGTAAGTTTGAAGAAATGGAAAAGATTAATGGTTCTAATATTTATTATTGTGACCCAGGTTCGCCAAAACAAAACCCCTTATTAGGAAACGATAACTTAAGGGACCAGATTTTAACTTTGTTGCTCAACAAAAAATAGATTTAGTAGTTGATGTTATAAATGAAAAATTAAAGCCTTGTTTAAATTGAATAACATCTAAAGAAGTATTTTTAGAGAATTTTAAATAAGTTTATTTGAAGTAAAATTTAATAAATTATTTTTCAGTGTGCTTAAATATGATTAAAATAGACTAAAATTACAAATATTTTAATTTTTTTAAAAAAATAGTTGCATTTATTTTAAATGATGTTTTTTTATATTAAAAAAATAATTTGCTACTTGAATTTACATAATACATTTTATTTTAATCACCAAACATTAAAAATTATTTTTAGTGAATATGACTTGAATGATAACCTTAAAGTGTCTATTTTTAACAATATTAGTTTGTTTCAGTTTCTAGATAAATATTTAATTTTTAAAACAAATAGTAAATTTTATAATAAAATTACAACTATAAAATTACAACTTTTCTTTAATTTTGTCGAAAACTCTTGATGAAATAAAAAAAATCATCAATATGACAATTTAAAAACTAATTTTGTGTAAGATTATGATTTTGTTTTAAATTTTTTAAACGTTAAAATATAATACCGTTGATTGTTGGTTTGGTGTTAAACCTTTATGTTGGTATTTTCATTTTCAGAGCTTTAAATAATTTTGAATATTAGTGAAACCCAAACCATGATAATGAATTAAGGCTTCTTTAAGACTGGATTGTAATTTATTAATCTTATTTAACTTTCGATAACTAGTATCAGGGTTTGTACTAGTTTTGGTGGAATATAGAGTAGAATTTGTTTGTTTTGCTACTAATAAATATAGTGGTTGCATGTCAGAAATAATCGTTGATTTTTCTTTAATCAATTGCTTATTCATATTTTCAATAATTCATTGTTTTTGTAATCGTTTGGTATTGGTAGATTGAACAAAAATATTATTATTGCTATCAACTGCCATTTGAATACAGCATTTGGTATTGGTTGAAAATGGATCGAGATGAGTTTTTCGTTTATCAAATTTATCTTTAAAATTACCTTTATGGATTTCTTTAATAAATGTTTCATCCATTTGAATTTGACCATTTAATTTTTTAAATTTTAATTGGGTATTTTCTAATTGTTTTGATTGCATTAATTTTTGTCGATTATACCAAGCAGTTTTTGGGGTTGTTTTAATAAAACGAGAAATTATTTTGCTAGATTGTCCTAATAATGCAATTTGAATTAATAAATTTCATTGTTCATAATTTAAATGACTTCAATAAGTAAAATGATGACGAAAAGCATCAAAACTAGCACGACATTTTTTACATAAATATTTTTGTTTTCCTTCAGGATTATGACCATTTTTAACACAATGAAAAGATTTGCAATTAGGACATGTAATGCCTTTATCTCTAAATTTTTGATCAATTTCATTTAAACGTTTTTGTTTTTTGATTACCTTTACTTCTTTTTTTATTTTTTCATAAAATTCTAAAAATTGATCATCTGTAAAACTGTTTTTTAATTCTGTAATTATTTTTTCCATCAATTATTTACCTCTATATATTAAAAATATACCTAAAATTAGGTATATTCTATAAATATCAAGAGTTTTCGACAAAATTAAAGCAACTTTTTTAATTGTAAAATTCAAGAAAATAATTATAATTTAGAAATTTTATAAATGATAATATTACGATTGAAATATTATTCACCCAAAAAATTAGTTTTTTCTTAACAAAAAATTAGATTTTCAAATGTTCTGAACGCGATTAGTGTTTGAAAAGAATCTTAAGATTACTTTAATTGTTGTTACAACCGTTTAAATTCTTTTGACTTTTTATATTTTTTTATCTGGTATTTTTCAATGAAACATTAAAGAATAAATTGTTTATAATTATAATGGAACAAATTATTTGTTAAACCCGAAGAACATTATTTATATTTTGAATACCCTTACTATTGTTTGCTTTATAATTGATTTTTTGTTGAAAAGTGTTATTTGCTTAATAAATTGTATTAATAAAAATGATAGTGCAATTACAGTAAATTTTTTAAAACTTATCATGTTAATTACTAGTCTTGGGTTATTTAGTTATTTTTTAGTAGTTTAAATTATTATGTTGAATATTTAAATTTAAAAAATAATAATTTAATTACAAATCCTAGGTTAATTGTTGAGCTATTATTATTTTGATTACAAAAAGATTATATTCTAGGTTACGGGACTTTTCTTATTATTTACCTTATTTTTTAGTAGTTTTATTTTAATCGTGTATTATTATACTTTAATCCAAATTACTTTAGGTACAAAAATTGGAAAAAAAATTATCCATGAATATTATTTTAAGCAATTATTTCAAAAAAAATCTACTAAATAGTTATTATTTACTATTTAATAATTTAAGAGTATAATTAATTGTGGGGATGTTCAGGTTTCGACAGGAATGATCTACTAATATTGGCAGTAGTTTAGCAGACTATAATGCCACTAGGTTTGAAGAAACGCAAACAAAAAACAAAAAGAAGACAAAATTGAAATGCCAGCTTTTATGATAAACAATCAATTAGCAGGATCAATGTTAGCAGCTTAATTCCTCGCTGTTAGAGGATTGCTAGCCGTAATAGTAGTTAATTGTAGATTATTAAATATTATCGTATCTCAAGTCTTAATCTAATAGAAATTCTAATTGATAATGTTAGAATTTTGAAAGTCTTATTATCTAGTTATTTAATTAGTTGTCTAATCCTATTATTAAATAATTAAAAAAAGATGATTAGACTAAACTGTAGAAGATATTAGAATGTTATTTGTGGACGCGGGTTCAATTCCCGCCATCTCCACCATTTTTTATTTTTAATAAAAATAAGCTAGAAATTAAAAGAAAATTGTTTTGTCATAAATAAATTATTAGATTCAAGAAATTATTTATGAAAATTTTTAGGCTGCACCCAGCTTAGTAAGTATTAATAAAAAAGAGTTATAAAATTTTATTTATTATACTTCTTGCATAACCTAATCTAATTATTTTAAAATTCCTATAAAATATTTTTAAATTAAAATAGAAATTATAGGAGATTAAAATTATGAAATTTGATAAATTTAATTTTATTAAAAATATCTTGTTTTATTCCTGTTAATCTTAATCATTCTTTATCATTAATATTTTTAAATTCATCAAATTTCATAATTTAATATCCTCATAAATTATATTTTATAATAATATTTTAATAATAAAACCAGGTATCGCAAGAAGTCTATTAAAATAATTTGAAAAAACAATAAAAATAAAGGTCGTCGACAAATAAAGCTTGATTTGGAAGAACAAAAAATAAAAATATCAGCAAGTACTGTATATCGTTATATGAAGATATTACAAATATTTTCTGAAGTTAGAATTAAACATAAAAAACGAATTAAACATTTTAATAATATGTTATATGAACATAAAAAATACCCTTATTTACTTAAACGTAATTTTCATTTTAATCAAATGAATCAAAAATGATCAATTGATATTACAATAATTAAAATATATTCAGAATCAGTATATTTATTTGCTATTAAAGACTTGTTTCGTAATGCAATTGTTGGATACTAACTAACAGTAAGGTCAACAGTAAATTGAGTAATTAATTGTTTAAAACAAAGCTTAATTAATCGAAAAATAAAACCTAGTCAATTAATAATTAATTCTGATCAAGGCATTCATTTTACTTAACATGCATATTTTGATTTATTAAGAGATTATGGAGTAGCTATAAGTATGTCTCGACGTGGAAATTTTTTAGATAGTTCACCTATTGAAAATTGGTTTTCAATTTTAAAAACAGAAAATAAAAATATAACAAAATACAAAAATTTTAATGAGCTAAAAAATATGATAGATAATTATATTGTTGAGTATAATAATTATAGAAGGGGTTTAAAATTAAAAATGCCTCCAATTCAATTTGAATTAAAAAGCATTTTAAATTAAAAAAATAATTATCAGTTATTTGAAACTGTGCACAGTCAAGGCAAAGAATTTAGTAACTGAAAGGAAATAGAAAAAATTGCTTGTACTAATGTTTATTTTTGTGATGCTGGAACACCTACTCAAAAACCATTAGTTGAAAGAATTAACAGAGATATTAGACATTGATTTCCTAAAGGAACAGATTTTAATAATATTAAGAAACAAGAAATAGATTGAGTTATTGATGTTATTAACAATAAACCAAGGCCTTGTTTACAGTGATTAAATTCACAACAATTATTTTTAAATTTATCATCACATATTTAATAATTTTTTATTAAATTAATTAAATAATTTAATAAATTATTTTTAGTGTGCCAAAATTCATAAATTTAAGACCAAAATACGATAATTTTAAAAATAAAATTATATTGAATACTTATTTTATTGTGTTATAATTAAATTAAATAAAGTTTGTCATTTAAATTTACAATTTACATTAATAAAAATTTTACTGAACCTATTAACTATCAATTTTCGTTACCTAGTGAACAAATCAATACTTTCTTTTTATGGGGGCCGTCAATAATAAAATTAATATAATTATTTCCGAGCATATAAATAATTAATATTTTTTCCAAGTTTGAAAAAGCGTCGTTCATATTCAGTTGGAACATTATTTTCCACATACTGACTCTGATATAAATTTGTTGTATAATCAACAATTTTTCAATTATTTTCTTTAAATGATTCTAATGAATAAGTAAATAATTGATCATTATCTGTTTTAAAATGAATTTCACCATTATCTTGTAAAATAATTTGATAAAAATCTAAATATATTTTATTTGTTAGCCGACGTTTTTCATGTCGAACTTTTGGTCAAGGATCAGAGAAATTTAAATATATTTTATTAATTTCTTTAGGTGCAAAAATTTCTAGTAAAAAAATAGCATCAAAAACAATTATTTTTAAATTAGATAAATTTTCAGCAATTATTTTTTTTAAAGCTAAAACTAAAACTGATGGATAGCGTTCGATTGCTAAAAAATTTTGATTTGGATATTTTTTGGCTAATGCTATAATAAAGTTCCCTTTCCCAGAACCAATTTCAATATTTAAGGGATTATTATTTTTAAAAATCATTTTTCCTCATTGCCCATTATAATATTCTGGATTTTGAATTGCAAAGGTAGGATTCTCAATAATGTATTCTGTTGCTCAAGGTTTATTTCTTAGTCTCATCTTTAAATCCTTTCCGACTGTTTTTTAATAAAGCTATTTTTATCTCATTACCAATTTCATTTTGTGGTTCATCATAAGTTCCAAATAATGAACCAAACATATAATTAATTTTTAGTTCTTTTAATTTACTATATGCTAAATAACTATTAACTTGTGGTGCAATTAAAATAATATCAAGTTTTTCTGCTAAAATAATATATTCTTTAATTAAATTTTGATAATGCAAATGAATAAACATTTCACGAATAATTTTTGGAGAAAAAACAGCATAATTAGGTTCATAATAGTACAAACTATTTAATTCTGTATCAATTGCTCCAAAATTTTTAACAGCAACTTCAATACCAATATTTTTAATTGTATTTAAATTTTTTTTAAACTTTTCAGGATCAAATCCAGTTTCCATTAAATCAAAAGTTAAAATTAAATTACCAGGTTTTACTTTTAATTCAATTAATTTTGTTGCAAATTTTTTTAAATTAAACTTATCACTACTAATAAAACTAGCTAGATAAGTAATGAATAATTTTTGTTCTAAATAATTGTCTAATTTATGAAAATTCTTAATATTTAATGCCGCATTAAAACGAGCTAGCATTGTTTCATGTACAATTCCCAAAAAAGTATTATTATCTTTTCCAAATATTAAATCACTATTAGCCCCATCAACTAAATTACTACTATAATGATATGCCAATATAAAGCCATCATTTACATTTATAATTGGAGAATATAAGCTAACAATTTTTTCTAACTGAATATGTTCATTTAAAGCTAAAATAATACGTTTTTGGTTTGACAATTCTTTAATATTTTCAGGATCAATAAAAATAATTTGATTTAAATATTCAAGATTTAACCGATTATCTGCTGTTGCAATATTATATTCTTTTAACTTATTTAAATTATTTGATTGTAAGCCATATAATGAAGCATATCCTTGTAATTTAACGATTATTTTATAATTTTTTAAAATAAAAGTCGTATTAACTTGTCGCAATAAAATTTCAAATTGTTTTAACAAATCAATTTCTGGTCGTAACTTACTTTTATTATGTAATAAAATACTACTAATATCGGGTTTTTCAATTTGATCAAGGGGAAAAAAAATTCCAAAATGATTTAAACTTGCTTTAAAAAATAAAACATTTTTTTCTTTTCATAATGTAAAAACTTGATGAGAAATAAGATCAATAATTTTATTTTTAACATTACTATTTAGAAATTTATCTATTTTTTCAATATTATTAATGATAAAAGTAAAATAAATTCCACGACGAATCTTATTCTTATGAATTAAATTATAAATAGCATCATGTGCTAAAGCCTCGCGAACATAACTATTGCGGTCATATTCAATAATATTTTGTAATTTTATAGCATGAACATAAATTAATTCAATAATACCACAAATACTATAAGCAAAATAAGTCATTGCAATTCACAATAAAACATATAATTCACTTACAAAGTTTTCTGACATAGCCATTCTTTTTGATTGTGCTAAAACAATAATTGAAGCCGTAATGAATCCTGTTAATGTCAATAAAGACCATCTAGTTCATTTTGTTCATTTAAAATATCAACTCACAAAAACAATTAGAAATGTTAAAAAATAAAGTGCTGAAATCATAATAATATTTCGAGTACCTGTCAAGGGTAAAAAATAATTATTATTTAAAAATGGTAAAATTGCAAAAAGAAAAGTAAAAATAATAATCGTATATAAAATTGTGGCAAAGCAAGAAATAAAAACACCTATCATTCAACAAACTATTATTGGCAGAAAAATATTAATAGCAATCATTGTGTTGGCTTCACCAGTTTTTGGTGGCACAAAAAATGGGATTAATCCTTGGGCAATAATAACCAAAATTGCAAAAACACCACCAATAACAACCTGATAATAAATTGAAAAACGAGCAAAAGAATTACGCACTAAACCTCATGTAAAAATATAAATGATAGAAAAAATAATTATAAATAATAAATATACAAAAATAATATTTAAAATATTACTCACTTACTTCCACCTCTTTTAACAAACTTTGTACTTTTTTTATTATATCATTCCTTTTAAAAATATTTTTGAACTTAAAAAATAAACTAAATTAGACTGCACCCCAAAAAGTAATTAAAATTAAAAAAGAACTTTACTAAACTTTTATAGGAGGTGCATTTTTATATGACAAAAAAGGCCAAAAATTTAAAACATATACTACAGAATTTAGAAAAAATACAGTAAAACAAAATTAACAAACATCGCTTACTTATATTTCAAAAAAATATAAAGTAAATATAAAAACACTTAATTTATGACAAATAAATTTTAAAAAAGGAATTTTAAATACACCAAAAGGCCCCAAAGAACCCTTTGGGAAAAAAGATTTAAACTATTACAAAGTTAGGTATGAATTATTAAAAAAGCTCCATGACTTTTTCAATTAAATAAACAAAAAATAGTATCTTTTATAAAAAAATCGTACTAAATATTCATTAAAATTATTGCTTGATATGACAGGTTTAAAGCGTAGTTATTGAGATAAATATAAAAATTATTTAAGTAATGGCAAGGATAAATAACCATTAAAGAATATTGTAAAAGTCTATGAAAAAAATTTAAAACAATTTGAATATCGTAGGATAACTAAATATTTAAAAGAAGATTATTGCATCAGACTTCTTGCATAACCTAATCTAATTATTTTAAAATTCCTATAAAATATTTTTAAATTAAAATAGAAATTATAGGAGATTAAAATTATGAAATTTGATAAATTTAATTTTATTAATGATAAAGAATTATTGCGATTAACCGGAGCAAAAAAAGCTACTTTTAATAAAATGTTAAATATTTTACAAGTAGCTGAAATAGAAAAATTTAAAAAAGGTGGCAAACTAATAAATTATCACTATAAAATCGGCTACCGATGACTTTATCGTATTGACGAGAATATCGGACTTATTTTCATCTTGATAAAAGTTTTGATATTAGCGAATCTATTTGTTATCGTAATATCAAGTGAATTGAAGATATTTTAATTAAACACTCTGATTTTTCAACAACTCGCTGGCAAAAAATCACTAATAAATGATTATTTTAATGATAAAAATATTATTATTGATGTTACCGAAACCCCAATCCAACGCCCAAAAAAAGACAAAAACAATCTTATTCTGGTAAAAATAAAAAACACACCATTAAAACACAAGTAATTATCGAACAAGAAACCAAAAAAATTATTGCAACAATTTTTTCGCTTGGGAAAAAACATGATTATGCTTTATTTAAAGAATCAAAAATATCAATTTTAAAAAATACCAAATTAATAGTTGATAGTGGTTATCAAGGAATTCAAAAAATTCACAATAATGTTCTAATACCTACAAAAAAAACAAAGAAAAAACATTTAAATAAAGTACAAAAACAACATAATAGACTAGTTTCAAAAATAAGAATTATTATTGAAAATATTTTTGCTATTCTTAAAAAATTTAAAATTATTACAGAAAAATATCGTAATCGAAGGAAACGATTTAGTTTAAGATTTAATTTAATTGTTTCAATTTATAATTTGCAGTTAGCATAGAAGATTTATTTAAAATTAAAGAATTTAAATAATAAATTCATTTTTTGTTGTGGCAAAATATTAAATTTTTAAATAAAAAACATAATTAATTAAAATTATATTTTTATATTAGTGTCTTTTTACAAATATTTGCAATTTTTTAATAGGTTACGCAAGAAGTATAATGAATATTTAGCACGATTTTCTTTTATAAAAGATACTATTTTTTGTTTATTTAATTGTAAAAGTCATGGAACTTTTTTAATAATTCATACCTAACTTTGTAATATTTTAAATATTTTTTCCCAAATTGTTATTTTGGGCCTTTTGGTATATTTAAAATTCCTTTTTTAAAATTTATTTGTCATGAATTAAGTGTTTTTATATTTACTTTATATTTTTTTGAAATATAAGTAAGCGATCTTTTTTCAATTTGTTTTACTAGACTTCTTGCGATACCTGGTTTTATTATTAAAATATTATTATAAAATATAATTTATGAGGATATTAAATTATGAAATTTGATGAATTTAAAAATATTAATGATAAAGAATGATTAAGATTAACAGGAATAAAACAAGATATTTTTAATAAAATGTTAGATATTTTACAAGTAGCTGAAATAGAAAAATTTAAAAAAGGTGGCAAAGCTAATAAATTATCACTAGAAAATCGATTATTGATGACTTTATCGTATTGACGAGAATATCGAACTTATTTTCATCTTGGAAAAAATTTCGGAATTAGTGAAGCTAATTGTTATCGCAATATCAAGTGAATTGAAGATATTTTAATTAAACACCATGATTTTCAGCAAGTTGCTGGTAAAAAAGCACTAATAAATGATTATTTTAATGATAAAACTATTATTATTGATGCTACCGAAACCCCAATCCAACGCCCAAAAAAAGACAAAAACAATCTTATTCTGGTAAAAAGAAAAAACACACTATTAAAACGCAAGTAGTTATGGAACAAGAAACCAAAAAAATTATTGCAACAAGTTTTTCACTTGGTAAAAAACACGATTATGCTTTATTTAAAGAATCAAAAATATCAATTTTAAAAAATACCAAATTAATAGTTGATAGTGGTTATCAAGGAATTCAAAAAATTCACAATAATGTTCTAATACCTACAAAAAAACAAAGAAAAACCCTTTAAATAAAGTACAAAAACAACGTAATAGAATAGTTTCAAAAATGAGAATTATTATTGAAAATATTTTTGCTATTCTTAAAAAATTTAAAATTATTACAGAAAAATATCGTAATCAAAGAAAACGATTTAGTTTAAGATTTAATTTAATTGCTTCAATTTATAATTTACAATTATTATAGTTATCATAAAAGATTTATTTAAAATTAACGAATTTGAATAATAAAATAATTTTTCGTTGTGGCAAAATATTAAATTTTTAAATAAAAGACATAATTAATTAAAATTATAATTTTATATTAACCCCTTTTTACAAATATTTGAAATTATTTTAATGGGTTATGCAAGAATTCTGCTGTATTTTTTCTAAATTCTGCAGTATATGTTTTAAATTTTTGGCCTTTTTGCCATATAAAAATGCACCTCCTCTAAAATTTTAATAAATTTCTTTTTTAATTTTACTTACTTTTTGGGGCACAGTCTTTTCACCTTCTTTTTATTTTTATTTTATCTTCATTATATTATACCCCCCCATTTTTTTTGATATAATTATTTTACAAAAGACGGAAATTAATATTTTACTATAATAATAGGCAATAGGAGAAATGGGAATGTTAATAAAATACGCAGTTGGTTGAGGAGAGTTCTTTGATAGTGAGATTAAAAAACCGTATTTTAAACAATTGTTAAAGAATATTGATAGTGAATATCAAAACAAACTTTGTTACCCTGCAAAAACAGATATTTTTCGTTTGTTTACAATAATTGAGCCTAATGATATTAAAGTTGTTATTATTGGACAAGATCCATATCATGGTCCAGGCCAAGCAAATGGTTTAGCTTTTAGTGTTAATGATGGTATTAAAACTCCGCCAAGTTTAGTCAATATTTTTCATGAATTAAAAAAAGACTTAGGTGTTGATCATTATGCTAGTGGCAATTTAGACCATTGAGCTAAAAAAGGTGTTTTTCTATATAATACAATTGGAAGTGTTGTTGCCAAAACTCCTTTAAGTAATAAGAATATTGGTTGAACTAATTTTAGTCAAAATTTGATTATTTATTTAAATGAGATTCGTAATGATATTGTATATGTTTTATGAGGAAATTATGCAAAACAATATGGTGAATATATTTTGAATAAAAGTAATATTATTAAGGGAGCACACCCATCACCTTTTAGTTACAGTTTATTTAAGGATCAACAATTTTTTGTAAAAATTAACGATTTACTTTTAAAAAATAAAAAAAAAATAATTGATTGAAAAATGTAATGTATAATTGATATATCTGAAATATTGACAGGACAAGAGGATTTACTTTATTAATATAGATTGTGGGGATATTATGGGTCTACTAACATCATTTAGTGATATATCAAAAATATTATATAGTAATAAAATGGCATATATTGCTAGTGGTGTTATTGGTGCTCTTTTTATTATTTATTGTATTTATAATGGTTTATATTATTTAATTAATCCTAAACGTTATCATGGTATTCGTTTTACAACGAAAAATATTGCGTATATTACAATGTTGTCGGCAGTTTCTGCAACAGTTACTATTATTATTTCAATAACAGTACCAATTACAGTTTTTCCTCCTGTGAGGATTGCTTTTGAAGGTTTAATGGTTAAAATTAGTGGATTTATTTTTGGACCAATTGTTGGACTTTTATCGGGGATTGTTACTGATTTAATTGTTATGTTATTTGTTCCTTCTTATCTCCATGTTGCTTATATTATTGTAATTGCTTCATATGGATTTTTATCAGGTTGTGTATCTTCAATTAATCGTGCCGTTGGTAAGCATAAATGAGTTTTATTTATGTTAACAAATATTTTTATTTTAATTTTTGGAACTTTTGCTGGAGTAATGACATGATATTCACCATTTGAAACCATTACATTATTTGCTGGATTGGAAGTTAGCAAAATTGTTTTAAGTTATATTATTAATTTTGGCACAGGAGGAACTATTATTATTATATGAATTATTATGTTTGTTTATCGTCATTTTGATAAAACAAAAAAACGTTATTGAGATTTAGTTGCTATTATTATGCTTGCTGTTGTTAATGAATATTGAGTCACCACCTTGATATCCGCATGGGGGGATATCGCCTTTTTAACTGTGTCACAGAATAAAAATGGCGGAACAGACGGCTATGGGGTAACTATGATTACGCGATTAGCAATGGCGCCAATTAAAGTATTATTTAATTCGGCGATTATTCATATTACATATCGGGCTGTTTCCCCGTTAATTCATAAAGATACTAATGCAAATTTACAATATTAAAATCTTGAAAAAATAACTTTTATTAAAGTTATTTTTATTTATCTCTATATAATGATATTAGAAGTTATAGAATGGAGATGAAAATAATGAAAGTGAATTCACAAATTAAAAAATTGATTGATTTGGAATTAAAACGTCAACAAAATCATGTTGAATTGATTGCGTCAGAAAATTATGTTAGTGAGGCAATTTTAGCTATTACAGGCTCAATTTTAACTAATAAGTATGCTGAAGGATATCCGTTTCACCGATATTATGGAGGATGTGAATATGTTGATCAAGTTGAACAATTAGCAATTGATAAGGTTAAGGAGTTATTTCAAGCTGAACATGCTAATGTTCAACCACATTCAGGTAGTCAAGCAAATGCTGCTGCTTATTATGCTTTGCTACAACCACGCGATACTATTTTAGCAATGGATTTAGCATCAGGCGGCCACTTAACCCATGGTCATAATGTTAATTTTTCTGGTCGATTATATGATTTTCGTAGTTATCAAGTTGACCGTACAACAGAAAGATTAGATTATGATGCAATTGAAAAAATTGCAATTGAAGTAAAACCAAAATTAATTGTTGCTGGAGCCAGTGCCTATTCACGTGAGATTGATTTTAAAAAGTTCCGTGCAATTGCTGATAAAGTTGGAGCCTTATTAATGGTAGATATGGCTCATATTGCTGGATTAATTGCCGCTGATTTACATCAATCCCCAATTCCATATGCCGATGTTGTTACTTCGACAACACATAAAACATTGCGTGGGCCTCGTGGAGGTTTAATTTTATCAAAGCAAAAATGAGCAAAAAAAATTAATAGCGCTGTTTTCCCAGGTAATCAAGGCGGACCATTAGAACATATTATTGCCGCAAAGGCACAATGTTTTTTAGAGGCATTGCAACCAGATTTTAAAACATATCAAGCAGAAATTATTAATAATGCAAAAGTCCTAGCAGAAACATTAAAAGCAAACAATCTGCGTTTAGTAGCCGATGGAACAGATAACCACTTATTAATGGTTGATGTTAAAAGTAGTTTAGGAATTTCGGGACAAATGGCGGAAGAAATTATACAAAAAATTGGTATTATTTGCAACAAAAATATGATTCCATTTGATAAAGAATCATCGATGGTTACTAGTGGCATTCGGTTAGGAACGGCAGCTATGACAACGCGTGGTTTTGGGAGCAAAGAATTTAAACAAATTGGAGAAATAATTTATAATGTTTTAAAAGAACCAAATAAAAAAAATATTGTTAAATATCAAGAAGAAGTAAAAAACTTATTAAGTGATTTTCCAATTTACTCAACTTGAAAATTACAAGAGTAATTAAATTTAAAAATAACAATTTAAAATATTGATTATCCTATTATTTTTAGTTATAATATTAGTGCTTTATACATTAGACCCTGGTACGTAATGATGTGAGGAGGCAGTTAAATGAGACAAACAACTATCTTAAATTTAACTAAAGTTGAAAAAAAATGATATGTGATTGATGCTCAAGGTCTAGTTTTAGGACGTTTAGCAAGTAAAGTTGCAATGATCTTAAGAGGAAAAAATAAACCATCTTATACCCCACATGTTGATTGTGGTGATAATGTTATTATTCTTAATGCTGATAAAATTAATTTATCAGGAAATAAATTAAAAGGTAAAATGTATTATCATCACTCACAACATCCCGGGGGATTAAAAAAAACAACAGCAAAGGACATGTTAGTAAAAAAACGAATTTATCCTGTTGAACACGCAATTAAAGGAATGTTACCAAAAAATAAATTAGGAAGTAAATTATTCCCTAATTTATTTGTTTATTCTGGTAATGAACATCCACATGAAGCACAACAACCAATTAAATTAGAATTAACTAATAAATAAAAGGAGAAAATATGGCAAAAAAACAAGAAGTTATATATCGTGGTACAGGAAGAAGGAAATCTTCTGTTGCCCAAGTTGTATTGACTCCTGGTAAAGGGAATGTTGTTGTGAATGGAAAAACAGCATTAGAGTTTTTCCCATATGCAACATTAGTGCAAGATTTGGAACAACCTTTAGAGATTACTGGTTCAAAATCAGAATTTGATATTCGTGTTAAAGTATCTGGTGGTGGTTTTACCGGACAAGCTGGCGCAACAAGATTAGGAATTGCAAGAGCCCTAGTTGAAGCGTCACAAGATTATAAAACTTTATTGAGACATGCTGGCATGCTAACTCGTGATGCTCGTATTAAAGAACGAAAAAAATATGGTTTACATGGGGCTAGAAGAGCACCGCAATATTCAAAAAGATAGATTTCAAAAAAAGTACATTTTGCTTTACAATGTACTTTTTTAATTTGTTATCTAATATAAGTTTAGTATAATTATTATGTAGATAAGAGGGTGAACAAATGACATTGACAGAATTTACAATTCAGGGCGATAAATATAATAATAAGAATTTATTGTTAAATTTGTATTTTTTAACAAATAAAAAAAGTAAATTTACTGATGATGATGTTAAAAACCTTCGGTTAAAAAATATTACAACAGTTCAAGGCCTGGATACTTTTTTAAAGCATAATATTTGTATTGCTGATTTTTTTGTTTGTTTAATTAATGATCAGGCAAAAATTAAAAAAGATAAAAAAGGATCAGAAAAGAAGCTTTATGATATTTTAATTCGTTTTAAATCAATTACTTTGCTAGATCAAATGTTCGACTCAAACTTATCATTAACAATCTTAGGAGATATTGATCCGGAAATTGGCATTGTTAATGTTAAAAATATTTTTTTAACAGCAATGGAAAAGAGAAAACAAGAATTTGAAACGTTAGCTACTGGAGTAGTGCTTGAAATTGCTGATAATTTTCGGATTGATGAAGCAAAATTACGAACTATTTTTGATTCAAATGTTATGGCAAATATGAAATTTTTGACTTCATCTTTTGCCGAAGAAAAAGAACGATGGTTACAATATTTACGATTTCAAGAACAAAACTTAGAATATAAGCGTAATAATTATTGTTTATATTTAAACCGGAAATTAACAGAATATATTAAAATTCCAAAAACAGCTCCAATCGGTGAAAAATTTCATGATGTAAGATTTTTATCCCATAATTTTTGATATGTTGATAAAAAAACTTTTACTAATAAAAATTTAACAATTAGTCATTTATTTCAGGAAATAATTATTGTAGAATTAGAGCTATTGTTGGATAATTTAGATAAATATTCAATATTAAAGAAATTAAAAAATTTAAGTCTTGCTAATTTACAAATTAATCGTACATATCAAAAAGATGTTCCATTAACACTATTTTCTTTTAATTTTAGTGAAAGTTATGTTCAAGATGGAGCAGATATTTATGATTTAGGTATTAATATTTCTGAAACAAAAATGCAACAAAAAGATATCTATGATTTTAAAAAAGAATTAATCAAAATATATATGCTTGAAAATAATATTATGCAAGAAAGTGATATTGACCATGAAACAATTAAAGTAACTATTAATCAATTAGAACAATATCAAATTGTTAATTGCTTTTATGAAATAAAAAATGAGGATGAAATATCATTTAATGAATCAAATAAAATGATACCTTCTTATGGTTATTTAACTTATATTGGAAAAGGAGACTCAACTTTACTTCGACGTAGTAATGTTATTTTAGATAAAATTAGCAAAAATGATGTTGCAAATCCTTATTTAATTAATTATATCTTTAATATTGAAGATATTAAATTAAAGACACAATCTAACTTAATTATGGAAGAACAATTAATTTTTGCTTCAAATAATTTAAATGGAAATCAACATAAAGCAATAACAAAAGCCTTAAACTCACAAGATATTTTTTTACTGCAAGGTCCACCAGGGACAGGGAAAACTGAATTTATTGCTGAATTAGTTTATCAATATGCTAAATTAGGAAAAAAAGTTTTAATTTCTTCACAAAATCATACTGCAATTGACAATGTTTTAACAAGATTATTTAAAACACCTTTATTGATTCCTTTACGCTTAACAAGTGATGAATTTCGTAAAAAAAATCGTTTTAATGATTTTAATCCAGATAAATTAATTTTTAATAATTATTGTTTTATTTATGCTCATTTATCACGACAATATTTAACAAAATGAAATGGAATTGGAAGTGATTATGAAAATCAAAAATATGAACTACAAAAATTAAAAGCAAATGCTAAAATGTTAGAAAAAGAAATTAATGATTACAATGATTATACCCAAAAGTTAAATACATTACTTACTGAGCGAGAAACAATCATTAATCAAAAATTGCAATATTTAGAAGATAATCGAAAATTAACAATTGATATTAATAATATTCGTAATCTATTAGATTTCTTAGTTAATATTAATTGAGCTGGAATAGTTACTTCAACTCCGGATCTTGTCCGATTATTTAACAAACATTTTGGGGAGTTGTTGCAAAAAAAATTTTGATTTCAAATTGATAATTCATATTCAGTAACAGAAACATACAAAAAGCTATTAACAATTACTACTGATAATAGGTTGTTAAAGGATAAGGAGATAGAATTAGCAACATTAAAACAAGTTAGTCAAGACTTACGTGATGATGATTGAATGGAGCAATTAACTGCTGTTCAAAATGAAATTTTAGAATTAAAGAATCAAGTTACATTAAAACAAGAAAATATTGTGTTTCAAAAGCAGAAAGAAGCATTTAAAAATGACCTTGAACAATTATTACAGCAATATGAAGAACAAAGTGTTATTAATCAAAACAAAATTAGTGAAATTAATGAAGATAAATATGACCAAGAAATTTCTTATTTAGAAATTGAAATTGGAACATTAAATCATAAAATTAATGCTCTAAAAGTTGAAGTTGAAAACATTGTTAACAGTATTAATACAATTTTTAATTTAAATTTAGTAGTAAAAGATATTAGCAGAACAATTAATGAAATTAATAAAGAAATTAATAAAATTGAACAGGACCTTAATTTTGTTCTCCAAGAAAAAGCAACAAAGTTTAATTTTGTAAATAATATGATTACATTTTTAAATAAAAATTATCAGATATCAGATTTTTTAACACAAGAGAATATTAAAACTAATCATTTCACACCGGCTATGGAACGAGATACAATTAATTATGCTAATCAATTTTTACAAGAAAGTGTCAATGTTGTTGCAATGACTGCGACTTCAAACCAATCATATGCACAAAGTAAAAATAAAGTTTTACGAGATTATAATATTTCTGATATTGATATTAAAAAATTTGCTTTTGATGTTGTTATTATTGATGAAGTAAGTAAGTTAACACCAATGGAAATTTTTATGCCATTAGTATATGGTAAAACTGTTATTTTAGTTGGTGATTATCGGCAATTACCACCACTTATGCCATATCAAGAAGAAGATGTTGCGTTAATTAATGAAATTTATGACCAAAATTATAGTTATAATGATTTTTTAGAATTAGTAACTAATTCATTATTTAAAAAAATTATCTCAAAATGTGATGATTCAGTAAAAGAAATTCTAATTAATCAATATCGTAGTCATGAAGATATTATGCGAATTGTAAATGTTTTTTATGAAAATCAGTTGCAGTTAGGTGATAAAACTAATCAAAATAATGAAAAACAACATTATATTACTGTTGAAAATAAAGATGGTATAAAAATTTTTGATAGTAATAAAGCAATTTATTGAATTGATTCATCAAAAGATAAAACTAATATTAATTTTGTTTATGAACAAGGTGAAAGTGGCAGTACGAGTCTTTTTAATTGTTTAGAAGTTGATTTAACGATAAAAACATTAGAATTAATTGAAGCAGGATATAATAATTTAACAGTTAAATTAAAAAAACAACCTAAAGTTGCAGTTATTAGTTTTTATAGTCTACATGTTAAAAAAATACGAAGAGTTATTAAAAGTTTAAAATTTAAAAATATTAAAGTAGAAGTTTCAACAGTTGATGATTATCAAGGACGAGAAACCGAAATTGTTATTGTTAATACAGTTCGCAATCCTCGTAAGCAATTAAATGCTAATAAAGAATTTATTAAGAAATACGAACGGTTAAATGTTGCATTTTCAAGGGCAAAAAATATGTTAATTATTATTGGAGCAGTTAGTTTTTTTACTAATATTGATGTTGAAATTCCAACAATTGCTAATCCAAATATTACAAAAACAATTAAAGCATATTATGAAATTTTACGAATTATTGATAGTTATGGTCTTGTTTGAAGTGCAAAAGATTTATTATAATAAGAATTCGAGGTAAAAACATGAAATTAGGAATGGTAAAAGTTTATAAAAATTGGAAAAAATTAAAAACAATAGTTAGCTATCAAACACCAAAAAAAATAGCTTTTTTTCAGTATGTAATTTTAAACGCTATTACTAATTACCCCAATAAAGAAAAATCATTAGCTGATATTTTACAGAATGAATTACAAATTTTTAATTTTAAAATTTATCTAGAATGTCTAAAGGACTTAATTGAAAAAGAAAATATTATTGAAATTAATAAGCGAACATCATTAAATTATTTAGCAAATAGTTCTGCTGGACAGGATTGAATTGATCGACCAATTGGAATTTTTTACATTTCAAAAGAAGCGTTAACGGAATTAGAACGGGGCTATTTATTAAGTAAAAATAGTAATCGTGAAGCAGTTATTAATTTTTATTTTAATATTTTTTCGGGCGAAAAATATATAAATAATGAACAATTATCTTTATTAGAAAAAAATAGCAATGATTTAATTATTGTTCCGGAACAAGAACCAATTATTAATGGTGAAGATTTATTTCATTTGTTAGAAAAGTACAAGTTAAATATTAATAAAAATAATATTTTTAATGCTGATACGACATTTACTTCAATTCGCACTAATAATACGCAAGAAATCTACCATAATAATAATCAAATTAACAATTTATTGATTGACGCTTATGAAGAAAAAGAAGTTATATTGTCCCTAACCACTTTTAAAGATATTAAAATTCAAATTATTAATGACCACCAATCACAACAAATTATTGAATATAATGTTAATTTAAAAACAAAAATTGTTGATTATTTTTTAACCGAAATGGCTAAAAATTTAAGGGATAATTTTAATTTAAATCTTCAAAAAGTAGCAAAAAATATATTAGAAAGTGACTATCAGCAAGATCCGCGTTATATTACTTCTACATTAATAAATCCGAGAATTATAATTATTAATGCAGCAAGTGTTAAACCAAAAGCAGTCTTAGATAATAAATATTATTATGATAATAATATTAGTTGTATTATTTTTGTTAATTCTGAGCAGACAACTACAATGCATGATTTAACTGGTTCAATTCCAATTTTTTATTTAACTAGTGCGATTTTAATAATTAATGATAATTTTTTAACTTTATTCATCGATGATAAAAATGAGACTGAACTTTACATATTACAACCAACAGAACTTATTATGCTAAAACGTAATATTATAACAGCACAAAAATTTCTTCCGAAGTATAGTCAGATGTTATTTAATAAAATTTTAGAGGAATTAAAAAATTTAATAAATCGTCAACAGGCAAATATTTATGAAATAATTAATACTAATCAAATTGAAAATGTTTTTATTTACTGTTATTTAATTGATATTTTAAATAATAATGAAGAAACTTTTGATAATATATTGAAAAGTATGACCATAAATGATTTTAATAATAAAATTAATGTTTTATATCAATCTGAACAAATTTTAAGTAATTTAAATTTAAAACCAAATTATTTTAATAAAATGCATAAAACTTTAATTGCCCTCACGAAAGAACAAGCAAAATTGCAAAAAAATATTATTAAAGCTTATCAAGTGTTAACTAATAATAATTTATTATCAAATAAAGAAGTTTTAAATATGTTACAAGAACTTTATGACAAAAACGATGTTTTTTTAAACCAATTATTAGCATTAACTAATATTGCAGATTCATTGATTATTGAAAAAATTTGAAATCAAAATCTTTTTGCAATTTTGGATAAATTTCTTTTTGCAATCAATAATAATGATTTACATCGTGAATTATTTGATTCAATAACAACTACAACTTTAAAAAAAAATAGTACTTTATTAATTAATTTATATAGTTATGCTGAAAAATATATTAAGTATTGTAAAGAAATGAAAAAGCAAGAAACAAGTGGATTACAACTACATTGACAAGAAATATGAGATAAAGTTGAGATTATTAAAGAACGTTGCAATAATATTAACAATAGTAATGAATTAATAATTCAATTACTTTATTCTTTGTCACAATTAGAAATAAAATATAAGGCAATTAAATTTAAAAATATGTTTAATTATGAAAGCAAATTTCAGGAATATCTTAATTTATGTTCTTTTGATAAGGCAGCATTATATTTAATGAATTTAATGGAAGAAAAAATTACTCCATTTTTAAAAACAAAACATCAATTTGTACAACATATTAATGAAAAATTATTTGTTTTAAAAGATGTGTTTGATAAAAATAAGTATAAACAAATTATGCAACTTTATCAAGAATTAACATTATATTTATATTGTGAGAAAGCAAGAAACGAAAAAAATGATAATAAAAATCGAGATGCTTTAAAAAAAATAAAACTTGAATTAGAAGAGGTGTTAATATAAATGAGTATGAGTGTTGAACAAGTAATTTATAATTACCAAAAAAAGATTGAACGATTAAATTTAAATATTAATTTTGTTAAAGATAATTTAAAATTATTATTACAACAATTACAAGAAATTGATGCTAGTGGGTTAAATTGTCAACAAATTGAACAATATTTAGTTGAGTTAGATCAAATTTTAACTGATTTAGAGGAGAACCCGTTAGTTAAAGAATTTAGTAAAGTTGAACATGTTGAATTAGCCTTGGCAAAAAGAGTTAATTTTTTCTTGGAACAACAAACCCTTCGTTTAGCAGAAATTCAACAAAAAATTGAAGTTTTGAAAATAAAAGTAATTGAAGATGAAACAAAACAACGGTTATCTAATTTAAAAAACCGAGTTAATTTAAATTATCAACAATTAGAACATGAATTAATAGCAACGTTTTATGATAATGAATCAAAAGCTTTTATTATGAATTTTTTTAAAACAAATAAGAATCATTTCATTAATTTAAACCCAGAGGCTATTTCTGACCTTGTTCAAACAGAAGTTAAAAATTATCATACTTCAACTGATTTTTTAAAAAAACAATATCTTAGTAGTTTTAAAAAACAAATTAGTGATGATAAATTTGTTAATACAGAATTAGCTCCAGCATTAGAAGAATTTGTCCAAATGCCAGCTGCTGATACTGCTTTTTTAAACGCAAAAGCTTTAGCATTACAAAATAAAATTATTAATAAACAATTAGATGAATCAGCGCGGAAACATGCTATTACATCAATTTTACAAGCAATTCA
This sequence comes from Spiroplasma phoeniceum, assembly GCA_026239495.1. Taxonomy (GTDB): domain Bacteria; phylum Bacillota_I; class Bacilli_A; order Mycoplasmatales; family Mycoplasmataceae; genus Spiroplasma; species Spiroplasma phoeniceum_A. Next base: position 1,435,638 of record CP110830.1, on the reverse strand, counting down.
GAAACGTAGTTTTATTGTTGATAGTAATGATATTCGTATTACGAAAGAAAATGAAGATAGTTTAGTTATTGTTTACGCAAAAAAAGTAACCGGAGAAGAGGCAATTTTTAAAGTATATTTAGATGGGCGCTTTACATATAAATTCGAAGGTTATGAAGGTCACGCACATGATATAGACGAGCAATCATTTATTAACGATTTATCAATGTATGATATCTCTTTATCAAAAAAAATTAAAAAATATTATTTAAATCCTGATAAAATTATGAATCAGGCAAAGATTCAAATTTATAGTAAATCAAAAAAGAAATAATTAACATTTTTAGGTTAAAAAACATTATAATTAAAGAAATAGTTAGAGGCGACTATAAATGAGTGTAAAAAGTAATTTAGATAAGTTAAAAAATCAAATTGGAATTAAACGATGTGTTATTCTTGAAGGCAATGTTAATGATATTTATCAAACAAATACTGGCTATATTGGTTTAAAAGATCGATTATTTGGATTATTAAGAGAAAAAGGTTTTAATGATATTTTTATGTGAGACCGGATTGATGGTTTAAGCGGAGGAAATCTGAAAAATTTAACATTAACAGTAGAAACACGACAAAAGAGCAAAGAAGGTGAAGCATATGATTTTGGTCAAGAAGTAATTAAAAATGCAAATGAAGAAAAAAATGATCCAACGGGACAATTTCCAACTTTAGCAGAATTTTTTACCATTGTTCGTCGTAAAATGTTAGTTGTAAGTTCTAAAAAAGCTGCTTTTATTGCTGACTTTTCTGATTATTTATTTTCTAATGAACAGACCTTAAGTGAAGAAGAACGTGTTAATTTAATTTCATTAAGTAAAGCTTTTCGAGATAAAAAATTTGATCAATCAGAAATAATTGATTTTGATACGGCTATTATTTTTGTCACCAATAGTGTTGGAAAACTACCAACTTCATTTTATTTGCATAATCCAGATGTAACAACAATTACTTTAACAAAACCAAATCGTGAAGAACGAGAAAACTTCATTTTAACTAATAAGAATTTTTTTAAAATTACCGAAGATTTAAATACTGATATTTTAAAATTACAAGATATTTATGATACGATGGAAGGATGAACTTTGAAAGAAGTTTATCAATTAATTAAGTTTTCAAACAATATTTCAGAACGCTTACCATTTGAAAAATTATTAAATTCTTATCAATACGGTGATAAAGTTTCGCCATGAGAAGAAATGAATTATGAAAAATTAGCAACTATTGAAAAAGAATTAAAAAAACGAGTTATTGGGCAAGATCATGCCATTGAAAAAGTGAAGAATGTTGTTTATAAAGCTTTTACTGGATTATCAGGTGTTCAATATTCATCAAAACGAACAAAACCAAAAGGTACATTGTTTTTTGTCGGACCAACCGGAGTAGGAAAAACTGAATTAGCAAAAGCATTGGCTAAATTTTTATTTGGTGATGAAAAAAAATGTATTCGGTTTGATATGTCGGAATATAACCAAGAAGCAAGCGAACAAAAATTAATTGGCGCACCACCTGGTTATGTTGGTTATGAAGAAGGTGGACAATTAACAAATGCAATTAAAGAAAAACCATTTAGTGTACTTTTATTTGATGAAATTGAAAAAGCCCATCCGCGAATTTTAGATAAATTCTTACAAATTTTAGAAGATGGTCGTTTAACTGATAATAAAGGCCAAACTGTTACTTTTTCTGATTCGTTTATTATTTTTACTTCAAATATTGGTGCAAGTGAAGTTGATGATAATTTATCATTTTTAGAAATTGAAAAGCAATTTATTCAAAAAGTATCTGATCATTTTCGAACTGAATTAAAACGACCAGAATTATTAGGGCGAATTGGAAATAATATTATTCCGTTTAATTTTATTAAGGATATTAATTTTAAAGCAAAATTAATTACACAAAAATTACAACCCATTCAAACAGCTGTTTGAGAAAAATATAAAATTAAATTAGAATTTATGGATTTACCACAAATTTTACCAATTATTATTCAGGATGCCGATGATAAAAAAGGTGGTCGTGATTTGTTAAATAGTATTGAAAAGCACGTCGTTGATGGGCTGAGTTCATTTATTTTTGCAAATCAAACTAAATTTAAAGCTGGAGAAACAATATTAGCACAAGTAAATGGTCATCAAATTGAATATTGTTTTAAATAAAAAATGATTAATTTAATTAATTTTAATCGTTTTGTTTCTTTTACAACGATTGAAGGGCCTGGGAAACGATTCGCATTATGAATGCAAGGTTGTATTATTAATTGCAAAGGATGTAGTAATCAGGAAATGATTCCTCTCATTAATCGGAATGTAATGGAAGTCAGCGACCTTTTTAAAGCGATTAGAGATGCTAAAGAGCGCTTTCAAATTGAAGGGATTACCATTTTGGGGGGAGAACCATTTATTCAACCACGAGCGCTTTTAGAACTAGTCACTTTATGCCAAACAAATAATTTAACAGTAATTGTTTTTTCTGGTTTTTTATATGAACTATTGCAAGAAAAGCATCCAGCAATTTTATCTAAAATTGACATATTAATTGATGGACCATTTATTATTGAAAAGTTAGATAAAAAACGACGATTAATTGGCTCTACAAATCAGCGTGTAATTAAACTAAGCGATGTTTATCAGAATAATGATTATTTTGAACAAAATATTATCGAAGCAGAATTTACTGTAACTAAAAATAATAGTATTATTATTAATGGAGATGGAGCTCATCTCGTTAATAATGAAGAAAAAATAAAAAAAGAGGAGGCCATAAAAATGGGAGCACTTAAATTAGGTGGGGATGTATTTTCACATTTTACTCAAGATATTATTAAAGTTGGTGATAAGTTAGAATTTAAAGGAACCAATGCTGATATGAGTGATTTTCACCTTAGTGATGTTAAAACACAATATAAAGTTATATCGGTAATTCCAAGTATTGATACAAGTGTTTGTTATACTCAAACTATTAAATTTAACAAAAATATGAAAGATTATCCTAATGCACGATTAATCACAGTCTCACGTGATTTACCATTTGCGCAAGAAAGATGTTGTAAATCTTTTATAGATGAAGAACATTTTTTGGTGTCAGATTATAATTATCGTGATTTCGGGACAAAGACAGGATTAGTTTTTACTGCTTTTCAAATTTTGCCACGAGTAGTTATTATCTTAAACCAAGATAATATTGTAGAATATCTTGAAATTGTTAATCCAATTGGAAATGAACCAAATTATAAAGCTATTTATGATTTTTTAGATAGTAGAAAATAAAAAAAGTATTTATAGTAGACTGCACCCCAAAAAGTAAGTAAAATTAAAAAAGAACTTTACTAAACTTTTAGAGGAGGTGCATTTTTATATGGCAAAAAAGGCCAAAAATTTAAAACATATACTGCAGAATTTAGAAAAAATACAGTAAAACAAAATGAACAAACATCGGTTACTTATATTCCAAAAAAATATAAAGTAAATATAAAAACACTTAATTCATGACAAATACAATGTTTCTCCTAACTTTATATATTTAATAATAACCTAGAAAGATTTTTTATTTCATATTCTCAGCTAAAAGAAACATTCTACTGGTAAAACAAATGTTACTAAATAAGTATGTCATAGTGTAAATCAATATTTACTATAAACACGTAATAATGGTAACTTCATTCTGGCTCCTTAATTTTTAAGCACTAATAATAATTTCTATTTTAACATCGTGTTCTTCAACTGGCAAAGGGGTTGGCACTAACTGTTCAATAAATGCTAACCCAATCACAAGATGATAATAATTTTTTAAAAACCGATCATAATAGCCTTTGCCATATCCTAATCGAAAATTGTTTTGATCAAAAGCAACTATTGGAACAACAAGAACATCAATTTTTTCTGCATCAATTATTGGCAATGAATTTAATGGTTCATAAAGACCAAAACGTGAATTAAATTCTAAATCATTCGTTAAATTGTTAATATGATAAAATTTTAAATTATTACCATCCATTCGTGGTAATAAAACATTAATTTTTAATGCAAATAATTGTTTAATAATAAAAATAGTATTAAATTCATTTTTGATTGAATAATAAAGAGCAATTGTTTTATTATTTTGTACACCCGGATGTTGAAAAAAAGTATTAAAAATCTGAGTTTCTTTTTGCTGTCGTAACTCAGATGAAATCTTACTTCTTACAAGCAATTTTTCTTGTCTAATTTCTTGTTTAGCACGAGCTATCATTAACCAACGCTACCTTCCATATCCATTTTAATTAACTGATTTAATTCAACTGCATATTCCATTGGTAATTCCCTTGTAAATGGTTCTAAAAACCCCATAATAATCATTTCCAAAGCTTCTTGTTCTGATAAACCACGACTTTGTAAATAAAATAATTGTTCCCCAGAAACTTTACTTACTGTTGCTTCATGCTCAATTTGTGATTGATTATTATAAACTTTATTCTGAGGAATTGTATCGGAATGTGATTTTCCATCTAGAATTAGAGTATCACATTCAACCCTAGCTTTTGAATACTGTGCTTTTGGTCCAATATGAACTAACCCACGATAGTTTGCTGTCCCACCATTAAAAGTCATTGATTTAGAAATAATTTTAGAAGAAGTATTTTTTCCCAAATGAATCATTTTTGAACCAGCATCTTGAATAACATTTCCCTTTGCTACCGCAATTGAAATACATTTCCCTTTGCTATTATTTCCTTTTAAAATAACACTCGGATACTTCATATTAATTTTTGATCCAATATTACCATCAATTCATTCCATTTGACCATTTTCATCAACAATGCTACGCTTTGTTACTAAATTTAAAACATTATCACTCCAGTTTTGAACAGTTGTATAACGCATTTTTGCATTTTTTCCCACAAAAATTTCAACAATAGCAGCATGTAAAGAATCGCGAGAATAAATTGGTGCTGTGCATCCTTCAATATAGTGTAATTCTGCATCATCATCAACAATAATTAATGTGCGTTCAAACTGACCACTATTCTGATAATTAATTCGGAAATAAGCCTGCAATGGTTTTTCTAATTTAACTCCCTTTGGAACATAAATAAATGATCCACCAGATCAAACAGCTCCATTTAAAGCAACATATTTATTATCTGTATTTGGTACTAATGTTCCAAAATATTTTTTAAATAACGCTGAATGCTGACGTAATGCGGTATCACAATCTAAAAAAATAATTCCTTTGTTTTCAACTTCTTTTAACATACTTCCATAAACTGGCTCACTATCATATTGAGCTTTAATTCCAGCTAAATATTCACGTTCGGCTTTTGGTAAACCTAACCGGTCAAAGGTTTTTTTAATTTTTTCAGGAACCTCATCTCATTTTGTTGCAATATGCTCTGTTGGTTTAATATAATATATATACTCATCAAAATCCATAAATTCTAAGTTTGGCCCTCAACTTGGATTTTTTATTTTTAAAAAATTATTATATGACTGTAACCGATATTCTCGCATTCAATCTGGTTCATTTTTATGATCTGAAATTTCATTAATAATTGTTTCATTAAGACCTTTCCCGCTATTATAGAAAGAAATATCTCCATCATTAAAACCATATTTATAAGTAGAAATTTCTTTAATTTCTTTTTCCTGCTTTAATTTTGGCATTAATAAGACCTCCTTTGGTATTAATCATCATCTGTTTTTAATAAATCTAATAATAATGTTTGAAAACCAGTAACACCAATTGTCGCACATTTAATTCGATTAGGTTGTTTTGCAATATTAATAAAAGCAATTAAATCGTTTAACTTGTTCTCGGCATATTGTTTGTCAAAAACCATTGCTAAATAATTTTCAATAATTGCCAAACCATCCTTCATTGTTTTTCCTTCTAGTTCTTGTGCCATAATGTCACTTGATGCTGTTGAAATTGCACAACCAACACCGTCAAACCGAGCAATTATAATTTTATTCCCTTCAATCATTAATTCTAAATAAATATCATCAATACATGATTCAGAAGCTTGATGGATTGAATAAACTGTTGGTTTCTTTGTTAAACCTTTGTATTGTGGTTCTGAATAATGGTCCATAATAATTTGTCGTAAAAACATTGGGTCATTTTTATTAAATTCCATTTAAACCAACCTTCCTAAAAAATCTTTCTCATTTGCAAGTGCCGATACTAACAAATCAATATCTTCATAACTATTATAAATTGAAAAACTAACTCTAATCGTATTTTTATCTGGAATAATAGTACCAATTAACCGCGCACAATGATCACCACTCCGAACAGTAATCTTATTGCGACTTCCCAAATGCATTGTAACATCCTGACAAAAAACATTTTTAATATTAAAAACTAATGTTGGTCCCTTGCTATCAGGATTATAAATTATTGCTTTATCTTTTAATTTTTTATTAAACTGTTGAATTGCATATTGTTTTAATTGATGATTATATTTAATAATTTCTGTTAAAGTAAGGCTATTAACAAAATCAATTGCTGCTCCAAAACCAAAAATATCAGCAATATTAGCTGAGCCCGCTTCTAACCGGCCGGGTAATTTTTTTAAACTATAATCTAAACCATTACTATCAATTCGAGTATTCATACCACCACCAACAATTAACGGCTGTAATTGTAGCAATAATTCTTCTTTTCCTCATAAAATACCAATTCCAGTTGGACCAAAAATTTTATGGGCTGAAAAAGTAATAAAATCAGAATTTCACTTTTGAACATCAGTTGGCATATGAACAACACCCTGTGCACAATCAATCACAACAATTGTTTCCAGATTAATTTTTTTAATCATTGTAACAATTGTTGTTGGATCATTTTCATATCCTAAAATATTTGGCACATTAGCAAAAGAAACAATCTTTGTTTTAGCAGTAATAACTGTTGCTAATTGTTTTAAATCAATTTGAAAATTTATTTCTGGTAAAAACTTAACAACTGCTTTTTTTTCTTGTGCTATCCGATATCACGGTAAAATATTTGCGCCATGTTCTTGTTTTGTAATTAGAATCTCATCACCCGCTGTAATCTTTGAACTTAAACCATATGCAATTTGGTTTAATCCATAAGTTGCTCCAGGGACAAAAATAACTTCTGAAACCTTTTTAGCATTAATAAAATGCTGAATTTTATGACGAACAAGTTCATATTGAACATTTGTTTTATATCCCAAATCACTATCAGTATTATGCGGATTAGTTCCATAATTTGTATAATAATCATTAATAGCATCAATAACAACTTGTGGTTTTAAGCTAGTAGCAGCACTATCAAGATAAATTTGCTCAGAATTATTTTTAAAAAAAGGAAATTGTTTTTTAATTTCTCTATAATCAATCATCGTTATTCTCCAATTTCTGTATCAATTTCATCAATAATATTTTTTTGTAATTCTTCATCCTCAATTGCATCAATCACATTTTTAAAATAACCCATACAAATTAATTTTCGAGCCTGCGTTATTGTCAAACCTCTTGTTTGTAAATAAAAGATTTGCTCTAGGTCTAGCATCCCAACCGCATTAGCATGACTTGCTTTAATATCATTTTCATCAATCAACAAAATCGGATCAGAAATTGCTTTTGAAGTTTTATCAAAAACTAGTAACCGTAATTCTTGATGAGCTTCTGATTTACCCATTGTTTTTTCAATATGACTAGTACATTTAACAGTTTGTAATGAATTATCTTTTGCAATTGAGTAAGTTTTAATTTCACTTTCGGTTGCTGGGGCTAAATGATGAGCATAAATAATCGCATTTTTATGATATTCATGTGTTGACAGACTCGCCAAATAATATTTAATAGCACTACGTTTACCCCGCAAATTGAAGGTAATGTTCTCAGTAATACTACTATTAACAATATTTAAGTGATAAATATTAACTTGTGCTTTTTCTAATAAGTTATAAAAAAGATTAGCTATTTGTTCACATTCACGATTTTTGTAAATATTAATAATATTAATTTGACTATTAGCAGGAATATTGTAGTTAATTGTTACTTCTGAAGTTAAATTTAAAAAAAACAAAAAAGTTTCATTAACAAGATTAATAGCAAAATTAATATTAATAACTTCACTAGCTTTATTATTCGTAAATGTTAATTTTGGTGTTGTTGCATCAATATTAAAATTGTCACCAATAATTTTTTGTTCATTCATTAAAACTTGCATTTTTACTTACCTTTTTGAGCAGCACACCCAATTCCCGCTAAAGGTTTAACACCCCTTTGTTTATTTTCTGCTTTTAAATCTAATTCTTGTAATAATCATTCGTATCCCCCTTCGTTAATTTTTTTAATTAAATTATAATCTCCACTTTTAACAATTTTACCCTTAACAATAACATGAGTATGTGTTGGTTGCACTAAATTAAAAAAGCGATCATAATGGGACACAATAATTGCAGAAAAATGCTTATTTCGCATTTTATTTAACTCACTACTAACAACATTTAAAGCATCAACATCTAAACCTGAATCAATTTCATCAATTAAAGCTAAAGATGGGCTCAATAAATTTAATTGTAAAATCTCATTTTTTTTCTTTTCTCCTCCTGAAAAACCAGCATTTAAATAACGACGAGTCATACTATCATCAATTTTTAAATTTTTAATATTACGGTTAATATCTTGGAATAATTCTGGTAATTTAATTGGTGAATCACGATGAGCATTAATAATTGCTTTTAAAAAATCTAAATTTAAAACTCCAGAAATTTCAACTGGTGATTGCATTGCAAAAAATATCCCCATTTTACTTCGTTCATCAACCGTTTTGTTTAAAATACTCTCCCCATCAATTAAAATATCCCCACTTTCAACAGTATAACTAGGATGCCCCATAATTGTTGATAATAAAGTTGATTTTCCATTTCCGTTAGGCCCCATTAAAGCATGAATTTCATTAACATTAACAGTTAAATTTAAACCATTTAAAATAATATCATTATCAGCAGAAACAAATAAATCTTTGATTTCAATTTTTTTCACTTTATCTCCTCCTTTGAAAATATGTATTATATTAGTCCCAAAGTGAAATTATCCTTATTTTTTAATTAATAAAGTCTACTTTTATTGTACAATAAAAGTAGACTTTATTATATTTTTTTAATAGAATGTAGTTAGTGCTTTTTATCAAAAATTAAAAAAATAAAAAGTCAAAAGGAAGGATGAACTAAAATGAAAAAACTTTTATCATCACTAAGCAGTATGATATTAGTCAGCGCAACCGCATTTGGAACGGCGTCTTGTAGTACTAAAGAAAAAAATAATCAACATAAAAATGAAAATGGGGATAGCATCTGAGCATGAATTCCAGGAATTTTTGGTGGTAAAAAAATTACTTCTCCCGATACTTGAAGTATCTTAGAAAATCCATTTATAGATGCCGAAAATGGAAAATGAACAAATGATCCAACCCAATGAGATGGCGCAACAAGAATCAAAATGTCAGTTCAATTAATGCAAATTTTAAGCGTTGCAATTTTAGCGAACCCTGATAAATTTTTTGTATCAAAAGAAACCACAATCAGTGATATTGCTGATTATAAAAATTTAAAAGACATTTTAAAAACACAATGACAATTACTAATCACCAATACAAATAATGCTGTTGAGAAAAAGAAACAAAGTTTTAAAGACAGTGATAAAAAAAATTGAGAAAAAAAATATCATGATTTTTTAGATTCAAACTATAAAGATATCAGCGGTGCTAGTGGCAACAAAAAATATGAAATTGAAGAACAAAATTATAAAGCTGCCATTATGACAAATGGTACTGATGGCGGAATTAGTGCAACACAAATGTTAACTAATGTTTTATTAAATAACAATATGCGTGTATACAAACAAAATAACACTGAAAGCACAGTTAGAATTTTAAGAGATTTTGCTAGTTTTCTTAAAAACGGGAATAAAGCAGACGAATGAAATACTGACAATCATAATTTACGCACTCAATTGGCATTAGCTTTTTATTGAAATAAAGATGAAAAAGAATTTATTGATAATCTATCAAACTTAACAATGGCTGAAATTAATAATCGTATTAATACAATTGCAATAGATTTAGGAACTTTTAATTATAAAATTACGAAATATATTAGTAATCATCCACCAGTCGCAACACCTGTTTTTGAAAATTCATCTAAAACATCAGTTGGCACTCCTAAATTAAGTGAAACATATGATGTTGGGCAACTATCATTATTTCAAAAATATATAATTGAAAAATGATTCCAAAATGAAAAACCTTTGGCAATTTCAAAAATAACATATGCTTTTAAATCCGGAACAACACCAACTGATAATGGTTTTACAGCAGATAGTTTTGATGAAACAACAAAAACACAAATTAATAAAAATTTAGGAACCTTATCCTCAGCTAAAAGTTGAGAATACTTTACTAATAACATTCAAGCTACAGTTAATCCATCATCAGATTTATTAACTTTAAGTACAGAAGCCGATGCTGTTAAATCAAATATTTTAAAATCAAGTGTATATAATAACATTAATTCACAGGGTGAAACTGCGCCTGGTGATATAAATGGTGCGGTAAGTAAAATTAATCGTAAAAATCCAACCGACCCAATTAGTGCTGCCTGAAAAATTGGTACTACTAATGATATTGTTATTAGTTTCTTTGATACAAATGGTTTAAACTTAGTTCATATTGATGGCCGCGAATATCTAAAAGACGCTGACCCAACATCATGCCACGCTTATGATAGAAATTGACAATTTAAAAGTTTAAATTATTCAAGTAATTTTTATAGTTCACTAATAGATAAATCAGAAATCATGATAGTTGACAAAGAAAAACAAAAGATTAATACACAATTTAGTAATGCTCAATACTTATGATATTTAGTAAATCGTAGTTTAGTAAATAGCAACAATAACAGTAAACTAAAATTTAATCTTTTAAATGAAGTTAAAAAATATGCTACATTAAGTTCTGGTTCTGGTTCAACTGATGATAAAACATGATGATTTTGAATTTATGACTTTTTCAATAATTTTAATAATAAAATCTTAACAAATGGCGCTAGTCCTCAAGAATGATTGAAAAACTTTCTTACTTTTAAAGATTCAGAAAAAAATGACACAAATCACGATTGATTTATTTCAATTATTAATGCAATGTCAACTAATTTATCAGGAGGCGCTGTTCAACGTTTATACAGTAGTTTTGAAGCAGAAAATAAAATAATTGAAGGATATAAAATGGGAGGGCCCGCTGCTAAGATTGATACAAAAAATATTGTTGAAAAAATTAGTAACGCAAAAGTATGACATGAAGAAATTCATTTAAATTACACAAAATCCACTGTTTTGGCAGAAACTCCATTATGAGTGTATGAACTCCCTAACTTAATAACAGATACAATAAATTATTTTTATAAAATATGAGGTAGACAATAATGAAAAAACTACTAAGTATTTTAGGAGCAATGTCTATTCTTTCTTCTACTGGAACAAGTCTTTATGCATGTGCAAAAAAAGATTTTGAAAAATTTACCGATCCCGCAATTGCTAATGAAGTTAAACTTTGAATTATTGCACAAATTAATTCAGAAAATGAATCAAATGTTGTCAAATATTCATTTAATGACATTTTCACTAAAGCGGCCCTAAAAGAAATGGCTGTAAGATTATTAGATACTAATATTTCAAAATTTTTCTATGCTTCAGAAGAAGCAACAAGAGCACGTTATACCGGAGCAAAAATTGATGTTAACCAACCTGATTCATTATTAATAAAACAATTTATTAACTTTGTTGAGCAAGTTGCACTTGATAATTTAAGTACAAAATACTTTACTGGAATTTCTAATTCAACACCTTTAGAAACAACAATTGCAGGACAAGGATATGTACCTGATTATCAATCAAAAGGTTGATATGTTGGCGGTACTCAATCATATTTCTGAAAAGGAACAGATAAACCAAATTATATGAAATCAAGAAAAGAGCAAGGAGAAGCTAATTTCGAAATTAAAAGTAAAAGCGCTGGAGCTAATTATGCTGACCTTAATACAATGTCAGAAAATGAAAAAAAAATTGCATTAAAAGTTCGGTTTAAAGACTATTATAAACATTTTGAAGTACCAGCAGTTATTGATAAAATTATTACTGCAACATACTTACACCAAAACGAAATTAAGCGCTATGGCATCGGAGATAATAGTTCAATTTATCTAAATCGAAATAGTGCATTATTTAATGCTATTCAATCATGAGATACCATTAGTGGAGCACGATGAAAATCATATGTTAAAATGGTCTGAGAATTAAAACTAGATAAAGAAGAATTAGACAAATTATTTAATAATAAAGATGCGGATAAAGGGCCATTAGCAAATGTTGAACAATTAAATTCTGATTTAACTAATAATCAGGATATTTTAATAAAAAAAATTAAAGACATGTTTAATAAGAAAAACGAAAGTAAAATCTTTAATAATATGATTAAAGATGGAATTGATCCAATTTTTGGGATTAGTGGTTTTAAAGGATTTGTTGGAATTGATAAAAATAAAAACCCAAATGATATTTTTACAACTTTAAACAATGCTGATGTATATAAGCAAAAAATTATTGACACAGAAACACCAGGTATTATAAAATCAGGTGAAGGAGCAGACCCTTCAAGCTACCAATTCTTAGACACAAATAAAAGATGCGGGTCAGTTATCTTAGTATTACCAATTTATGCTGTTGATTTAATGAAAAATATGAATATTAATTATAAAAATAATAATAAAAAAAATAAAGAATTATCATTAAATTGATACGGGTCAGGAGGAACACCAACTGATTTAGATCAAGATTGATTAGCACAACAAGGTGGTATTAAGCGTTCATTATCATGATTATATAATGAAAAAGGTTATTTAGGAACATACAATGAAAATGGTGAAGCTCTTTATAATGAAGATGGAACACCAGTTGATATTACAAAAAATATTAAAGGTCAAATCCTAAAATGAATTGAATATACTTTTGCACAACAAAAAAATTTACAAACAGCAGCAAAAAAAAGATTATATTCCTTAGCCTTTGCCAATAATCCAGAAAATGTTTATTCACAAACTTTGTATGATGCAATCGGATCATATCTTATTAAAGAAGATTAAAAAAATCTTCTGCACAGTTTCAAATAACTGAGAATTATTTTTTTAATTTAAAATGCTTTTTAATTCAAATTGAATTTGAGGCATTTTTAATTTTAAAAACCTTCTATAATTATTATACTCAACAATATAATTATCTATCATATTTTTTAGCTCATTAAAATTTTTGTATTTTGTTATATTTTTATTCTCTGTTTTTAAAATTGAAAACCAATTTTCAATAGGTGAATTATCTAAACAATTTCCACGTCGAGACATACTTATAGTTACCCCATAATCTCTTAATAAATCAAAATATGAATGTGAAGTAAAATGAATGCCTTTATCAGAATTAATTATTAGTTGACCAGGCTTAATTTTTCGATTAATTAAGCTTTGTTTTAAACAATAGACTTCTTGCGCAACCTATTAAAAAATTGCAAATATTTGTAAAAAGACACTAATAGAAAAATATAATTTTAATTAATTATGTTTTTATTTAAAAATTTAATATTTCGCCACAAAAAAATGAATTTATTATTTAAATTCTTTAATTTTAAATAAATCTTCTATGCTAACTGCAAATTATAAATTAAAGCAATTAAATTAAAGCTTAAACTAAATCGTTTTCTTCGATTACGATATTTTTCTGTAATAATTTTAAATTTTTTAAGAATAGCAAAAATATTTTCAATAATAATTCTCATTTTTAAAAATATTTTATTACGTTGTTTTTGTACTTTATTTAAAGGGTTTTTCTTTTTTTTTGTAGGTATTAGAATATTATTGTGATTTTTTTTGAATTCCTTGATAGCCACCATCAACTATTAATTTGGTATTTTTTAAAATTGAGATTTTTGATTATTTAAATAAAGCATAATCATGTTTTTTTCCAAGCAAAAAACTTGTTGCAATAATTTTTTTGGTTTCTTGTTCGATAATTACTTGTGTTTTAATAGTGTGTTTTTTATTTTTACCAGAATAAGATTGTTTTTGTCTTTTTTTTGGGCGTTGGATTGGGGTTTCGGTAACATCAATAATAATAGTTTTATCATTAAAATAATCATTTATTAGTGATTTTTACCAGCGAGTTGTTGAAAATCAGAGTGTTTAATTAAAATATCTTCAATTCACCTGATATTGCGATAAAAACTAGATTCACTAATATCAAAACTTTTAGCAAGATGAAAATAAGTCTGATATTCTCGTCGATACGATAAAGTCATCAGTAGCCGATTTTCTAGTGATAATTTATTAGTTTTGCCACCTTTTTTAAATTTTTCTATTTCAGCTACTTGTAAAATATTTAACATTTTATTAAAAGTAGATTTTTTGCCCCGGTTAATCGCAATAATTATTTATCATTAATAAAATTAAATTTATCAAATTTCATAATTTTAATCTTCTATAATTTCTATTTTAATTTAAAAATATTTTATAGGAATTTTAAAATAATTAGATTAGGTTATGCAAGAAGTCTAATTAATTACTCAATTTACCGCTGTCCTTACTTTTAATGAGTATCCAACAATTGCATTACGAAATAAGTCTTTAATAGCAAATAAATATAATGATTCTGAATATATTTTAATTATTGTAATATCAATTGATCATTTTTGATTCATTTGATTAGAATGAAAATTACGTTTAAGTAAATAGGGGTATTTTTTATGTTCATATAACATTTTATTAAAATGTTTAATTCGTTTTTTTTATGTTTAATTCTAACTTCATAACATATTTGTAATATCTTCATATAACGATATACATTACTTGCTGATATTTTTATTTTTTGTTCTTCCAAATCAAGTTTTATTTATCGACGACCTTTATTTTTATTGTTTTTTCAAATTATTTTAATTATTTCTAATATATTGTAATCAATTTTTCATTCATATTTTTCATGAATATTTTTATATTTATTTCATGTATCATATGAAATGCATAATATTTTTAAAAATCATCTTAATGGTAAGATTGAGTTGTTATTTAATTCGTTTTTAATAAAATCAATTTGTTTTCTAATATTCATCTTTGTTTTTGTTTTTGGAATAGATTCAAGCTTTTTTAAAATAGACTTCCTGCGTAACCCAATCTAATTATTTTAAAATTCCTATAAAATATTTTTAAATTAAAATAGAAATTATAGAAGATTAAAATTATGAAATTTGATAAATTTAATTTTATTAATGATAAAGAATTATTGCGATTAACCGGAACAAAAAAGTTACTTTTAATAAAATGTTAAATATTTTACAAGTAGCTGAAATATAAAAATTTAAAAAAGGCGGCAAAACTAATAAATTATCACTAGAAAATCGGCTACTAATGACTTTATCGTATTGACGAGAATATCGGACTTATTTTCATCTTGCTAAAAGTTTTGATATTATTGAATCTAGTTGTTATCGCAATATCAAGTGAATTGAAGATATTTTAATTAAACACTCTGATTTTCAACGACTCGCTGGTAAAAAATCACTAATAAATGATTGTTTTAATGATAAAACTATTATTATTGATGTTACCGATACCTCAATCCAACGCCCAAAAAAAAGACAAAAAAAAATCTTATTTTGGTAAAAAGAAAAAACACACCATTAAAACAAAAGTAATTATCGAACAAGAAACCAAAAAAATTATTGCAACAATTTTTTCGCTTGTAAAAAACATGATTATGCTTTATTTAAAGAATCAAAAATCTCAATTTTAAAAAATACCAAATTAATAGTTGATAGTGGTTATCAAGGAATTCAAAAAATTCACAATAATGTTCTAACACCTACAAAAAAAACTAAGAAAAAACATTTAAATAAAGAACAAAAACAACGCAATAGAATAGTTTCAAAAATGAGAATTATTATTGAAAATATTTTTGCTATTCTTAAAAAATTTAAAATTATTACAGAAAAATATCGTAATCGAAGAAAACGATTTAGTTTAAGATTTAATTTAATTGCTTCAATTTATAATTTGCAGTTAGAATAGAAGATTTATTTAAAATTAAAGAATTTAAATAATAAATTCATTTTTTGTTGTGGCAAATATTAAATTTTTAAATAAAAAACATAATTAATTAAAATTATATTTTTCTATTATTGTCTTTTTACAAATATTTGCAATTTTTTAATAGGTTACGCAAGAAGTCTAATATTATTTTCTGCTTTTATTTGTTCATTTTCTTTTGTTAATAAATATATAGTTTCATCATGCGGATTATTAAAAATTGGCATTTTTTTAATATATGTTCGTTTATCAATTTTTTTATCTTTATTAAAAACATTAATTCACCTAGAAATAGTTGCAGTACTTATTTCATATTCTTTAGATATTAAAGATATTGATTTATTATATTCGTAATATTCGTTAATAATTTTATTTTTAAATTCAATATTATGGTCTTTCGACCCCTTAGTTTTACCCTTTGCCATATAAAAAATGTTTCTTCTAACTTTATATATTTAATAATAACCCAGAAAGGTTTTTTATTTCATATTCTCAGTTAAAAGAAACATTGTAATTAAAAAAATATTCTTTTTTTATATTAAAAATAACTTAATTAATCAATAACAGTAGTTATTTGCTATAATTAATTACATAAGGAGCTGAAATTAATATGAATGAAAACAATTGTATTTTTTGTGAAATTATTGCCCAAAAAATACCAAGTAAAAAAATTTATGAAAATAACTTAGTTTATGCTTTTTTAGATGCATTCCCCAATAGTGATGGCGATACCTTAGTTATTCCAAAAAAGCACTTTGAATATTATAGTGTTACTGATGATGAGTACTTAACAGAAGTTGCTAAAATTGGAAAAATAATTGCCCAAAAAATGTATCAAGCATTAAAACCTGTTGGAATTAATTATGTTAGTAATGAAAAAAGTGAAGCTTTTCAAAAGGTTTTTCATTATCATCTTCATATTATTCCAAAATATCAAAAAGATGAAGGATATAACTTTAAGATTAACGTTGATAAAGAAAAACTACGTGATTTGGAAGAAATTCAACAAATGTTAATCTTAAAATAAAAAAAGTATTTTGATTATAATAAACTGCGCCCAGTTTGGTAAGTATTAATAAAAAAGAGTTATAAAATTTTATTTATTAGACTTCTTGCATAACCCATTAAAATAATTTCAAATATTTGTAAAAAGGGGTTAATATAAAATTATAATTTTAATTAATTATGTTTTTTATTTAAAAATTTAATATTTTGCCACAACGAAAAATTATTTTATTATTCAAATTTGTTAATTTTAAATAAATCTTTTATGATAACTATAATAATTGTAAATTATAAATTGAAGCAATTAAATTAAATCTTAAACTAAATCGTTTTCTACGATTTCTATATTTTTCTGTAATAATTTTAAATTTTTTAAGAATAGCAAAAATATTTTCAATAATAATTCTTATTTTTGAAACTAGTCTATTATGTTGTTTTTGTTCTTTATTTAAATGTTTTTTCTTAGTTTTCTTTGTGGGCATTATAACATTATTGTGAATTTTTTGTATTCCTTGATAACCACTATCAACTATTAATTTGGTATTTTTTAAAATTGCGATTTTTGATTCTTTAAATAAAGCATAATCGTGTTTTTTACCAAGTGAAAAACTTGTTGCAATAATTTTTTTGGTTTCTTGTTCGATAATTACTTGTGTTTTAATAGTGTGTTTTTTCTTTTTACCAGAATAAGATTGTTTTTGTCTTTTTTTGGGCGTTGGATTGGGGTTTCGGTAGCATCAATAATAATAGTTTTATCATTAAAATAATCATTTATTAGCGCTTTTTTACCGGCAACTTGCTGAAAATCAGGGTGTTTAATTAAAATATCTTCAATTCACTTGATATTGCGATAACAATTAGTTTCACTAATTCCGAAATTTTTTCCAAGATGAAAATAAGTTCGATATTCTCGTCAATACGATAAAGTCATCAATAATCGATTTTCTAGTGATAATTTATTAGCTTTGCCACCTTTTTTAAATTTTTCTATTTCAGCTACTTGTAAAATATCTAACATTTTATTAAAAATATCTTGTTTTATTCCTGTTAATCTTAATCATTCTTTATCATTAATATTTTTAAATTCATCAAATTTCATAATTTAATATACTCATAAATTATATTTTATAATAATATTTTAATAATAAAACCAGGTATCGCAAGAAGTCTAATAAATGATATATAATATCAGCAAAAGAACAAAGAGAAGATAAGACTTGAAAAATTATTAAATTTAAAAATGATGATATTAATAATCTATTTGGTAATGTATGAAATAATGGAGTTAAAATTAAAGACATTTGATATATATTAAATAGTTTATATCATTGAGATCGACAAAATAACCCCGAAATGCCTCGAATTGATAATAATACTTGTAAAATTATAGATTAAAAAGGTTAAAAAGGAACTTAAAAATTAGTTTACAATGTTTCTCCTAACTTTATATATTTAATAATAACCTAGAAAGGTTTTTTATTTAATATTCTCAGTTAAAAGAAACATTGTAGATAATTTTGAATTTTTTGCGGAGGGATTTGTATATTGACTTTTAACAAGTGACGCTTTAAAAACAAAAGCATGAGAATTTTGACATGAGTTTTTAAAATCTTATTTACCAAATTTAACTTAATATTAAGTAGTTTTTGATAAAGTAAATTTCTTTACTAATTTGTAATTTTATTTTGATTATTTGTTAAAACAATTTATAATATATTAGAATAAAATAGAAAAAAAGAGGAAAATTATAATGGCATTAAAATATAAGCGAGTTTTACTAAAATTATCTGGTGAAGCATTAGGGAATTCTGATGATTTATATGATGCGAAAAAAATTTATGATATTGCAAAACAAATTGTTAAATTACAAAAAGAAGGATTACAAATTGCTATTGTTGTTGGCGGCGGCAATATTTGACGCGGTAATCGTGCTGACACAATTAAAATGAATCCAATTAGTGCAGATTATATGGGGATGTTAGCAACAGTAATGAATGCTTTAGCATTAGAGGCTGTATTAAAAAATGAAGGTAGTCAGAATGTTGTTGTAACTTCAAAAATTCAAGTTCCGGAAGTTGCTTCGCCATATTTGTTTAAAAAAGCAAAAGCCGCTTTAGAAAAAGGAGTAATTGTTATTATGGCTGGAGGAACTGGCCAACCAAAGTTTACAACTGATACAGCAGCAACAATTAGAACAATTGAAATTGATGCAGATGTTATGTTAATGGCAAAAAACGGGGTTGATGGTATTTATGATAAAGATCCGCGCCATAATTCTGATGCAGTTCGCTTTGATAATATTAGTTTAAATGAATTGCAAAAAAAACAATTAAAAGTAATGGATTTAACAGCATCTAGTTTAGCAATGGAAGATGATGTTAAAATTGTTGTTTTTGATATTAATGAACCAGATAATATTTATAAGGCAGCACATGGCAATGCGCCTTCAACAATTGTTACAGGGGGGAAAAAATAAATGTCGCAAGAAGTTATTAATCAAACAAAAGAAAAGATGGAAAAAGTAATTGTTTCATTTGAAAATAAATTAATTAAAATTCGTACTAGTCGTGCCAATCCAAATATGTTATCACATATTATGATTGATTATTATGGAACACCAACACCAATTCAACAATTGGCTAATATCATGGTGCCAGAAGCGCGACAATTAGTTATTAAACCATATGATCGTTCAATTATTAATTTAATTGTAACAGCAATTAATAAAGCAGATTTAGGTTTAACACCAAATTCAGAAGCAGATTTAATTCGGTTAAACATTACTCCGCTAACTGAAGAACGTCGTAAAATGTTGGTTAAGGAAATGTGAAAAGCCAGTGAACAGTTTAAAGTAGGAATTCGGAATGAACGACGAGATAGTAATGAACACCTTAAAAAAGATTCTGAATTAACTGAAGATGATAAAAAATATTATCAAGAGGAAGTTCAAAAATTAACTGACCAATTTATTAAAAAAATTAATGAAAAAGCAACTATAAAAGAAAAAGAACTAATGGAAGTTTAAAAATTTCATTTTTTTATGACTCTCGGTATAATTAACAAAATGGGGAATAAGGACATAAGACATGAAAATACCACAACATATTGCAATTATTTTAGATGGTAGTGGTCGTTGGGCAACTAAGCAAGGTTTAGAAAGAACAGCTGGCCATGAAAAAGGAGCAAAACGGATTAAAGATGTCGCATTAAAAGCAAATACTCTTGGTGTTAAGTATTTAACGATTTATTGTTTTTCAACTGAAAATTGAAAACGAAGTGCACAAGAAGTTGCATATTTAATGGCGATGCCAGAGCAATTATTAAATAATAAACAAGTTAGTAATTTTAAGAATGAAAATATTGTTTTAAATCATATTGGTCGGCGTACAAAAATGCCGTTTAAAACATTAGCAGCAATTGAAAATGCTATTTTACGGACAAAAGATAATAATGGAATGGTTTTAACATTTGCTTTTGACTATGGAGCCATTGAAGAATTATTAACAGCAATTAATCAAATGATAAGTGAAAAATTAGCAACTGTTGATGAAAAAAAATTATTTCAACATTTATATACCGCAGATTTACCAGATGTTGATTTAATGATTCGGTGTGGTGGTGAACAAAGGTTAAGTAATTTTTTATTATTACAGAATCGTTATTCTGAATTATATTTTACCAAAGCATTTTGACCAGAATTTGATGAAAATGCTTTAACTGAAGCAATATTAGATTATAATAATAGAAATAGAAGATTTGGAGGAATTGAAAGTGATAAACAATCAGGAAGATAATGTTCTTGTTAATGAAAATGAAAAATCAACAGGAGATGATAATTTAACAAATAAAGTGTCAAAAAGCAATGAACATAAAGGTATGTTTCAAAAAAAATATGTTGCCCGTCATATTACATTTTATTTGTTATTAGTCTTTTTAGGCTTATATTTATTCACAGGGGAAATTGTAACAGAATGACTTATTAATGCTCCACATATTGAAATTGCCAATTATGTTTTTATTGGCATTAATGCTGTTATTTTAGGTTTAGTTAACTATGAAATTTTGCGGTTAGTTGGAGGAACAAAGTGACCAATTTATAGGCAGGCCATTACATATCTATTAATAATTTTTTTATTTTTGTTTCCAGCTGAATCAATCGCAACAGAATATGGTGGAATTGGTTCAATTAACTACCCATTTTATACATTATTAAATTGAAATTGATTAAAACCCTGAATTATTTTTGTTATTTATTTATGTGCTATTTTAGGATATTATTGTTTAGTATTTAGTTCAAAAGAAATTACTTTTGGTAAAATGACATTAGTTTTAATTTTTACCTTGTATTTAACTTTTGCTTTAAAAGCAATGAATAAATTTATGTTAAATCCTGACTATGGTTGAAGTAGTGTGGTATGATTAGCATTAATTATTATTTTAACTGATACTTTTGCTTTTGTTGGCGGTGTTACTTATGGAAAACATAAATTAGCGCCAACAATATCTCCAAACAAAAAATGAGAAGGTGCTGTAACGGGAACAATCTTAGCAGCAGGAATTGCAATTACTTATGCTATTTTAATGTTTCATTTTGCAACTAGTAATCATTGGGTTTTTAACTTTTTCTCAAACGATAATGATCAAAATGTAATGCGTTATGTAATTTATGTTCTGTTAGCATTTGTATTAAGTATTTTGTCACAATTAGGGGATTTATCATTTTCATGAATTAAACGTCGTTATAATATTAAAGATTTTAGTAATTTATTGCCTGGCCATGGTGGTATTTTAGATCGTTTGGATTCATTTTCATTAGTCCTTTTTGTAATGTTTATTATTTCAAATATAGTGTTACAACGATAATTTATGATGCGAAATATTATTGTTTTTGGTGCGTCTGGAAATATTGGTCAACAAGCGTTACAAATTATTGAATCAAATCCAAATGATTTTCAAATTACCGCTGTTAGTATTTATCATAATATTGCAGTTCTAATTAATATTTTAGAGAAACATCGCACAATTAGGATTGTTCATCTTGGTGATGAAACACAACAAGCTATTTTAACAGAGCAATATCCAAATATAACTTTTGTAACTGGAGAAACAGGAATTAATGCAATGTTATCTGCTTTTCCGTCAGCTTTGGTTTTAAATGCAATTAGTGGTTTTGCAGGATTATACCCAACATTACAAACTTTATATGGCAAAAACCGCAGGTTATTATTAGCAAATAAAGAATCGTTAGTAGTAGCAGGGAATTTAATCAACAATTTATTAGCAAAAAATAATAACCAATTATATCCAATTGATTCTGAACATTGTGCTATTTTTCAATGTTTAGAGCAAACCAACCCGTGTTCAAAAATTATTTTAACAGCTTCAGGGGGGATATTTGCTAATAAAACATTAGATGATTTAAAAACAATTGATGATCAACAAGCTTTGCAACATCCAACTTGAAAGATGGGACAAAATATTACCATTGATTCTTCAACAATGGTAAACAAAGGATTTGAAATTATAGAAGCTTATCATTTATTTAAAACTTCAAAAATCAGTGTTATTTTACATCCACAAGCTATTTTACATTCAGCCGTACAATATGCCGATTATTCAATTATTGGACAATTATCAAAACCTTCAATGTTACAAGTTTTAAATTATTTTTTATATTATCCAATTCGAAAAAATAGTTCGTTCTTAAAACCATTAAATTTTGATGAATTATTAACCTTAACATTTCAAAAAGCCGATTTATCTCGTTGAAAAGCGCTACAATTATCCTATCGTTGCTTAAATGAAAATAATTCATTAGCCATTGCTTTTAATGCAGCAAACGAAACATTACGTTCGCTTTTCTTAGCCGGAAGAATTAAATTTTATCAAATTGTTGATTATATTGAATATTTTATGAATCAAATTAAACCGCAAAAAATAGTTAATTATCGTGAAATCAAAGAATTAAATGATATCATTAAAAAAGATATTATTAATTATTTTTCAGAAAAATAATGTTATTCCGAATAAAAAAGTAAGGAGTTAAGAAATAAATGTCAGCAGGAATGATAGTTTTAGGTTTTGTAATTGGGATTATAATTTTATTAATGTTAATTACAATTCATGAATTTGCACATTTTATTATTGCGAAATTAGCGGGAGCATATGTCTATCAATTTGCAATTGGTTTTGGTCCCAAAATTTTTTCTTGAGGAAAAAAAGAAACCCGTTATTCAATCGGAATTTTTCCTTTTGGAGGATATGTTTATATTGCAAGTCAATTAGTTGATCCACCAAAAGGGCGTGAAGAGGAAGAAGTTCCTGAAGAACGAAAAATGGAAAATATTGCAAAATGAAAACGATTAATTTTTATTGTTGCAGGAGCTTTAATGAATTTTTTTATTGCTGTTTTTATTTTTACCACAACTTTTGCGGCATTAAATTATAAACCATCTGATATGACATATTGAGGAGCTAAGTATGATTCTAATGGTGCAGCATATGCTGCTATAAAAACGAGTGGTCAAAATGTTGCTCAAGATATTGTGATTTTAGATTATTGATTATGTCCTAATATTGAAAAAATTAAAGTAGCACAAGAATATTATCGTGTTAATAATGAAGATAAAGCTGATAATAAGGATAATCATATTTTATCAAGTCATTTGGGAACAGTAGATAAGATCCCAACTTATCAAACAACAGTTTTTAATTTTATTAAAAATTTAAAACAACAATATTATAATAGTAATAATGATGAAAAAATTAATTATATTACTCTTGCTTTTGCTCGTGTAAATAGTAAACAAGAAGTTACAACGGCTTCGGATGATTTATTTCAAACTGAACCAGTTAAATTAACAGAATCCAACAATACTTATACAGTTGGAATTAGAGCTCCTGATCGTCAGTTTGCTTCAACTGCGCAAGCATATGGCTATGGTTGAGGAGAAACATTTAGACAATCAGTGATAATTTTAAAATCATTTGGATTATTATTTACTGGTCAGTGAGGACAATTATCTGGTCCAGTTGGAATTGCAAGAACAGTTTCTTCAATTTTAACAGAAGAACCAGCTCTTTTCTTTATGTATGTGGCTATGTTATCTGCTAATTTATTTGTTTTGAACTTAATTCCAATTCCACCATTAGATGGATACAAGTTTTTTGAAACATCAATTGAAGGAATAGTTGGCAGAGTAAAACGCTTAAATGGTCGGGTAAGAATTTGAAAGAAACGCCATGATCCAGTGCAACAAAAAGTAGTATTAGAAGAATATAAACCAAAAGAGCAAAAATGACAGCTACCTTATAAGGCAAAAATTATTATTAATGTAACGGGAGCAATAGTCTTTATTTTATTATTTATTGGAATAACAATTAAAGATGTCTTTTTTTAAGCAGAAAAGTTAGGTGAGGATTAGATGATGGACCAACAATTGATAAAACTATTTACATCAAATAATTTAGAATTTATTGGAAATTATTTTGATGATGCTAAAGTCATTAAAGCAGAATATAGTACTAGTGAAGGTTTTTTTCGTGTTGTGATTGAAATTAATGATTTTTTACCACTAGAAGTTTTACTAAAATTAGAACAAACTTTATTAGAAAATGAAACACTACCCACAAAGATTTCTTTACGGGTTCGAAAAGAACAATACGAATTAGAAACTATTTTTAGTTACTTAGAATATATTCGATTAAATAAATCGAAATTAAAAAATAGTTTTTTTAATAAATTATCCCCAGAACGTTTTGCTTTAACTGATAATATTTTAAAAATTACTGTTCATTCGGAAAGTGAACAAAAATTAGTGGATAAACATTGTAATTATTATCAAAAAAAACTTCATCGCTATGGTTTTGGTGATTTACAATTAGCCATAGTGATTGATTTACGAGAAAATAATATTTTAGAAATTAATGAAAAAGAATTAATTAAATATCAAGAAACAGCGCAAAAAACAGAACAGTTAATTTCTAAACCAACCAATGAGACTAATCCAGTTCGAAGAGAAATAAATAGTTATCAGAGAGAAAAAAATGGAGAAGCAAGTTATAAACGGTTAATTGATATTGATATTGATCAAGATGCTCCGAATGTGACAATTTATGGAAAAATTTTAAGTAAAGAACAACAGTTACTTTCAACAAAGAAATTTATTTATGTAATAACGATTACTGATTATAGTGATACAATTGGTGCAAAATTTTTTACTCGAACAGAACAACCAGATGATTTTATTGAAGAATTAAAAACGAATGAATGAGTTAGTCTTTTTGGCGATATTCGGTATGATACTTATGCTAATGAACAAATGTTTTTTATTAAAAAAATTTCTCGTTTAGAGCGTGAAGATTTATATCGTGAAGATAATGCGCCTGAAAAACGCGTGGAGTTACATCTCCATACTAAAATGAGTGTTATGGATGGAGTAACAGATCTTGCAATGCTTTTTAAAACATTAGTAAATTGGAATCATAAAGCAATTGCTTTTACTGACCATTTAAATGTTCAAGCTTATCCAGAAATTTATAATCTTAATAAGAAATATCCTGATGTTAAAGTTATTTATGGTGTTGAAGCAGATTTTTTAGATGATAAAGTCTGATATGTTAAAAACCCACATCATCATAATTTACGAACTGCAAAATATGTTATTTTCGACTTAGAAACAACTGGCTTAAGTAGTAGCTATGATGAAATCATTGAATTTGGTGCTGTTATTATGGATGGTATTAGTGGAGAACGTCAAAAAATTAATCATTTGTTTAAACCATCCGTTAAGTTATCATCATTTACAACTGAATTAACAGGAATTACAGATGAATTATTAGGGGATAAACCAACTTTTATTGAATCAATTGACCAAATTTTAGAATATTTTAAGGATGCAATTCTAATTGCACATAACGCTGAGTTTGACCTTGGTTTTATTCAATCGTGGTTAAAAAAATCTGGACGCCCAGAAATTAATAACACAGTAATTGATACTTTACAATTATCACGGATTTTAGAACCACATTTGAAAAATTATCGGTTGGGAACAATTGCTAGTTGTTATAATGTTATTTATAATGAAGAAGTTGCCCACCGTGGTGATTATGATGCAATTGTTTTAACAGACATCTACGAGCATCAGCTATGGAAAATGATTAATACTTATAGTATTAAGTTTGACGATGATATTGAGAAAATTCACGACCCTGCTGTTTATAAAAAACTGCGGCCAAAACATATGACAATTTTAGCAAAAAATCAGGTGGGTTTATTAGAATTATTTAAACTAATAACTGATGCGCATACTAAATATTTTTACTCATCACCAAAATTATTACGAAGTGTAATTGAACAACATCG
Organism: Spiroplasma phoeniceum; assembly: GCA_026239495.1. Taxonomy (GTDB): domain Bacteria; phylum Bacillota_I; class Bacilli_A; order Mycoplasmatales; family Mycoplasmataceae; genus Spiroplasma; species Spiroplasma phoeniceum_A. The sequence goes on along the minus strand of CP110830.1, from coordinate 1,409,107 downwards.
TAGTAATTTATTGATTGGCTCATCATGTGTTAATGGTGATGTTTTTGAATTGGCACGAAATAAAGGTGCATCGGAATTAGTAGAAACAATTAAGTTTTATGATTATGTTGAAATTCAACCTCCTAGTGTATATAAACATTTAGTTCAAAGGGGTGATTTATCAGAAGAACGATTATTAACGGTCATTAAAGATATTATTTTTACAACAAAAAAATTAAATAAATTAGTTGTTGCTACTGGTGATGTGCACTATCTTAACCCAGAAGATAAAATTTTTCGTGAAGTTTATATTAATGCAAAAGGAATTGGTGGCCGTCCACATCCTTTATATGATTATAAGCAACGAGTAACTGATAATCCTGATCAGTTTTTAAGAACAACAATGGAAATGATGAACGAATTTAAGTTTTTAAATGATGATGAATTAATTTATGAAATTGTAGTAACAAATCCAAATTTAATTGCTGACCAAATTGAAAAACTTGAAATTATTAAAGATAAATTATATAGACCTAAAATTGAGGGTAGTGACCAATTATTAAAAGAATTATGTTATCAAAATGCTTATAAAATTTATGGTAAGTCATTACCAAAAATTGTTGCATCACGCTTAGAGTGTGAATTAAATGCTATTATTAAGCATGGTTTTGCTGTTATTTACTGAATTGCACATAAATTAGTTGATAAATCATTGCAAGATGGATATTTAGTCGGCTCACGGGGAAGTGTTGGTAGTAGTTTTGTTGCAACAATGAGTAATATTACTGAAGTAAATCCATTACAACCACATTATTTATGTTCTTATTGTAGTTATAGTGAATTTATTGTTGATGGTTCAGTTAAGTGTGGATATGATTTACCAGTTCGTACTTGTCCAAATTGTCAAAAACCATTAAAAGGGGAAGGGCACGACATTCCCTTTGAAACATTTTTAGGGTTTGAAGCAGATAAAGTTCCGGATATTGATTTAAACTTTTCGGGAGAATATCAACCAATTGCACATGACTTTACCAAAGAAATGTTTGGAGAACGTAGTGTTTATCGTGCCGGAACAATTTCAACGGTGGCAAAAAAAACTGCATATGGTTATGTGAAAGGTTATTTTGAAAGTAAAAATATTTTACATTTAAAACGTCGCGCAGAATTAGAACGAATTGCCAAGGGTTGTGAGGGAGTTAAACGAACAACTGGACAACATCCAGGTGGAATTGTTGTTATTCCAAATGAATATGAAGTTGAGGAATTTACACCAGTTAATTTTCCTGCTGATGATATCAAATCAAATTGATTAACAACTCATTTTGATTTCCACGCAATTCATGATAATGTTTTAAAGTTAGATATTTTAGGTCATGTTGACCCAACTGCTTTGCGAATGCTGCAAGATTTAACGGGAGTGGATCCAAAAACAATTCCAACAAATGATGAAGCAGTTTTAAGTCTTTTTCGAAGTTTAGATGTTTTAAACATTAAACCAGAAGATATTAATGGCGAAAAAACTGGGGCAATTGGTATTCCTGAATTTGGTACTTTTTTTGTTCGTAAGATGTTATTAGATACAAAACCAACTTCATTTGCAGATTTAGTCCAAATTTCAGGATTGTCACACGGAACAGATGTTTGAATTGGCAATGCCCAAGAATTAATTCGAAATCAAAATATTAGTATTTCAGAAGTAATTGGATGTCGTGATGATATTATGGTTAATTTAATTTATAAAGGGCTACCTGCTCAAAGTGCTTTTAAGATTATGGAAGATGTTCGGAAGGGCAAAGGGTTAACAACTGAACATGAACAATTAATGCGGGATAATAATGTTAAAAAATGATATATTGATTCGTGTAATAAAATTAAGTATATGTTCCCAAAAGCACATGCAACAGCCTATGTCTTAATGGCGTGACGAGTAGCATGATATAAAATTAATTATCCAGCTGAATATTATGCAACATTTTTTTCAACTCGAACAGATGTTTTTGATATTAAAACAATTTTAAAAGGAGAAGAAACAATCAAACAAGTCTTACGCGATATTCAAACTCTTTTGGATAATAAAGATTTTAATGCTCCCAATAAACCAACACAAAAAGAAAAAGATTTAATTCCCGTTTATGAAGTAGCGTTAGAAATGTATGCCCGAGGAATTAAAATGAGCAATATTGATTTAAAAACAAGTCGAAATAAAAATTTTACCGTTATTACAAATGAAAATAATGAAAAAATTATTTTACCGCCATTTTCTGCAATTGATGGTTTGGGCGGAGCTGCTGGCGATAGTATTATTAATGCTCGCCATGAAAAACCATTTTTATCAATTGCTGATTTACAAAAACGAACAAATATTACAAAAGCTCATTTAGGATCATTTGAAGAACTTGGAATTTTAAAAGATTTATCATTAGATGATCAAATTGCGTTTGAGTTTTAAATAAGATAATTTTTTTTATGGGAGTGTTGCAAAGATAAGGGTTTTAATTAAAAACAAGATTATAACTGAACATCTAAAATAAAATTGACAGAAAATGTTTGTCTCTTTTTTCTGTCAATTTTATTTTAGATGTTCAGTTTATAATTCTTTTTTATTAATACTTACTAAACTGGGCGCAGTCTAAAAGTGTTCTTTTTAGTTTTTTAAAATTATTGCAATTTAATAGTTTTATTTTTAGTTGCTTTCTTTTTAATTTTAAAATAAAGACGAGTATAATAAATTACTTGTTCTAATAATATAACAAAAATATTGATAAACGCGAATAAACGACAATGTCAAGGTGTTTGTGGTAAAACAAACACAGCAATTAATAATGATAACGCATAAGCATTTAAAATTACCCAAATTGTAATTTTATGTCATAATTTTATTTTTCTTTTTTGACCTTTTTTCATAATTGTGACCTTTCTTTTATTTTTTTCATATTCAATATGTGTAAAATTACACTTAGTATTATTTTATCCTAAAAATATTAGATTTTTTTTAATTAAGATATTTTTAAATTAAATTGTAAATGTAGATAGCATTACAAAAGCTTAAGTTTTATAAAAAATATAAATAAAATAATTAGATAACTTTTTAAAAGGTTTATTTATCAGTGTTTTATAAATATATTTAAAATAAAGAATAATTTTTATACCAAAACCTAAACTTTTTTCTTACTACCTAAATGTAATAAATTTCTTAACTAAATAGTAATATATAATACAGAAATAAACATTTTAAAATTAATTTGTTTTTGGGAAATATAATGTCAAAAATTCATTTAATAATTCTCGTGCTCTTGTTTTTAATTCATTTGGTATTAAAAATTAATATACAAATCCTTCACCAATAACTTCATATAAACTATAAAAAGAATATGAACTAAGATGAAATAATTTAAAAATTTTTTCTTTGTCTAAGATTGGACAATTATTAAAATTAATAATTTTACTTGTTAAAAAAATCTTTTAATTTATTACTTATACTTATATGTATATTATCTTTTAAAAAATGATCTAACATATGTCCTAATTCATGAAAGAAAACTCTAAAAGGATCAAGAACAGAAGAATAACCAGTATAAAATGAATGATTTCCCATAGCGTTATAATAACATTGTAATGTTCGTGCATTAATTTGAATATGATGGTCAAAATGATCATATCCATCTGCATCAAGAACTTGAGCAATATCAATTCATTTTAATACATTATTAATGTTATTTTTCCCTCAACTACTAGCCATATAATTATAGAATCTTACCATTAATTGTTTTAATTTATTAATATATGTTGGACAATAATTATTAATAAAATTTGTTAAAGATGATTTATTTTTTGGATTTAAAAAATTTAATAATTCTTCATATGAATTAAAATCTGGTTTTTCATAAAATGTTAAGTTAGGATATTCAGCATGACTTAAAAAGGCATTTGTTAAATTTTTTTCAAGATATGTTGCTGGGTTCTTACTAATTCATAATCCACTATAGCCACGTTGTTGCATTCAAGTTTGATTTGGAACATATTGTTGATTTAAATTAATTTGATTTAACACTGATTTATCAAGAAGATAATTAAGGGTAAATGCACCTCGATAAATCTTAAAATCATTAGAAGTAATTGTAGCCGTAATATTATTTTTAATTTGAATTTTATTAATATTTAATGCTGGAAACTTTTGTTTTAATATAGTTTTAATTTGCTCTTCTGTTGGAAAATGGGAACCATTAGTTTTAATTTTTTATAAATTTGGGTTACTAATAATTGTATTTAGTAGTATTATTTTGGTTGTATGTATTATTTAAGGGTTTTAATTAATATCTTAGAAATTGTGGAATAAAAACATCACTTACTTATTTAAAGTATATAACTTTTAATTTTATTGTCAAAAATATTTTAACATTTTTTAAATTTTTCCACGACAAAAATACATGTTTATTAAAGTTATTTAATTTATTAGATAAAATTAATAAAAATATAAGTTTGATTGTAAACTATTATTTACAAAATTATTAAATAAATAATTAATTCTATTTTCTTCTAGTGGTTCATTAGTATTAAATAAATTAATTTTATTTTTAAAATTCATCATACTAGTATTTAATTTATTTTTAATATTTTTTTCATGATAAGTTGCTTTTTTAACTGAAACACCTTTACAGTAATGCGAAATATCACCCTCAATATGACAACCAATATTATTTCATAATGTTTGATTTCTGACACCCTCTTCATTATTTTTGATTAATCTAATTGTCTCTTTTAAGAATTTCATTTTTTATTCTTTTATAAAATAAGCGCTGTTTTCTAAACATTCTAATAATTTTTCATATCTAGCATTAAAAAAATAATCAACTGCTTTATGATATGTTTATTTATTTTGTTTGTTTTTACTTTGATAAGGATATAATTTTTTAAATCTACTTTTAAGATGGAATTTATCTATCGTGTAATGTACTTTATTTTTAGGGAAATATTCTTGAATAAATTTTGCAATATTTTTAATTCAAGGTGCACCATCTCCTAATACCATAAATTCAATATTGTCATTAATATCATAATAACTTGTAATTAATGTAAGTAATTTAATAATAAAATTAGTTAATTTACTATTTTTTTTAATATATTCTGGAATATTATCTAGTTCTATAACACATAATTTATTTGCAATTACAGGTCTTTTTTTTAGTTGATTTTGTTTTATCAAAGCCAGCATGAACAGTTGAAAATATAATATGTTTTTTTATTTTTTCTCCCCCTTTTTTTATTTTTATTTCACATTTTTAAATAATTTCCATCAATTTGAATATATAAATTATGATGTACCTTTATTTTTTTATCAGTTTTATTAAGATAATATTCTTTATCAATTTTTGCATTTTTCATAATATTTGCAATTGTTTTTATACAAATTTTTACATGTTCCATAGTATCTAAAATATCTTGATATGTTTTTTTCTTGCCAATAAATGGTAATATTTTTTCTTTAACAGTATTATCTATTATTTGTCATTTTTCAATTTTTAAAAGTTTATCCAAAGGAAAAATATATTCTTCTTTTCCTGTTTCTGGATTAATTTTATAATATTTTCTTCTTTTAAAATTTATTTTTCCATTTAAAATAGTTAGTTTTCTTGGTTTTATTTCTTTTACTTTATAATCTTTAAATTCTTTTAAAGTTTGATCAATTTTATAATTTTTAAAAATTCATTCATCACAATTTTCTAAATTTTGTTGAATAATTTCAATACTTTGTTTATCTAATACAGCATTAAAATTGTTAAAAAAGTTTTCATCAATCACATATCATTTTTTTACTCTCTTTCTTAGTTTAAAGCTTTATCACAAAAATAATAAAAATGCAAAAAAAGATATTATTTTTTATTTATTGTGTTATAATTAACTTCCTAATTATTAGCAAATTAATTTAACTAAAAAAAGTAAAGTAATTTACTTTTTTTTATTTTGATGTAAAATATAGATAATAAAAAAATAACAAAATATTATATTAAGTTCTTTGATATATTGATACAGTTTTATAGCTTTTTATACTCTTTTATTCAATCATATTGTTTAAATAATAGCAATTTTAATATGCAAAAAGGAGTAAAAAATGAAAGAATTTAATCCAAAAACAGCAATTTTACGAACATTCTATCGTAAAATAGATGAATTTTGGCAAAATAAATCACCCAACAAACCATATACTTTAAATGATTTAACCAATGAATTCAACCTTTCTAACAGATGAAAGCATGAAACTTACAAGAGCGAGAAGACAGTTCCTTTACTTGAAAAACAATTTGATAGAATTGAAAGCGAAATAATTAATTTTATGATGAAATTACCTGATGGTGCCAAATTATATTGACAACGAGCATTTAATTATAAATATTCACTACAAGAAAAACAATTAGAACAAGAATTAAACTTAAATAATCAACAGCCAATAATTGTTAATTTACAAACTGATATTAGAGATCTTAAAAAAGAAAGTGATAATAATGCTTAATCATTTTACTTATTTATTAGAAAATCCTTATTGGTTATTACAAAATAGTAGTATTGGTAATAAATATCCATTTTCTAAGAAATATTAGTTAGTTAATGAAATTAATAAAATTGGTACACGATATAGTGGTAAAACTATATCAAATATTAAAATGTTTGGTGAATTATTAAAAATTAGTTTACTAATTAAAGAACCGATTTGTATTATTGCTAGTATGTATTGGAGTAAAGATTTAAAAGATAGTGTATTTCAAAATATATGAAATATGTTAGATGAAAATAATATACCTTATACTATAATTTCTATTTTAATTTAAAAATATTTTATAGGAATTTTAAAATAATTAGATTAGGTTATGCAAGAAGTCTATTACATAAAAATATCGTAATCGAAGAAAACGATTTAGTTTAAGATTTAATTTAATTGCTTCAATTTATAATTTGCAGTTAGCATAGAAGATTTATTTAAAATTAAAGAATTTAAATAATAAATTTATTTTTTGTTGTGGCAAAATATTAAATTTTTAAATAAAAAACATAATTAATTAAAATTATATTTTTCTATTAGCGTCTTTTTACAAATATTTGCAATTTTTTAATAGGTTATGCAAGAAGTCTAATATACTTATAAGATGAAATTTATCTAAAATATATGATACAGTGTTATTTTTATATTTTACTTTTACTGCTCTATAATTTTTTTTAATTTGTTTTTCGACATCACTTAATATTAATATTTTAGTATCTTCATTAATATCATAAGCATCCATTGCACAGTTTCAAATAACTGAGAATTATTTTTTTAATTTAAAATGCTTTTTAATTCAAATTGAATTGGAGGCATTTTTAATTTTAAAACCCTTCTATAATTATTATACTCAACAATATAATTATCTATCATATTTTTTAGCTGATTAAATTTTTTGTATTTTGTTATATTTTTATTTTCTGTTTTTAAAATTGAAAACCAATTTTCAATAGTTGAATTATCTAAACAATTTCCACGCCGAGACATACTTATAGTTAATCCATAATCTCTTAATAAATCAAAATATGAATGTGAAGTAAAATGAATGCCTTGATCAGAATTAATTATTAATTGGCCAGTTTTAATTTTTCGATTAATTAAGCTTTGTTTTAAACAATTAATTACTCAATTTACTTGTTGGCCTTACTGTTAGTGAGCATCCAACAATTGCATCACTAAATAAGTCTTTAATATCAAATAAATATACTGATTCTGAATATATTTTAATTATTGTAATATCAATTGATCATTTTTGATTCGTTTGATTAGAATGAAAATTACGTTTAAGTAAATAGGGGTATTTTTTATGTTCATATAACATGTTGTTAAAATGTTTAATTCATTTTTTATGTTTAATTCTAACTTTAGAACATATTTGTAATATCTTCATATAACGATATACAGTACTTGCTGATAGCCACTTTCTAATATATTTTTTGATCTTCCAAATCAAGTTTTATTTGTCGATGCCCTTTTATTTTTATTGTTTTTAAAATTATTTTAATTATTTCTAATATATTGTAATCAATTTTTCATTCATATTTTTCATAAATATTTTTATATTTATTTCATGTATAATATAAAATTCATAATATTTTTAAAAATAATCTTAATGGTAAAATCGAGTTGTTATTTAATTCGTTTTTAATAAAATCAATTTGTTTTCTAATATTCATCTTTGTTTTTGTTTTTGGAAGAGATTCAAGCTTTTTTAAAATATTATTTTCTGCTTTTATTTGTTCATTTTCTTTTGTTAATAAATATATAGTTTCATAATGCGGATTATTAAAAATTGGCATTTTTTTAATATATGTTCGTTTATCAAATTTTTTATCTTTATTTAAAACATTAACTCACCTATAAATATTTGCAGTACTTATTTCATATTCTTTAGATATTAAAGATATTGATTTATTAGACTTCTTGCGTAACCTATTAAAAAATTGCAAATATTTGTAAAAAGACACTAATAGAAAAACATAATTTTAATTAATTATGTTTTTTATTTAAAAATTTAATATTTTGCCACAACAAAAAATGAATTTATTATTTAAATTCTTTAATTTTAAATAAATCTTCTATGCTAACTGCAAATTATAAATTAAATCAATTAAATTAAATCTTAAACTAAATCGTTTTCTTCGATTACGATATTTTTTTGTAATAATTTTAAATTTTTTAAGAATAGCAAAAATATTTTCAATAATAATTCTCATTTTTGAAACTATTATATTGCGTTGTTTTTGTACTTTATTTAAAGGGTTTTTCTTTGTTTTTTTGTAGGTATTAGAACATTATTGTGAATTTTTTGAATTCATTGATAACCACTATCAACTATTAATTTGGTATTTTTTAAAATTGAGATTTTTGATTCTTTAAATAAAGCATAATCATGTTTTTTTCCAAGCGAAAAACTTGTTGCAATAATTTTTTTGGTTTCTTGTTCGATAATTACTTGTGTTTTAATAGTGTGTTTTTTCTTTTTACCAGAATAAGATTGTTTTTATCTTTTTTTGGGCGCTGGATTGGGGTTTAGGTAACATCAATAATAATAGTTTTATTATTAAAATAATCATTTATTAGTGATTTTTTACCAGCGAGTTGTTGAAAATAAGAGTGTTTAATTAAAATATCTTCAATTCACTTTATATTGCGATAACAACTAGATTCACTAATATCAAAACTTTTAGCAAGATGAAAATAATTCCGATATTCTCGTCAATACGATAAAGTCATCAGTAGCCGATTTTCTAGTGATAATTTATTAGTTTTGCCACCTTTTTTAAATTTTTCTATTTCAGCTACTTTTAAAATATTTAACATTTTATTAAAAGTAGCTTTTTTTGCTCCGGTTAATCGCAATAATTCTTTATCATTAATAAAATTAAATTTATCAAATTTCATAATTTTGATCTCCTATAATTTCTATTTTAATTTAAAAATATTTTATAGGAATTTTAAAATAATTATATTAGGTTATGCAAGAAGTCTAATAAATCAATATCTTTAATATCTAAAGAATATGAAATAATTACTGCAAATATTTATAGGTGAGTTAATGTTTTAAATAAAGATAAAAAATTTGATAAACGAACATATATTAGACTTCTTGCATAACCCATTAAAATAATTTCAAATATTTGTAAAAAGGGGTTAATATAAAATTATAATTTTAATTAATTATGTCTTTTATTTAAAAATTTAATATTTTGCCACAACGAAAAATTATTTTATTATTCAAATTCGTTAATTTTAAATAAATCTTTTATGATAACTATAATAATTGTAAATTATAAATTGAAGCAATTAAATTAAATTTTAAACTAAATCGTTTTCTACGATTTCTATATTTTTCTGTAATAATTTTAAATTTTTTAAGAATAGCAAAAATATTTTCAATAATAATTCTTATTTTTGAAACTAGTCTATTATGTTGTTTTTGTTCTTTATTTAAATGTTTTTTCTTAGTTTTCTTTGTGGGCATTATAACATTATTGTGAATTTTTTGTATTCCTTGATAACCACTATCAACTATTAATTTGGTATTTTTTAAAATTGCGATTTTTGATTCTTTAAATAAAGCATAATCGTGTTTTTTACCAAGTGAAAAACTTGTTGCAATATTTTTTTTGGTTTATTGTTCGATAATTACTTGTGTTTTAATAGTGTGTTTTTTATTTTTACCAGAATAAGATTGTTTTTGTCTTTTTTTGGGCGTTGGATTGGGGTTTCGGTATCATCAATAATAATAGTTTTATCATTAAAATAATCATTTATTAGTGCTTTTTTACCAGCAACTTGCTGAAAATCAGGGTGTTTAATTAAAATATCTTCAATTCACTTGATATTGCGATAACAATTAGCTTCACTAATTCCGAAATTTTTTCCAAGATGAAAATAAGTTCGATATTCTCGTCAATACGATAAATTCATCAATAATCGATTTTCTAGTGATAATTTATTAGCTTTGCCACCTTTTTTAAATTTTTCTATTTCAGCTACTTGTAAAATATCTAACATTTTATTAAAAATATCTTGTTTTATTCCTGTTAATCTTAATCATTCTTTATCATTAATATTTTTAAATTCATCAAATTTCATAATTTAATATCCTCATAAATTATATTTTATAATAATATTTTAATAATAAAACCAGGTATCGCAAGAAGTCTATTAAAAAAATGCCAATTTTTAATAATCCGCATTATGAAACTATATATTTATTAACAAAAGAAAATGAACAAATAAAAGCAAAAAATAATATTTTAAAAAAGCTTGAATCTCTTCCAAAAACAAAAACAAAGATGAATATTAGAAAACAAATTGATTTTATTAAAAACGAATTAAATAACAACTCAATCTTACCATTAAGATGATTTTTAAAAATATTATGCATTTCATATGATACATTAAATAAATATAAAAATATTCATGAAAAATATGAATGAAAAATTGATTACAATATATTAGAAATAATTAAAATAATTTGAAAAAACAATAAAAATAAAGGTCATCGACAAATAAAACTTGATTTGGAATAACAAAAAATAAAAATATCAGCAAGTACTGTATATCGTTATATGAAGATATTACAAATATGTTCTGAAGTTAGAATTAAACATAAAAAACGAATTAAACATTTTAATAATATGTTATATGAACATAAAAAATACCCCTATTTACTTAAAGGTAATTTTCATTCTAATCAAATTAACCAAAAATGATCAATTGATATTACAATAATTAAAATATATTCAGAATCAGTATATTTATTTGCTATTAAAGAATTATTTAGTAATGCAATTGTTTGATACTCACTAACAGCAAGACCAACAGTAAATTGATTAATTAATTGTTTAAAACAAAGCTTAATTAATCGAAAAATTAAACCTGGTCAATTAATAATTAATTCTGATCAAGGCATTCATTTTACTGCACATGCATATTTTGATTTGTTAAGAGATTATGTAGTAACTATAAGTATGTCTCGACGTGGAAATTGTTTAGATAATTCACCTATTGAAAATTGGTTTTCAATTTTAAAAACAGAAAATAAAAATATAACAAAATACAAAAATTTTGATGAGCTAAAAAATATGATAGATAATTATATTGTTGAGTATAATAATTATAGAAAGGTTTTAAAATTAAAAATGACTCCAATTCAATTTGAATTAAAAAGCATTTTAAATTAAAAAAATAATTCTCAGTTATTTAAAACTGTGCAATGTTCAGATATAATCTTGTTTTTAATTAAAACCCGTATCTTTGCAACACTCCTTTTTTTGATATTTTCCTTTATAATTAGAATAATTAAGAGGTGAAGAAAATGTCAATTAAATCAGGTTTTGTTGCAATTGTGGGGCGACCAAATGTTGGCAAATCAACATTATTAAATACAATTTTAAATAATAAAGTAGCAATTGTAACAGCAAAGGCACAAACAACACGAAACCGTATTCAAGGGATTTATAATGATCAAGAATCACAAATTGTTTTTATGGATACCCCCGGCATTCATAAAGCTCATCATGAAATGGGAAAATTTATGAATAAAGTTGCTTTATCAGCAACAAAAGCAGCCGATGTTATTTTATTTTTAGCTCCAGCAAATGAACACATTGGTGATAATGACCGTTATATTATCAGAGCACTACAAGAGCGCGCAATTGCAATTGTTTTAGTTGTAACAAAAATTGATTTAGTTTCCAAAGGTAATTTAATAGTAAAAATTTCTGAATGAGAAAAAATTAATCAGTTTACTGCTATCATTCCGGTTTCAACCGTTAAACATAAAAATATTGAAACATTATTAACTTTATTAAAAACACATTTAGCACTAGGGCCACAATATTATACTGATTATATGTTAACCGATCAACCAGAAAAGTTTTTAATTCGTGAAATTATTCGGGAAAAAATTTTGTTGTTAACAGAAGATGAGATTCCGCATAGTGTTGCCATTTTAATTGATAAAATCGATGACCAACCACACTTATTAAAAATTGTGGCTTCAATTTGTGTTGAACGGGATTCGCAAAAAGGAATTATTATTGGGAAACAAGGCCGTTTAATTAAGCAAATTGGAACGCAAGCCCGCTTAGAATTAGAACAAATTTTAGGAACAAAAATATTTTTAGAATTATTTGTTAAAGTAGTGGATAAATGACGGGATAAACCTTCAATGATTGCCCGTCTAGGTTATAACAAAGAAAGTTATTAAAATGATTCAAAAATTAACAGGAATCGTATTGAATAAATGACCCGGCGATGATAGCGGTGCAATTATTACGATTTTGTCACAAGAATTAAGAAAATTAGTTTTTTTGCACCTGGGGTACAAAAAATTACATCAAAAAATTAGTATGCAATACAATTATTAGCAACAAGTGAACTTGAAATATTTTTATCATATCATAATAATAAGTTAAGTAAATTAAAGACAGGAAATTTATTAAAAACAAGAATTAAATTAGCACAAAATTATGATGATTATATGATGATTATTTATTAGCAACATTAATTTGTGAAATTTCTAAGCAGGCGGTTGTTGACCATCAATTTGATAATGAATTATACAAATTATTAACAAAAACATTAGACAATTTATTTGCATGATAAGATAATTTAAGTATTAGACTTATTGCGTAACCTATTAAAAAATTGCAAATATTTTTAAAAAGACACTAATAGAAAAATATAATTTTAATTAATAGACCTCTTGCATAACCCATTAAAATAATTTCAAATATTTGTAAAAAGGGGTTAATATAAAATTATAATTTTAATTAATTATGTCTTTTATTTAAAAATTTAATATTTTGCCACAACGAAAAATTATTTTATTATTCAAATTTGTTAATTTTAAATAAATCTTTTATGATAACTATAATAATTGTAAATTATAAATTGAAGCAATTAAATTAAATCTTAAACTAAATCGTTTTCTACTATTTATATATTTTTCTGTAATAATTTTAAATTTTTTAAGAATAGCAAAAATATTTTCAATAATAATTCTTATTTTTGAAACTAGTCTATTATGTTGTTTTTGTTCTTTATTTAAATGTTTTTTCTTAGTTTTCTTTGTTGGCATTATAACATTATTGTGAATTTTTTGTATTCCTTTATAACCACTATCAACTATTAATTTGGTATTTTTTAAAATTGCGATTTTTGATTCTTTAAATAAAGCATAATCGTGTTTTTTACCAAGTGAAAAACTTGTTGCAATAATTTTTTTGGTTTCTTGTTCGATAATTACTTGTGTTTTAATAGTGTGTTTTTTCTTTTTACCAGAATAAGATTGTTTTTGTCTTTTTTTGGGCGTTGGATTGGGGTTTCGGTAGCATCAATAATAATAGTTTTATCATTAAAATAATCATTTATTAGTGCTTTTTTACCAGCAACTTGCTGAAAATCAGGGTGTTTAATTAAAATATCTTCAATTCACTTGATATTGCGATAACAATTAGCTTCACTAATTCCGAAATTTTTTCCAAGATGAAAATAAGTTCGATATTCTCGTCAATACGATAAAGTCATCAATAATCGATTTTCTAGTGATAATTTATTAGCTTTGCCACCTTTTTTAAATTTTTCTATTTCAGCTACTTGTAAAATATCTAACATTTTATTAAAAATATCTTGTTTTATTCCTGTTAATCTTAATCATTCTTTATCATTAATATTTTTAAATTCATCAAATTTCATAATTTAATATCCTCATAAATTATATTTTATAATAATATTTTAATAATAAAACCAGGTATCGCAAGAAGTCTAATTATGTTTTTTATTTAAAAATTTAATATTTTGCCACAACAAAAAAATGAATTTATTATTTAAATTCTTTAATTTTAAATAAATCTTCTATGCTAAATGTAAATTATAAATTGAAGCAATTAAATTAAATCTTAAACTAAATCGTTTTCTTCGATTACGATATTTTTCTGTAATAATTTTAAATTTTTTAAGAATAGCAAAAATATTTTCAATAATAATTCTCATTTTTGAAACTATTCTATTACGTTGTTTTTTTACTTTATTTAAAGGGTTTTTCTTTGTTTTTTTGTAGGCATTAGAACATTATTGTGAATTTTTTGAATTCCTTGATAACCACTATCAACTATTAATTTGGTATTTTTTAAAATTGAGATTTTTGATTCTTTAAATAAAGCATAATAATGTTTTTTTCCAAGCGAAAAAATTGGTGCAATAATTTTTTTGGTTTCTTGTTCGATAATTACTTGTGTTTTAATGGTGTGTTTTTTCTTTTTACCAGAATAAGATTAGACTTCTTGCGATACCTGGTTTTATTATTAAAATATTATTATAAAATATAATTTATGAGGATATTAAATTATGAAATTTGATGAATTTAAAAATATTAATGATAAAGAATGATTAAGATTAACAGGAATAAAACAAGATATTTTTAATAAAATGTTAGATATTTTACAAGTAGCTGAAATAGAAAAATTTAAAAAAGGTGGCAAAGCTAATAAATTATCACTAGAAAATCGATTATTGATGACTTTATCGTATTGACGAGAATATCGAACTTATTTTCATCTTGGAAAAAATTTCGGAATTAGTGAAGCTAATTGTTATCGCAATATCAAGTGAATTGAAGATATTTTAATTAAAAACCCTGATTTTCAGCAAGTTGCTGGTAAAAAAGCACTAATAAATGATTATTTTAATGATAAAACTATTATTATTGATGTTACCGAAACCCCAATCCAACGCCCAAAAAAAGACAAAAACAATCTTATTCTGGTAAAAAGAAAAAACACACTATTAAAACACAAGTAATTATCGAACAAGAAACCAAAAAAATTATTGCAACAAGTTTTTCACTTGGTAAAAAACACGATTATGCTTTATTTAAAGAATCAAAAATCGCAATTTTAAAAAATACCAAATTAATAGTTGATAGTGGTTATAAAGGAATACAAAAAATTCACAATAATGTTATAATGCCCACAAAGAAAACTAAGAAAAAACATTTAAATAAAGAACAAAAACAACATAATAGACTAGTTTCAAAAATAAGAATTATTATTGAAAATATTTTTGCTATTCTTAAAAAATTTAAAATTATTACAGAAAAATATAGAAATCGTAGAAAACGATTTAGTTTAAGATTTAATTTAATTGCTTCAATTTATAATTTACAATTATTATAGTTATCATAAAAGATTTATTTAAAATTAACGAATTTGAATAATAAAATAATTTTTCGTTGTGGCAAAATATTAAATTTTTAAATAAAAGACATAATTAATTAAAATTATAATTTTATATTAACCCCTTTTTACAAATATTTGAAATTATTTTAATGGGTTATGCAAGAAGTCTATTGTTTTTGTCTTTTTTTTTGGGCGTTGGATTGGGGTTTCGGTAACATCAATAATAATAGTTTTATCATTAAAACAATCATTTATTAGTGATTTTTTACCAGCGAGTTGTTGAAAATCATAGTGTTTAATTAAAATATCTTCAATTCACTTGATGTTGCGATAACAACTAGACTCACTAATATCAAAACTTTTAGCAAGATGAAAATAAGTCCGATATTATCGTCAATACGATAAAGTCATCAGTAGCCGATTTTCTAGTGATAATTTATTAGTTTTGCCACCTTTTTTAAATTTTTCTATTTCAGCTACTTGTAAAATATTTAACATTTTATTAAAAGTAGCTTTTTTGCTCCGGTTAATCGCAATAATTCTTTATCATTAATAAAATTAAATTTATCAAATTTCATAATTTTAATCTTCTATAATTTCTATTTTAATTTAAAAATATTTTATAGGAATTTTAAAATAATTAGATTAGGTTATGCAAGAATTCTATTGTAATTTCTTTTATGTTTAGTGCTTTAAAATGATATGGATTAGAATGAGACTTTACGATGTGTAAACGGTGTGGCAGCAAACAACACATTAAAACAATTAGTTTTCTTGAGGAAGGATATTTTTGTAAAAATTTTTTATTACCAAGAGATTATCTTTTTCCAATTGAATTAGTGAAATTTTTTAATAATAACCTTCATACTAATTTTTATTTTTACAATAAGATTAATATAAAAGCTTTAATAATATTATTTAAAATGCTATGTGAGTATTATTTAACAAAAGTTGGAATATTTTCGTGTAGTATTTATGAAATGCGACAAAAATCAATTTATTTTAAAGAATAACATAGTATAATTGAGAATAGATAAATAATAAGGAGTTACATTAATGCAATATACATTAGAAGAAGTTGTTAATCATTTAAAAACACAAGGTTTTGTTTTTCAAGGGAGTGAAATTTATGGTGGTTTAGCAAACAGCTGAGATTTTGGGCCATTGGGGGTTGAATTAGAACGAAATTTAAAAAATTTATGATGACAACATTTTATTACAAAATCAAAATATAATGTTGGTCTTGATAGTTCTATTTTAATGAATAATAATGTTTGAAAAGCTTCTGGACATCTCGGCAATTTTGCTGACCCATTATTAGATTGTAAAAAATGTAAAAGCCGAATGCGGGCAGATAAACTGATTGAAGATAATTATCCAAAATTAAATTGTGGTGGTTTAACTAACGAACAATTAGAGACCTTTATTACCGAAAAAAATATTTTATGTCCAAATTGCGGGGGACATGATTTTACTGAAATTCGTCAGTTTGAATTAATGTTTAAAACAAACCAAGGTGTTATTGAAGATGAAAAATCAGTTGTTTATCTACGACCAGAAACAGCACAAGGAATTTTTATTAATTTTAAAAATGTTCAACGTTTTTTGCGAAAAAAATTACCTTTTGGTGTTGGTCAAATTGGAAAGTCATTTCGGAATGAAATTACCCCAGGAAATTTTATTTTTCGTACACGTGAATTTGAACAAATGGAATTAGAATTTTTTTATGAAAGTAACGAAAAGATTGATTGATTTGAATATTGAGTTAAAGAAGTAACCAATTTTTTAGAATTAATTGATTTAAAACCAGAAAACTATCATTTTCGTGAGCATAACACTAATGAGTTAGCCCATTATGCAAAACGAACCATTGATATTGAATATAAGTTTCCGTTTGGCATAGGTGAATTATGAGGAATTTCTGACCGGGGGGATTATGATTTACGTCGTCACAGTGAAATAAGTAAAAATGATTTGTCGTATTTAAATCAAGAAAAAAATGAAAAAATTATCCCGCATGCAATTGAACCATCGGTTGGTGTTGGGCGCTTGATGTTAGCGATTTTATATGATGCTTACCATGTTGAAAAAGTTGCCGATAATGAGACAAGAATTGTTTTAAAATTAAGCCCGTTATTAGCTCCATATCAAATTGCGGTGATTCCATTAAGTAAACAATTAAACAACTATGCTTATCAGTTATATGAAAAACTCTTAGGTCGTTTTCAATGCACTTATGATGAAACAGGAAATATTGGGAAGCGCTATCGTCGTCAAGATGCGATTGGAACACCGTTTTGTGTAACAGTTGATTTTGACAGTCAAAAAGACCAAAAAGTTACAGTTCGTAATCGTGATACAATGAAACAAGAATGAGTGGCAATTGATAATTTAGAAAGTTATTTTACAGCAACATTAAAATAATTAAAAGGAGTGAAAGGTGTGGCATTAATTAGTAATGAAAAAATTGATTTAATTAAGTCAAAAGTAAATATTGTTACCGTAATGTCAGAATATTTATCGCTTGAAAAACGGGGGCGTAATTATTGAACAGTTTGTCCGTTTCATCAAGATTCACATCCTTCAATGAGTATTTCACCAGAAAAGCAAATTTACCGTTGTTTTGCTTGTTCAGCTGGAGGCAATGTTTTTACTTTTTTAAAAGATTATGAAAATATTAGTTTTATTGAAGCTTTAAAAAAAGTTGCGTTAATGGCCAATATTTCCTTAGATGAATTGACTACTTATCAAGAAAAACCAAAATATGATAAAAGTGAACAGTTAATTTTTGAAATTAATGCCTTAGCAAGCGCTTACTTTAGTAATAATTTAGAAACCAAAAAGGCTTATGATGCAAAGGAATATTTAACAAAGCGGAAAATTAATAATACTGAAATTGAATTATTTCAGATTGGTTATGCTGAGAGTGGCTTTGATCATTTGTACCATTTTTTAATTAAAAAAGGATATTCAATTAATGACATTCAACAAGCGGGTTTAATTACAATTAAAAATGGCAAGGTGTATGATTATTTTAATAATCGTTTAATGTTTCCGATTAAAAATGAAGATAGTTATATTATTGGTTTTTCTGGGCGAGTAATTGGGGTTACTAACCAGGTAACAAAATATCTTAATACTCCTGAAACAACGGTTTTTAAAAAAGAACAACTAATGTATAATATTCACCGGGCGAAACCGTTTATTCGCCAGCAAAATAATTTAATTTTACTTGAAGGATATATGGATGTTATTAGTTTAGAAAAATTAAATCTTAAAAATACCGTTGCTTTAATGGGAACTAATTTAAGTGAATATCATTTAAAAGAAATTAAAAGATTAACAAATGAGTGTTTAATTTTTTTAGATGGTGATAAGGCTGGAATTAATGCTAGTTTAAAAGCAGCAATTAAATTATTAAGTCATAATATAAAAGTTAAAATTGTCTTGAATGAGACGCAACAAGACCCTGACGAATTAGTTAATAGTGGTCAGGGGGAATTAATTCATACAATGTTAGCAAATGCCAAACATCAAATTAATTTTGCTCTTGATTATTTCCAAAATAAATTTAATTTACAAGCAGCAAATGAATTAGAAGAATTTATTAATATTGTTGTACCTTTAATTAAAGCTAGTCCAAATCAATTGGAACAAGAATTAGCGGTTAATAATTTAGTTAAAATAACAGGAATATCTAAAGAAACAATTACAACAAAAATTAGACAAATTAAAACATATCAAAAAGCAGTTTTTTCACCTGCTGTGTCAGAATGAATTCCTAATTGAACAAATTATAATAATTATCAGCAAAAGCCACCACCAAGGCTCAAACCACAGCAAACTAAGACTGTTGTAGTTAAAAATACAAAATATAAAATTAAAAATTTAAAACGATATCTTTTAGCAGAACAAAATATGGTTTTACAATTACTTGGCTCTCGAAAAGCAGCAGATTTTTATCAAAGAAAAATTGGAAATTTAAATTTTGATGGTTATCGTTTGTTAGCAAATGATATAATTACTTATTATAATCGACATTTCGGTGCAGAAAATGTTAGAATTAATATGTTGTGTCAAGAAATAAGTGATCCAAATTTAAAAAAAATATTAATGGATATTATTAATAAATCAACGATTAAAATTAAATATAATAAGAAAGAATTAGAAGACTATGCGCTCTTAATTGATGATTTTGCTAATGAAAAAGAGATTGCAATGCTATGAAATAAGTTAGAAAAAGCAAGTAATCTAATTGAAGAACAGGCAATTTCAATGGAAATTGACAAGTTGAATCAACGATTAAAATTTAAAAAGGGGTAGAGAGAATGGAATTATCAAAAAAAGAAGTCAGAGATATGAAATATTTTGATGAATTTAAAGAATATATTAATAAATATTTAGAAGAAAATAACAATGAGATTGAACAAGAAAAATTAATAACATTAATTAATGATCATTTTGAAGTTGATGATAATGATGTTGAAGAATATTTCGAAGAATTAGTTGCTAATGGTGTTGAATTTAGTGATATTAATTTAGAAGAGTTAGAAGAAAATGAAGTTCCTGAACCAGAAAAAGTAACGAAAAAACAACCAGATCAAAAATTACGTTACAAAGTTGGTGGGATTTCAAATGAAACAAAAATTCAAGATATTATTAAAGCTTACTTTAATATTTTGGGAACAAGTAAAATTTTAACTCGTGAGGAAGAAATTAAATATGCTAAAATGTTAGAATCATTTGATCCAAAAGAAAGACGCCTTGGACGGGATAAATTAATTACTTCTAACCTAAAGTTAGTTGTTTCAGTTGCTCGTAAACATTTAAACCGTGGATTAGATTTTTCGGATTTAATTGAAGAAGGGAACATTGGGTTAATGAAAGCTGTTGATAAGTTTGATTATAAGCGTGGTTTTAAATTTTCAACATATGCCACATGATGAATTAGACAAGCAACAACTCGGGCAATTGCTGATCAAGCGCGCACAATTCGGATTCCTGTTCATATGGTTGAAACAATTAATAAATTAACAAGAATTGAACGGCAATTAACACAAGAGTTAGGACGCGAACCAAGTTACAATGAAATTGCTGAAAAAATGGGGCAAGGAATGGTTGGCGAAAAAGTTCGTGAAATTAAGAGACTATCAATTGAACCAGTTTCATTAGAAAAACCAATTGGTGATGAGGATGATACTCATTTTGGTGATTTTGTTGATGATAAAGATATTTTTACACCGGATGAATATGCTGAAAAAGAATCATTACGAGAAGTAATTGACGAAGTTTTCCATGAAATTTTATCAGCACGAGAAGAAAAAGTAATTAGAATGCGGCTTGGACTTTTACCAACAAAGTTACGAACAGTATTACGGTTAGCAAAAGAATGTGAAGATGGAACTTTCCCCGAATTAGTTCAAACAGTTAAACTTCTTAATATTCATTATGATACACCAATTGAAAAAGTACAAAGTCAAAAAAATGCTTTAATTGATAAGCATTTATCAAAATATGATTCACCAAAAACATTAGAAGAAGTAGGCAAAGAATTTAAAGTAACACGTGAACGAATTCGCCAAATTGAAGCAAAAACAATTCGTAAGTTTAAGCCAAACCAAGCTAATTCGAAAGCAAAAGTATTAAAAGACTTTTTTAAAGGATAGGGGTTTTAAAAAAATGGATAGACTATCAGAACGTTTATTATTAATTGCCAAACAAGTTAATGAAAAAGACATCATTTGTGATATTGGGACAGATCATGCAATGATTCCAATTTATTTAGCAAAAGGAAATTTAATTACCAAAGCTTATGTATGCGACATTGCAGCAAAACCGTTAGCCCAAGCGAAAAAAAATATTGCAAAATATCATACCGAAGAACTTATTACCGCAATTTTAGCAGATGGTTTAACAGGAGTTTCTGATATTAAGATTGATACATGTATTATTTCAGGATTAGGGAGTACAACAATTTTAACCATTTTGCAACGAGATTCTGATTTAATTGATCGTTATATTTTATGTCCTAATGATGATCCATTTTTATTACGAGAATGAATTAAAAAACATAAGTACTTTATTGAAAAAGAATTATTAATTAAGGAAAATGATATTATTTATGAGATTATTATTGTTAATAAAACTGCTGGTCAAAAAGTCAAAAATAAAAAAGACTTATACTTCGGCCCTTATCTTCGCAAAGAACATAGTAAACTTTTTCAAGAGAAATGATTGTTAAAAAATGATTATTATTTAACATTGTCAAACAAGATTCCCGCAAACACTAAGCGCTATCAAAAAGTTAAAGAAAAACTAAAAATGATTAATAAGGTGATATAATGTTAATTAAAAAATTATATCAAGAAATTGAAAATGATTTTTCATTGAAAGCATCTTTTAAGTGAGATTATAGTGGTCATCAATATGGAAACAAAAATCATTTTGTAGCAAAAATTATGGTTAGTTTAGATTTAACAAGCGAAGTAATTACAGCAGCAGTTTCTAAGCAAATTAATGTTATTATAACTCATCATCCTTTTTGTTTGGGCAAGAAAAAAAGAATTCAACAAATTCCTTACAAACGAGCAATTATTGATCTTCTTAATAAACATAAGATAACTGTTTATGCTTTACACACAAATTATGATGGTTTAATGAATGAATTGATTTTACAAGAATTAAATCCCAAAAAAATTGTTTCCTTTGATGATGATTTAACAATGATTGGGTATGTCAGTTTAGCGGCCAATGAAATTATTACGAAATTAAAAGAAATTTTTAAAATTACAACAGTGCAGCACAATTTATCGACGTTAGAGCAACCTATTAAAACAGTTGCCTTAGCAGCAGGAGCGGCAGGTGATGTGATTGCAAAAATTAACCAAAATATTGACCTGTTTATTACCGGGGAAGTAAAATGAGATCAATGAGTATTAGCAAATGAAAAAAAATTAGCAGTTATTTGCTTCAACCATTATATGGAAGATTTTTTTACTGTTGCTTTTGCTGGATACTTAAACCGAAAGTTTCCAACTTTAACAATAATTCCATATCATATCAAAAATATTATTAAATATCGTTAATAATATTTTTATATTTGCTCTAAATAACGAATTACTTCTAACTGAATGATGCTCGGTGTTGATGCCCCCGCAGTAACACCAATACAGGTTTTATTTTCCAACCAAGTTGTTTGAATATCATTTTTATCATTAATGCGATATGATTCAATCCCAATTTGTTTGCCCATTGCAACTAGCTTTAAGGTGTTACTACTTAGTTCATCACCAACAACAAGTAAAAGATCAATTATTGTTGGATCTAAATTTAGAACAGCATTTTGTCGTTCTAATGTAGCCTTACATAAATCATTTTTAAAAAGAATTTCATTTGGAACAAGGGTTTTAATTTTTTTCACAATTGCTTCAATATCAATTTTAGAAATAGTTGTTTGGTTTGTAATTAAAATCTTTTTAGTTGGGTCAAGATTAGGCAAAATGTTATCAACTTCTTGTTCTGTTGTCACAAGATTGATGCTTGGATTAAGCGCTAAGATTGCATTTGTTTCTGGATGAAAGTGCTTTCCAATAAAAATAATTTGATAATCAGGTTTTGCTAAATATTCCTTAATTAATTTTTTCGTAATAGTTACTCATTCACATTCAGTATCAACAAGTGTAATGTTTTTTTGTGCTGCGACATCTTTAATCCGGTCATCACTACCATGTGCACTTAAAATCACAACAGCATTATCTGGTAGTGTTTGCATTATCGCAAGGCGATTAAGTTTAAAATCGTTGACAGGAATAACACCTAAATTAACAATTTCATCAATAACATGTTTATTATGGACGAGATAACCTAACATATAAATTTGCCGTCCAGCATATTTGACAGCAGCTTCTTTTGCTCATTTAATTGACTTGACAACACCAACACAATAACCACGAGGTGTTACTTTTACAACTTTCATTTTTTCACCAATCCATTTTTATCTACTTATATAATATCATAATGTAGAATAAAGGATGAAATAGGATGTAAATTTTACTATGAATTTTAGCATTTTATTTAATTTAATTATAACACCAATAAAATAAATATTCAATATAATTTATTTTAAAAAAATTTAGTAGTTTTGTTTTAAATTTATGAATTTTGGCATACTGAAAAATAAAATGATTAAAATTTTTATAGGTAATTATATTAAAAATTAAACATTTTTATAAAAAATTATTTTGAAGATAGTCAATGTAAAGATTTTTTAAGTTTAGATTTTATTATATTAGCAACTTCTTGAAAATAATTTCTTGAATAAATACTTAAATCAATTACTTTGGAAAATAAATGTCTAAAATCGCGGATTGCTCTTTCAACTTTGAGTTTTTGTGTTGGATTTCCAGCATCACAAAAATATACTTTATAGTTTGTTATTTTTTCAATTTTTTCTCAATCAGCAAATTCTTCGCCTTGATCTATTATTATTCCTTTGCATCTATCTTTGAAAAATCTGTTAGAAAAAATTCGTTCTACTGCGTTTGTAACTTCTTTTGTTGTATTTCCTTTTAATGGTTCAATGATTTTAAATTGGGTTAATTCTTCGATTAAAACTAAACAAACACTATTGTTTTTACCAACCATAGTATCCATTTGAAATAAACCAAATTCATATTTATCATTTTTTGCTTCTTCAATAGTTCTAAAATTTCTTATTTTTCAACTGTTTTATATTTTCTACCATGAAAATACAAATCCAACTAAAATTTCATTTTGAATAAATCCTAATGATTCAAAAAAATTGTTCTTTTTCATCAATTTGTTCACCAATGTTATATCATAAAAAGTCTAAGTCATTATCAACATAGTCTTTTACTAACTCTTTAACACGTGTAGCATCTTCGTGGTAATCTAATTGGGTAATTGCAATGGTATATGTTTTATCATCATCATTACTAATATCGGTCATATAAATTTCATTTTCATTATCAATTAATTAATTTCGAATGCTTTTATCTTGAAAGGTATTGGTCATATAACGGACAAAATTTTGTGCTAATTTTGTTGCCTCATATTCGCCTTTAATTAGAAACATTCGCTTAATTTTATGATTCTGTCGATATTTTTTTTGGTTTCATTTTTTTCATTTACCTTAAATTATATATATTATATTGTGTTTTTAAGGAAACTAATATTAAAATATGTTGATTTTAAAAATAAATTTAATAAAAGATTATTAGACTTCTTGTGTAACCTATTAAAAAATTGCAAATATTTGTAAAAAGACACTAATAGAAAAATATAATTTTAATTAATTATGTTTTTTATTTAAAAATTTAATATTTTGCCACAACAAAAAATGAATTTATTATTTAAATTCTTTAATTTTAAATAAATCTTCTATGCTAACTGCAAATTATAAATTGAAGCAATTAAATTAAATCTTAAACTAAATCGTTTTCTTCGATTACGATATTTTTCTGTAATAATTTTAAATTTTTTAAGAATAGCAAAAATAGTTTCAATAATAATTCTCATTTTTGAAACTATTCTATTACGTTGTTTTTGTCCTTTATTTAAAGGGTTTTTCTTTGTTTTTTTTGTAGGTATTAGAACATTATTGTGAATTTTTTGAATTCATTGATAACCACTATCAACTATTAATTTGGTATTTTTTAAAATTGCGATTTTTGATTCTTTAAATAAAGCATAATCATGTTTTTTTCCAAGCGAAAAACTTGTTGCAATAATTTTTTCGGTTTCTTGTTCGATAATTACTTGTGTTTTAATGATGTGTTTTTTCTTTTTACCAGAATAAGATTGTTTTTGTCTTTTTTTTGGGCGTTGGATTGGGGTTTCGGTAGCATCAATAATAATAGTTTTATCATTAAAATAATCATTTATTAGTGCTTTTTTACCAGCAACTTGCTGAAAATCAGGGTGTTTAATTAAAATATCTTCAATTCACTTGATATTGCGATAACAATTAGCTTCACTAATTCCGAAATTTTTTCCAAGATGAAAATAAGTTCGATATTCTCGTCAATACGATAAAGTCATCAATAATCGATTTTCTAGTGATAATTTATTAGCTTTGCCACCTTTTTTAAATTTTTCTATTTCAGCTACTTGTAAAATATCTAACATTTTATTAAAAATATCTTGTTTTATTCCTGTTAATCTTAACCATTCTTTATCATTAATATTTTTAAATTCATCAAATTTCATAATTTAACATCCTCATAAATTATATTTTATAATAATATTTTAATAATAAAACCAGGTATCGCAAGAAGTCTATTGAAATTACTTGTGATTGTGAAAAAAATGCAACAAAATTAATGATTTATACCCAGATTGTAAAGTATGCTATAGTTGCGAAGAATGTTGTAATTGTAATAAAAAAGAAGAACCTGTTTTACAATATGAAGAATAATTTATTTTTAAGAAAAACATAAAATTTATTGAATTTTTTTAAGATAACGATATAATTATTTATGGTTGTTTCAGTTTCAACCGCTCTTTGACTTTTAAGTACCTAAAAGATATGCAATAATTATCTACTTACAAGGCGAGTCTAAACTGGAGGTGTAAAAATGTTTGCAATAATTAAAACTGGAGGGAAACAACTTCGTGTTTCTCAAGGTGATGAAATATTTGTTGAAATGTTAAATGGTAATGAAGGTGAAAAAGTTAATTTCACTGAAGTTTTAATGATTGATGGAGAAGTAGGAACTCCTTTTATTAAAGGGGCATCAGTAACAGGAACAATTTTAAAACAAGGAAAGCAAAAGAAAATTGTTGTTTTCCATTATAAACCAAAGAAAACACAACATAAAAAATATGGGCATCGTCAGCCATATACAAAAGTTAAAATTGATCAAATTTTGTTATCAGGTTCTGCTAAAGGAACAACAACAGATGCCAAAGCTAAACCTACGGTAACAAAATCAACAACTGCTACAAATTCAACTGTAAAACCTGTTGCTGATAAAAAACCAGTAACAACAGAAAAAACAGCAACAACAAAAGTGGTTTCTTCAGGTGATAAAAAACCATTATCGGAAAAGCCGGCAGATAAAAGTTCATCAGCATCATCAGCAAAAAAACCAGCATCAAAAACAAAACAAAGTGACAAGTAAAACATTATGATTAAGATTATAATTACGAAAACTGAGAAAAAAATTAAGAAAATTGAAATTACTGGTCATGCTAAAGAATCTGAATATGGTAAAGATATTGTTTGTGCCGCAATAACAGGAATTGCAACTGGTTCTTTAAATGCAATTGATCAAATTAAACCAAATAGTTGTCAATTAATTGTTAAGGAAGGACTAATTATTATTACAGTAAAAAATAATAGTGCTGACCTACAAGCTATGTTACAAACAATTTATTATCAATTTTTAACAATTTATCAGCAATATCAAAAATTTATTAGTGTAAAGGAGGTTGAAGAATAATGATGAAGTTCGCATTAGGCCTACAGTTATTTGCTTCAAAAAAAGGAGTAGGATCGACTAAAAATGGTCGTGATTCACATTCAAAACGATTGGGCGCAAAAAGAGCTGATGGCCAAACAATTAGAGCAGGATCAATCATTTATCGTCAACGTGGAACAAAAGTTCACCCAGGAGTAAATGTTGGGCGTGGTGGTGACGACACCTTATTTGCCTTAATTGATGGGATTGTTAAGTTTGAAAAATTTGGACGAAATAAAACAAAAGCATCAGTTTATCAAAAACAAGTTAAATAAATAAAAAAAATACTAATTTTTTGAAAAAAAGTAAAATTAGTATTTTTTTATGGTTATAATATATCTATTAAAATGAGCAATAAAATGATTTGCAATAAAAAACTTGAAAAGATTGACAATTTTATTATCAATTATTGTTTGCCATTTTAATCGGCTTTAGTTTTTTTATTGTTGTTTTATCAATTCAATATATTTATATCATAGTCTTAATTGTGATAACTATTTATTTCTTACCTTTTATAAAATATCAAAGTGAGATAACAGTACCAAATATTTATAAATATTTATCAAGAACAAAATCTTTGAAAATTTTATTTTTATCCAATTATTGGAAAAAATATTAATATAGTCTATGGGAAGTATCGTTACCAAACAGGGAAGGCCTGCCACTATCAATATTTTTCTTAAATGTGCATCAAGTATTTGCAGGAGTGTTTGGTACACGATGATTTTTGAACACGGTGATAGTTGTTTCATAATTGGTTTTCTAAACTAAAACTATTATTCAATTTTTTAGAGACAGAATTATAATAATAAGAAAAATTTGAGAAAGAAATGCAGCGATTTTTTTTATTAATCAAAAGAAATATTATTCTTTAAGGACAATTATTAATAATTTATTAGTAATTTTTTTTATTTTGTAAATTGTACTATGAATTGTAGCACTTTTTATATGAATGAAAATCTTAGTTTTAAGCTTAATATTTAATTTTAGTAATTAATTAACGAAAATAAGCCATAAAATAAAAGATATTTTTGCTTTAATTTTTATAAAAGATCTTTAAAAATTTAAAAAGCTTGATTTTATAGTTCATAAAGTGCCACATTTGCATTTACAATTTACATTTTTAAAAGAAAGAAATTAAAAAATGAAAAAGAAGAAGCATTTTAGCAAGTTTGGTTTTATTGTTTCCACATTTAGGGGCAGAAATTGGACTTGGTAATGTATTGGGTTCCCCACCTTATTAAAGCAAAATGGAGGTTTAGCATTTTTTTTATATATTAGACTTCTTGCGATACCTGGTTTTATTATTAAAATATTATTATAAAATATAATTTATGAGGATATTAAATTATGAAATTTGATGAATTTAAAAATATTAATGATAAAGAATAGACTTCTTGCGATACCTGGTTTTATTATTAAAATATTATTATAAAATATAATTTATGAGGATATTAAATTATGAAATTTGATGAATTTAAAAATATTAATGATAAAGAATGATTAAGATTAACAGGAATAAAACAAGATATTTTTAATAAAATGTTAGATATTTTACAAGTAGCTAAAATAGAAAAATTTAAAAAAGGTGGCAAAGCTAATAAATTATCACTATAAAATCGATTATTGATGACTTTATCGTATTGACGAGAATATCGAACTTATTTTCATCTTGGAAAAAATTTCGGAATTAGTGAAGCTAATTGTTATCGCAATATCAAGTGAATTGAAGATATTTTAATTAAACACCCTGATTTTCAGCAAGTTGCTGGTAAAAAAGCACTAATAAATGATTATTTTAATGATAAAACTATTATTATTGATGCTACCGAAACCCCAATCCAACGCCCAAAAAAAGACAAAAAAAATCTTATTCTGGTAAAAAGAAAAAACACACTATTAAAACACAAGTAATTATCGAACAAGAAACCAAAAAAATTATTGCAACAAGTTTTTCACTTGGTAAAAAACACGATTATGCTTTATTTAAAGAATCAAAAATCGCAATTTTAAAAAATACCAAATTAATAGTTGATAGTGGTTATCAAGGAATACAAAAAATTCACAATAATGTTATAATGCCCACAAAGAAAA
This sequence comes from Spiroplasma phoeniceum, assembly GCA_026239495.1. Taxonomy (GTDB): domain Bacteria; phylum Bacillota_I; class Bacilli_A; order Mycoplasmatales; family Mycoplasmataceae; genus Spiroplasma; species Spiroplasma phoeniceum_A. The sequence goes on along the minus strand of CP110830.1, from coordinate 1,379,825 downwards.
CTAAGAAAAAACATTTAAATAAAGAACAAAAACAACACAATATACTAGTTTCAAAAATAAGAATTATTATTGAAAATATTTTTGCTATTTTTAAAAAATTTAAAATTATTACAGAAAAATATCGTAATCGAAGAAGACGATTTAGTTTAAGATTTAATTTAATTGCTTCAATTTATAATTTACAATTATTATAGTTATCATAAAAGATTTATTTAAAATTAACGAATTTGAATAATAAAATAATTTTTCGTTGTGGCAAAATATTAAATTTTTAAATAAAAGACATAATTAATTAAAATTATAATTTTATATTAACCCCTTTTTACAAATATTTGAAATTATTTTAATGGGTTATGCAAGAAGTCTATTTTAGTAATTATTACTTGTGGCATTCCATTATTAATTTTAGAATTCAACATTTGTAATATGCGACGCAAATCGTTAATTAATATTTTTAGTGAAGAAAACCCAAAAGCAAGTGGTTTTATTGGCTTATTTGAATCAGCCTTTATGTTGTTTATTGTTGCTAATTACTACACCGTATTAATTGGTTATGTTTTAATTTCATTAATATTAAATTTTACATCGTCAATTAATACACCATTATGGTTTGATAATAATATTTTAAATACTGATGGAATTGGTGTAGCCGGTAATGCTAGTTTTCAATGATTATTATACTTAGCATTTATTGCAATTGTTATTATTGTTGGGATAATTGTGATGTTTCTAGCAAAAGGAATTGAAAAAGCAAATGTTATTTTTATTCCATTTTTATTTGTTATTTTATTATTTTTATCAATTTACGTTTTAACAATTCCAGGAGCATTAGAAGGACTAGGGACAGTTTTAATGCCAACGCAAAGAACCTTAAGTTTATTTGGTAACCCGCCAAGCAAGTATGAAGTGATGCCTTTCGATTAGGTGTGCTTACGGTTTGCGCTGGTTCAGGATTTATGATTTTATTTGCTGTTGCAGCACGAAAAACATAGGATAATACAAATAAAGCATATATTTTATCATTTGATGTTTTAACAATTTCACTTTTAACATTAATTATGGTCTTTGGCTCAGCGGGTATTTTAGTTCATAAACAAAATCCTGGATTAATTACGATTGATGATTATACGAAGGCAATTGATGAAGCGTTTCCAAAGAATGATGTTGCTAGTTTTATCTTTAATGTTTTTCCACAAACTTTTAATGTTATTAATAAACAAACCTTTGTTGGTTTTGGAAACTTTTTAGGCATTTTATTTTTTACAGCATTATTATTTGCTGGATTAAGTAGTATTATTGCAATGATTGAAGTTGTCATAAATAAAATTTTTTCAAATTACAAGGTAAAAGAAAAACAAGTTATTATTATTTTAATGAATTTAATGGCTGCCATTGGTTTAGTCTTAATGTTTAAAGATAATATCCCAATTACTTTATTTGTTCCAAGCTTTAGCTGGTAGTGTTAATATGTTAGTGATGGCTTTAGTTGAAATTATTTTATTTATTCATATTTACAAAAAATTACCAATAATGATTGCCCACAATAATGCATATTCGTGAATTAAAATTGGTAAAACATATAAATTTGCGATTTCGTATTTAACACCATTGTTGTTAGCGGTTAATAGTGTTTTTATGTTTTATGTCTTTATTAATTCAGGGCTATCAAAACCTTGATGATGATCAGTATTAGCAGTATTATTAGGAATTATTATGCCGTCAATATGTAGTATTTTATCGGTTACTGTGTTAAGAAAATATCAAATTAAATCAGTACCAGTTGAAATGTGACAATAAGGAGCGGAGAACTAAATGATGGCAACTTGATTAATTATTACATTAACGATTATTATTGTGTTGTTTATTTTTTTATTTGGCGGATTTGTCTTTTTTATGTATAAAGATTGAAACAATAGACTTCTTGCATAACCCATTAAAATAATTTCAAATATTTGTAAAAAGGGGTTAATATAAAATTATAATTTTAATTAATTATGTCTTTTATTTAAAAATTTAATATTTTGCCACAACGAAAAATTATTTTATTATTCAAATTCGTTAATTTTAAATAAATCTTTTATGATAACTATAATAATTGTAAATTATAAATTGAAGCAATTAAATTAAATCTTAAACTAAATCGTTTTCTACAATTTCTATATTTTTCTGTAATAATTTTAAATTTTTTAAGAATAGCAAAAATATTTTCAATAATAATTCTTATTTTTGAAACTAGTCTATTATGTTGTTTTTGTTCTTTATTTAAATGTTTTTTCTTAGTTTTCTTTGTGGGCATTATAACATTATTGTGAATTTTTTGTATTCCTTGATAACCACTATCAACTATTAATTTGGTATTTTTTAAAATTGCGATTTTTGATTCTTTAAATAAAGCATAATCGTGTTTTTTGCCAAGTGAAAAACTTGTTGCAATAATTTTTTTGGTTTCTTGTTCGATAATTACTTGTGTTTTAATAGTGTGTTTTTTCTTTTTACCAGAATAAGATTGTTTTTGTCTTTTTTTGGGCGTTGGATTGGGGTTTCGGTAGCATCAATAATAATAGTTTTATCATTAAAATAATCATTTATTAGCGCTTTTTTACCAGCAACTTGCTGAAAATCAGGGTGTTTAATTAAAATATCTTCAATTCACTTGATATTGCGATAACAATTAGCTTCACTAATTCCGAAATTTTTTCCAAGATGAAAATAAGTTCGATATTATCGTCAATACGATAAAGTCATCAATAATCGATTTTCTAGTGATAATTTATTAGCTTTGCCACCTTTTTTAAATTTTTCTATTTCAGCTACTTGTAAAATATCTAACATTTTATTAAAAATATCTTGTTTTATTCCTGTTAATCTTAATCATTCTTTATCATTAATATTTTTAAATTCATCAAATTTCATAATTTAATATCATCATAAATTATATTTTATAATAATATTTTAATAATAAAACCAGGTATCGCAAGAAGTCTAATAATATTAAAAGGGCAGAAGACACAAAATTAGAAAAAAATAAAAATAAAAGTTATAATTAACTTGCACAGTTTCAAATAACTGAGAATTATTTTTTTAATTTAAAATGCTTTTTAATTCAAATTGAATTGGATGCATTTTTAATTTTAAAACCCTTCTATAATTATTATACTCAACAATATAATTATCTATCATATTTTTTAGCTCATTAAAATTTTTGTATTTTGTTATATTTTTATTTTCTGTTTTTAAAATTGAAAACCAATTTTCAATAGGTGAATTATCTAAACAATTTCCACGTCGAGACATACTTATAGTTACTCCATAATCTCTTAATAAATCACAATATGAATGTGAAGTAAAATGAATGCATTGATCAGAATTAATTATTAATTGACCAGGTTTAATTTTTCGATTAATTAAGCTTTGTTTTAAACAATTAATTACTCAATTTACTGCTGGCACTACTGTTAGTGATTATCCAACAATTGCATTACTAAATAAGTCTTTAATAGCAAATAAATATAATGATTCTGAATATATTTTAATTATTGTAATATCAATTGATCATTTTTGATTCATTTGATTAGAATGAAAATTACGTTTAAGTAAATAGGGGTATTTTTTATGTTCATATAACATATTATTAAAATGTTAAATTCGTTTTTTATGTTTAATTCTAACTTCAAAACATATTTGTAATATCTTCATATAACGATATACAGTACTTGCTGATATTTTTATTTTTTGTTCTTCCAAATCAAGGTTTATTTGTCGATGACCTTTATTTTTATTGTTTTTTCAAATTATTTTAATTATTTCTAATATATTGTAATCAATTTTTCATTCATATTTTTCATGAATATTCTTTAATTTTGTCGAAAACTCTTGATATTTATAGAATATACCTAATTTTAGGTATATTTTTAATATATAGAGGTAAATAATTGATGGAAAAAATAATTACAGAATTAAAAAACAGTTTTACAGATGATCAATTTTTAGAATTTTATGAAAAAATAAAAAAAGAAGTAAAGGTAATCAAAAAACAAAAACGTTTAAATGAAATTGATCAAAAATTTAGAGATAAAGGCATTACATGTCCTAATTGCAAATCTTTTCATTGTGTTAAAAATGGTCATAATCCTGAAGGAAAACAAAAATATTTATGTAAAAAATGTCGTGCTAGTTTTGATGCTTTTCGTCATCATTTTACTTATTGAAGTCATTTAAATTATGAACAATGAAATTTATTAATTCAAATTGCATTATTAGGACAATCTAGCAAAATAATTTCTCGTTTTATTAAAACAACCCCAAAAACTGCTTGGTATAATCGACAAAAATTAATGCAATCAAAACAATTAGAAAATACCCAATTAAAATTTAAAAAATTAAATGGTCAAATTCAAATGGATGAAACATTTATTAAAGAAATCCATAAAGGTAATTTTAAAGATAAATTTGATAAACGAAAAACTCATCTCGATCCATTTTCAACCAATACCAAATGCTGTATTCAAATGGCAGTTGATAGCAATAATAATATTTTTGTTCAATCTACCAATACCAAACGATTACAAAAACAATGAATTATTGAAAATATGAATAAGCAATTGATTAAAGAAAAATCAACGATTATTTCTGACATGCAACCACTATATTTATTAGTAGCAAAACAAACAAATTCTACTCTATATTCCACCAAAACTAGTACAAACCCTGATACTAGTTATCGAAAGTTAAATAAGATTAATAAATTACAATCCAGTCTTAAAGAAGCCTTAATTCATTATCATGGTTTGGGTTTCACTAATATTCAAAATTATTTAAAGCTCTGAAAATGAAAATACCAACATAAAGGTTTAACACCAAACCAACAATCAACGGTATTATATTTTAACGTTTAAAAAATTTAAAACAAAATCATAATCTTACACAAAATTAGTTTTTAAATTGTCATATTGATGATTTTTTTTATTTCATCAAGAGTTTTCGACAAAATTAAAGTGAATATTTTTATATTTATTTCATATATAATATTAAATGCATAATATTTTTAAAAATCATCTTAATGGTAAGATTGAGTTGTTATTTAATTCGTTTTTAATAAAATCAATTTGTTTTCTAATATTCATCTTTGTTTTTGTTTTTGGAAGAGATTCAATCTTTTTTTAAAATATTATTTTCTGCTTTTATTTGTTAATTTTCTTTTGTTAATAAATATATAGTTTCATCATGCGAATTATTAAAAATTGGCATTTTTTTAATATATGTTCGTTTATCAATTTTTTTATCTTTATTGAAAACATTAATTCACCTAGAAATAGTTGCAGTACTTATTTCATATTCTTTAGATATTAAAGATATTGATTTATTATATTCGTAATATTAGTTAATAATTTTAGTTTTAAATTCAATATCATGGTCTTTTGACCCTTTAGTTTTACCCTTTGCCATATAAAAAATGTTTCTCCTAATTTTATATATTTAATAATAACCTAGAAAGGTTTTTTATTTCATATTCTCAGTTAAAAGAAACATTGTAAAGTTATAATTAACTTTTATTTTTATTTTAGAATAATATTATTGGAGAAACAAAAAAGGTTGCAATTAATTGAAAAAGAATTATAATAAAATCATAAATATTAGAGGAGTAATTAAAAAAATAGTTCAGAGAGTTAATTGATGATGTGAAATTAATCTATTGTTTTAATGAACGTTGCTAAATATTTTAACTTGATATTTTAATTAAGGTAATAAGTGATACTTTTTAAAAAAGGACGGTACCGTAATTATTTAGAAAATAACTGCTCCTATTATTTTATTTAAATAATAGGAGTTTTTATTTAGAAAGGAAACAAAAATGGGAAAAGAATTAACAAAGAAATATGATCATGCCTTGGTCGAAACAGGAAAATATCAATTTTGAAAGAAAAAAGGTTATTTTACTGCAGATGTTACAAGTAAACAGCCAAAGTTTAGTATTGTTATTCCACCCCCAAATGTGACTGGGAAACTACATTTAGGTCACGCCTGAGATACAACATTGCAAGACTTAATTATTCGCTATAAAAAATTACTAGGATTTGATACTTTATATTTACCAGGAATGGACCATGCGGGAATTGCTACACAGGCAAAAGTAGAAGAACGTTTACGTATAACAAAAAATATTTTACGACATGATTTAGGACGAGAAAAGTTTATTGAACAAGCTTGAGCATGAAAGAAAGAATATGCTGAAATTATTCGTGAGCAATGAGCTAAATTAGGATTAGCACTAGATTATTCACGTGAGCAATTTACATTAAATAATAATTTAACATCATCAGTACAAAAAGTTTTTATTGATTTATACCAAAAAGGATTAATTTATCGTGGTAAACGGATTATTTCTTGAGACCCTGTACAAAAAACCGCTTTATCAAATATTGAAGTTATTTATCAAGAGCAACAAGGCAAAATGTATTATTTTAAATATTTTTTAGAAAATAGCACAGGTGAGTTTTTGACAATTGCAACAACACGCCCAGAAACAATGTTTGCTGATCAATGTGTTGTTGTTAACCCAAACGATAATCGTTATCGCAAATATTGAAATAAAAAAGTGATAAATCCAGCAAATGGTGAACTGCTTCCTATTATTTGTGATAATTATGTTGACCAAGATTTTGGAACGGGAGCAATGAAATGTACACCAGCACATGATGCTAATGATTTTGAAATTGCTTTGCGTCATAATTTAGCAATACCAATTTGTATTAATTTAGATGGGAAAATGAACGAATTGGCTGGAAAATATCATAACCAAGATCGTTTTACTGCCCGTCAAAATTTAGTTCATGATTTAGATCACCAAAAGTTAATTGTTGAAATTAAAGATCATTATCATCAAGTTGGCTTTTCAGAACGAAGTAGTGCTATTGTTGAACAATATTTATCAGACCAATGATTTGTTAAAATGGAATATTTTGCTGAAAAAATTATTAAATTTCAATCATCACCAAATAAAATTCAATTTTATCCTTCTCGATTTAATACAACATTAATTAATTGAATGAAAAATGTTCAAGATTGATGTATTTCACGGCAACTATGATGAGGACATCAAATTCCAGCATGATATCATAAAGATGATTCAACAAAAATTCATGTTGGCTTAACTCCACCAGATAATAGTAAAAATTGAATTCAAGATGGAGATGTTTTAGATACTTGATTTTCATCAGCATTATGACCAATGACAACCTTAGGATGAAATTGAGATAAAACATTATTTCATCGCTATTTTCCAACTAATGTTTTGGTGACTGGTTACGATATTATTTTCTTTTGAGTTTCAAGAATGATGTTTGACTCATTAGAGTTTACAAAGGAAAAACCATTTAATGATGTTTTGATTCATGGTTTAATTCGTGATGAAGAAGGCCGAAAAATGAGTAAATCATTAGGGAATGGCATTGATCCGATGGATGCTATAAAAGAATATGGTGCGGATACATTACGTTATTTTTTAGTTACAAATAGTGCGCCAGGACAAGATTTACGTTTTTCTTTAGAAAAAGTTAATAGTGCTTGAAATTTTATTAATAAGTTATGAAATGCTGCTCGTTATGTTGAACTTAATTTAACAAGTGATTTCAAACCATTGGTTAATTTTGAAACAGAAATTAAAAACTTATTATTAAACCATCAAGAAAATGCTATTGACCAATGAATTTTAACTGAATTAACAAAAATAATTGTTAAAGTACAAACGAATATGGAAAAATATGAATTTGTTTTAGTTGGCAAAGATTTGTATGATTTTGTATGAAATAAGTTTTGTTCATGATATATTGAATTGACCAAAGTTAATTTACAAAGTAATAATGCCACAATCAAGAAGATAACAATTCAAACATTGTTTTATGTTTTAAAACAAATTTTAATTATGTTACATCCATTTATTCCATTTGTAACAGAAGAAATTTATCAAAAATTAAATTTGAAAGAGTCAATTATGCTAGAAGTTTACCCAAAAATTAATTTTAATTATAATGTTGATTATTTGAATTTAGTAACGGAAATTGTTATTGCAATCCGTGAATTACGAAGTAATTATCAAATTAAAAAAGAAGATATTATTGAAATTTGATTTGATCAAATAAGTAGTAAAAATAATATTACTACAAATGTTATTGCATTAATTAATGAATTTATTTTAAAAATGGTTAATAGTAAAGTGATGGGTGTACTTCAAGAAAAAGATGAAAACCAAAAATATGCCACAATTCCATTAACGAATGTTATTTTAGAAGTTGGGTTGAATGATATTGTTGATGAAACAGTAGAACAACAAAAAATCAATGGTGAATTAACTCGTCTTGAACAAGAACTAGAACGAAACAAAAATATTTTAAATAATCCAAGTTTTTTAGCAAAAGCAAATCCTGAAAAGATTAAACTTGAACAAGAAAAATATGCCCAATATTTAGAACAATATCAACAATTAAAAGCAAAAATAACAAATGGAAATTCCAACGATTAACATTATTGAGGCTGGATTAGCAGAAACCGAGGCAGCGTATCAATTAGCACGACGAGGCTTTAAGGTTAATTTATATGAAAGTAAAAGATTAATAAAAAATCCATTGCAAAAACAAAATTCCTTTGCAGAATTGTTTTGTTCAAATTCGTTACGTAGTGAAAGTTTAATTAATGGTGTTGGCTTATTAAAAAAAGAAATGCCAGCATTTAATTCATTAATTATTAAAGCATCTTATGCAAGCCGTGTTCCGGCTGGGGGAGCATTAGCTGTTGATCGGAATCAGTTTTCATAACATACTACAACATGGCTAACAAATAATTCAAATTTCACTTTAATTGACCAAGAAGCAACAACTATTGATGATAAAGCAATTACATTGATTGCTTCTGGACCCTTAACAACATCAAAGTTTAAAACGACTATTCAATTATTATTGGGGCAAGAATATTTTTACTTTTATGATGCACCAGCACCAATTATTACAAAAGAAAGTATTGATTTTACTAAGGTATATTATAAATCACGTTATGATCAAGGCAATAGTAAAGATTATATTAATTGTCCAATGAGAAAGGATTAATTTGAATTATGATTTCAAGCATTAATTAAATCAGAAACAGTAGCTTTACATGATTTTGAAAAATAAATTTATTTTGAAGGGCGCATGCCAATTGAAATAATGGCAAAAGGGGGGATTAATTCATTATTGTTTGAATCATTAAAACCATTTTGTTTAGAAACCACAAATGGTAACCGTCCATATGCTGCTGTGCAATTACGTCAAGATGATGCAATTTATACATTATATAATTTAGTTGGTTTTCAAACTAATTTGAAGTTTCCAGAGCAAAAACGCCTTATTAGTATGATTCAAGGTTTAGCAAATGCTCAGATTGTACGATATGGTTTTATTCATAAGAATAATTTTATTAATTCTCCAATTTTATTAAATCAATTTTTACAAGTAAAAAAACATCAGAATGTATTTTTTGCTGGTCAAATTATTGGTATTGAAGGATATGTTGAATCAGCAGCCACAGGAATTATTAGTGCCCTAAATATTGCAAGATTATTAAATAACGACCCAATGTTAACATTTCCACCCGAAACAATGATGGGTGCACTACTGAATTATACTACTAATGATTCGAAAACTAATTTTCAGCCAATGAAAGCAAATTTTGGCATTATTCCTCCATTTGAACAACATTTTAAAAGTAAAAATGAAAAATATTTAGCATATAGTGAACGTGCGTTAACAACATTAAAACATTTTATTATAAACGATAATTTAAATGTGGAAAGTATCTTTTAATAATTTTAAAAAAGCATAAAATATAAACAGAATAATGCAAAAAGAAATGAGGCGGTAAAAATGAATTTGGAATTTAATGCATTAATTAATGGTGAATTAATCAATAATGGTGATTGATTAGAAATAATTTCACCAATTAATAATAAGCCATATGGCCGTGTTCCGGCTCTAAAAGAAAAAGCAATAAATGAAGCGTTTAAGTGGGCTCGACAGTCACAAAAAGAATGAGAAAATTTAACTTTATTTGAACGAATTAGTTATTTGCAAAAATGAGCAAAATTATTAGAAAGTCATAAGACAGAGCTTGCGAAAATTATGGCCCATGAAATTGGAAAAAGTTTAAAAGATGGTCAAATTGAAGTAGAACGTAGTATCGAATATATTGATTACACAATTGAAGAAGCAAAACGAGTTTTTCCAGAAATATTAACTGGAGATGGTTGAAATATTAAAAATAAATTAGGGATTTTTTCTCGTGTTCCAAAAGGTGTTATTTTGGCAATTTCACCATTTAATTATCCTGTTAATTTAAGTATTGCAAAAATTGTACCAAGTTTAGTTGTTGGTAATACTGTTGTTTTTAAACCGGCAACAAATGGCAGTTTAACTGGTTTATATATGGCAAAATTAGCTTTTGAAGTTTGTTTTCCGAAAGGTGTTTTTAATGTTGTAACTGGTCGTGGACGTGATATTGGAGATTTATTAGTTTTAAATCCTGAAATTGATGTTATTTCATTTACTGGGTCATTTGCTGTTGGTAATCATATTCGCAAATTAGGACATGGAAAAGACTTAGTATTAGAATTAGGAGGAAAAGATTCAGCTTTAGTATTAAAAGATGCTGATTTAACAAAAGCAGTAAAAGAAATTGTTGCTGGTGCTTATGCATATTCTGGACAACGTTGTACGGCCGTTAAGCGAGTATTAGTAGATGAAACAATTGCTGATGAACTAGTAAAATTATTAAAAATAGAAGTTAGCAAGTTAGAAGCAGGTTCGCCATTAGATAATAAAGCCATTATTCCTGTCATTGATTTAAAAGCTGCAGATTTTGTACAAGGTTTAATTGATGATGCTTTAGTAAAAAAAGCAACATTAATACTTGGTAATCAACGAAAAGATAATTTAATTAGTGCAACTTTAATTGACCATGTTACCTCAGAAATGCGATTAGCATGAGAAGAACCATTTGGTCCAGTCTTACCAATTATTCGTTGTAAGAATGTTGAAGAAATGATTACTTTAGCAAATAAATCAAATTTTAAATTGCAAGCATGTATTTTTACAAAAGATATTAATTCAGCATTTAATATTTCTAATGAATTAGAAACAGGAACGGTTAATATTAATGGTCGTACTCAACGAGGACCTGATTCATTCCCGTTTTTAGGAATTCATGATTCTGGGCAAGGAGTTCAAGGGATTCGCGAAACAATCAATTCAGTGACACGTTTTAAAGGATTGGTAATTAATTATTAAAAATAATCTTTTTTAGTTTTATGATATATTATAATTATAAGTAAGTGAAAGTAAAAAAACGGAAAATAAAGTAGAGCAAATGTCTTTGCGTAAAGAAAAAATTGAAAAAACTTTGAATGAACTAATGTCAACAATTCAAGCAATTAATTTAGATCTTACTGAATTACAAGAACGAGCAAGTTTTTACAAATGAATGCTGTTCTTGATGAATATGATAATATTGGTGAGCAAATTGCCAATATTGCCAAGGAAATTAATGATTTAGAATATAAGTTTTATATTACTGAAATTTCACTATATTTAATTTTTTTAGATTTAAAATTATCATTTAATATTTTGTAAATTGTAAATGCCAAATCATAAAAAGTTAACTATTAATTTAGTTAACTTTTTTAAGTTAATTATTGGAGGTTGAAATTATGCAAACAAAGCAATATTTTATTTTGCAGCCTTTAGTGAAAAAATATGGCAAATATATTGTTATTAATACTGTCAATAAGATTGCAAATGATATTGAAATTAAAAAGTAAAGAATAAATTATCCCGCGTAATTTATTAGCGGATAATTTATTCAATAATTTTTTTAAGTGGAGCAAAGCGACAACGAGCGGAGCGAGTTTGCAAATTTCAATTTTATAATTTATCGAAAGTATTTATATTGTGCCAGTATGATTAAAGTGAATATTTAGTATTTTGATTTTGTTAGGTATTTTTGCGTTAATTGATTTATCAATTTATCAAAAAATTCGACAAATTCAAGGTAATAAAAAAGAAAAAAAAGAACTTGAAAAAAAGGAGGATAGAAAATAATGAATTTTTTAGCAGATGCGGTTGCAACAATTGGGTTCGGGGATGGAATGAATTCTATTTGAACTGGTTTAGGCAATGCAATGGATAAAGTAAAAGACGCTGTATATGGTATTTTACCGCAATTAATGACCTTTTTAGGCGATGCGTGAATTATTTTAATTCCATTTGGATTATTTATTATTATTAAGATATTAAACTTTTTCCGTCATATGGTTAAAGGATTTTAATAGAATATAATACTATATTCTAGGTTATTTTAAACAAAACTAAGGCACACTAGTTTATTTATATTTTATTAATTTATTTTATATAACTATTACTTTAAAACTTAATAGTGTTTTTCAGTGTGCCAATTTTTATTATTTTATATATTTACCATTGTTAATAACATTATTTATTAGACTTCTTGCATAACCCATTAAAATAATTTCAAATATTTGTAAAAAGGGGTTAATATAAAATTATAATTTTAATTAATTATGTCTTTTATTTAAAAATTTAATATTTTGCCACAACGAAAAATTATTTTATTATTCAAATTCGTTAATTTTAAATAAATCTTTTATGATAACTATAATAATTGTAAATTATAAATTGAAGCAATTAAATTAAATCTTAAACTAAATCGTTTTCTACGATTTCTATATTTTTCTGTAATAATTTTAAATTTTTTAAGAATAGCAAAAATATTTTCAATAATAATTCTTATTTTTGAAACTATTCTATTAAGTTGTTTTTGTACTTTATTTAAAGGGTTTTTCTTTGTTTTTTTTTGTATGTATTAGAATATTATTGTGAATTTTTTGAATTCCTTGATAACCACTATCAAATATTAATTTGGTATTTTTTAAAATTGCGATTTTTGATTCTTTAAATAAAGCATAATCGTGTTTTTTACCAAGTGAAAAACTTGTTGCAATAATTTTTTTGGTTTCTTGTTCGATAATTACTTGTGTTTTAATAGTGTGTTTTTTCTTTTTAGCAGAATAAGATTGTTTTGTCTTTTTTTGGGCGTTGGATTGGGGTTTCGGTAACATCAATAATAATAGTTTTATCATTAAAATAATCATTTATTAGTGCTTTTTTACCAGCAACTTGCTGAAAATCAGGGTGTTTAATTAAAATATCTTCAATTCACTTGATATTGCGATAACAATTAGCTTCACTAATTCCGAAATTTTTTCCAAGATGAAAATAAGTTCGATATTCTCGTCAATACGATAAAGTCATCAATAATCGATTTTCTAGTGATAATTTATTAGCTTTGCCACCTTTTTTAAATTTTTCTATTTCAGCTACTTGTAAAATATCTAACATTTTATTAAAAATATCTTGTTTTATTCCTGTTAATCTTAATCATTCTTTATCATTAATATTTTTAAATTCATCAAATTTCATAATTTAATATCCTCATAAATTATATTTTATAATAATATTTTAATAATAAAACCAGGTATCGCAAGAAGTCTATTAAACATTAAATAAACAATATATTAGCATTATGTATAACATTGTTAATAACCAATGTTTTTATCAATAAATAAGCAATATATAAACATTAAATATAACAATGTTTATCAAACAAATATTTAGTTAGGAGTATTTAATTATGGATATAAAATTTGAAACAACTAAGGAATATAAAAAATTAAAAAGAGATTTTATTATTAAGAATTTTGGTTTTGGTTTTTGTTATTTTTTATTCTTAATTAATTTTATTACAATTATTGTCGGTTTTATTTTATTTACGAATAGAGAAATAATAGTCGGTATTTGAATTGGTATTTTATTTTTAATTTTTATATTTATTATTTTATTTTATGTAATTAAAGAGCATATATCAGAAATTAAAGAATATAAAGTTATGTTGTTAAAGAAAAGAATGTTACCGTTAGAAAATATAATTGGAACATTAGGAAAAGGTAAAATGCTAATAGGAGGAGTTGATAAAATTGAGTAATTTTGTTAAGAAAAATCAAAATATAGAAAATTATTTTATTTCTAAGGAATTAATCCCCTTTGAAACAGATAAAGCAAGTTTTATAATTTTACCTAATCATAATCGCCATATTGGTTTTTGATTGAGTAATAAGTTTATTTATCCTAGTCAAAAACACTCTGAACAAGTAGCAATCGGCTTAATTTATGATAATTCTTATCCTATTGTAAAATATGATGAAAATTTAAAACGCCATATTTGAAAATGTTTAATTGGAACAGAAATAATTGATTTGTATAATCAATATAAACAAAACTATTTTACGCTTATGCACAAAGCATTATTTCAAAATGAACCTAAAAAAGTAAAAACAAATAACAACAATAATTTAATAAATTGAAATGACAAAAAAGTAGAACAATTAATTCGTGATTTGGAGGAATTATAAAATTTAAGTTAAATTAATAGAAGAATTATATAAAGAAAATAGAATAAAATATGAAAAAAACAAAGGTTATAAATTATGTGATAATGGTTATATTTTTCATCATCCAATTAAAAATTATTTAAAAGTAGTTGGTTGTTCTAATAATTTTATAAAATCTAAGGTTTCTTATATATCTTTTTCTTGCAAAAATAAAATTAAATTATTATGTAAAAAATGCTATAAAAGTTTTAAAAAAGAGTCAAATTATGTTTTATCAATTTATGATGAACAATCTTATAAAAAACATATTCAAATTAATATAAAAGATTTTAATTATGAAATTGAATATAAATGAATATGGTAAACATTTTTTATAGAGATTTTTATAATGAGTTTATATAATTATTGAGTTCAATTTGTAAGTTATATTATTGGTTCAAATGCTCCTGAATTTTTATATGTTATATCGTTTGTATTATTTATCGTTTTATTTTTTGGAATGTTTTTTAAACTTATTCAAAAAATGTGGAGTTTTTAAATATTCAAAATGATTGAGAAAAATTAAAAGAGTTTTTTTATTCATGTCTTTTTGTTTATAGATAAAACAAAGGTTGAAAATATTACAACTTTAAATTTAACACAAAATGAATATTTAACTTTGATGGTTGGTGTTTGAATTGTAATTTTGTTTTTAACTTGGTTTTTATTGTGAATGATTTTTAAAATAGTTGGGTATTTTAAGTAATGAAAAAGTTTGCATTTTTTCTAATAAACTTTTGTTATATTAATGGTTCAATGGTTTTGTTTAGTTTAATTGATTTATTACTTTGAATAATTTCATTAAATTATACTGGTTTATTATTTTGACCATTATTTGCTTTACAATGTGTATATTTTGTTTGGTGAGTTTGAAAAAATGTTTTTTATCAGTTAAATGTTTTTCATTTAGTTTGCTTTATTTGTGATAATCCGTTATCAGTAATTATTGGTAAATTAGGAACTGGTAAAACATTACTTTTAACTTTTTTATCACAAGTTATGAAACTTTTAATAAAGAAAATTTATAGTAATTATCCAATCGAAGATGATGCAATAAAACTTTTAACCTTTAATAACTTATATTTTACTGATAGAACTAAATTAGTCCCGCCTGACGATAGTTTAATTTTGTTTGATGAGAGTTTTTTATATATTTATGGAACTAGCCCCCACGAAGTTAAAAAAGTTCATGGTGGTAAAAGTGTGTGGATTGTTTTAGCAAGACATTTTAAAAATAGAGCAATTTTTACCGTACAGCGCGAGGGAATGATGTGAAATAATATTAGTCATTTATCAAGTGGCATTATTATTCCGATTTAATTGAAAAAACCCGTTAAATCTAAATTAGGTAATATTTTTAATCGTAGTTTTGTTATGCGAATTGGTATTTTTCAAGATATTATAGATTATGAAATTTGAAAAACAAAATCAGTAGAACGAACAGCAGAAGGTAAACGAGCAAAACATAAATCGGATGTTGGTTTAGGAATTCGTTTTTTTAAGATAATTATTCCGCTTGAATTTGCCAATAAATATGATAGTTATTGATTAATTTTTGTTCGTGATTTAAAAAATGACGAAGTTATTAATAAAAAAGAATAATTTTGAAAAGATATATCAAAATCAAATAATAAACAACGCTTAGAATTGTTTGATATTGATATTTTGAAAGAAAATTTAAAAGCAAAAAAAAGCGAAAGGAAAGAAAAAAGATGATTAATTTATTAAGTGAAAGAGTTAATAATTATAATTGAAATAAGATTTTTAGTTTTATTTTTGATACTTTTTTATTTATTTTTGATGTGATTTGAAATACTAAACTACCAATGACAAATATAACGATTGCTTATTGTTTAATCTTTTTTATGGTTATTAAGTTATCAATTTATGCAATTCACGGAACATCAACTAATTATAACGATTTAGGTTCAACAGCTAAAAGTGGTGTATCAAAAGTATACTCATCAACTTTTAAAAAAGGTATAAATGCTAGTAAAAAAGCTTATCAAAATAGTAATAAACAACAAATAAAAAAAAGAAGTTAAAAGACAAAATATTAGATAACAAGCAAAGATTAAAAGAGGTGTTAAGTAATGATTAAGTTAGTTTTATTAGTGGCGGCAATCGCTATATTTGGAACTGGATTTATTACAGTTATTATTAATCAGTTAAAATCAGCAAAAAAATATTATTATGGATTTATATAATTCTGATACTTGATTATTATCTATTTTTGGTAAAATGGCGATTTTATTTAGTCATCCGTTAATGTTAACAACATCAAGTTTATATATTATTGGTTTTATTATTTCAAAAACATTGTATAGTTAGGAGTTGAATTTATGAAAAGTAATTTAGAAAATAAAAAATAAAAGAAACAAAATGATTTATTTATTTCTTGGGTTGATTTAATCTTGTATCTTATTATAAGTTTTCGTTAACTCTTGTATGTGTATTAGATACAGTTTCAATTATTGAAGAATTAAAAGAAAAATATGCTGGTATAAATGGTTATATAATTTATGGTTTATGATTTGATATATTATGATATATCTTAATAATTCATTATTTTTATGGTTATTTATTTAATGAAATTATTAAATTAATAAAAGAAAATCGTAAAAATAAGTTGGTAGAGAATAATGCGTAATTTTTTAGTATTATTTTCGTTTGTACCAATTTTATTAATTTCTTTTTTCTCGTTAGGGGCAATGACATTACAACAACATCAACAATCACAAACAGAAGAAAAAGTAAGAACAAAAGCGAAGTGTAGAAACTGGTATTAATGAAAATGATTTTATTAATACAATGTTTTTACGAAGCACTTTTTTTGAAAATTGAAGTGATACCAATTATTTTATTAATCCTACTTTAAAAACATCAAAATCATTAAATTATAACGATAAATGATATTTAGATTTTTTAAAGGATAGTTATTCGACTGGTGTTTCTTAAGATAAATAAAGTGATAAATTTATGGATTTATATAAAAATGGAGATAATTATGTTAAAAAGTATAACATTAACAAATTTTATGATGTTGATAGAAAACAATTTTTAAGAGAATTAACAAATTTTGTTTATTCATTTGCAAATAAATATAATTTAACATCAATTTTAAATAAATTAAAAACAAATATAACAGATTTACAATCAGTTAATTTAATTGAAGATAATTGAAAATTATTTGAAAATATAGATTTTGATACAAAAGGGAAAAATAAATTATATTTATATGTATTAAAATTCTCTCTTGATTAAAATTCTGATTATATTCTTGATTTAGTTAATGCAAGTAATCCACCAGAAAAATATAAAAGTGGTTATCAGTTCGCACTTTATCGTTGAGATGGTAATGGTGACCCTCAAACACCAACAATTAATCCTAATACTGGCAAAATTACAGATTTAAGTGTTGAAAATAAAAATAAAGTTAAAGATTTTTTAAATAATTATTTAGATGTTATTATCCAATAAAATATTAGGGTTCAGCAAGGTGGTAATCCCAATTACGAGAGTTCTATTGTTGGTACACAACGAATAATTTTTGATTTTTAAATTATTGATGAAAGCGAAAGATATACTGCTATGTATTTTATTAAAAAATCAATTTATCGGATGATTTTAACAATTGATAAAAATAATAACATTATTGCTGGCGGTTTATAATTAACACACACTAAGACAGCGAATAATGATGCATCTTATTCTTATAAAGAAACTAAATTAGGTTTTTTGTTTTCTTTTATGAAAGATAAAGATAACATCTTTAATTTTGATGCAAATATTAATTCATATTTAGAAAATGGATATATTAAATACTATGAAAAAATTAAAGGACAAATTGATATTAATAAATTTTTAAAAGCATTTTTTGCATATGCTTTGGTGCCAGTATTTCAAAATAGGAGTAATTTTATAGAAAGTGGTTATATTGATAATTTACAATATGACACTGTTTTAATTAATTTTTTTGGTTTAAAATTAGTTAATTTTAGAGATTTTTTAATTGATGAAAATAATACAAGTAAAAATCAATTTGAAAAATTATTAAATATTATGTTTACGGTTTCACAAAATTTTTATAAGGATTATTTACGAACAATTTTTGATTTAGAAAATAATACTTATACACAGGGATATAATAAAAAATATGGTTTATTAGCAAATAATGGTTTTAAAATTTACCCACGATATTTTTATTTTTCTGATAAATATAAATCATTAGATTTTAAAATGTACTATGCTTATAAAAATCTGTTTTATAACACAAATTATGGAGATGTATTTAATTATGATTTTTCAGTCTTAAATGATTATAATATTAATCAAAATGAGGATTATGTTTTTAAAAGTACTTTAAAAGATAAATATGGTTTAAAATACAAAAAAATGGAAGAACAAAAAATAGGTTATAATGTCTTTGAATTACAAGCCCAAAAAGAAAATGATATGTATCGTTATTATGATTTTAATTTTGGGATTTATAATTGACAAGAAATTAATAATGGCGGATTGTTTCCCGATATTCAATGATGACAAGCCCAATATGAAAGTTGTAGTTGGTATAATTTAGCGTGTCATATCAGAAATTCTGCAATTTGAATAGTTAATAATATCCCTGGTATAAAACAAGTAAACGAATTAGCGAGTGGTGTTGGTAAAATTTTTCAAACAATATATAGTTTTTTCAGTCAAACATTCGAAGTATGGAAATTTAGTCCTGCATTATATAGCACAATAACTAATTTATTCTTATTAATTATATTTATGAAATTTGTGCGATTAATTTAAAAAGGAACTACTATTAAGTTCCTTTTTAATCTTTTCAATCTGTAATTTTACCAGTATTATGATTAATTTTTGGTGTTTGAGGGCCACCATTACCATCTCAACGATAAAGTGCGAACTTATAACCACTTTTATATTTTTCTGGTGGATTACCTGCATTAACTAAATCAAGAATATAATCATAATTTTCATCAAGAGACAATTTTAATACATATAAATATCATTTATCTTCCCCTTTTGTATCAAAATCTATATTTTCAACTAATTTTTAATTACTATTTTCTGGTGGTTGTTCTGCCTTGGATTTTTTTGGTTGTGGTTTAGATTCTGGTTTATTACCCACCTTGTTTTCATTGTTATTTGGTTTTTCACAACTAATTAATTATGTTGTACTTGTTGCTGTTAATCCGATTACCCCCAAAATACTTAATAACTTTTTTATATTTTTATCTCCTTACTTAAAATGCTATAATTAATTTATATACATTATAACATATTTTAATATTTTAGGAAGTAAAGTGTGAAAAAATATGAAAGATTAGATATTAATGAAAGAGTAAATTTGGAAAAATTAAAAGATAATGAATTATTAGACTTCTTGCATAACCCATTAAAATAATTTCAAATATTTGTAAAAAGGGGTTAATATAAAAATATAATTTTAATTAATTATGTCTTTTATTTAAAAATTTAATATTTTGCCACAACGAAAAATTATTTTATTATTCAAATTTGTTAATTTTAAATAAATCTTTTATGACAACTATAATAGACTTCTTGCGATACCTGGTTTTATTATTAAAATATTATTATAAAATATAATTTATGAGGATATTAAATTATGAAATTTGATGAATTTAAAAATATTAATGATAAAGAATGATTAAGATTAACATGAATAAAACAAGATATTTTTAATAAAATGTTAGATATTTTACAAGCAGCTGAAATAGAAAAATTTAAAAAAGGTGGCAAAGCTAATAAATTATCACTAGAAAATCGATTATTGATGACTTTATCGTATTGACGAGAATATCGAACTTATTTTCATCTTGGAAAAAATTTCGGAATTAGTGAAGCTAATTGTTATCGCAATATCAAGTTAATTGAAGATATTTTAATTAAACACCCTGATTTTCAGCAAGTTGATGGTAAAAAAAGCACTAATAAATGATTATTTTAATGATAAAACTATTATTATTGATGCTACCGAAACCCCAATCCAACGCCCAAAAAAAGACAAAAACAATCTTATTCTGGTAAAAAGAAAAAACACACTATTAAAACACAAGTAATTATCGAACAAGAAACCAAAAAAATTATTGCAACAAGTTTTTCACTTGGTAAAAAACACGATTATGCTTTATTTAAAGAATCAAAAATCGCAATTTTAAAAAATACCAAATTAATAGTTGATAGTGGTTATCAAGGAATACAAAAAATTCACAATAATGTTATAATGCCCACAAAGAAAACTAAGAAAAAACATTTAAATAAAGAACAAAAACAACATAATAGACTAGTTTCAAAAATAAGAATTATTATTGAAAATATTTTTGCTATTCTTAAAAAATTTAAAATTATTACAGAAAAATATCGTAATCGAAGAAAACGATTTAGTTTAAGATTTAATTTAATTGCTTCAATTTATAATTTACAATTATTATAGTTATCATAAAAGATTTATTTAAAATTAACAAATTTGAATAATAAAATAATTTTTCTTTGTGGCAAAATATTAAATTTTTAAATAAAAGACATAATTAATTAAAATTATAATTTTATATTAACCCCTTTTTACAAATATTTGAAATTATTTTAATGGGTTATGCAAGAAGTCTATTTAAAAAGAAAAATGGAACAATTAATATTCGAAAAATTGCTAAGCAAATGAATAGAGATTATAGAACTATTTGGCAAGAGTTAAATATGTTTGATAATATTAATGATTATAATGCTGAAAAAGCACAAAAAACACATTATAAAAATAAAAAACAATGTCGTAATTATTCAATGCTAAATTCACAAGAATTAAGTTATTTTTCTAATGAATATAATAATTTTGGTCGTTAGCCACAAAATATTATTACTTCGTATGAATTACAATATAATGTAAAATTTGGTGTATTTTTTAAAACAATTTATAAATATATTAGACTAGGTTATTTTAATTTAAAAAAAGAAATGTTATATTTTAAAAATAAAAAAAGAAAAACAAAAAATGGGAAAAAAATGACAATCGTGGAAAATTAATTAATATTAGAGATTATAAGCAATTTTTAAATGATTATGGAGATGATTTAAGTTTTAGTGGAATTTGAGAAATGGATATTCTTGATTGTGGCAATTTTCATTTGTTAGTTTTAGTAAATCGTAAATCAAATATACTTTTTTATCATATTTTATTTAGTAAAAAGGCAAGTATTGTATCAATAATTTTAATGAAAATGATTAAACAAATTGGTATTAGCAAATTTAGTTGTATTTTAACCGATAGAGGAAAAGAATTTTATAGATTAAAAACAATAGAAAAACATTTTAAAATAAGATTTTATTTTTGTGATGCCGGTAAACATCGTCAGAAAGCATTAGTGGAAAGAATAAATAGATATATAAGGCGTTGATTAGGTCAAAACGAGTCATTAATTAATATTAGTAGTAGATTAAAATCTATTTTAGATATATTAAATACTACAATTAGACCTTGTTTGGGAAATTTTACATCAAGACAATATTTGTAAATTGTAAATGCCAAATAATAAAAAGTTAACTATTAATTTAGTTAACTTTTTTAAGTTTAGGCGCTATGTAGATATAAACGAAAAATTTATATCTTGTTAAGATAATAATAAAATATTTTTAATAAATTGCAAGAACTTTTTCAGAAAAAATTAAATTTTTGTAATTTTATCTTATTTTATTAATATTTAAGCACACTAAAAATAATTTATTAAATTTTAACTAATAAATTTATTTAAAATTTTGTAAAAAAATTGTCTTTGCACTTAATCAATTTAAACATGGCCGGAGTTTATTATTTATAATATTAACTATTCAATCTATCATTTTTTGACTAATATTATTAAAATCAATTACCTGAGAAATTAAATATCTAAACTAACCGTTCATATGCTCAATTAATGGTTTTTGTTGTGGTTTGCCGGGGTCACAAAAATAAACTTGTGTTTCATCAAATATTTCCATTTCTCTTCATTTACTAAATTATTTTCCTCTATCAGTTATTATTCCTTTAATTTTCCCAATTAAATTATTTTTTTTAACAATCTCTTTAAATTTTTCTAAAACTTCATTATTATTAGTATTTTTTAATTTCATTACAAAATAATTTTTACTTGATTGTTCTACTAAAACTAAATTACTAGATTGATTTTCTTTTCCTACAACAGTATCCATTTCAAATCATCCAACATTAGAAACTTTATTTTTAATATCTCAAATTGATTTAAAGTTAGTTAATTTACCACGATTATCATGTTTTCCTTTTGTTTTATATTTTTTACCAAGATGGGGTAAATTTTCTTTTTTTAATCCAAATTCACCTAAGCAAATTCATTTATACAATGTTTTAACACAAGCAGGAAATTTAACACCAAACTCCAAGAAATAATGATAAATTAATTGTTCGGGCGTATCGTGTTATTTATTAAATCTTATTTTAATAAAATATAACTGCTCTTTTGTAAATTTAGTTAATTTTTTAATACATTTTTTACGTTTTTGTTTATAATCTTTTTGTGCTTGATATGGATTATAATCTTGTATATTTTTAAATCGATTAATTTCTCTTTTAACAGTATTAATTCCACGACCCGTTTGTCGTGATATTTCAGATAAATTAATTGTGCCACTTTTCTTTTTACAAGTATCAGATAACAATAAATCCTTAAATAAATCTCGTTCATCAAATATTAAATGTTTAAATTTTCTCATTTTTATACAAATTCCCTTCATTTTTTCTTATAATGTATTATATATAAAATAAAAAGGTCAATAAATATGCAAGAATTTAGTAAAATTAATAATAAAAAACGAATTAATGGTTATGAACATTTAAATAAAAAATATGATTTAAATTTTAGCGACTATAATTTAGGATTTGATTAAGAAGTATTTAAATATTTTGTTGGTGATAGTTATACCCGATATTTTGCTTCGCCAATTTTTTTAAGTTTGTTTCCACCGGAAAAGGTAATAATAAAGCATGAAATAATTTAGCAGAAAAATTATTTTTTGCTTGTAATTTTACCGATGCTTCATCTAATATTTTGCGAAGATATGTCAATACCCATGAGATACTACATTTGGCGATACAATTAATGTCTGTAATTATCTGTACGATAAATATGGGATTGATATAGTAACCGACAATGAAAATGACATTGTTTAAGACCTAAAAATGTTAAAGAAGGTGGCAAAATTGTTTTTCCTAGTGGTGTTCGCATTGCTTTTGCGGTTTATGCTAATGTTAATAAAATTATGGGAAAAGTTGGTAAAGTTAGTGTTATTATATCAGCATGAACAGATGAAATGATACATGCTGAAGAAAAATAAATCTTAACTGATAAGGAATTAGATAAAAGATATAATAATTTAAGATTTTCAATGTTTCGTTCTAAAAGTTTAATATTATCTTATGAAAAATATACGGATGAAAATAATAATGAAAAATATAATTTAGACAATGCTATTCCTATAAAAGAATTATCTTGGACATTTCAAGAATGAGACAACATAGCAAAACAATATATAACAGTGACAACATATTTTTATAAAACACATTCTAATTAATTTACTTTTAATCCTTTTGATAAATACCATGTCTTTTATGAAAAATTTGTAACCCCATATTTACTCTTAAATGAAAGAATTAAAAATATTTTAAAATAACACAATCAATTATATTTAGAAAACAAACAAGCATTTAATGATTTTGGTATTTTTAATTTACGATTAACAATGGGTTCTGTTTAAAATAAAATACATAATATTACTAAAAAACTTTTTTTAACAAACAAAGAAGAACGACCTGATTTATTTGAACTTGAATACTACGGATTTGAATATAACGATAATGAGCCCAGTATTTATGTTTTACGAAATTATCGTAAATATATTAAAGAGTATAATTTACAAGATTTTTATAATTCCAATACAAAACAGTATCAATTTAATAGTTATTCAATTGGTGTCGATTATGGTAATGGTAGTGAAGACCGTGCGGTATTTTTATTTAGTGGTTATAAAATTAATTAAAATAATGAATATGATAAATATTTAATTGAAGAAAATGTTTTTACCCCAAAAAACGCAATGAATTTAAATGAAATATTTTAACATTACGGACAATGAATAATCAATACTTTTAATAAATTTGATGGTTTTGAATATGCTACATTTCATTATGATATTAATGCCCATGATTTTATGCAAAAATTGCAAGAAGATATTTACCCTTATTTGGGTTATAAAATTAAAATGTTTAAAGCTAAAAAACATCAAACTTTGTTGAATAAAGAAGCGTGTATAATCAATAGCGTAACATGAATAAGAAAAATGTTTGTCCAAGGCAAAATATATGGCATATTAGATAACTTTCCATTTTTAGACAAGTGCATTAGTGAAATAAGATTTAGTGATACCAAAACAAATATACACGATAGTAAAATTTATAATGACCCATATAATTCTTTGTTTTATGGTTCTTATCAATATCGTTTTAAAATGGGATTATAACTAATCTTGTTTTTGGGCCAGCGGTTGATTTTCTTAAATTTTTGTGATAAAATGAATTATAAAATGAATTACAAGTTAAAAAAAGTTTTGAGGTTCTTTCAAACAAATTTGCGAACCTTTATAAAATTATTCGCTTAACGCTTAGAATTTTTTCCAAGTATTTTGAAAAGCGCGGCAAAATTTTTTTAAACTTTAAGTTATTTTTCACAAACCTATGAAAATCACCGCGAGCCCAGTATAATATAATCACAATAATAATCATATATATTATACTTCTACGTTGTTTTTTGTACTTTATTTAAAGGGTTTTCTTTGTTTTTTTGTAGGTATTAGAACATTATTGTGAATTTTTTGAATTCCTTGATAACCACTATCAACTATTAATTTGGTATTTTTTAAAATTAATATTTTTGATTCTTTAAATAAAGCATAATCATGTTTTTTTCCAAGCGAAAAACTTGTTGCAATAATTTTTTTGGTTTCTTGTTCGATAATTACTTGTGTTTTAATGGCGTGTTTTTTCTTTTTACCAGAATAAGATTGTTTTTGTATTTTTTTTGGCGCTGGATTGGGGTTTCGGTAACATCAATAATAATAGTTTTATCATTAAAATAATCATTTATTAGCGATTTTTTACCAGCTAGTTGTTGAAAATCATAGTGTTTAATTAAAATATCTTCAATTGACTTGATATTGCGATAACAACTAGATTCACTAATATCAAAACTTTTAGCAAGATGAAAATAAGTCCGATATTATCGTCAATACGATAAAGTAATCAGTAGCCGATTTTCTAGTGATAATTTATTAGTTTTGCCACTTTTTTTAAATTTTTCTATTTCAGCTACTTGTAAAATATTTAACATTTTATTAAAAGTAGCTTTTTTGCTCAGGTTAATCGCAACAATTCTTTATCATTAATAAAATTAAATTTATCAAATTTCATAATTTTAATATCCTATAATTTCTATTTTAATTTAAAAATATTTTATAGGAATTTTAAAATAATTAGATTAGGTTATGCAAGAAGTTTATTATAAAAATAAAAGAAAAAAATCTATAAATACACTACAATTTCAAAAAAAGTACTTAATTTTGTAAGAAAAATTTTAAGTAAAAGACGATATTCTCGTATGTTAATTATCTATGAATATGAAAAAAAATATAATGAAAAGTTTCCATTTTCACATGTGACATTTTATAAATACATTGAACATGGGGTTTTTGATGAAAAAGATAATGAAATTAAGAAAAAACTACCATTTAAAGGAAAAAAGTTTAAAACAAAAAATAGAAAAGATGATCGTGGGCGATTAACAAATATTATATTTATTGAAGAAGCAGAACATGGAAAAGTTACTTTTGGTTGATTTCAAATGGATTGTATAGTATGTAAAGACCATCAATCTGCTTGCTTAACTTTTACAGAAGAAAAAATTTTATACAAGATTTGTTTTAAATTAGA
This sequence comes from Spiroplasma phoeniceum, assembly GCA_026239495.1. GTDB lineage: Bacteria > Bacillota_I > Bacilli_A > Mycoplasmatales > Mycoplasmataceae > Spiroplasma > Spiroplasma phoeniceum_A. The sequence goes on along the minus strand of CP110830.1, from coordinate 1,353,285 downwards.
CCACCATAATTCAGAAGAGGTTAATAAATACATTAAAAGTATTTTTAGAAATAAACTTTATAAACAAAATGTAAAAGGAATAATAACTCATCAAGGTAAATAATTTATCAAATGAAAAGAAATGGAAAAGATTACTGATTCTAATATTTATTATTGTGACCCAGGCTCACATAAACAAAAACAGAAAGCTGAAAGAATGAATAGAGATATTAGAGAATATCTTTCTAGGTGAATAGATTTTAATCAAATTAGTCAAAAAGAAATTAATAAAGTTATGAAAATTATTAATGAGAAACCACGGCCGAGTTTAGGCTGATTATACTCCAAAGAGGTATTTTTACAAAATATTTAATAGTTTAATTATTAATTTTATATTTTTAACAAAAATAATTTTTCGTGGTGCTGAAACAACTACATAATTTAAAAAAAATATTTTTTTTGGAAAAATAGTTGCAATTTTAAATAAAAGATATAATATTGAATTAATAAGGGCAAATTGTACTACTTGCATCTTTACTTTACATTATTTAAAATAATATCTTAAACTTATTTATTAATCAAACTAAATTTGATATAATTAATTCGTCTATTTTAAGTAAAAATTTTATCTTTTTCTTAAAATATTACAATTATCTTAAATACTAAATTCAATTTGGGATAAAAAATATTTAATGCAAAAAACTAATGATTAATGCTATTTTAACATTAGCAACCAACATTGGTTTGATTTAATTATGAAAGGAGATTGAGTATGCCAGTAAGCTTGAAAGCTAAAAGCAAAAAGGTGCCCCAGCCGAAAAAACCAGTAGCAAAAAATGCGACAGAAGAAAAATGATTATTCATTAAATCACAAGCAGCTATTGATTCAACTCCAGCTATGAAAAGATCAATCGATCGTTCATTAGGAGATGTTTATACAAAAACAGAAGCGGATTATCGGGCAAAAGATGGAAGTGCCATTACTACTGCAATTACAGCAGAAAGACTAATTGCAGAACGTTTAGGAAAAACAGCAACTCAACGAAAAGCAATTGAAGTGCAAAATAAAAAGAAGGCCACTCAAATGTTAAATTCAAAGGACAACAAAAAACCTGCTAAAAAAGTAACAAGCAAAAAAACCTTTGAAAAAAGTAGGGACAAAAAATAAGTAATGTTAACAATAACTAGATTTTCTAGTTATTGTTTTATTTAAAATTTTTATTAATATTTTTTCTGTTTTTATAAAATAGAAAAATAAGATTAAGAATTTTAAATAATTAGGACTATAATATAAAAGAAAAGAGGCTGGATCATGTTAAATCATTTGGCAAGCGAAGTATAGCTTTAATATGAATTATTGTATTAATTATTTTAGTTTTAGCCTTAGTTTTTTTTGGAAATATATTATGACGGTTATTATTGAGAAGGAAAAGGACTGCCAGTTAATATTAATGACATTAAAACATTTCATGGTAATGGTTATCAGTTAATAGGTCGCTTGGGAATTGACAAATTAATGCGATTAGTATCCTCGGGATCATTTATTTGAGGATATTCAAATATTATTGTACCTGATGGTGGGCGAGGAATTGATTTAATGACATGGTTGAACCAACCGGGTAATGTTAATAATAGCGGAGTTATTCAATGACCCCAAAATTATGAATTAGAAGCCTGAATAAATTTTGTAGAAGTAGTTGGTAGTCTATTAATTGTGCCATTAGTGGCGGGCTCCCTTTTTAATCTTAATTGGAATATATGTTACAAAAAAAATGATAAAAGCAATCACACATCCTTATTCAATTGAATATTTAGACGCACAGAAAAAAATTGAAAAAAACAATAAAACAAGCTAGAAAAGCGCTGAAAAAAATTAATATAGCTGTTCTGAAGGGACACGAAACACCCACAACATTAGCGCTAGAACAAGAACGATGAGCTAATTTAATTGTTAATGCTGAAACAGATTTTATTAAAGAAGAAGAACTTTTTAAAGCTCAGGATAATAAAAAACCAGTTGTGAAAAAATTAGTAACTACCGTTAAAAAATAAAAGTTATATAATAGACTTCTTGCGTTACCTATTAAAAAATTGCAAATATTTGTAAAAAGACACTGATAGAAAAATATAATTTTAATTAATTATGTTTTTTATTTAAAAATTTAATATTTTGCCACAACAAAAAATGAATTTATTATTTAAATTCTTTAATTTTAAATAAATATTCTATGCTAACTGCAAATTATAAATTGAAGCAATTAAATTAATTCTTAAACTAAATCGTTTTCTTCGATTACGATATTTTTCTGTAATAATTTTAAATTTTTTAAGAATAGCAAAAATATTTTCAATAATAATTATCATTTTTGAAACTATTCTATTGCGTTTTTTTGTACTTTATTTAAAGGGTTTTTCTTTTTTTTGTAGGTATTAGAACGTTATTGTTAATTTTTTGAATTCCTTGATAACCACTATCAACTATTAATTTGGTATTTTTTAAAATTGAGATTTTTGATTCTTTAAATAAAGCATAATCATGTTTTTTTCCAAGCGAAAAACTTGTTGCAACATTTTTTTTGATTTCTTATTCGATAATTACTTGTTTTTTAATAGTGTTTTTTTCTTTTTACCAGAATAAGATTGTTTTTGTCTTTTTTTGGGCGTTGGATTGGGGTTTTGATAACATCAATAATAATAGTTTTATCATTAAAATAATCATTTATTAGTGATTTTTTTACCAGCGAGTTGTTGAAAATCAGAGTGTTTAATTAAAATATCTTCAATTCACTTGATATTGCGACAACAACTAGATTCACTAATGTCAAAACTTTTAGCAAGATGAAAATAAGTCCGATATTCTCGTCAATAGGACAAAGTCATCAGTAGCCGATTTTCTAGTGATAATTTATTAGTTTTGCCTCCTTTTTTAAATTTTTCTATTTCAGCTACTTGTAAAATATTTAACATTTTATTAAAAGTAGCTTTTTTGCTCCGGTTAATCGCAATAATTCTTTATCATTAATAAAATTAAATTTATCAAATTTCATAATTTTAATCTCCTATAATTTCTATTTTAATTTAAAAATATTTTATAGGAATTTTAAAATAATTAGATTATGTTATGCAAGAAGTCTAATGAAATTAGCAATAATTTCATTTTTTAAATATGTTATAATTTGGAAGGTAAGAAAAAGGGGGCTAAATTATGAATAATTTTAATCAATTTGATTTTAAGCGGTTTTTAAATTTAGGCCTTTCTAAATTAAAATTTGTTGAACCAACTATTGTGCAAGAAAAAGTAATGCCATTATTATTAAAACATCAAAATGTTATATGTAAGGCGCACACAGGAACTGGAAAAACATTTGCGTTTTGTTTACCAATTTTAAATAATATAAATTATGAGCAAGCAAAAACTCAATGTATTATTGTAACCCCAACCCGTGAATTAGCAAAACAAATTTATGATAATATTCGTTTTTTTAAAAAATTTGAACCAAATTTACAAGTTAATTATTTTATTGGTGGCGAAGATATTAAACGTCAAATTAAACAATTGCAACGAATTCAACCCCACATTATTATTTCCACTCCAACGAGACTAAAAGATTTGTTTGAACAACAAAGTCTAAACCTAGGTAAATTAATAACTTTTATTATTGATGAATTTGATATGATTTTTGATTTAGGTTTTATTGAAAATGTTGATTATATTTTGAGCAAAGTGAATCCTAATGTTCAAGTATCTGTTTTTTCTGCAACAATTCCGCCTGAGTTAAAACCTTTTTTAATCAAGTATTTAAAAAATCCACATTATTTAGATTTAAATGCCAATCAAATAACAAATAAAAACATTACACATATTTTAATTACAAAAAAACATCAAGAACGAGAAACAATTTTATTAAAACTTTTAAAAACATTTGATCCATATTTATGTTTAATTTTTGTCAATAAAAAAACAGATATTAATAAGTATTATGATTTGTTATTAGAACATAATTATTCTGTTATCCAATTACATGCTGGATTAGAACCACGATTACGAACACAAGTTGTTAAACGAATTAGAAATTTAGAATATAATTATGTTATTGCCAGTGATATTGCGGCGCGTGGAATTGATTTTATTGGTGTTAGTCATGTTATTTCAATTGATTTACCAAATGATTTAGAATATTATATTCATCGTAGTGGTCGTACTGGACGGGCAAGTTATACTGGTTGTAGTTATGTTCTTTATGATACAAAAAATTTAAATTTAGTGCAAAAATTAATGACAAAAGGAATTATTTTTAAAACAAAGAAATGAAATCAACAAGGAGAATTGGTTGAAACAGTTTTTAGTGATGATAATCCTAAAAAAAAATCTTCTCTTGCAGTTGATAATGAAATTAATAAAATTATTCATCGTTATAAAACAAAAGATAATAATAAAAAAATTAAACCTGGTTATAAGAAAAAACGAAAAGCGGAAATTGATGAATTTAAAAAACAAGTTCGTCGGAGTTACATTAAAGAATCAATTAAAAAAATTAAAAAACAAAAAGCAAAAGAACGAGCAAATAAATTATTTAATAAAGATTAAAAAGAAAACTTAATGTTTTTTGTACAATAGACTTCTTGCATAACCTAATCTAATTATTTTAAAATTCTGTAGAATAAAGGATGAAGTAGGAAAAACAACTCTTATTAAAGGGTTGTTTTTTATTTGAAATAAAACCCCCCCCACAAAAAGAGTTAATTATAATTAAACAACAAAAAATATGTGATGTTAATGATTGTTATAAAGTAATAACATTAATTACCGAAAAATTTTTATCAAATAAAGTTTTATGAACTTGTGAAAAACACAAATATTTATTGAATAAAGTAAAAGGTAAAAAAAGCAATTTTATCAGAAACTGGAAAATTCAAAAATTATCTTTGATTTAGAAACTGGTTTTTTAAAAATTTGATTTTATAAAACAACTTAATGCATAGTGGGACAGTTATTTTAAATAACTAAGCGCCTCCATAAGAACATGAGTATTAACTAATTACCACAGCCGTCCCAGGCAAGTACTGAAATAGTGTATGAGGAAAAATGTAAATCGGCGTTGGTTGTAAGAACAACTAAACGATAGTCGTAATAAGTTCAAGGTTAATATCAAACGACAACAAACATATAGATAAAGACTTTATAAATAAATTTGCGATTAGCATTAGGCTCTTCAAGGTGCAAGTGAATTTATTTTAAAAACTGAACGCTTTGACCTGAAATGGTGCGGATGAAGAGGTAAATATATGCGGCGTAACAAATTTACAAACAACTACAAAATGTAGAACATTGTAGTACTTTGTAGTTAATTGTAAATGTTAACACCACCACCGCCCACCCCTAGTGAAGCGGACGGCGTAGTAAATAAATAGATAAATATTTATATAACTAATTCTCGCTTTGGCACTTTCGCTTGGGAGTGAGTGCCAGCGAGTTAAAACTAGGAGGAATTATAATGGCAGAATATAAAAGTTTGTATATTAATAAAACTTGAAATGAAATAATAACATCATTTGATTGAATAGATTGGAAACCTATTAATTGTCGTATTTCACATCATAAAAAGCATTATGATTTGCAATGTTTAGAATGAGCCAAAATGTACTTAAATTTATTTAAAGATAAATGAGATGTTATTGTTTCTTATATGCAACATTACAAAATTAACGATATTTTAGATTTAGCTTCCGATGGTTGAAAAATATTACAAATTGACCAAAAAATCAAAGGAATATTTTAGGGGATTTATATGAAAAAGTTAAATAAAATTTGTCTTAAACAAAGATATTGATGATATTGCTCAAAATGCAATCAAGAAAATAAATTACAACAATTAATGGTTAAAAGTTATCCAGTTTCATTCGAAGAAATGACTTATGAACATTGAGCATTAGGTAAAAAGAATTAGGAGCAGATGATAATTATAAATCAAAAAAATGCTTGATTAACTTTTATTAGTGTTAATTGGAAAAAATGTAAAAATAAAAAATATAAGTGTTATTGAAAAGATAATTCCATTGACATATTAACATTATCAGAATTATATTTTAATTTTAAAGATACAAGCGAGTTAAATAATTTAGTAAGATTGAAAATTGTTAAGGAGGATAAATAATGTGAATTAAATATAGATGACAAAGAATTAATTTAAATAATTTAAAATATTTTTCTGACCATACTGCCCACATAACGGGTAATTACAGAATTGAATATTCATATTGCGGAAGTGATGAAATATTTTGATTAGATTTTTAAAATGAAGAAAAAAAAGATAAAGCATGAGAATTGATTGATATATTTATGGCATTTCAAAAACAAAATAAATTTGATTATTTTTGTTATATGAAAAATAATACTAAGGTTATATTAGAATTTTTAGAAAGTAATTTATTAGATTTAGATAAGGAGTTAAATAATGAATAAAAGATACTTATTATTAATGAAAAGTAAATATGGTGATTTTAAAACTTTATTTTTTATAAATTATAAGAAGCAAAAATTACCGCTAATGTTGAAAATCAACAAGATTGATTAACAACTATTATTGATTTAGAAGATAACAGAATTAAATGACAAGGAGTTAAATAATATGTAAAAAGATGAAAATGGTTATGTTTATACAGAAGAAGATTTATTTAATATAGCATTAGAATAATGTTATTCAGAAGAAAGTGCTTATGAACATATTGATACTTTAATTGAAGAAAAGAATTTGGAGGAATTATAAAATGAAAACAATACGAGAAATGATTAAAGATTTAACAGATATTACTGTTGAACAATGAAAAATAAATAAATATTTAAAAAGTGAAATATTAGATTTACAAGATGCTAATTTAGTAGGTGTAGATTTACGAAATGCTAATTTAAGGCGTTCTGATTTAAAAGGTGCTAATTTATCTTTTGCTAAATTACGAGATGCCAATTTAACTAATGTCTTAATTACAAAGCAACAATTAGAACAATTAACTATTATTGAATCATGAGACATATCTAGTAAGGAAGATAAATAATGGGTGATATTGTAAAAAATATGGCTCAAAATATTGTTTATCCATTTTACATAAAAGGTTCGGATTTTAAAAAATTAAGTTTAAAAGCATTAACAATTAAAAAATGAATTGATGAAAATGGACAAGAATTAAAAGATTTTATTTTTAGAAATCGTAATCATTATGCATTAAATGGTTATCAAGATGTGCATTTAAAAGATATGCCAAGAACTATTTCAAAAATAGATATAGTTTTTCTTGAACCATTAAAAGTAGTTGATGATTGTTTAGATGATGTTAACAAATTAAGAAATAATTTAATTCAATTAAAAAAAACATTTGAAAACAATAAAATAGAAATTAAAAATAATATAACCCAGGATCGTTTTATAAAGCAACAAGAGTTTTTAAAAGAACAAGAATTAAAAAAGCAAGAATTAATTAAAAAAGCAAATAATTTAACTGTTGATATGGGCTTATATATAGACCAAATTCAAGATGAACAAGTTCGTGTTATGGAAAATGTTGCTGAAATTGATAAATCATTAGAACCAAAACAATTAAAAAAAGTTGATATTAATTTAATTAAAGAAAAATTATTAATTAAAGATATTGAAATAATTGGAATTGATGATGATTTTGTAAAAAATGCTAATCAATATGAATTAAAACAACTAATTAAATATTTAATTGTTGATGAAAAGTTATTTAAAAACACAATTAAAGCACAATGAGATATAAATACAGATACTAAATTAATTGGAATTAAAGGTATTAAATTCAAAATAAATAAAGGAGTGAAATAAAATGGCAAATGAATTACAACAATATATTAAAGGTGCAATTGTTAAATATGAATTAAAAGTTAATGATAAATATTTAAAAGAAAATATTTTAGCACTTGAAGAATTGAAAATGAAAAATGGACAAAGTTATATGTCATTAGTTTCTAATGCAGAAAATGAAAAAATTACAGCATTAGTAATTATTAAATTAAGTAATAAATGTTTAATTTTTAGTAAAGATTTTAATATTATTCCATTTAGAAATAAATTAACAACTATTATTGATAGTAAATTTTATTGTAAAAAAATTGAAGAAGCAGGATATAGTCCACGAAAATCTATTATATTTAAATGTGAAAAATTTGAATGAGATAGTTTAATTTCATGTCCTAAAATACATGAAATTAATTTTAATTCAAATACTAGTGATTATAATGAAATAACTGGTGCTTATGCTTTTGCAAAAGATAAAAACTCAAATTATAAAGGTATTTTATTAAGAAAAGCAGATATTGATAGATTAGACTTCTTGCGATACCTGGTTTTATTATTAAAATATTATTATAAAATATAATTTATGAGGATATTAAATTATGAAATTTGATGAATTTAAAAATATTAATGATAAAGAATGATTAAGATTAACAGGAATAAAACAAGATATTTTTAATAAAATGTTAGATATTTTACAAGTAGCTGAAATAGAAAAATTTAAAAAAGGTGGCAAAGCTAATAAATTATCACTAGAAAATCGATTATTGATGACTTTATCGTATTGACGAGAATATCGAACTTATTTTCATCTTGGAAAAAATTTCGGAATTAGTGAAGCTAATTGTTATCGCAATATCAAGTGAATTGAAGATATTTTAATTAAACACCCTGATTTTCAGCAAGTTGCTGGTAAAAAAGCACTAATAAATGATTATTTTAATAGACTTCTTGCGTAACCTATTTAAAAATTGCAAATATTTGTAAAAAGACACTAATAGAAAAATATAATTTTAATTAATTATGTTTTTTATTTAAAAATTTAATATTTTGCCACAACAAAAAATGAATTTATTATTTAAATTCTTTAATTTTAACGATATTTTTCTGTAATAATTTTAAATTTTTTAAGAATAGCAAAAATATTTTCAATAATAATTCTCACTTTTGAAACTATTCTATTACGTTGTTTTTGTACTTTATTTAAAGGGTTTTTCTTTGTTTTTTTTGTAGGTATTAGGGCATTATTGTGAATTTTTTGAATTACTTGATAAATAACCACTATCAACTATTAATTTGGTATTTTTTAAAATTGAGATTTTTGATTCTTTAAATAAAGCATAATCATGTTTTTCCAAGCGAAAAACTTGTTGCAATCATTTTTTTAGTTTCTTGTTCGATAATTACTTGTGTTTTAATGGTGTGTTTTTTATTTTTACCAGAATAAGATTGTTTTTGTCTTTTTTTAAGCGTTTGATTGGGGTTTCGGTAACATCAATAATAATAGTTTTATCATTAAAATAATCATTTATTAGTGATTTTTGCCAGCGAGTTGTTGAAAATCAGGGTGTTTAATTAAAATATCTTCAATTCACTTGATATTGCGATAACAACTAGATTCACTAATATCAAAACTTTTAGCAAGATGAAAATAAGTCCGATATTCTCGTCAATACGATAAAGTCATCAGTAGCCGATTTTCTAGTGATAATTTATTAGTTTTGCTATCTTTTTTAAATTTTTCTATTTCAGCTACTTGTAAAATATTTAACATTTTATTAAAAGTAGCTTTTTTTGCTCCGGTTAATCGCAATAATTCTTTATTATTAATAAAATTAAATTTATCAAATTTCATAATTTTAATTTCCTGTAATTTCTATTTTAATTTAAAAATATTTTATAGGAATTTTAAAATAATTAGATTAGGTTGTGCAAGAAGTCTATTAAATGTAAGATTTAATAAATATCATGACACACCGTCACAACTTATTAGAAAATTTAAAAAAAGTTTGGTGTTAAATTTCCAGCATGTAAAAAAAGTTTGTATAAATGAATTAAGTTAAATTTATTAGGATTAAATAAACAAAATTTACGCCATCATGGTAAAAAATACAAAAGAAAAGGAAAAACTGAAAATCGTGGAAAATTAGATGATAAATTTAAATCAATATGAGATATTGAAAATAAAGAATCTAATGTTGGTTGATTTGAAATAGATACGGTAGTTGGAAAATACCATCAATCTATTTGTTTAGTATTAGTTGAACAAAATAGTAAAAATTATTTTGCTATGAAATTAGAAAAAAATAATTCAAGTGAAGTTTTAGAAAAACTTGAACATATAGTTAGAATTAATGGTTTGGTTGGAAAAATTAAAAGAATAATAACAGATAGAGGAAGGGAATTTAGTAAATTTGAAGAAACGAAAAAGATTGCTGATTATAATATTTATTTTTGCGACCCTGGTAAACCTCAACAAAAACCATTAATTGAATATATGAATTCTGAACGTAGAGAATGATATCCTAAGGAAACTGATTTTAATCCTGTTACGCAACAAGAAATAGATTGAGCAATCAATGATGTTATAAATAAAAAATTAAGGCTTGTTTTGAATTGAAGAACATCTCGGGAAGTATTTTTAGATAATTTTAGATAAGTTTATTTATAAAAATTTAATAAACTATTCTTCACTCTGTCTAAATATGCTTAAAATATACTAAAATTACAAATATTTTATTTTTTTAAAAAAATAGTTGCATTTATTTTAAAGAGTGTTATTATCAATCTAACAAGAGATAAAAATTTGGAACTTGTATCTACACGATGCCTTTTAAATTTACTTTTAATTTTTAAATAATAAAATTTATTAACCATATTAATTTAGCTTCTATTTTGGCAAGTTTATAAAAAAATTAAGGATATGTAAAACTACTATTAGATAATACAAAAGAATTAAAAAGAATTAACAACTTTTTCATGGATATGCCGTTTATTTGATGAACACTTGTAATTATATTTAATAATATGTATTGTGTAAATTAAAGCATCAAATTCTGTCTCTTAAAACTGCTCGTAAAAAATAAATTAATTAAAGTTAGACTTCATCCAGTTTATTAATACTTACTAAACTGGATGCAGTCTAGTCTACAATTGCTTAATAAAATAGACACATAAAATTAATTTTATGTGTCTATTTTAGATATTCAAACCTTGTTATTTTTTTTGTTGATGGTTCACTTTTAAAACTTTTTTAGTTCGTAAATCTTATTGATATTCATTAAAATATTGATCATGTTCATCAACTAATTTTTTACGATATTTTCTTCAGTAGTAAAATAAAATTGGAATAATAATTGCTGCTGAAATTAAATCATTTAAACCAATAAAGACATAATAGAAAATTGGATTTCCAGTTGCTTGACTAACGCCAAAGCCAATTCCAATTAATGGTAAAATTACAACAATTGAACGTAAGCTACTTGTAAATGTTGCTAAAAAGGAATGATTAATTCCTTGGAACAACGTTAAAGCAATATAAGTTAATGAACAAAATGGATAAGTCATAAAGTTTAAAACAATTCATCAACGATATTTCGTTGCATATTTTTCAGGAAAAGCAAATAACATCATCATATCTTTTCCAAAAATAATAAAGACAATTAACATTAAACAAAATCAAATAATAATTAATAAACTAACCCGTTTTAAAACTTCTCAAATTCGAGCATTCTTTTTTGCCCCATAATTATAGGCAATAATACTACGAGCCCCTTGTGTAACACCAACCCCTGCCGATAATACTAATGTCATTCATGGCACAATTGAAGAATAAAGTTCCTGCAAAACAGCAACCTCATTATGATATTCTTGGTTTGGTAACTGAACAACAAGGGATGTTGCAACATAAGATGTAACAACTAAAGCAGCATTATTAATAAAATTTGGTAATCCCGCTTTAGTAAAATTAGCAATATTTTTTCCTTCAATTTGGAATAAGTCATTTCAGTAAAATTTTGAATAACTATTTTTTGTTTTAAAAACAATAATAAATCCTCAAATTACTTGTACTGTTCAAGAAAAAACTGTCCCCAACATTGCTCCTGACATTCCAAGATGACAAACTATCATAAATAAAATGGCCGCTGCAGCATTAATTAATAATGAACTTAAAATCATAATTATTACTCATTTCATTCGTCCTTCACTACGAATTAACGACATAAAATAATAACTTAAAAACATCATTGGTGCTGCAGCTAACATTGGAAATGAATATTCTCAACATAAACTTTCTGTAATTGGATTATAATGTTTTCCCATTTGAGAAGTAATAAATATAGCATTTCATCCCGGAAATACAATACAAAAAATTGCAAATGCGACGATGATTGAAAAAAGAACTGTTAATGAAAAACCATTTCCTGCAATTCGACGCATACTTGGAATATAACGTTGCCCATAAGCAATTGAAAAATTCATTGCACAACCCATTCCAATCATAATGCTAAACGACCATTGTAAGTTATATGTTTGTGAAGCATATTGAGTTGCAGCATTAATAAACGACCGCATATCAGCTAAAGGAATTTCTGTAACACTAATATTTTTTAACCGATTATATGCATCAATATAAAATTGGTCATGAATTAAATCAGGCGCGGCTAATGTTAATGCTAAACTTTTATCAATAATATTGTATAACCCTTGAACAATCATTAAGAAAACAGTTGGAACACAAAAGTATGTTATTGTTTTTCAAGGTTTTTCAAACCGTAATTTTTTTTCACGACCTGTTAAAACTTCTGACAAATTAATACCCCCCCTAATAAAAAAACAAAAAAACTTTACGACGTAAAGTAATTTTAAAACTACATTAATAATCTTCGTTATAATTATAGCTCAAAAAAAATATTTTATTAAGGTTTTTTAACATTAGACTTCTTGCGATACCTGGTTTTATTATTAAAATATTATTATAAAATATAATTTATGAGGATATTAAATTATGAAATTTGATGAATTTAAAAATATTAATGATAAAGAATGGTTAAGATTAACAGGAATAAAACAAGATATTTTTAATAAAATGTTAGATATTTTACAAGTAGCTGAAATAGAAAAATTTAAAAAAGGTGGCAAAGCTAATAAATTATCACTAGAAAATCGATTATTGATGACTTTATCGTATTGACGAGAATATCGAACTTATTTTCATCTTGGAAAAAATTTCGGAATTAGTGAAGCCAATTGTTATCACAATATCAAGTGAATTGAAGATATTTTAATTAAACACCCTGATTTTCAGCAAGTTGCTGATAAAAAGCACTAATAAATGATTATTTTAATTATAAAACTATTATTATTGATGCTACCGAAACCCCAATCCAACGCCCAAAAAAAGACAAAAACAATCTTATTCTGGTAAAAAGAAAAAACACACTATTAAAACACAAGTAATTATCGAACAAGAAACCAAAAAAATTATTGCAACAAGTTTTTCACTTGGTAAAAAACACGATTATGCTTTATTTAAAGAATCAAAAATCGCAATTTTAAAAAATACCAAATTAATAGTTGATAGTGGTTATCAAGGAATACAAAAAATTCACAATAATATTCTAATACCTACAAAAAAAACAAAGAAAAACCCTTTAAATAAAGTGCAAAAACAACGTAATAGAATAGTTTCAAAAATGAGAATTATTATTGAAAATATTTTTTTTATTCTTAAAAAATTTAAAATTATTACAGAAAAATATCGTAATCGAAGAAAACGATTTAGTTTAAGATTTAATTTAATTGCTTCAATTTATAATTTGCAGTTAGCATAGAAGATTTATTTAAAATTAAAGAATTTAAATAATAAATTCATTTTTTGTTGTGGCAAAATATTAAATTTTTAAATAAAAAACATAATTAATTAAAATTATATTTTTCTATTAGTGTCTTTTTACAAATATTTGCAATTTTTTAATAGGTTACGCAATAAGTCTAATATATTTTAATTTATTTGTTTTATTTTTTTATCAATTTGTAATATTTTCCAACCATCTGTAGCCAAATCTAAAATATCATTAATTTTGTAATGTTTCATATATGAATTAATAAAATCTCATTTATCTTCAAATAAATTTAAATACATTTTTGCTCATTATAAACATTGTAAATCATAATGATTTTTATGGTGCGAAATACGAAAATCAACAGGCCTACAATCAACTCAATCAAATGATGTTGTTATTTAATTTCAAGTTTTATTGATATATTTACTTTTGTGTTATTAGACTTCTTGCATAACCTAATCTAATTATTTTAAAATTCCTATAAAATATTTTTAAATTAAAATAGAAATTATAGGAGATTAAAATTATGAAATTTGATAAATTTAATTTTATTAATGATAAAGAATTATTGCGATTAACCGGAGCAAAAAAAGCTACTTTTAATAAAATGTTAAATATTTTACAAGTAGCTGAAATAGAAAAATTTAAAAAAGGTGGCAAAAATAATAAATTATCACTAGAAAATCGGCTACTGATGACTTTATCGTATTGACGAGAATATCGGACTTATTTTCATCTTGCTAAAAGTTTTGATATTAGTGAATCTAGTTGTTATCGCAATATCAAGTGAATTGAAGATATTTTAATTAAACACTCTGATTTTCAATAACTCGCTGGTAAAAAATCACTAATAAATGATTATTTTAATGATAAAACTATTATTATTGATGTTGCCGAAACCCTAATCCAACGCCCAAAAAAGACAAAAACAATCTTATTCTGGTAAAAAGAAAAAACACGCCATTAAAACACAAGTAATTATCGAACAAGAAACCAAAAAAATTATTGCAACAAGTTTTTCACTTGGTAAAAAACACGATTATGCTTTATTTAAAGAATCAAAAATCGCAATTTTAAAAAATACCAAATTAATAGTTGATAGTGGTTATCAAGGAATACAAAAAATTCACAATAATGTTATAATGCCCACAAAGAAAACTAAGAAAAAACATTTAAATAAAGAACAAAAACAACATAATAGACTATTTTCAAAAATAAGAATTATTATTGAAAATATTTTTGCTATTCTTAAAAAATTTAAAATTATTACAGAAAAATATCGTAATCGAAGAAAACGATTTAGTTTAAGATTTAATTTAATTGCTTCAATTTATAATTTACAATTATTATAGTTATCATAAAAGATTTATTTAAAATTAACGAATTTGAATAATAAAATAATTTTTCGTTGTGGCAAAATATTAAATTTTTAAATAAAAGACATAATTAATTAAAATTATAATTTTATATTAACCCCTTTTTACAAATATTTGAAATTATTTTAATGGGTTATGCAAGAAGTCTATTAATTACTTAATGCCCTTGCTTTACCAAAATTTTTATTAACTGAAAAAAACACGATCGTAAATTTCGGTAATATTTGTTACGAATGGTTTAATAGTAATTAAAATTGCTTTTTCTTCAAAAGAACAATAAGCAATTTCTTTAATTTGTTCATTGTCATTTTCTAAATGTAAAATTAAACCATCTTCTAATTTTTCAATTATGGGAAGATTTAATTTTTTTACAACATTTTTTAAACTTGCTAACATTGGTTTTCCATTACGGTAAATTGATAATAGTTTTGGGTTGAATTAATAACAGCACCCGAAAACACAACCCTACCATAATTTAGAATTGTAATCTCATCGGCCAAATCTTGCAATTCAGTTAAAATATGTGAACAAATTAAAATTGTCTTACCTTGGTTTTTAACTTTAATTAAATCATTTAATAATTCTTGGCGAGCAGTTGGGTCTAAATTAGCCGCTGGTTCATCTAAAATTAGGACCTTTGGATCCGTAATTAATGCTTGTGCTAATAAGACCTTTTTCTTTATTCCTGATGAAAATGTATTAGGATTCTTAGTTTGAAATTTTCATAAATTTATATTTTCTAAGATTTACTTTGCTTTTACTTTTGTTTCTTTATATTTAACATCTCGTAAATAACTCATTTTAATTAAATATTTATAAACATTTAAATGTTTTGGAGCCCGATCGTTTTCATGAATATATCCGATAAGTTTTTTGCTACTGGTGAGTTTGCTTTTAAGCCATTAATACTAAAAATTACCACTTGTTGGAATAATTGCTCCAACTAATGATTTAATTGTTGTGGTTTTTCCTGAACCATTTGGTCCAATAAAACCTTGAATTTTTCCTTTTGCAACATTAATATTAACATCATTAACAGCCACAAATTTTTTAAATTTTTTTGTCAATCCATTAATCTCGATTGCTAAATCAGGATTTGGTGTAAAATTACTTTTTTTTGTTTTCATAACTATACAAAATCATTTATTCTAATTCATCATAATGTTAATCCCGCTAATGCAAATGTTACTAATAAATAACCGGGGTACAAACGAGATAAGCTAGTTAATGTTACTATTTTATTAAAAGTTCCCCATTAAAAAATAATTTGTTTTTGTCTTAGAATCACTTGTATGATAAGTAACAGAATTAATTTTAACATCTAAATAATTATTAATTGGCAGAAGCATTGTTGCAGCCATATCATTTGCTCCTGATACACTAGAACTAGCGTTTCCTGTCTACATTACAACTAATTTTTGTCATGAATTTAATTATGCCATTAATTTATAATTTGTTTGAGCTTTTTTAATACTATTTAATTCATCTTGTGGCTTTTGCTGGTTATCATGAATAGCATTATATCGATCATATATTCCTTGTTTTGACCAATAAGATATTTGGGAAATAAATTGAGTATACAATGACATAACTGGATCATTAATATAAACATTTTCACTAGACTTCTTGCATAACCCATTAAAATAATTTCAAATATTTGTAAAAAAGGGTTAATATAAAACTATAATTTTAATTAATTATGTCTTTTATTTAAAAATTTAATATTTTGCCACAAAGAAAAATTATTTTATTATTCAAATTTGTTAATTTTAAATAAATCTTTTATGATAACTATAATAATTGTAAATTATAAATTGAAGCAATTAAATTAAATCTTAAACTAAATCGTTTTCTTCGATTACGATATTTTTCTGTAATAATTTTAAATTTTTTAAGAATAGCAAAAATATTTTCAATAATAATTCTTATTTTTGAAACTAGTCTATTATGTTGTTTTTGTTCTTTATTTAAATGTTTTTTCTTAGTTTTCTTTGTGGGCATTATAACATTATTGTGAATTTTTTGTATTCCTTGATAACCACTATCAACTATTAATTTGGTATTTTTTAAAATTGCGATTTTTGATTCTTTAAATAAAGCATAATCGTGTTTTTTACCAAGTGAAAAACTTGTTGCAATAATTTTTTTGGTTTCTTGTTCGATAATTACTTGTGTTTTAATAGTGTGTTTTTTCTTTTTACCAGAATAAGATTGTTTTTGTCTTTTTTTGGGCGTTGGATTGGGGTTTCGGTAGCATCAATAATAATAGTTTTATCATTAAAATAATCATTTATTAGTGCTTTTTTACCAGCAACTTGCTGAAAATCAGGGTGTTTAATTAAAATATCTTCAATTCACTTGATATTGCGATAACAATTAGCTTCACTAATTCCGAAATTTTTTCCAAGATGAAAATAAGTTCGATATTCTCGTCAATACGATAAAGTCATCAATAATCGATTTTCTAGTGATAATTTATTAGCTTTGCCACCTTTTTTAAATTTTTCTATTTCAGCTACTTGTAAAATATCTAACATTTTATTAAAAATATCTTGTTTTATTCCTGTTAATCTTAATCATTCTTTATCATTAATATTTTTAAATTCATCAAATTTCATAATTTAATATCCTCATAAATTATATTTTATAATAATATTTTAATAATAAAACCAGGTATCGCAAGAAGTCTACTATATAAATTACGATCTAAAAATTCACGAAAATCTCAAGAAAAATTATTAAATTTATTTTGACTAGTTTTCGACAATTTGTTAAAAACAAGCGATGCAATTCTACTTGTTGCAAGGATTCCTTCTGAAAGATAACTGTTTTTTTGGATAACCAAAAATTGTTGGTGAAAAAATTGATTTATCATACATTGTTTTAATAATTTGATAAATATTTTTTGTTGTTTTACTTTTTAATTTTGTTTCATCTAACACATTTAAATTAATTTTAGTATCAGATGATGTTTTTGTTCTTGAAAGGGCAATTAATTGTTGTAAACTTACATCATTATAAAAATTTGATAAAATATTAATTCCTTTATCACTATTATTTGTAAATGTAGCTTCATTACCGATTGTAGGTTTAACAAAATTAAATTTATTTGACTTATAAAAATCAAATTATAGTACATTAGTATTAATTAATTTTTCTAATATTGGATAATCATTTTGTGTTTTTTTTAACTTCTGTAACAACATCATTTCAAGAAATTTTTTTCCATTAACAGGTAATTTAGTAACCACTAAATAAATATTCTGTGCTAATGAAGTCGCATCAAAAGCTTCCATATTTTTACTATTAATTATAAGAAAATTATATACTAAGTTTATTGTCAGATACACTTCATAATGGTCAATCAGTTGGATTTAATAAATCATCATATGTTTTTTTTAAGATCAGAATCTTTAAATTTAACAGGATTCTTTTTTAAATCCGCAATGTTAATCAAATATTCTGATGCTCGGCCACCACTTTTACTTGCATTATAAACAAACGGAATCATCGCCTCAATTACTGTTAAAAAACCAATTGTAAATAAAATATCGATAACACCTTTTGCATTTAATACTAATTAAATTAAAATACTAATTGTGGTTAAAAATAATTGTAAAATAAAAATTGATAAAATCATAAAGTTAACTTTGCTTAAAATTACTTTTCCAAATGTTATTCCTTTTGGCCCCATTCCGAATGATAAAATTGGTGGTAATAATAAAATAATTATTGAATAAATTAAGCATAATAAATGTAAAGAAAATTATTTTTTAATAATCATTCTTGTTCGTGAGATTGGAATTGATTAAAAAATTAATAATGTTCCATCATCAATTTCATCACGAATTAACTGTGCCGCTTTAAAACCAATAAACATTGATGTTAACCCAAAGTATAACATATATCAAATCCATGAATAAATAGTAAATAATGTTTTAGCAGCATCAATATAGTTTCCACTATCAACATCTCTCGTTTCTAAAGCTAATCATAAAACCATAATTATTCCTACTAGTAATGTTAAAACAAACATCACTCATGTTGATGGTGCCTTTAACATCTTAATTAAAGTATAACGAAACATTTTTAATGAAAAAAATGAACTATCTTTTTATTTAAATCCGATTTTTCATTGCGTTGCTTCGACTATTTCATTATTAGTCATAACCCCCTCCTATTTCATTAATTTCATAATATATTTTGTAATTTTAAAAACTACAAGATAATTATACAAAAAAAAGACTTTTGTTTCTTCTTTTAAAAAAAATAACATTAACAAAAAACATTAAGTTGCACAGTTTCAAATAACTGAGAATTATTTTTTTAATTTAAAATGCTTTTTAATTCAAATTGAATTGGAGGCATTTTTAATTTTAAAACCCTTCTATAATTATTATACTCAACAATATAATTATCTATCATATTTTTTAGCTCATTAAAATTTTTGTATTTTGTTATATTTTTATTTTCTGTTTTTAAAATTGAAAACCAATTTTCAATAGGTGAATTGTCTAAACAATTTCCACGTCGAGACATACTTATGGTTACTCCATAATCTCTTAATAAATCAAAATATGCATGTGAAGTAAAATGAATGCCTTGATCAGAATTAATTATTAGCTGACCAGGTTTAATTTTTCGATTAATTAAGCTTTGTTTTAAACAATTAATTACTCAATTTGCTGTTAGCCGTACTGTTAGTAAGTATCCAACAATTGCATTACTAAATAAGTCTTTAATAGCAAATAAATATGCTAATTCTGAATATATTTTAATTATTGTAATATCAATTGATCATTTTTGATTCATTTGATTAGAATGAAAATTACTTTTAAGTAAATAGGGTTTTTTTATGTTCATATAACATATTATTAAAATGTTTAATTCTTTTTTTATGTTTAATTCTAAATTCAGAACATATTTGTAATATCTTCATATAACGATATACAGTACTTGCTGATATTTTTATTTTTTGTTCTTCCAAATTAAGTTTTATTTGTCGATGACCTTTATTTTTATTGTTTTTTCAAATTATTTTAATTATTTCTAATATATTGTAATCAATTTTTCATTCATATTTTTAATGAATATTTTTATATTTATTTCATGTATCATATGAAATGCATAATATTTTTAAAAATCATCTTAATGGTAAGATTGAGTTGTTATTTAATTCGTTTTTAATAAAATCAATTTTTTTTCTAATATTCATCTTTGTTTTTGTTTTTGGAAGAGATTCAATCTTTTTTAAAATATTATTTTCTGCTTTTATTTGTTCATTTTCTTTTTTTAATAAATATATAGTTTCATCATGCGGATTATTAAAAATTGGCATTTTTTAATATATGTTCGTTTATCAAATTTTTTATCTTTATTGAAAAAATTAATTCACCTAGAAATAGTTGCAGTACTTATTTCATATTCTTTAGATATTAAAGATATTGATTTATTATATTCGTAATATTCGTTAATAATTTTAGTTTTAAATTCAATATCATTGTCTTTCGGCCCTTTAGTTTTACCAATTCGATCATATTAAAAATGTTTCTCCTAACTTTATATATTTAATAATAATCTAAAAAGGTTTTTTATTTCATATTCTCAGTTAAAAGAAACATTAGACTTCTTGCGCAACCTATTAAAAAATTGCAAATATTTGTAAAAAGACACTAATAGAAAAATATAATTTTAATTAATTATGTTTTTTATTTAAAAATTTAATATTTTTCCACAACAAAAAATGAATTTATTATTTAAATTCTTTAATTTTAAATAAATCTTCTATGCTAACTGCAAATTATAAATTGAAGCAATTAAATTAAATCTTAAAATAAATCGTTTTCTTCAATTACGATATTTTTCTGTAATAATTTTAAATTTTTTAAGAATAGCAAAAATATTTTCAATAATAATTCTCATTTTTGAAACTATTCTATTACGTTGTTTTTGTACTTTATTTAAAGGGTTTTTCTTTGTTTTTTTGGTAGGCATTAGAACATTATTGTGAATTTTTTGAATTCCTTGATAACCAATATCAACTATTAATTTGGTATTTTTTAAAATTGAGATTTTTGATTCTTTAAATAAAGCATAATCATGTTTTTTTCCAAGCGAAAAACTTGTTGCAATAATTTTTTTGGTTTCTTGTTCGATAATAACTTGTGTTTTAATGGTGTGTTTTTTCTTTTTAGCAGAATAAGATTTTTTTTGTCTTTTTTTGGGCGTTGGATTGGGGTTTCGGTAACATCAATAATAATAGTTTTATCATTAAAATAATCATTTATTAGTGATTTTTGACCAGCTAGTTGTTGAAAATCAGAGTGTTTAATTAAAATATCTTCAATTCACTTGATATTGCGATAACAACTAGATTCACTAATATCAAAACTTTTAGCAAGATGAAAATAAGTCCGATATTCTCGTCAATACGATAAAGTCATCAGTAGCCGATTTTCTAGTGATAATTTATTAGTTTTGCCACCTTTTTTAAATTTTTATATTTCAGCTACTTGTAAAATATTTAACATTTTATTAAAAGTAGCTTTTTGCTCCGGTTAATCGCAATAATTCTTTATCATTAATAAAATTAAATTTATCAAATTTCATAATTTTAATCTCCTATAATTTCTATTTTAATTTAAAAATATTTTATAGGAATGTAAAGTAAAGATGCAAGCAGGATTTTTAACCCTTATTAATCCAATAGTATCTCTTTTATCAAAAATTGCAACTATTTTTTCAAAAAAAAATAATTTTTTAAAATTGTCTGGTTATTTCAGCGCCACGAAAAATGATTTTTGTTAAAAATCTAAAATTAATAATTAAACTATTAAATATTTTTTAAAAATACCTCTTTGTAGGACAATCAACCTAAACTCGGTCGTGGTTTTTCATTAATAATTTTCATAACTTTATTAATTTCTTTTTGAGTAATATTGTTAAAATCTGCTCCCTTAATAAGATATTCTCTAATATCTCTATTCATTCTTTCGACTTTGGGTTTTTTTGTAGGAGTTCCAGCATCACAAAAATAAACATTAGATCCATTAATTTTTTCAATTTATTTTCATTTACTAAATTCTTTACCTTGATCAGTTATAATTCCTTTTATGTTTTCTTTATAAAGTTTATTTTTAAAAATAATTTTAATTGCTTTATTAACTTCTTCTGAATTATGATGTTCTAATTTAAAACAAATAGTATATAAAATCTTTTCTTCTGTAAAAGTCAAACAAGCAGATTGATGTTCTTTTCCAATAATACAATCCATTTTAAATCAACCAAAAGTACCTTTTTCATGTTCTGCTTCTTCAATAAATCTAATATTAGTTAATTGACCACGATCATCTTTTCTCTTTTTTGTTTTAAATTTTTTACCTTTAAATGGTAATTTTTTCTTAATTTCAGTATTTTCATCATCAAAAACACCATGATAAATATATTTGTAAAGTGTCACATTCAAAAATGGAAACTTTTCATTATACTTTTTTTTATATTCATAAATAATTAGCATTGGTGAATATATTTTTTTACTTAAAATTTTTATTACAAAATTAATTATTTTTTTTGTAATTGTTGTATATTTTATCGATTTTTTTCTTTTCTTTTTATAATCATTGTTTGCTTTTTCAGGATCGTATTCTTCTTTAAGTATATTAACTTCTAATCTGATTGTGTTAGGACTTTTATCCAATACTTTTGCTATTTTTGATAAATTAGGTGTACCATTCTTTTTCTTAAATGTTTCTGCTACCAAATGTTCTTTTAAATTATATCTTTCATCAAGACCTGTATGTTTATATTTTTTCTTTTCTTTTTTCATAAAATCTAACCCTTTCTTAGAATTATTTTATACACTAAAAATTAAAATTTTATTGACAATTTAATAAAAGATGATAAAATGATGATGTAATTTATACAAGTAAGATTTTCTAACCCTTAATCTCTTGTTTAAAAATTACTAAAATTAGAGACTTGAAAAAGTCTTTTTTTAATTTATTTTACTTTTTTATATTTTTTTGTAGAATGGTGATGACAAAAAGAGGTAAAAAAGATGGCAAAAGTAGATAAAAAGTGATGAATAATGGCAAATTTAACAAAAATAAAGCAAAAATTAACAAAATTTGATGAATATTGTAAAGAAAATAATATCAAACTTGCTACAAAAGAAACATTATTAATCTTTTGTAATTTAGAAGAAGATGAATATAATGCCTTAAAAGACATTAATTCATTAGCATTTAATGAACTTAAAATGAAAATACGAATACTAAGAAAATAATATAAAATTACATCTCTTAAACGAAACCAAGGGGGGGGTGTATAAATATATGCACAGTATTATGGTAGTGAAAATGAAACTGAAATAAATTATACTCCCCCAGTAATTAACACAACAGATAGGAGAAAAATATAATGGCAATGTTATATGAATATAGTTATCTTAATAAGATAATAATTAATTTATTATAAAATACAGAATACATTGCTGATGAGATTAATTTAGCAGGTAGTCGTAAGGCAGGTAAAACATATAGTATTGATGAATTAATAGCATTATTAAGTTGTGTTGTGTTAGCAAATAAAGATAAAAAAATAGCAATATATGGTTTTAGATTAAATAGTGCTGATACTGCTGAAATTCAACAAGATATTCAAGATGCATTAGATAAAGTTGGGTTAATACTTAATCCTACTAAAAAATGAAAAGGTGGTCATTATCAATATAATGCTCGTTTTAATAAGCCTACTTGAACATTTCCTAATGGTAGTTTTATTAAATTACAAGGTGCTAGAAAAAGTGATTCATCGCAAGTATTAGGTAAAGGAACGGCACGAGCAAATGGTGCTGATTTATGTATTATTTGACTTGAAGAAGCAAATGAATTTAGTAAATCAGAAAAAGAAGCAATTATGCAAGCAGTTCGTGATTATAAAAAATTAATATTAATTACAAGTACTAACCCTGATAGTATTTATCAAGATCATATAGATTATTTAAACAAATTATTACCTTTTAATCGTAAAGAATTAGAAAGTAAAGGAGAACAAATATCTAAATTAATAGTTCCAGTATTAGATCCTAAAACAGGTCAAAAAGAATATTATAAAAAAGTAATTAATCATTATGCTAATTATTTAATTAATAAAGATAATTTAAATTATGATGAATTAATGAAATTATATGAATTAAAAGCAGAATGACCTAAAAAATATGAGGTCTGAGGAATTGGAGTGCCGAGGAGCATTAGATGGATCTATTTTTGCTAATTATTTATTTAGTAAATTATACGATTTTTAACCAGTTAATTTTAAAGCAGGTTTAGATTTAGGTTATGCTGATTCACCCCTCGGACACGCAACTCACGCTATTTTAATGGGATTAGATAGATATTATCAAAAAATGACACCATTAATGGAATATAAACATAGTAATGCTGAAATGATACATAAAGATACAACTAATATTTTATTTGAAATAGTACACTTTTTTTATAACTGATTCTATAAAATGAGATTATTTACAAGATGGTTTATATATAAATGTCGATTATGGAAATGGTGGTTTAGTTTCTATTAATAAATTAAATAATATTAGGCAACAATATTACCATGATGCTAATTAATTAAGATTTAAACCAGTAGTAAAAGGTGTTTGATGTCGAACTGATAGAATTGATGCTATAATCATCCTGCTAAATAAGAATTATTTACAAATTAGTCAAAGATTAAAACCAGAGTTATTTAAGGATATGTTAAAAATGGAATGAAGAAAACCGCCTGCGAATAAATATACTTATAAATTAGAAGATAATAAATTATTTGATGATGGTTTTGATGCTATGACTTATGCTGTTATGGATATAATGGAATATTTTATAAAAACATTAGATAATCTATTTTTAATAATTAAACAATTCGGAAAGCGAGGTTAAAATTATGGAAACTAAAATTATTGATAAATTAGAAGAAGCTTTTACACCTGAACAAATCCCTACACAAATGGAATTACCCAAAGCACCTCAATGATATTATTTAAAATATTTTACAAAAGAAGCACAATTATATCGTAAATCGGTTGATAAATATATATTATCAACATCTACTCATATTGAAATACAAAAATATTTATTAGATAAAAAATGTAAATCAATTATATCTGCAATAGTATTATTACTAACTACATTTTTTGATTTAATGCCATTTTTACCTAATGTATTTAATCCTAATTGATTTGGTTTAAATGGAGATGTTTATAATTGAACTGATAAAATTATTATTACTTTAATGCCCTCTACTTTTGGTTTAGCAAATTGGAGTATTACAAAAATACCTAAATATGGTAAAGTAATTAAAATTATAAATAGATTAATTCCTTGAATAATATTAATTTATTGGTTTATTAAAACATTAACAAAAATATTTTTTCATAATACTAAATGTGAAGAATGTAAAAAGTCTAAAAATGATGGTGATTTAGAATAGACTTCTTGCACAACCTAGTCTAATTATTTTAAAATTCCTATAAAATATTTTTAAATTAAAATAGAAATTATAGGAGATTAAAATTATGAAATTTGATAAATTTAATTTTATTAATGATAAAGAATTATTGCGATTAACCGGAGCAAAAAGCTACTTTTAATAAAATGTTAAATATTTTACAAGTAGCTGAAATAGAAAAATTTAAAAAGGGTGGCAAAACTAATAAATTATCACTATAAAATCGGCTACTGATGACCTTATCGTATTGACGAGAATATCGGACTTATTTTCATCTTGCTAAAAGTTTTGATATTAGTTAATCTAGTTGTTATCGCAATATCAAGTGAATTGAAGATATTTTAATTAAACACTCTGATTTTCAACAAATAGCTGGTAAAAAATAACTAATAAATGATTATTTTAATGATAAAACTATTATTATTGATGTTACCGAAACCCCAATCCAACGCCAAAAAAAGACAAAAACAATCTTATTATGGTAAAAATAAAAAACACACCATTAAAACACAAGTAATTATCGAACAAGAAACCAAAAAAATTATTGCAACAAGTTTTTCGCTTGGAAAAAAACATGATTATGCTTTATTTAAAGAATCAAAAATCTCAATTTTAAAAAACACCAAATTAATAGTTGATAGTGGTTATCAAGGAATTCAAAAAATTCACAATAATATTCTAATGCCTACAAAAAAAACAAAGAAAAACCCTTTAAATAAAGTACAAAAACAACGCAATAGAATAGTTTCAAAAACGAGAATTATTATTGAAAATATTTTTGCTATTCTTAAAAAATTTAAAATTATTACAGAAAAATATCGTAATCGAAGAAAACGATTTAGTTTAAGATTTAATTTAATTGCTTCAATTTATAATTTGCAGTTAGAATAGAATATTTATTTAAAATTAAAGAATTTAAATAATAAGTTCATTTTTTGTTGTGGCAAAATATTAAATTTTTAAATAAAAAACATAATTAATTAAAATTATATTTTTCTATTAATGTCTTTTTACAAATATTTGCAATTTTTTAATAGGTTACGCAAGAAGTCTATTGTTTATTTAGCAGATGGTCAATTTGAAGCATTTAGTGCTTTAAGTGAAAAATTTTTAACAGATATTAATGGATATACTTATCTTATTGATGCTATTGGATTTTATAATATTGGTAAAACTGCTTGCAAAATTTATATGTTTACAGATGATATAGATCAATTTGAACCATTTAGTATTATGGATTATCAAATTAGTTTACAAACAACAAGTTTATATATTAATTCAGTTCGTGATTTATTAACAATATATCCTTTAAGTTATTTAGATCAATTTATAGATGATAATGTAATGCATGAATGACCACAAACTTTTCCACAACCTGAACCTGATTTAAATTTATATCCTATTGAAATTTATTTAAGCAAATTAACTGTAAATTTAGATATTTATGCAAATATTAATGATCAAGAAGAAAAGGAAAAAACCCATAATGTAAAGTATGAATTATATGATTTTTCAAAACAAGATATAAATACTTGACAACAAGTAGTAAAAAATTATCATAGTTTCTATATAACTAATTTAAACACATCATTGCCTAATAATTTAAATGTTTATGCAAAAAAATATAAATCTGATGATGTAGTAGATGTAGCAAAAAATGATTTAAGTTTAGCAATTATATAGTTTTAAATGATATTACAACAGATGGTTATGCTCTTTTAAATTATTCATTTTATAAAAGTGATAATGTTGCTCGTGTAAAAATATTATGTAAATTATTATTTTATAGAGATGGTATTAAGTTAAAAGTTAAATTTAGTGTAATATTAAGTGCTAATATTTATCATAGTGCATTGTTTGGTGATATTTGAGGTTATTTATCTATGGCCACAAATGCAACTACTAAAATTACTCTAAAAAAATAAAAAAATGTCTTTTTGTTATTCTTTAACAATTACATTTCCATCTTTATCAATATCTAAATTAGGAGATTTATTTTCTTCTCCATTTCAACGATAAACTTTTATCCATGAGTTAGACCAAGGTAATTTAATATTAACATCTGGATTATTATTTATTCTTTTTGATATTTTTATATTATTAGAGTTATCTTTATATATTATGTAATATCATTTATTATCTATTAATTCATTAAAAGGTTTTTTCTGTTTTTTTATTCATTCTAAAATACCATCTTTTGTAGTTATATTATTTTTTTCTTTTTCTTTTTTTAATTCATCTTCGCTATATTGTTTATTACAACTAACTAAACTTGCTGCGCTTGTTCCTACTAAACTAATTGCTCAAATAATACTTAATAATTTTTTCATTAGACTTCTTGCGATACCTGGTTTTATTATTAAAATATTATTATAAAATATAATTTATGAGGATATTAAATTATGAAATTTGATGAATTTAAAAATATTAATGATAAAGAATGATTAAGATTAACAGGAATAAAACAAGATATTTTTAATAAAATGTTAGATATTTTACAAGTAGCTGAAATAGAAAAATTTAAAAAAGGTGGCAAAGCTAATAAATTATCACTAGAAAATCGATTATTGATGACTTTATCGTATTGACGAGAATATCGAACTTATTTTCATCTTGGAAAAAATTTCGGAATTAGTGAAGCTAATTGTTATCGCAATATCAAGTGAATTGAAGATATTTTAATTAAACACCCTGATTTTCAGCAAGTTGCTGGTAAAAAAGCACTAATAAATGATTATTTTAATGATAAAACTATTATTATTGATGCTACCGAAACCCCAATCCAACGCCCAAAAAAAGACAAAAACAATCTTATTATGGTAAAAAGAAAAAACACACTATTAAAACACAAGTAATTATCGAACAAGAAACCAAAAAAATTATTGCAACAAGTTTTTCACTTGGTAAAAAACACGATTATGCTTTATTTAAAGAATCAAAAATCGCAATTTTAAAAAACACCAAATTAATAGTTGATAGTGGTTATCAAGGAATTCAAAAAATTCACAATAATGTTCTAATACCTACAAAAAAAACAAAGAAAAACCCTTTAAATAAAGTACAAAAACAACATAATAGACTAGTTTCAAAAATGAGAATTATTATTGAAAATATTTTTGCTATTCTTAAAAAATTTAAAATTATTACAGAAAAATATCGTAATCGTAGAAAACGATTTAGTTTAAGATTTAATTTAATTGCTTCAATTTATAATTTACAATTATTATAGTTATCATAAAAGATTTATTTAAAATTAACGAATTTGAATAATAAAATAATTTTTCGTTGTGGAAAAATATTAAATTTTTAAATAAAAGACATAATTAATTAAAATTATAATTTTATATTAACCCCTTTTTACAAATATTTGAAATTATTTTAATGGGTTATGCAAGAAGTCTATTTTATATAAAACAACAATTAAAGAAATTTTTCGATTAGTTTTTTCATCTTTTATTAATAATTTATTAGCATCCTTCCAATTATTTAATAGTGCTATAAGTCCTTGAATTGCTTTCTTTACTGCAATTGCATTAGGGATTGTACAAGGGGCGAAAACAATTATTGGTTATAATTATGGAGTAAAAAAAATATTTACGAATTTATAAAACTTGTTGATATGGATTAGAAATTATATTAGTGGTTGACTACTTTTTACTTTATTATTATTTATTGCTCTTTGGCCCCAATTGTTAATGGTTTTTGCTTTTCCTGCTGTTTTAGTTGATGAATATCGGTGAACAGCAGTTTTAATGTTAATGAGCCATCCTTGTTCTACCATCTTCATTTTTAACAGGTTCATTATTTTCAAGGGATGAATAACGCACGAAAAGCAGCATTATGCTCTTCATTTCGTGCTTTTCTTGTGTTGCCAATTTTAATGTTATGTGGATATTTCTTAGTACATGGATTATAGGATGGCACAGGCCAAAGTAATATTTATTATTTTATATTATTAGGGTTAAATGATTTAATTTCAGCTATCATTGTAGGTATTATTTTATATTTATTTTGATACAAACATAGTTATCATATTTTTAATGAAGTTGATGAAAAAGATCAAGAATATTTGCAAAGTAAAAAAAACAAACAAGGTATTAAACTTAAATAAAATGGTAAATAGTTCTATATCTTTCTAATAATTATGACAATATTTTATTTTAATTTTACTTAAATATGTGATATAATTTATATATAAAAAAAAGTCGGCATATTAATATGGAGGGGTATAGCATGAATAATAATGATCAAAAATTTAGTGGTGGAAATGAAAATCATTTTAATTCGTTTGAAAATAACAATAGTTTTGGCAATGATAATTTATTAAACCAAAATGAACCAGTAACACAACTAACAAAACCAATTAGACTTCCTGGTAATCCAAACGATTTTAAAATAAAAACTAATCCACCTTTTAATTCTTCTTACATTTCAAAAGCTTTGGGAATTAATGGAACAGAAGTTAAACCGCAACATAATAAACCAATTTATCAGCCAATTATTTATCAGCCATTTGTTATGCCTATTATGCCTAATCCAATGAATGCGATGGGAATGGGGATATATAATCCGATGACGGGTTATCCGCAAATGCTTCCTTATCCAATGACGCCACAATTTCCAATGATGATGGGTTATCCGCAAATGTCACAATATCCCGGAATGTTAACTTATCCTCCGATGGCAGGACCAGAAGTAGAACAACAATTTGCTGGTCAAGATTATAATTTTAATAAAAGACAGTATTCGCAAGATTCGGGTCGTCATTACGCAATTATGAATCCAGATTTGACGAAACAACAACAGGGGATCAATAACGATTTTGATGATAATTTTGATGATACGTTTAATGAGGGGGCTCCTTTTGGGACAAACCATGATTTTAATCAAACAAATGACTTTGGTAGTGCTAATTTTTCTGGTCAAAATGATTTTAGCCAAGGAAATTCAAATTTTGGACCAACACCAGATTTTAATTCAACGCCAAGCTTTAGTTCATCACCTGATTTTGCCCCATCAGATGGTTTTAATAATAGTAATGTTTTGGGTAAAATTGATGCAACAAAAATGCCATTTCAATATGATGAACAAACAAGCAAGCGAAAATTACCAGCCTGAGCAATAGTTTTAATTGTTGTGCTAGTAATTTTATTTTTAGCAGTTATAACAATTTTAATGTTGTATTTTAATATAGAAGCATTTCATGACTTAATCAATGGTTGATTTGGCCTTGACTTACCATTTGAGCCGTGGTTTTAAAAATGTTATTAAATAACATTTTTAATTTATTTTATTAAAATAAAAAAAATATACAATAGACTGCGCCCCAAAAAGTAAGTAAAATTAAAAAAGAACTTTACTAAACTTTTAGAGGAGGTGCATTTTTATATGGCAAAAAAGGCCAAAAATTTAAAACATATACTGCAGAATTTAGAAAAAATCCAGTAAAACAAATTGAACAAATACCGCTTGCTTATATTTCAAAAAAATATAAAGTAAATATAAAAACAATTAATTCATAACAAATAAATTTTAAAAAAGGAATTTTAAATACACCAAAAGGCCCAAAAGAACCATTTGGGAAAAAGATTTAAACTATTAGAAAGTTAGGTATGAATTATTAAAAAAGCTCCATGACTTTTACAATTAAATAAACAAAAAAATAGTATCTTTTATAAAATAAAATCGTACAGGACGCCCAACAAAATAATATCAAAAGCAATGATAATAATGAAATTAAATTAACTCTTAAAAACAATGATATTTCAGAAAATTCTGCTTATCAATTGGAAGCAAATTATTTTAATTGATTATCAATAACAAATTAATTAGAAAAAAACAACATTACTTCACTTATTCCTGCTGAAATTAAATTATTAAATGGTGAATATGACAAATATTTAACCAATTTAATTGTTTCTAATGACAAAATAGAAGAATATTTAAACTATTTTTCACAATGATATAGATTAATTTATTCTAAAGCGATTTGAACAAATACAATTAAAAATTTAGTTAAAGATAATATTAAAATAACTTTTCTAAAACACGAAAAATTATATAATTTAAATCAAATTGAAATATCTGGAATATGGGGTTATGGGAATTATAATATTATAATTTTTATTGAAAAACCAAATGAAAAAATTATTGAAGGAAAAGATATTAACTTATAATTAATCAAAAATTACCCTATAGTAACTAAAGTCAGCGGAAAAGACAGAAATACATATTTACAATTAATCGAAGATAATGAATGATATTTATATAAAAATGGTATTGAAGATGAAAAATCTTATTCAAATAAAGTGGTTGTTGATTTTTTAAAACAATCAAACAGTATAATATTTTCTTATCCACGCACAAAAGAACAAATTAATATTGATAATTTACAATTATTTAATAAAAATAATTAAAAATTATCATTAATTACATTAGAAATATAAAAAGTTATTTATATTTATAAATCTAAATAACTTTTTATTTTATTTTCAAAATCTATATTTGGTTCGCTATCATTATTTCAACGATAAACTGCTTTAAAATGTGTGCCATCATCTTTTTTTGAAGTATGATCTGCATCACCTCGTTCACCTCTAATTAATAATTTAAAATCATAAAAAGGGCTATATTCTTTAAAAATAAGTTTATATCTACCATAATTATATAATTCTTTTTTATTATTTGTATCATTCAAAAATTTAATAATTCTTCAGTTACTACTTGTAACACTACTCCAAACAACAAAATAATATTTATTATCTTTCTCATTAAATGGCTTTTCTTGTGGGGATATTCATTCTAAAATATCATCTTTTATTTTTATATTATTCTTTTCTTTTTTTCTTTTGATTGTTCTTTGGTGTATTGTGGCGCTGTATTACAAGCAACTAAACTTGTTGTACTTGTTCCAATTAAAGTGATTGTTTTTAAAAAACTTAATAATCTTTTCATAATTAATCATTAGACTTCTTGCATAACCTATTAAAAAATTGCAAATATTTGTAAAAAGACACTAATAGAAAAATATGATTTTAATTAATTATGTTTTTTATTTAAAAATTTAATATTTTGCCACAACAAAAAATGAATTTATTATTTAAATTCTTTAATTTTAAATAAATCTTCTATGCTAACTGCAAATTATAAATTGAAGCAATTAAATTAAATCTTAAACTAAATCGTTTTCTTCGATTACGATATTTTTCTGTAATAATTTTAAATTTTTTAAGAATAGCAAAAATATTTTCAATAATAATTTTCATTTTTGAAACTATTCTATTACGTTGTTTTTGTACTTTATTTAAAGGTTTTTTTTGTTTTTTTTGTGGGTATTAGAACATTATTGTGAATTTTTTGAATTCCTTGATATTCTAATCCATTATTAATTTGGTATTTTTTAAAATTGAGATTTTTGATTCTTTAAATAAAGCATAATCATCTTTTTTTCCAAGCGAAAAACTTGTTGCAATAATTTTTTTTGGTTTCTTGTTCGATAATTACTTGTGTTTTAATGGTGTTTTTTTCTTTTTACCAGAATAAGATTGTTTTTGTATTTTTTTTGGGCGTTGGATTGGGGCTTCGGTAACATCAATAATAATAGTTTTATCATTAAAACAATCATTTATTAGTGATTTTTTACCAGCGAGTTTTTGAAAATCAGAGTGTTTAATTAGACTTCTTGCGATACCTGGTTTTATTATTAAAATATTATTATAAAATATAATTTATGAGGATATTAAATTATGAAATTTGATGAATTTAAAAATATTAATGATAAAGAATGATTAAGATTAACAGGAATAAAACAAGATATTTTTAATAAAATGTTAGATATTTTACAAGTAGCTGAAATAGAAAAATTTAAAAAAGGTGGCAAAGCTAATAAATTATCACTAGAAAATCGATTATTGATGACTTTATCGTATTGACGAGAATATCGGACTTATTTTCATCTTGGAAAAAATTTCGGAATTAGTGAAGCTAATTGTTATCGCAATATCAAGTGAATTGAAGATATTTTAATTAAACACCCTGATTTTCAGCAAGTTGCTGGTAAAAAAGCGCTAATAAATGATTATTTTAATGATAAAACTATTATTATTGATGCTACCGAAACCCCAATCCAACGCCCAAAAAAAGACAAAAACAATCTTATTCTGGTAAAAAGAAAAAACACACTATTAAAACACAAGTAATTATCGAACAAGAAACCAAAAAAATTATTGCAACAAGTTTTTCACTTGGTAAAAAACACGATTATGCTTTATTTAAAGAATCAAAAATCGCAATTTTAAAAAATACCAAATTAATAGTTGATAGTGGTTATCAAGGAATACAAAAAATTCACAATAATGTTATAATGCCCACAAAGAAAACTAAGAAAAAACATTTAAATAAAGAACAAAAACAACATAATAGACTAGTTTCAAAAATAAGAATTATTATTGAAAATATTTTTGCTATTCTTAAAAAATTTAAAATTATTACAGAAAAATATAGAAATCGTAGAAAACGATTTAGTTTAAGATTTAATTTAATTGCTTCAATTTATAATTTACAATTATTATAGTTATCATAAAAGATTTATTTAAAATTAACGAATTTGAATAATAAAATAATTTTTCGTTGTGGCAAAATATTAAATTTTTAAATAAAAGACATAATTAATTAAAATTATAATTTTATATTAACCCCTTTTTACAAATATTTGAAATTATTTTAATGGGTTATGCAAGAAGTCTATTAAAATATCTTCAATTCACTTGATATTGCGATAACAACTAGATTCACTAATGTCAAAACTTTTAGCAAGATGAAAATAAGTCCGATATTCTCGTCAATACGATAAAGCCACCAGTAGCCGATTTTATAGTGATAATTTATTAGTTTTGCCACCTTTTTTAAATTTTTCTATTTCAGCTACTTGTAAAAATATTTAACATTTTATTAAAAGTAGCTTTTTTTTGCTCCGGTTAATCGCAACAATTCTTTATCATTAATAAAATTAAATTTATCAAATTTCATAATTTTAATCTCCTATAATTTCTATTTTAATTTAAAAATATTTTATAGTAATTTTAAAATAATTAGATTACGTTATGCAAGAAGTCTATTATATAATCTAATACCCCTACCAATACCCATAAATTGGGCTCCGCCGATACTAAAACCTCAACAAGTTGCATATTGTCTAATTAGAAATTGTAAATAAAAATTACAATTTCTATGTTCTCTATAATAATTTAAACCAAAACTTTGTGCACCATAGATTGAAGCAACACCTCATTTTTATTTACAATCTTGAAGACGTGATCAATATAATTTATCATCATCGTTTCAATTATTTTTTATTTCACCTAAATTTGTAATTATATTAGTGTTATTTTGACAGTTAAAATCACTAAGTTTTTTATTATAAAAGTAATCATAATATTTTCCCCAACTGGTTCTTGTTAATTTAAAATTTTTATCAATACCTAAAAATTCTATTTTTTATAATCATCAGTTGGATCACTTTTTAAAACATTAAACGTCTTAAAAACTAATTTATTGTTTGGGTTATTATATCAATTATTTTCAACAAATTTTTCTAGTTTATTATTATCATAATATAATTTCAATTCTTTTTCTAAATCAGAACTTTCTATTCCTTCTAATTTTTCAGAACATCAACCAACTAAATTTAAATGATAAACTTTTTCTTGATTATTTGTCACATATGCAATACCACTACCGTCTAATTTAATAATAGTTATTGAAAAATTTAAATTATCAAATTTATTACATTTGCCGTCATGATAAATTAAATAAACACCATTATCGGTTCCTACATATATTGTTCCCGATTTTAAATTACCTCCTTGGTTATTTTTATCTAAAACTTTTATTACAGTTATTTTTTCTTTAATATTAGAATTTTTTATTTTTTCAAATATAGTTTTTTTATTTTTTGATAAATAACATCTATATTTATAATCAACAATAGTATTTATTTTTTTACCAAAACTGCCAATATTTAAATGAGGATTAAAAATAATGGGGCAACTTTCTCCTAAAACAGTAGGATCAAAATTAGTTTCTAATTCCATTTAATCATAATATTCGCCTACTAAATTGTTTTGTGAAAGCAAGTTTTGATCTATATTAGCTATAATTCATGCATTCATAGTATATAAATTACCACTATCAAAAAAATAATTTGCAGTAACAGAATAAGATTGTTCATCTAATGGACCTATATAATGATAAATAACATTTTGAGGATTATACTCGTTTCCTCTACTGTAGCCAGTAAAAAGTAAAAAGTGTCTTTGTAATCCAATATTAGAATTTTGTGGATTTAAATCTCTACCATAATTACCTATTGCTACAGGCATATTATTTGATAAACTATTTCTAATAATATTAAAAAATATTCTAAATCTTTCACCAAAATTAACATTCACTAATTGTCTTAATGATATATTAGAATATAATATGCTATTGAGTCTATTTACTATTCAGTTATTAATAGCATTTGTAAAACCAATAGGATTTGTTCATTTTACACGATTTGTTCCCATTCTAAAACTTAAATTTTCTTGGTTTAATAAATTATTGCTATTATTTTCTTGTTCTAATCCAAAATATCTTAAAATCATTTCACCAACAGCGGGTCCGCATCAATAATTAGTTTGTTGAATAACTTTATTAACATCTAGTTTTTTTCTGATAATTTATTATCTCTTTTTAAACAATTTAATTTTTTTCTTTTTGATAAGGACTAGCGGCAATTGTTTTTGGTATGACAGTTCCGCTAATTGTTAATAAACTTAATAAACTTAAAATTTTTTTCATTTTATATAATTTTCTTTCTTATCTTGAAAATTTTTATCAAGATATATCGACATTATATATATGCAAGTCAAGTATTTTTAAATCTATTTTAGAAAGGAGATTATTTGATATGATTATTATTGTGATTATATTTTACTAAATCTGGGCTCGCGGTGATTTTCATAAGTTTTGCGAAAAATAACTTAAGGTTTAAAAAAGCTTTTGCCGCGCCTTTCAAAATACTTGGGAAAAATTCTAAGCGTTAAGCGAAGAATTTTATAAAGGTTCCCAAATTTTTTTGAAAGAATCTCAAAATTTTTTTAACTTGTAATTTATTTTATCAAAAAAATTTAATAAAATCAACTGCTCGCCCAAATTCATTATTTTTGATTACCTTTTTCATCAAAATATATTTTTACAAAATACTTAAAATCAACATCATCGTGTGAATGGCAAAAAAGACAATCTTTAGTATTTATAGGATGAAGTTGTATAAAATTTTTATAAAAAATATAGCAAAATGGGCTTTCACACACAAAACATTCGCATTTTTCTTTTGCCGGTCTATTACATAATCCATTTGCACCTCAAAATCGGCATTTCCCTTCATTAATATGTTTTTCATATTTTTCTCAAAAAATTTTTTTCCATTTATTTTTTTCTATTTTTTTCCATTTATTTTTCTCCTTGTAAATTTTATTATGAAGTGTAGCACTTTTTATATGAATGAAAATCTTAGTTTTAAGCTTAATATTTAATTTTAGTAATTAATTAACGAAAATAAGCCACAAAATAAAAGATATTTTTGCTTTAATTTTTATAACAGATCTTTAAAAATTTAAAAAGCTTGATTTTATAGTTCATAAAGTGCTACACTTGCATTTACAATTTACACATTTTTATTAGACTTCTTGCATAACCCATTAAAATAATTTCAAATATTTGTAAAAAGGGGTTAATATAAAATTATAATTTTAATTAATTATGTCTTTTATTTAAAAATTTAATATTTTGCCACAACGAAAAATTATTTTATTATTCAAATTCGTTAATTTTAAATAAATCTTTTATGATAACTATAATAATTGTAAATTATAAATTGAAGCAATTAAATTAAATCTTAAACTAAATCGTTTTCTACGATTTCTATATTTTTCTGTAATAATTTTAAATTTTTTAAGAATAGCAAAAATATTTTCAATAATAATTCTTATTTTTGAAACTAGTCTATTATGTTGTTTTTGTTCTTTATTTAAATGTTTTTTCTTAGTTTTCTTTGTGGGCATTATAACATTATTGTGAATTTTTTGTATTCCTTGATAACCACTATCAACTATTAATTTGGTATTTTTTAAAATTGCGATTTTTGATTCTTTAAATAAAGCATAATCGTGTTTTTTACCAAGTGAAAAACTTGTTGCAATAATTTTTTTGGTTTCTTGTTCGATAATTACTTGTATTTTAATAGTGTGTTTTTTCTTTTTACCAGAATAAGATTGTTTTTGTCTTTTTTTGGGCGTTGGATTGGGGTTTCGGTAGCATCAATAATAATAGTTTTATAATTAAAATAATCATTTATTAGCGCTTTTTTACCAGCAACTTGCTGAAAATCAGGGTGTTTAATTAAAATATTTTCAATTCACTTGATATTGCGATAACAATTAGCTTCACTAATTCCGAAATTTTTTCCAAGATGAAAATAAGTTCGATATTCTCGTCAACACGATAAATTCATCAGTAGCCGATTTTATAGTGATAATTTATTAGTTTTGCCACCTTTTTTAAATTTTTCTATTTCAGCTACTTGTAAAATATCTAACATTTTATTAAAAATATCTTGTTTTATTCCTGTTAATCTTAATCATTCTTTATCATTAATATTTTTAAATTCATCAAATTTCATAATTTAATATCCTCATAAATTATATTTTATAATAATATTTTAATAATAAAACCAGGTATCGCAAGAAGTCTAATAATCCAAATGGAATTAAAATAATTCACGCATCACCTAAAAATGTCATTAATTGTGGTAAAATACCACATACAGCGTCTTTTACTTTATCCATTGCATTACCTAAACCAGTTCAAACGGAATTCATTCCATCACCAAAGCCGATTTTTGTAACTGTTTCAGTTAATAAATTCATTATTTTATATCCTCCTTATTTTTAATTTCTTTTTTTTCTTTTTTATTACCTTGAATTTGACGAATTTTGATAGCATTACAAAAGTTGAGGTTTTATAAAAAATATAAATAAAATAATTGGATAAATTTTTAAAAATCCTGATTTATTAGTGATTTAAATTCATCAATAATAGTAAAAAAATACTTTTTATACCAAAACCTCAACCTTTTTCTTACTACCCGAATTTTTTGATAAATTGATAAAACAATTAATGCAAAAATACCTAACAAAATCAAAATAATAAATATTCATGTTAATCATAATGGTATATATAACTCCTTTCATAAATTAAAAAATTGAAATTTGCAAACTTGCTCCGCTCGTTGTCGCTTTGCCCCACTTAAAAAAATTATTAAATAAATTATTCTTCTAATAAATTAAGCGGAATAAATTATTCTTTTACTTTTTAATTTCAATATCTTTTGCAATCTTATTGACAGTATTAATAACAATATCTTTGCCATACTTTTTCACTAGCGACCGTAAAATAAAATATTGCTTTGTTTTCATAATTTCAACCCCTTATTTAAAATACTAATAAAATTTGTTTATAAAAATGTAAATAACACAAAAGCACAAAATTTATGTGGTTTCTACAATATTTTTATATAAAATATGCCATCATTTAATTAATAGATTTGTTGTACTTGCATTTACAATTTGCACATTAAAAATAGATTTACTAAAAGTAAATCTATAATCATCGCTTAAAAATTTTAATATATAAATATTTGACTCCTTGACTCATTAAACAATATCCAATCACTAATGCAGCAAAGAAAGCAAAATACATTGCGGGTAATGGCACTAAACTTAGTTTTGGTCCTAATAATATAAATGGTAATGTCATTCCAATCAAAATGACGACAATGCTGGATACCAATAATTGCCATGATGGCATTGATTGAAAGAATGGAATTTTTCTTGTTCGATACATTTGAACAATTAAGGTTTGGGTCACTAATCCTTCAACAAATCAACCTGTTTGAAATAAAGCAATTTGTTCAGATGTGATGTGTTGTGGACTGGCAATAACCCCAAAATAATAGCCCATAACAACAAAAGTTAAAATATCAAAAATTGAGGAGACAGGTCCATTAACAAAAACAAACGGTAAAATATCCTTTGTTGTTCAAGTTTGTGGTTTTGATAAAAATTCTACATCAACTCTATCAAATAATACTGCTAATTGGGATATATCATATAATAAATTTTGAAATAGAATTTGAATTGGCATCATTGGTTGAAATGGTAATCATGATGAAGCAATTAAAATACTCAGAACATTTCCAAAGTTAGAAGCTATTGTAATCTTAATATATTTTAAAATATTTCCAAAAATTTGTCGTCCCTGAATAATTCCCTTTTCCATAACTAATAAGGACTTTTCTAATAAAATAATATCTGATGCTTCTTTTGCAATATCAGTTGCATTATCAACAGATATTGCAACATCACTTTGGCGTAAAACAGGTGCATCATTAATTCCATCACCCATGAAACCAACAACATGTTGATTTTTTTTTAAAGATGTAATAATTTTTGCTTTTTGTAATGGATTTAATTTAACAAAAATATTATTTTGTTCAACAACATCACGGAGTTCAAATTCACTTAATTTTTCAATATAATCGCCAGTTATAACACCACGAATTTTTAAATGAACTCGATCACAAATTGCTCTTGTGACTTGTTCATTATCACCCGTTAAAATTTTTAATTGTACTCCATTTTTTTGCAATAATTGAATCATTTTTGCTGCAGAAGGTTTTGGTTTATCAAGAAAAGAAACAAAACCATAAAAAATTAAATTTTTTTCATCTTTTGTTGAATAATAAGTATCGGCATCATGACCATGGTTATATGCTAATCCAATAACTCTTAATCCTTCACTATTCATTCGTTCTGCTGTTGCAGAAATCATTCGTAAATGCTCTTCTGTTATCTTTTCAACTTTTCCTTTATATTCAATTCTTGTACAATTTTTAATAATTTCTTCAATTGCCCCTTTAGAGATTAAAGTATGATGTTTTTCTTTGCCCGAAACAACAACCGTTAATTTGCGCCGATTAAAATCAAAGGGGATTTCATCAATTTTTTGATAATCATCCTTAAAAATAGATAAATGATGATTATCAATATAATGAATAATTGCTTTATCTAAAGGATTTTTTAATCCCGTTTGAAAATAACTATTTAAATATAAATATGTTAATAAACGATCATTTTTTTTATTATCTAATAACTGATAATCAACCAATTCAATTTTATCATTTGTTAAAGTTCCTGTTTTATCTGTACATAAAACATCAATTGCCCCTAAATTTTGAATTGCTTCTAATTTTTTAACAACTACTTTGGCTTTACTCATTAGACTGGCACCACGGGCAAGATTAGAAGTCACAATCATTGGTAACATTTCTGGAGTTAAACCAACAGCAACTGAAATAGCGAATAATAAAGCAGATAACCAATCATTTTTTGTAATTCCATTGATAATAAAAACAATGGGAACCATTACAAACATAAATGATAATAGTAATCAGTTCGTTCTTTTAATTCCACGATTAAAACTATTTTCTGGTGGTTTAACTTGTAATGTTTTTGAAATTGTCGTATAATATTTTTCTGTTCCCACACCAATAACAATTGCAATTGCACTACCTGAAACAACACTTGTTCCCATATAACAAATATTTTCTAACTCTAGTAAACTTGCTTTATGACGGTTATAACTAGCGTGTTTTTCCACAGGTAACGATTCACCGGTTAAACTGGATTGATTAATAAAAAGTTCATTACTTCATAATATTCGAACATCAGCAGGAACCATATCCCCGCTTGATAAATAAATTAAATCACCCGGTACTAATTCATGAATTTCTAATTCTTTTGCTTCTCGAATTAAACTAGTATTATTTTTAACTGATACTTCAGAAACTTTTTCATCATCTTCTAATCGAATTACTGTAATTGTGTTACTAACTAAATCTGTTAGTTTTTTTGTCACGAAAAAAATGCGGATATCTTGAACATATGCAATTGTAGTACTAATAATAATCATAATAGCAATAATAATAACTCCAATAACTTCAAAAATACCACCACCTAAAGTAAAATAACTAATTATATTATAGGTCGCAATTAAAGCCAAAACAATATTAAAAGGATTTAACAATACTTTTAAAAAATGTTTAAATCAATGAAATTTGATTTTTTCTTGCGAATTATCACCATATTTTTTACCCATTTCTTTTGCTTCATCATAAGTTAAACCAAAATTTTTAAGTTCAAAATGTTCTAAAATTTCATTTTGAGAAAACTGGGAAATTTGTTTAATCTCATCAGTTTTTAAAAAACCAATTTCTTTTTTTCGTCCCCTAAACTCTTTATTATTTCCCTTAAATTTAGTTATTATTTTTGCCATTCCAAGACCCCCTTTCTTAAAAAATATTTTTACCTAAATTATAAATTTAGGACTTTTAACACATACATTAACAATTTATAAATCAAATA
Organism: Spiroplasma phoeniceum; assembly: GCA_026239495.1. Lineage (GTDB taxonomy): Bacteria > Bacillota_I > Bacilli_A > Mycoplasmatales > Mycoplasmataceae > Spiroplasma > Spiroplasma phoeniceum_A. The sequence continues at coordinate 1,311,247 of CP110830.1, read as the reverse complement.
ATACTTAAAGTAATAAAATTTTCTAAATCAATAATATTTTTTATCTTTTTTAAATAATTTCACCTTAGCCTATAATAATTTTATTGTTATGTTAATTATAACGAAAATAATTTAAATAAAACATAATTAATAATAAATAAAAAATAAGAATACATTAAAATTCTTAGTACTCTTATTTTTAATAACCTAACAATAAAAACTGGTTAATTAGATTTTATTGTAGCAGAAATATAGTTTGAAACATAAAATATGTTATGGAAGTCAAGTCAAATAAATCTGAATTCATTCGTTTTGCAATTGAAAATTCTATTTTAATAGGAGACAACTTATCACTATTATTTCAAACACAATTAATAGTCTCTCAATTATCATATATTTGTTCTTTTAACCCAAGAAGATATTTTTTTCGTTAAAATTTGAATCAATTTCAACATATTTAAACATTCTATTTATCAACACATTACTAAAACCTAATTTGCTATTAATACTATAATTAACTTTAATATGTTCTCAAAATGAGCGTTCAAAAACAGAATATAAAATTGTTTTTTCCGTAAAAAATTATAAGAATATGTAATTTTATTTATACTACTTTTGCTACTAGTTTGCGCTAAACTTCTTGGTCTATCATACATGCTGACAGCACCTATTAGAGGTATTACACTGGGAATTATACTAATTGTTCTTAAAAAAGCTAGTATTTTTTTTCGTGAAATAATAGACTTCTTGCGTAACCCAATCTAATTATTTTAAAATTCCTATAAAATATTTTTAAATTAAAATAGAAATTATAGGAGATTAAAATTATGAAATTTGATAAATTTAATTTTATTAATTATAAAGAATTATTGCGATTAACCGGAGCAAAAAAAGCTACTTTTAATAAAATGTTAAATATTTTACAAATAGCTGAAATAGAAAAATTTAAAAAGGTGGCAAAACCAATAAATTATCACTAGAAAATCGGCTACTGATGACCTTATCGTATTGACGATAATATCAGACTTATTTTCATCTTGCTAAAAGTTTTGATATTAGTGAATCTAGTTGTTATCGCAATATCAAGCGAATTGAAGATATTTTAATTAAACACCCTGATTTTCAACAACTCGCTGATAAAAAATAACTAATAAATGATTATTTTAATAATAAAACTATTATTATTGATGTTACCGAAACCCCAATCCAACGCCCAAAAAAGACAAAAACAATCTTATTCTGGTAAAAAGAAAAAACACACCATTAAAACACAAGTAATTATCGAACAAGAAACCAAAAAAATTATTGCAACAATTTTTTCGCTTGGAAAAAAACATGATTATGTTTTATTTAAAGAATCAAAAATCTCAATTTTAAAAAATACCAAATTAACAGTTGACAGTTGTTATCAAGGAATTCAAAAAATTCACAATAATGTTATAATACCTACAAAAAAAAACAAAGAAAAACCCTTTAAATAAATTACAAAAACAACGTAATAGAATAGTTTCAAAAATGAGAATTATTATTGAAAATATTTTTGCTATTCTTAAAAAATTTAAAATTATTACAGAAAAATATCGTAATCGAAGAAAACGATTTATTTTAAGATTTAATTTAATTGCTTGAATTTATAATTTGCAGTTAGCATAGAAGATTTATTTAAAATTAAAGAATTTAAATAATAAATTCATTTTTTGTTGTGGCAAAATATTAAATTTTTAAATAAAAAACATAATTAATTAAAATTATATTTTTCTATTAGTGTCTTTTTACAAATATTTGCAATTTTTTAATAGGTTAAGCAAGAAGTCTAATATCTTTTCTCTTTTTAATATAACTTTTAAATTAATACTATTTTATTATAACAAAGTTAAAAATTAATAAAACATTAACATTTAATAAATTATGTCTTATCCTTTTCTTTTGTATCTGAATTTTTTACTAAGTTTCTTTTTAAATCCTTACTAGAATTTTTATCATTAAATGACATTGTCATAGTTAACTTTTTATTAATAGTATCATTATCTTTCATTCATATCCCAAATCATGGCAAAACTAAAATTAGCAATAATAATGCAATTGCTAAAATGGGACCAGTTTTTTCTGACATTACAATAGCATTTAAAAAATATGAATAGATATTATATCCAATAATAGCAATAATACAAAGCACACTAATAACTGCAGCTGGAAGAAAATATCAATTTTTAATTGTTGCAATCCGTTTAAGATAACGATTTCATATTCCCAAAGCAATAATTGTTCCATACATCAGAAATGCCATCACAACACCTGCATTACTAATAAAATCGTAAAAATTATAAGTTTCTTTTGCAAAAATAGTTGGAACACCCATAATTAGCCCTCATATTAATGTAATAATAACTGATGCTAAAAAAATTGCAAAACTAATACTATATTTTTTCATAATTTTATTTCATAGTTTTTTACCAATAATAAAATTATCTTCAATTGATGAATGACTTAGTTTAACTAAAGAAAAACTATATCCATTTAAAGTTCCAAAAGCACTAATTAAAATAAAGAAGAAAATAATTCGTTCAAAAATTTTATTAATAACCGTATTACTAAAAATTTTACCCGCAGCAACAGCAACGCTTCCTTTAGCATCTAAATTTAAAGTTCCAATTGAAACAAGTAAATAAAGTATTGTTACTGATGCTAAACCTAATACTAAAGCTAATGGAATATTTCGCTCTGGTTTTTTAACATCCTTTTGAATATATGTTGTTGATAAAAAACCATCAAATGAAAATAGAATCCCCGGCAAAGCCATTAAAATCATTTCCAATCCAGTTTTATTTGCAACTAATTTATATTTATCAGGATCACCTAAATAACTCTTACTTAATGCATTAGGGTCATTGTTAAAAAAGAACATTCCAATTAAACCAATTAAAATTAATGGAATTAATTTTAAAACAACGGTTGTCATTTGAATATATTTTCCTGTTTTTTCTAAATAAGTACAAATATAAATTAATAAAACAGTATAAATAATTGAAAAACTCGTTAAAATTAATTGATAATTAGCATAACCTCCAACTTTTTCGCTAAATACTATTTCTGCGGTTAAACCACCACCAAAAGCTCAAATTGAAGCTTTTGTTGTATAATACGCAACAGTAAAAGTTGTTAACGGAATATAAATATTGTTCATAGCGTTTCTCACTACACGACCAAAACATTTCCCCCCGAACATCTTTGCATACAAAGCAATACCTGAATTTGAATCTTGTTTTGCTGATGAAATTTCCACAAATGATAATCCAAATGAGAGAGCAATTAGACCACCAATTATCCATGCAATTAAACCTAGAACTCCATTCCCATTAGCTAATCCATATACACCTTCATTTTTAAAAAAGATTCCTGTTCCAACAACTGTTCCAACAACCATACAAAAGCACATAAAAAATCCATATTTTTTTGCTGTTTTTTTTTGCATAACCCCACCTCATCATTCTTAGTCATTTTTATTGTTTTTTAAAACTATGAAAATTTAAATAATACTTAGTATATTATTCCATAATCAAAATTTTAACATAAATTTGATAATTATTTTAACATTAAAATAATAATAATTAAAAGGAATGGTTTAGACTGTGCTAGACTGCACCCAGCTTAGTAAGTATTATTAGTAAGTATTAATAAAAAAGAGTTATAAACCTTTATTTATTATATCTTTTTCTTTATGACTTGAATATCATTTATTTCATTTTTTAACATCATTAAATTCATCATGAGAAAAATAAATATTGTTATGAATTGTTGCTTTTTTGATAAAGAATGAAAACTTTCAATAATAATATTATCAGCACAATGATAATTTTTACCCATAGAAATTCTAATTTTATTAGATATACATTTATTAGACTTCTTGCATAACCTAATCTAATTATTTTAAAATTTCTATAAAATATTTTTAAATTAAAATATAAATTATAGGAGATTAAAATTATGAAATTTGATAAATTTAATTTTATTAATGATAAAAAATTATTGCGATTAACCGGAGTGAAAAAAGATACTTTTAATAAAATGTTAAATATTTTACAAGTAGCTGAAATAGAAAAATTTAAAAAAGGCGGCAAAACTAATAAATTGTCACTAGAAAATCGGCTACTGATGACTTTATCGTATTGACGAGAATATCGGACTTATTATCATCTTGCTAAAAGTTTTGATATTAGTGAATCTATTTGTTATGGCAATATCAAGTGAATTGAAGATATTTTAATTAAACACTCTGATTTTCAACAACTCGCTGGTAAAAAACCACTAATAAATGATTATTTTAATGATAAAACTATTATTATTGATGTTACCGAAGCCCCAATCCAACGCCCAAAAAAGACAAAAACAATCTTATTATGGTGAAAAAAAAACACACCATTAAAACACAAGTAATTATCGAACAAGAAACCAAAAAAATTATTGCAACAAGTTTTTCACTTGGGAAAAAACATGATTATGCTTTATTTAAAGAATCAAAAATCTCAATTTTAAAAAATACCAAATTAATAGTTGATAGTGGTTATCAAGGAATTCAAAAAATTCACAATAATGTTCTAATACCTATAAAAAAAACAAAGAAAAAACCTTTAAATAAAGTACAAAAACAACACAATAGAATAGTTTCAAAAATGAGAATTATTATTGAAAATATTTTTGCTATTCTTAAAAAATTTAAAATTATTACAGAAAAATATCGTAATCAAAGAAAACGATTTAGTTTAAGATTTAATTTAATTGCTTGAATTTATAATTTGCATTTAGCATAGAAGATTTATTTAAAATTAAAGAATTTAAATAATAAATTCATTTTTTGTTGTGGCAAAATATTAAATTTTTAAATAAAAAACATAATTAATTAAAATTATATTTTTCTATTAGTGTCTTTTTACAAATATTTGCAATTTTTTAATAGGTTAAGCAAGAAGTCTAATATCTTTTCTCTTTTTAATATAACTTTTAAATTAATACTATTTTATTATAACAAAGTTAAAAATTAATAAAACATTAACATTTAATAAATTATGTCTTATCCTTTTCTTTTGTATCTGAATTTTTTACTAAGTTTCTTTTTAAATCCTTACTAGAATTTTTATCATTAAATGACATTGTCATAGTTAACTTTTTATTAATAGTATCATTATCTTTCATTCATATCCCAAATCATGGCAAAACTAAAATTAGCAATAATAATGCAATTGCTAAAATGGGACCAGTTTTTTCTGACATTACAATAGCATTTAAAAAATATGAATAGATATTATATCCAATAATAGCAATAATACAAAGCACACTAATAACTGCAGCTGGAAGAAAATATCAATTTTTAATTGTTGCAATCCGTTTAAGATAACGATTTCATATTCCCAAAGCAATAATTGTTCCATACATCAGAAATGCCATCACAACACCTGCATTACTAATAAAATCGTAAAAATTATAAGTTTCTTTTGCAAAAATAGTTGGAACACCCATAATTAGCCCTCATATTAATGTAATAATAACTGATGCTAAAAAAATTGCAAAACTAATACTATATTTTTTCATAATTTTATTTCATAGTTTTTTACCAATAATAAAATTATCTTCAATTGATGAATGACTTAGTTTAACTAAAGAAAAACTATATCCATTTAAAGTTCCAAAAGCACTAATTAAAATAAAGAAGAAAATAATTCGTTCAAAAATTTTATTAATAACCGTATTACTAAAAATTTTACCCGCAGCAACAGCAACGCTTCCTTTAGCATCTAAATTTAAAGTTCCAATTGAAACAAGTAAATAAAGTATTGTTACTGATGCTAAACCTAATACTAAAGCTAATGGAATATTTCGCTCTGGTTTTTTAACATCCTTTTGAATATATGTTGTTGATAAAAAACCATCAAATGAAAATAGAATCCCCGGCAAAGCCATTAAAATCATTTCCAATCCAGTTTTATTTGCAACTAATTTATATTTATCAGGATCACCTAAATAACTCTTACTTAATGCATTAGGGTCATTGTTAAAAAAGAACATTCCAATTAAACCAATTAAAATTAATGGAATTAATTTTAAAACAACGGTTGTCATTTGAATATATTTTCCTGTTTTTTCTAAATAAGTACAAATATAAATTAATAAAACAGTATAAATAATTGAAAAACTCGTTAAAATTAATTGATAATTAGCATAACCTCCAACTTTTTCGCTAAATACTATTTCTGCGGTTAAACCACCACCAAAAGCTCAAATTGAAGCTTTTGTTGTATAATACGCAACAGTAAAAGTTGTTAACGGAATATAAATATTGTTCATAGCGTTTCTCACTACACGACCAAAACATTCCCCCCCGAACATCTTTGCATACAAAGCAATACCTGAATTTGAATCTTGTTTTGCTGATGAAATTTCCACAAATGATAATCCAAATGAGAGAGCAATTAGACCACCAATTATCCATGCAATTAAACCTAGAACTCCATTCCCATTAGCTAATCCATATACACCTTCATTTTTAAAAAAGATTCCTGTTCCAACAACTGTTCCAACAACCATACAAAAGCACATAAAAAATCCATATTTTTTTGCTGTTTTTTTTTGCATAACCCCACCTCATCATTCTTAGTCATTTTTATTGTTTTTTAAAACTATGAAAATTTAAATAATACTTAGTATATTATTCCATAATCAAAATTTTAACATAAATCTGATAATTATTTTAACATTAAAACTTTAATTTTGTCGAAAACTCTTGATATTTATAGAATATACCTAATTTTAGGTATATTTTTAATATATAGAGGTAAATAATTGATGGAAAAAATAATTACAGAATTAAAAAACAGTTTTACAGATGATCAATTTTTAGAATTTTATGAAAAAATAAAAAAAGAAGTAAAGGTAATCAAAAAACAAAAACGTTTAAATGAAATTGATCAAAAATTTAGAGATAAAGGCATTACATGTCCTAATTGCAAATCTTTTCATTGTGTTAAAAATGGTCATAATCCTGAAGGAAAACAAAAATATTTATGTAAAAAATGTCGTGCTAGTTTTGATGCTTTTCGTCATCATTTTACTTATTGAAGTCATTTAAATTATGAACAATGAAATTTATTAATTCAAATTGCATTATTAGGACAATCTAGCAAAATAATTTCTCGTTTTATTAAAACAACCCCAAAAACTGCTTGGTATAATCGACAAAAATTAATGCAATCAAAACAATTAGAAAATACCCAATTAAAATTTAAAAAATTAAATGGTCAAATTCAAATGGATGAAACATTTATTAAAGAAATCCATAAAGGTAATTTTAAAGATAAATTTGATAAACGAAAAACTCATCTCGATCCATTTTCAACCAATACCAAATGCTGTATTCAAATGGCAGTTGATAGCAATAATAATATTTTTGTTCAATCTACCAATACCAAACGATTACAAAAACAATGAATTATTGAAAATATGAATAAGCAATTGATTAAAGAAAAATCAACGATTATTTCTGACATGCAACCACTATATTTATTAGTAGCAAAACAAACAAATTCTACTCTATATTCCACCAAAACTAGTACAAACCCTGATACTAGTTATCGAAAGTTAAATAAGATTAATAAATTACAATCCAGTCTTAAAGAAGCCTTAATTCATTATCATGGTTTGGGTTTCACTAATATTCAAAATTATTTAAAGCTCTGAAAATGAAAATACCAACATAAAGGTTTAACACCAAACCAACAATCAACGGTATTATATTTTAACGTTTAAAAAATTTAAAACAAAATCATAATCTTACACAAAATTAGTTTTTAAATTGTCATATTGATGATTTTTTTTATTTCATCAAGAGTTTTCGACAAAATTAAAGCATTAAAATAATAATAATTAAAAGGAATGGTTTAGACTGTACTAGACTGCACCCAGCTTAGTAAGTATTATTAGTAAGTATTAATAAAAAAGAGTTATAAACCTTTATTTATTATATCTTTTTCTTTATGACTTGAATATCATTTATTTCATTTTTTAACATCATTAAATTCATCATGAGAAAAATAAATATTGTTATGAATTGTTGCTTTTTTGATAAAGAATGAAAACTTTCAATAATAATATTATCAGCACAATGATAATTTTTACCCATAGAAATTCTAATTTTATTAGATATACATTTATTAGACTTCTTGCATAACCTAATCTAATTATTTTAAAATTTCTATAAAATATTTTTAAATTAAAATATAAATTATAGGAGATTAAAATTATGAAATTTGATAAATTTAATTTTATTAATGATAAAAAATTATTGCGATTAACCGGAGTTAAAAAAGATACTTTTAATAAAATGTTAAATATTTTACAAGTAGCTGAAATAGAAAAATTTAAAAAAGGCGGCAAAACTAATAAATTATCACTAGAAAATCGGCTACTGATGACTTTATCGTATTGACGAGAATATCGGACTTATTATCATCTTGCTAAAAGTTTTGATATTAGTGAATCTATTTGTTATGGCAATATCAAGTGAATTGAAGATATTTTAATTAAACACTCTGATTTTCAACAACTCGCTGGTAAAAAAGCACTAATAAATGATTATTTTAATGATAAAACTATTATTATTGATGTTACCGAAACCCCAATCCAACGCCCAAAAAAGACAAAAACAATCTTATTATGGTGAAAAAAAAACACACCATTAAAACACAAGTAATTATCGAACAAGAAACCAAAAAAAATTATTGCAACAAGTTTTTCACTTGGGAAAAAACATGATTATGCTTTATTTAAAGAATCAAAAATCTCAATTTTAAAAAATACCAAATTAATAGTTGATAGTGGTTATCAAGGAATTCAAAAAATTCACAATAATGTTCTAATACCTATAAAAAAAACAAAGAAAAAACCTTTAAATAAAGTACAAAAACAACACAATAGAATAGTTTCAAAAATGAGAATTATTATTGAAAATATTTTTGCTATTCTTAAAAAATTTAAAATTATTACAGAAAAATATCGTAATCAAAGAAAACGATTTAGTTTAAGATTTAATTTAATTGCTTCAATTTATAATTTGCATTTAGCATAGAAGATTTATTTAAAATTAAAGAATTTAAATAATAAATTCATTTTTTGTTGTGGAAAAATATTAAATTTTTAAATAAAAAACATAATTAATTAAAATTATATTTTTCTATTAGTGTCTTTTTACAAATATTTGCAATTTTTTAATAGGTTATGCAAGAAGTCTAATAAATCAAATATTAAGTGAAAGACAAAGAAATATTGAAAAAATGAGACTTTATAAAAATAATATTAAAATTAAAGAATTATAAATAAATTTATCTTTAAAAATTTTAGTTAATAGCATTAGCACAAAAAATGCATCAAATTATAACACTGTAAAATTTAAAGAATGCAATCAAAAATATAAAATAGATTAATATGATAAAAAACTACAAGATAAAGTAACTAAAAAAGAAAATGATGATTTATTTGATACATATCATGATTTAACTTATATAACAAATTTATTTATCATTAAAGAAGAATATGTTAACAATAATTTTATATTAAAATTAGATATTTGCTTTAAATGTGATAAATTGTCTCAAATTACCTAATGCAATTATTTAACACAAAACAATAATTAAATTATAAAATTTATTTATTATTTTGAACTATACAGATAATAAATAAATTTAATAAATAAATTTTTAGCTGAATTTCGCCCCAAACATTATTGTGGGCTGTTATTAATTATATTGACTATTTCATCATAATATTGTTGTGAATAAATATCTTAAATCTATTCCTTTAGGAAATCAATGTCTTAAATCACGATTAATTCCTTCCACAATAGGTTTTTGAGTAGGCTTACCTTTATCGCAAAAATAGACTTCTTGCGTAACCTATTAAAAAATTGCAAATATTTGTAAAAAGACGCTAATAGAAAAATATAGTTTTAATTAATTATGTTTTTTATTTAAAAATTTAATATTTTGCCACAACAAAAAATGAATTTATTATTTAAATTCTTTAATTTTAAATAAATATTCTATGCTAAATGCAAATTATAAATTGAAGCAATTAAATTAAATCTTAAACTAAATCGTTTTCTTCGATTGCGATATTTTTCTGTAATAATTTTAAATTTTTTAAGAATAGCAAAAATATTTTCAATAATAATTCTCATTTTTGAAAATATTCTATTACGTTATTTTTGTACTTTATTTAAAGGGTTTTTTTGTTTTTTTTGTAGGAATTAGAACATTATTGTGAATTTTTTGAATTCCTTGATAACCACTATCAACTATTAATTTGGTATTTTTTAAAATTGAGATTTTTGATTTTTTAAATAAAGCATAATCATTTTTTTCCAAGCGAAAAACTTGTTGCAATATTTTTTTTGGTTTCTTGTTCGATAATTACTTGTGTTTAATGGTGTTTTTTTCTTTTTACCAGAATAAGATTGTTTTTGTCTTTTTTTGGGCGTTGGATTGGGGTTTCGGTAACATCAATAATAATAGTTTTATCATTAAAATAATCATTTATTAGTGCTTTTTTACCAGCGAGTTGTTGAAAATCAGAGTGTTTAATTAAAATATCTTCAATTCACTTGATATTGCGATAACAACTAGATTCACTAATATCAAAACTTTTAGCAAGATGAAAATAAGTCCGATATTCTCGTCAATACTATAAGGTCGTCAGTAGCCGATTTTCTAGTGATAATTTATTAGTTTTGCCACCTTTTTTAAATTTTTCTATTTCAGCTACTTGTAAAATATTTAACATTTTATTAAAAGTAGCTTTTTTGCCCCCGTTAATCGCAAGAATTCTTTATCATTAATAAAATTAAATTTATCAAATTTCATAATTTTAATCTCCCATAATTTCTATTTTAATTTAAAAATATTTTATAGGAATTTTAAAATAATTAGATTAGCTTATGCAAGAAGTCTATTATATTATTTTATGAGGAATAAATAAAAGTGTGTTTGGAAACAAAATATTTAGAATATTTTGCATTCTATCAATAATTTGTTATAAATTTGTTATATTTTGCAATCATATTTTACTAGTATTCATTATTCAATGACAATTTTAAATGTTTGTAATGGTCAAACAATTGTTTTTCAAGACAAGCGTGCTTTAAAAACAATTTTATATGATGTTGGTTTTGACTATGGTCGTTCAAAACAATTAGTTAGTAATTATTTGAAATGAGCATGTATTAATTGAATTGATGCTATTTTTGTTTAAAATCAACATGATGATCATAAGAATAATTTACCAACTGTAAAAAAATATTTTAATGTTAAACAAGTAATTCAAAATGATACAAAATTGAAAACATTTCAATTTTGTGGATTAGGATTTACTGTCTTACATAAAACAATTAATGATAAAGATGAAAATAATAATAGTTTAGTGCTTTTGGTTAAAATAAGTCAATATTAAATCTTATTAACAGGTGATATTAGTAAAAAAATTGAAATAAATTTATTACGATAAAAATTATCTCCAATTACTCTGTTACAACTTCCTCGTCATGGTTCAGAAAATAGTTAAAGCTTAGCGTTTTTACGAAAAATAACACCAAAGGCTTGCTTCATCTATGGCGAAAAAACAAAACGCCAAAATTATCCGGCGCCAATTGTTGCTGAAAATTTAAAAACAACTAGGTGTCAAATTTATTTTACAAATGGTAGAAGAAATCTTCAATTTAATATTATGTCAGCATAAACAGCAATTAATTTTTTTAAATCCTTAATTTATTTTTTGCTTTATATGATAATATTACTTTGTCATAAGTTTTAGAACATTCTAAAGGAGCCTTAAAAGATGTTTTTAATATATGGAGAAGATTCTTTTTTAATTAAAATGCAAAAAAATAAGATTTTAAAAAAAATTAATCCTGATAATGAGTATGATTTACAAGAATATAATTATTTAGAAGACCATCTATTATATATTCTGAATGATGCCAACACAATACCAATGTTTTCAGGAAAAAGAATAATAATAGTTAATGATAGCTATTTTCTTACAAAAGAAAAGATTAAGACAAAAATAGACAATAAAAGTTATTTAACAAGTTTAATGGAATATTTAGCAGCTCCAAATCCGAGTACTTTTATTATTTTTATTTGTCCAGTCAATAAACTTAGTAATTGTTTAAAAATAACTAAACAAATGCTATCGTTAACTAGTGTTTTAAAAGCAACAAATTTATCATATAATGAATTAATTAAGTTTATTGATGATTATATTACAAAGCATAATGGAACGATTAAACAAAATTTAATTCCTAAGATTGTTGAATATTTGCCAAATAATTTATATATTATTAAAAATGAATTAAAAAAATTATTTTTAATAAATTCAAATATTACTATGGAATTAATTGAAAATAATATGACAAAATATTTAGATACCGATATTTTTAAATTAGTTGATGATTTATTAAAAAATGATTTGAATAGTTTTTTAATAAATTATCATTATTTACAAGAACGCGGGTTAAATAGTATTTCTTTATTAGCATTAATTACCAATAGTATTATTTTTATAAGAGACATTATTGTTTTATCTGCTTTAAAAAAAACACCTTCACAAATTGCAGAAATTTTACAAATTAATCCGTTTCGAGTAAAAAAAATTTCAGAACATATGCATAATTTCAGTATTAATAAAGCAAATAATATTATTCAAGAATTATTTTGAATTGATTATAATATAAAAAAAGGTATAATAAGAAAAGAAATGAGTAGTGATTTGTATTTAATTAAATTATTTGATATAAATTAAATTATTACAAAAAGAGAAATGAGGGACATAAATAAATGAAAGAAAATAAATTATATGCCCATATAGTTTATACATTATATAATATCTTTAACGACGATAATATTAAGGCACAAGTAATAGTTAACCAGTACTTTAAAAAATTAGTAATTCAACAAATTTGTAATTTATTAACATTAGAAAAAGAATTTAATGCAAATTTAAATGATAATAAATTTACTCTTTCATTTGCTCAGGCCCTGGCTGATATTATTAATGAATCAGAAATAATTGAAAAGGTTGACAGGGCCACTTTTAATATATTAGATGAAGAATATGTGGCTTTTGTGCAATATATTGTTTCGAATTTTGGTGTTGAAAAAAATTATATTACCAGAGAAAACACTATCACTAATGAGTTAATTGATGCCACAGCTGATTTTACTGATGAAAAAGCAATTGATAATGCTCGTGAGAAGTTAAAAGTTAAAGCTAATGAAGAAGGGGCAGACGAATCACAACCTGAAGCAGGACCAGCAAGAGGAATTGGAGGCACAGGAGCGTCAATGGTTGGCATTGATCCGAACTTTAGTTATCCAAGTAAATTTGATATTTCACAAATGATGCAGCAAATGGCAAATATGCCAATTAATCCACCCTTAGACCCACGGTTTTACTTTTATACTTCAAAACCAAAGTATATGCCAATTTTAAAGAAAATTGTTGCTGGTTTTGTTATTTTAGCTTCTGCTTTGTTAATTTTATTGTGATTTTTAAATTCCTATTTAAATATCTATTTAGACACAAAAGTAATTGTTTATACAATCCCAGGAACTAGTGCAATTGTTATTATTGGTGGTGGGGCTGATAGCGCCTTACATAATGCTAACAATAATTTTAGTGAAGTATTTAGTTTTGGTTCAAAATATAAATTTTTATTAATGCAATCAGGCGGACTGCAAACCTTCTCAGGAATTTTATCGATTTTGCCAGGAATTTTCTTGGGTTATGAATTATTGGGGAAAAAGCGCTTTAAACGTGATAATTATGTTGTTAGATTCTGACCAGTTGTATTATCAATCATTATTCTTATTTATTCTTCATTGTCATTAATTCAAGTATTATTACCAAATTTTGTTGAGAAATATTTTAATAGTATATCCGTATCTAATAATTGCTATATTATTAAAAACGACCCACAATTAGAAATAACAGAATGATTATTATTACCAGATTCAGATTTAACTATGACAATTAATAGTTTAGTAAGCGAAGTTTATAATAGCACAACTTACCAAGTATTACATATTTTTACAATTATTTCAATGATTGCTGGTCTTCTTGCATGAATTATGGTTATTATTTTAGCAGTTTTAGCTCCTAAAACAGACCGCAATAAATTAATTCGTGCCAATACAGAATACCAAAAAGCAGTTACCGCAATGATGAATGGACAAAAATATGAAATGGATCCAAAACTATTTGATGATGAGTTTAAGAGTGATAATGTTTTTGGAAAAGATGATTCTAATAAATCAAAAGGTAAATAAAAAAATAATATTACTATACTGCACCCAGTTTATTTTTCTAACTTTATTAGACTTCACGCAAAGAGAAATCTATTATTTATTAGATTTAGCAAAACAATTGAAATAAGGGAAATCTGTTACTTTATTATTTGCAAAAGATTCAACACGAACAAGATTTGATTTTGAAGTCGGAGCATTTGATTTAGTAATGAACCCCGTTTATTTAGGGCCAAGTGGTAGCCCAAATGGAAAAAAAGAATCAATTGAAGATGCTGCAAAAGTATTAGTAAGAATGTTTGATGGAATTCAATTTCGTGGGTTTAAACAAACTGATGTTGAAGCATTAGCAAAATATTCAGGTGTTCCAGCGTGGAATGGATTAACTGATGAATTTCACCCAACGTAAATGTTAGCTGATATTTTAACGTTGCAAGAAGAAAAAGGACAACGCAATATGAAAGGGCTATAATTTTTTTATTTTGGTGATTATCGTTTTAATATAGAAAATAGTTATATGGTTGTTAGTGCTAAACTAGGAATGCATTTTGTTGCTTGTGTGTCAAAGGATTTATTACCAAATGAAGAATTATTGAAAAAAGTACAAGCAATTGCAAAAGAACATGATGGATCAATTACGCTAACTGAAGACCATAAAACAGCGGTAAAAGATGATGATGCAATTGCCACTGATGTTTGATTATCAATGGGAGAAGATCCTGCTGTTTGAGGAAAAAGAATTAAGGATTTAACACCATATCAAGTAACAATGGAAAAAATCAAACAAGCAAAAGAAGATGCTATACAATTTTTCTTTTAACTGAGAATATGAAATAAAAAACCCTTCTAGGTTATTATTAAATATATAAAGTTAGGAGAAACATTTTTTATATGGCAAAGGGTAAAACTAAAGGGGCAAAATACCATGATATTGAATTTAAAACTAAAATTATTAACGAATATTACGAATATATTAGACTTCTTGCGTAACCTAATCTAATTATTTTAAAATTCCTATAAAATATTTTTAAATTAAAATAGAAATTATAGGAGATTAAAATTATGAAATTTGATAAATTTAATTTTATTAATGATAAAGAATTGTTGCGATTAACCGGAGCAAAAAAACTACTTTTAATAAAATGTTAAATATTTTACAAGTAGCTGAAATAGAAAAATTTAAAAAAGGTGGCAAAACTAATAAATTATCACTAGAAAATCGGCTACTGACGACCTTATCGTATTGACGAGAATATCGGACTTATTTTCATCTTGCTAAAAGTTTTGATATTAGTGAATCTATTTGTTATCGGAATATCAAGTGAATTGAAGATATTTTAATTAAACACTCTGATTTTCAACAACTCGCTGGTAAAAAATCGCCAATAAATGATTATTTTAATGATAAAACTATTATTAGACTTCTTGCATAACCCATTAAAATAATTTCAAATATTTGTAAAAAGGGGTTAATATAAAATTATAATTTTAATTAATTATGTCTTTTATTTAAAAATTTAATATTTTGCCACAACGAAAAATTATTTTATTATTCAAATTCGTTAATTTTAAATAAATCTTTTATGATAACTATAATAATTGTAAATTATAAATTGAAGCAATTAAATTAAATCTTAAACTAAATCGTTTTCTACGATTTCTATATTTTTCTGTAATAATTTTAAATTTTTTAAGAATAGCAAAAATATTTTCAATAATAATTCTTATTTTTGAAACTAGTCTATTATGTTGTTTTTGTTCTTTATTTAAATGTTTTTTCTTAGTTTTCTTTGTGGGCATTAGAACATTATTGTGAATTTTTTGTATTCCTTGATAACCACTATCAACTATTAATTTGGTATTTTTTAAAATTGCGATTTTTGATTCTTTAAATAAAGCATAATCGTGTTTTTTACCAAGTGAAAAACTTGTTGCAATATTTTTTTTGGTTTCTTGTTCGATAATTACTTGTGTTTTAATAGTGTGTTTTTTCTTTTTATCAGAATAAGATTGTTTTTGTCTTTTTTTGGGCGTTGGATTGGGGTTTCGGTAGCATCAATAATAATAGTTTTATCATTAAAATAATCATTTATTAGTGCTTTTTTACCAGCAACTTGCTGAAAATCAGGGTGTTTAATTAAAATATCTTCAATTCACTTGATATTGCGATAACAATTAGCTTCACTAATTCCGAAATTTTTTCCAAGATGAAAATAAGTTCGATATTCTCGTCAATACGATAAAGTCATCAATAATCGATTTTCTAGTGATAATTTATTAGCTTTGCCACCTTTTTTAAATTTTTCTATTTCAGCTACTTGTAAAATATCTAACATTTTATTAAAAATATCTTGTTTTATTCCTGTTAATCTTAATCATTCTTTATCATTAATATTTTTAAATTCATCAAATTTCATAATTTAATATCCTCATAAATTATATTTTATAATAATATTTTAATAATAAAACCAGGTATCGCAAGAAGTCTAATGTACGATGAAGCGGCAAAAAACAACTCTTGTTAAATAAAAAGGGTTGTTTTTTTATTTGTAAACCCATAATTATTAATTGATTCAGAGAAAGGACAGCATCTTAAATTCTTAAAATAGAAACTTTTTATCAAAACTTTTTTGTTAACTTCAAGTTGTGTTACATATTTATTAAATATCTTAGTAATTTTTACAAAGTATACCCTTTTTTCTCCCCTTATTTAAGGTGTTGTCCTTTCTCTGTTTCAATTAATTAATTTGGCTAATAAATAAAAAAATAATATCAAAGAAAGGAATGAGTAATGAAAATTAATAAGCAACAAAAAATATGTGATGTTAATGATTGCTACAAAGCAATATCATTCATTACCGAAGAATTTTTATCAAATAAAGTTTTATGAACTTGTGAAAAACATAAAGATTTATTAAATCGCATAAAAGATAAAAAACAAAAGCGGTTTTATAAACGCTTAGAAAATTCAAAAATTATCTTTGATTATGAAACTGGTTCTTTAAAACTTTGATTTTATAAAACAACTTAATGCAAAGTGGGACGGTTATTTTAAATAACTAAGTGTTTTTATTCCACATGAGTCGGTCTAGCCCAGCGGTAATCAGTCCGGAAATAATAGACGCTTTAACAAGCGATAGTCGTGGTAAGTCCAAGGTTAATATCAAACGACAATAAACCATAGAGATAGTGACTTTATAAATAAATTTGCGATAGATATTACTTCTTAGAAGTGGCAGCGGTTTAATTAAAACCACAAAGCCAGCATTAGGCTCTTCAAGGTGCAAGTGAATTTATTTTAAAAACTGAACGCTTTGACCTGAAATGGTGCGGATGAAGAGAGAGAAAACTCTCTGGCGTAAAAAACAAAAAACAACTGTGGATTATTAAACATTCAAACAATTAACATACCGCCACCGCTCACCCCCAGTGAAGCGGATGGCGTAGTAAATAAATAGATAAATACTTATATAACCAACTCTCACTTTGGCACTTTCACTTGGGAGTGAGTGCCAGCGAGTTAAAAAAGGAGAATTAAAAATGATATGTAATAAAGCATTAAAAATTACAAATAAAGATATTATTTATGCACAAATTAATCGTGATTATTTAGGTAATTGAGAGTTAAATTTATATCTTAAATTTGGTAATGAAGAACGACACGTAGGTAATATTGAATTACCAATAGATTTTAATTTAAATTGCAAATGATATGAAATTGATAAAGTTAAAGGTTTAATTAGTGATTATTTAGAAGATGAAGAAGCAGATTACGAGGTGATAAATTATGAATAAAAGATATTTATTAGTAATGAAAAGTAAATATGGTGATTTTAAAACAAACTTCTTTTATACATTAGAAGAAGCAAAAATTACTGCTAATGTTGAAAATCAACAAGAATGATTAACAACAATTATTGATTTAGAAAACGAAAATATTAAATGACGAGGATGTGAATAATATGTGAAAATATGAAGATGATTATGTTTATACTGAAGAAGACTTATTTAATATGGCATTAGAAGAATGTCATTCAGAAGATAATGCTTATGAGTATATTGATAATTTAATTGAAGAAATGGAATTAGAGGAAATTTAATTATGTCAGATTTAAAATTAAATAATGAAGTTAAAAATATTACTTATCCATTTTATTTAAAAGGAAATGATTTTAAAGAATTAAGTTTAAAAGCATTAACAATTAAAAAATGAATTGATGAAAATGGACAAGAATTAGCAGAATTTATATATCGACAACAAGCTTGATTAATAAATGGAGAATATAAATCACAATCACTAAAAAATTTAAAACTAGTAGTTTCAAAAATTGATTATGTTTTTAGAGAACCATTAGAATTAATAAAAAATTTTAAAGATGAATTAAATTTTATTAGAAAAGATATTTTGAATTTAGAAAATAATATTAAGAATAATCATGATTATTTAAAAAATAGTGTTATTAATATTCAATTTCAAAAACAAAATGAAATTATTGAAAATCATAAAAAAGAACAATTTTTAGAAATTAAAAGTGTAGCAAAACAAGAGCAAGAATTAAAAATTATTACTAGTAATTTTCGTAAAGAAAAATTATTAGTTAAAGATATTGAAGTTATAGGTATTAATGATGATTTTTTACAAAAAGCTGATAAATTAGAACTTATTAATCTTATTAAAAACTATTTAATTGTTGATGAACAAATTGTTAAAAATGAAATTAAAGAACAATGAGATAGTAATAAAGATATTAATTTAATTGGTATTAAAGGTATTAATTTTAAAATAAATAAAGGAGAAAAATAATATGGCAAATATTGTTGAATTTTTAAGAACAGATAAAGCAACAGAATGAATAAAAAGTAAATTTTCAAATGAAAATGAAATTGCAAGATTTAAGAGTAATATAGTTTCAATATCAAACAGTAATGAATTATTACAAAAAGCAGACCCAAAAACAATTATGACCGCTTGTTATCAAGGTGTTTTATTAAATTTACCTATGGAAAAGCAATTCGGATATGCTTATGTCGTTCCATATAATACTAAAATAACAAGAATTATTAATGGTCGTGAAATACAAGAATTAATTAATCAAGCTCAATTTCAAATGGGTTATAAAGGTTATATTCAATTAGCACAAAGAAGCGGTCAATATTTAGATATGTCAGTATCAGATGTTAGAACTGGTGAATTAGTAAATTATGATAGATTAAAAGGTGCTACTTTTAATTGAATACAAGATGAAGATGAAAGAAAAAAATTATCAATTATATGTTATGTATCTTATTTTAAAATGGTTAATGGTTTTGAAAAAACTTTATATATGACAAAAGAACAAACGGAAAATCATTTTATAAAATATTCTAAAACTTATGCTAAAAATAAGTCATTTTATATTGCTACTTTTGATGAAATGGCACTTAAAACAGTATTAACTAGTTTATTGCGAAAATGAGGTATTATGTCTGTTGAATTACAACAAGCATATAAATCAGACCAAGCAGTTATTACAACTAATGATGAAAAGATTTATATTGATAATGATAGTAATATAAGCATAAATAAGAGCCAAATTAGTAATGAAAATACATCAAATAATAATTTATCCGAACCAAGTGAAGAAGTGACAGATAATAATGTAGTTAAAGAAGAAGATATATCAAATGTATTACCAACAGTTAACAATGATGAGGAATGAGCGACTTGATAAAAATAGGTATTGACCCCATCAGGAACTGGTACTACGGCTGTTGCTATTTTTGAAGATAATAAATTAATTGATAAATCTGAATATACAAATCATGATTGAATTGCACAAACCGATATTATTTTAGATAAGTTAAAACAAGATGCAATTATTAATATTGAAGATTGTTTATATACAAATGCTAATGGTTCAAACGACCGTGATGATTTATTAAAAATAATTGGAGTAATTAAATATGATACACACGAATTAAATAATGTTAATTGAGTATCGCCAAAACATACTAAATCAGTTGTTAAAAATATAGAAAATTTAAGTAAATATAATGATAGTTGTATATGAAAATATGATAAAGATAATAATTTAACTTATCAATATGGTAAAGGTTGATTTTATAATAATCAAAAAATAAGTAATCATTTACGAGATGCTATTATTATTGCTAATTATAAGGGTTAATATTATGAAACATTCATTTAATCAAAAAACAGGAAAATATTATTCTAAATTAATTCGTAATGTTAATATTTACTTAAATGAAAATGAAGAAAAAGTTTGAAATGAATTTAATGACTTTACTTATTCGCAACGAATTGAACATCTTATTAATTTTTATATAAAACACAATAAAGAAAAATAAAAAATAACCAATTAAGGTTATTTTTTTAAATACTATTTGTTAGTTTTCTAATAGCATCTTTTTGTTGTTGTTTTTTGTCATTTACTTTAACTTGTTTTTTAACATTTTTAATTTGACCTGTTTTTAATGCTAATTCTGTTGCATAATCAGGTCCTCGTAAATGTTTTTCGTGGGCAATAACAGCAGTTCTTAATTCTCTAATTTCTGCTTTATATTTTTTAATTTTTTTAGCAGATAAGCCTAGAATACCAAGACTACCCATTCCACCTGCACCTGCTAACACAAGTAAAACAATCATTAATGTTTCATTCATTTTATTTAATTCCTTTCTTATCCTTACTCAAACAGTGGCCATCTATCCTTTCAGAACAAAATAATTTATAAATTAAACTATATAACCACCCAAAAATATCAACCGCCCCTATATATAGTTTATTTTAAATTTAATTCTTTATTATTTTCATTTTGTATATTTTTTAATTTTTCTTCTGTTATGCCATCTAAATTATTTCATTGTTTTGCTATTCGTGGTTGAATGACACGCGGATTAATACGGCAGTCCAAACAATGTCGTAAATGGTCTTTTTTTCATTTTGATTTATCAATTCAAATGATAATTAAAGAAATTATTAAAGTAATTAAAGGTAATATTGTAAATACTAATCCCATTTTAGATATTTTTAATCGTGGAATATCAATTTTCATATCAACTTTTGGTTTACTACTAGCAACAAATATACCTTGAATTCCGTGTGTAAATAAAGGTGTTAGTAAAATAGCAATTCCATTACCTCAATATTGTCCATAATTATACCAATTAATTTGGTCTTTAATGCCATTAATCATACCATATTCTAATCAACAATTTAATATTAAAAATATTAATGTATAAAAACTAACTACTCAACTACGAATTTTATATTTTCTTTCTCATTAGACTTCTTGCATAACCCATTAAAATAATTTCAAATATTTGTAAAAAGGGGTTAATATAAAATTATAATTTTAATTAATTATGTCTTTTATTTAAAAATTTAATATTTTGCCACAACGAAAAATTATTTTATTATTCAAATTCGTTAATTTTAAATAAATCTTTTATGATAACTATAATAATTGTAAATTATAAATTGAAGCAATTAAATTAAATCTTAAACTAAATCGTTTCCTTCGATTACGATATTTTTCTGTAATAATTTTAAATTTTTTAAGAATAGCAAAAATATTTTCAATAATAATTCTTATTTTTGAAACTAGTCTATTATGTTGTTTTTGTTCTTTATTTAAATGTTTTTTCTTAGTTTTCTTTGTGGGCATTATAACATTATTGTGAATTTTTTGTATTCCTTGATAACCACTATCAACTATTAATTTGGTATTTTTTAAAATTGCGATTTTTGATTCTTTAAATAAAGCATAATCGTGTTTTTACCAAGCGAAAAACTTGTTGCAATAATTTTTTTGGTTTCTTGTTCTATAATTACTTGTGTTTTAATAGTGTGTTTTTTCTTTTTACCAGAATAAGATTGTTTTTGTCTTTTTTTGGGCGTTGAATTGGGGTTTCGGTAACATCAATAATAATAGTTTTATCATTAAAATAATCATTTATTAGTGCTTTTTTACCAGCAACTTGCTGAAAATCAGGGTGTTTAATTAAAATATCTTCAATTCACTTGATATTGCGATAACAATTAGCTTCACTAATTCCGAAATTTTTTCCAAGATGAAAATAAGTTCGATATTCTCGTCAATACGATAAAGTCATCAATAATCGATTTTCTAGTGATAATTTATTAGCTTTGCCACCTTTTTTAAATTTTTCTATTTCAGCTACTTGTAAAATATCTAACATTTTATTAAAAATATCTTGTTTTATTCCTGTTAATCTTAATCATTCTTTATCATTAATATTTTTAAATTCATCAAATTTCATAATTTAATATCCTCATAAATTATATTTTATAATAATATTTTAATAATAAAACCAGGTATCGCAAGAAGTCTATTCTCTAATATCTTTATGAGTTCAATTATAAGTCGGAATAGAGTCTTTTTTAAATCAATTTCAAGGTAAGGCACCCTTTAATCAAGTTGTTTTATCTTGTTTCATAATTATTTACCTCTAATAATTTTTTATTAAATAATTCTTTAATATCATTTTTATTATTCAAAATAATTCTTCATATTGTATGTTTTTCAATTAAATTTAATTCATTGATAGTTGTTGCACTATTTATTTTTTTATCAGTATATCAAGAATCTAATTTTTCTTTTGCTGAAATAGTATCCATATCACGCTCATAAATAGAATGTGGTTCATCTGACATTAATTCTGTATTTAATTTGAATATTTTATTCTTTTTCTTTCAATATTTAATGTTTGTATTTCATATTTAACATTATTTTGATTTAATAAATTAATAATAGCATTTTGATAACCTTTTCTTAAACTAATAGATATTGTAAAAATAGGTAAACCTGAAAATTGAAAGGTATTTCCAACTACTACATCATAATTTTTATCAAAGTTTTTTTCACTAAAAATTAATGAACTTTTATAAATAGTTTTATTATCTTTTAAATATCCTAATTCAACTTTATATTTATATATTCCATTAGGAGTAATTGGTAAAATATATTGAGTATCATTAGGTTTAAAATCACTAGTATTAACAATTTCTCAATCATTGCTACCACTAATATGTATATCACCACTACCTAATAATGAATTACCATTAATAGTTTTAATATTTGTGCCACTTACTAATTTATCTTGTTTAAGATTAATATCTTGTGATGTTTTTACAATATATTTACCATCAACTTTTTCAATATAATTTTTATTTAAATCACTATCTTTAATAACATCTGAAGGAATATCGCCACCTTGTTTTGCTTTTCATAATCCATTTTCTTCATAAATAGTATTATTATCAAACGGAACAATAAGTTTAATATATTCATTATAATCAATTTTAGAAAAGTCATTAATAGTGGGATAAGAAATATTTATTGAATTATCTGTTTGTAATCGTTCTTTTAATCAAAATAATAATGTTGGATAAAAAGTTTTTTTACTAATATGTTTATATTCTTCTTCTCAGGGATGAGCATAATTATCTAAACTATAATTATAAGGTCTAGATACTGTTTTACTAGATATAATATCAATTATTTCACCTGCTAATTTTAAAGCATTTTTAACATCACGAGTAATATTTTGATTTGCTTCAGAGTCATTAGTTTGAGAATAAGCAACTCCGCCCTGGGAAAATGAAGCACTACCAGTTAAATCATTAACACCTTTGGGTAAATATAAATTAATAACTGCTAATAAACAAGCAGATTGAATATAACTTAATCATTTATCATATTCAATTAAACCAGTATTATCTTTTTTTACTCAGGGAAATAATTCTTTTTTATTAATCTTATAGGAAATTGTTCCACCTGATAATCTATCCATTCATAAACTAGTTTTTAAAATAGCATTATAAATTAAATTATCATTATAAGCAGATTGTTTTCTATCATTAATAGGTTGTCAAAGTTTACTTTCTTTAACATCTTCAACTGTTATAAATAACAAATTACTTAAATTATTTTCCATATAAAACACCTCTTAATTGATTACGATATTTATTTTTTAAATTACTTGGCTTATAACTATTAACTCTTGTTTTTGTTTTCTTAATTGTTTTAATAGTTTGATTAGTTTTGTAAAACATATTTTTAACTGGTGTTTTATATAAATTATTAATATTTTTAACATCACTTCGGCGTTCACGATACCATTTTTTATTATTAATTTCACCAGCAAAATTAAAATTAAAATGTCCAATCTTTAAATTATTAATAAACTTTTTAATTTGTTGTAATTTTTGAACTGTTGGTAATGTTAATTTAGTAGTTCCTTTGGGATATTTTTCTTTTAATGCTTGCGGTAATCGTTTTTTAATATAATTTCTTAAATGACTAGGTAATCATTTTCTTAATCAATAAAGCCAAAATAAAGCCCCTGCATTAGATACAGCATTACTTAATAATTTTCAAATTTCAACTGGAACACTAGGATAAACATAAGGTCCATAAAATTTCGGATGCTTTGCTGTTTTTGTATATATTAAAATAGTTAAATTACCTGTTAAAGTTAATTTATTAGTTATATTAAACATTCCACTATCAAGTCAACTACTATTTAAAGGTTGTCAATTAGTATTTAGATAATTTTCATTTTTAAATTGTTCTCTATTTTTAATATTATTATCTTTTTCTAATTGACTTAATATTTGTTGTATTTCTTTTTTATGACCTTTTTTAATTAAATCTACATAAGTAAATGGATTTAATCACTGATAAATATCTTCAACTTTATTTGTAATTTTATTATATTTATCAGTAATATAATTAATTGGCTTTAATACTTTATTTTGAACTTGATTAACTCTATTAATTAAATTTACAAATTTACTTATCAAAGGTTTATTTTCTAAATTAGATACTAATAAAGTTAAAACTCGTAATATTAGTAAATTCATTGTTTATTAAGAATTTTTAATTACTACATCAATCGGATTTGTTTGACCACTAGCGTTGTTTTTACCTTCAATTTGAACTTCAACAGTTTTATCATTTGTAATATTAATTGGTCAATCTTCACCTTTGCTTTCAATAAAGTAATAAAAATCACTTTCGGTTAAAGAACTATCTACGGCTTTTACTGCTTTTAAAACAACAGCTTTAAATTGTGGTTTTAACTGTTCGGCTGTTGTTTGTGTTGGTTCTGCAACATGAATAGTTGGTTTATCTATTTTATTAATTTTACTAATATCTATTTTACTTGGTGTTGGTGCAGTGATTACATAATCAACTGGTACTCTAAATGTTTTATTAAGATTATTTTTAGCAGTATTAATTTCATCTTGTGTTGGTTGTTTTTCTAAAATAATTTTACATGTTTTTGGATATAAAATAGTTGGTGTTGCATATTGAACTTTACCAATTCATTTAGGGTTAGCAGTATCATTATCTAAAACTTGTTGAATAGTATCCATATTAATTGGATATGCTCAAACTTGTTTATTAATAATCAAACCATTTACATTAGTAAAATTATATCCTTTATCACGATTAACTTGTCCTTTTGTATATGTTTTTTCTAAATGAAAGCTTTTTGATACAGGAATACCCATTGCTGTATTTTCATATAATTCACCATTAACCATCGCTTTTAATTGGGCTTGTGAACCAATTACTTTTAAATAAGCAGGTGTTAATCCTAAATAGGCTCTTCGACCTAAAACCATAAACATTTTATCGGTTGGCAAACCAAAATATAAATTACTAATTTGATTTGTTAATTCAATCAAAGTTTCATTTAATATAAAGAATGCTTTATTTGCATCATCAGCATTTTCAGCTGTATAACTACGAAATGGAATTACTTCATACTGACCATCTGCTAAACAATAATCATAAATCCCCTGAATTAATTCACATTCTAAATTAACAAATTTATTATGTACAACACTAGAAATAGCATCGGCAATAACACCATTTTTAATATTTTGTTCTATTAATGCTAAGTCAAAAGCCTCATTCATTAATTTTAAATTAAATCTTTTATCAATAGGAACTGGAATTCTTGTTAAACCAATTGTTTGAGTTGTTCCACCATTTGGTAATGAATAATCATTTTGTCATACTACACGATGAGTTAAATTATATAGTGCTTGTCCTGCATTAGGTAATCAAGCAACTTGTTCTGCTGTTGCAGTAGCATACTGCATAATACTTGCATATTCATTATATAAAGGTCCACGCAATAAAGCATTAACCATATCAACATACGCTTTTTGCCCTGTTGTATTACCTTGTAATATAAAAGGTACTTGTGGCAAATTAATTGTTGCCATAATTTTCACTCCTTATTATCTAAGGTTTTTAAGTGTATAATCAGTTAATTTTTTAATTTCCTCAGGAGTATATGCTCCTTTTTCTTTAATAGTTGCAATTTCATCATTTTTATTTTCAACCGATTTTTCAATCATATCTTTAATAGACTTCTTGCGATACCTGGTTTTATTATTAAAATATTATTATAAAATATAATTTATGAGGATATTAAATTATGAAATTTGATGAATTTAAAAATATTAATGATAAAGAATGATTAAGATTAACAGGAATAAAACAAGATATTTTTAATAAAATGTTAGATATTTTACAAGTAGCTGAAATAGAAAAATTTAAAAAAGGTGGCAAAGCTAATAAATTATCACTAGAAAATCGATTATTGATGACTTTATCGTATTGACGAGAATATCGAACTTATTTTCATCTTGGAAAAAATTTCGGAATTAGTGAATCTAATTGTTATCGCAATATCAAGTGAATTGAAGATATTTTAATTAAACACCCTGATTTTCAGCAAGTTGCTGGTAAAAAAGCACTAATAAATGATTATTTTAATGATAAAACTATTATTATTGATGTTACCGAAACCCCAATCCAACGCCCAAAAAAGACAAAAACAATCTTATTCTGGTAAAAAGAAAAAACACACTATTAAAACACAAGTAATTATCGAACAAGAAACCAAAAAAATTATTGCAACAAGTTTTTCGCTTGGTAAAAAACACGATTATGCTTTATTTAAAGAATCAAAAATCGCAATTTTAAAAAATACCAAATTAATAGTTGATAGTGGTTATCAAGGAATACAAAAAATTCACAATAATGTTATAATGCCCACAAAGAAAACTAAGAAAAAACATTTAAATAAAGAACAAAAACAACATAATAGACTAGTTTCAAAAATAAGAATTATTATTGAAAATATTTTTGCTATTCTTAAAAAATTTAAAATTATTACAGAAAAATATCGTAATCGAAGGAAACGATTTAGTTTAAGATTTAATTTAATTGCTTCAATTTATAATTTACAATTATTATAGTTATCATAAAAGATTTATTTAAAATTAACGAATTTGAATAATAAAATAATTTTTCGTTGTGGCAAAATATTAAATTTTTAAATAAAAGACATAATTAATTAAAATTATAATTTTATATTAACCCCTTTTTACAAATATTTGAAATTATTTTAATGGGTTATGCAAGAAGTCTAATAAAATTAGTTGGTGAAACTGATGGTTGCTCTTCAACAAACAAATCAGGTTTTAATTCTTTTAAAGTTTGCATTTTTTCAGATAAAGAACTACCACTAACTTTATTTAAATTAGTTTTAATATCTTCAATTTTAGTAGATGGAATATCTTTAAATGCTTTTAATTCATCTAATTCATTAGCAACTTTTAAATACTCTTCTTTTGAAATAGTATCTTTTCGTTTTTGCACACTTTCTCTAATTTGCTTTGCTTCATTATTAAACTGATTTAAGATATTTTCTGCAACCTCTTCACTTAAACCTTGTTCTATTAATTGTTCTTTTGTAAGTGCCATTTTATAAACTCCTCTTTTTTTATCCTTGTCCGATTAACAAGTCAGCATAAACTCTTTTTTAATATAAAAAGATTAAAACGTAATTTAATTATATAACAATAATTTACAATTACAATACATTTTTGATTATAAATATCTAAACTTAATATATTTTATTGCTAATTTAGCCCTTAAAACACACAATAAGATGTATTTAACAAGATAAAATTATTAAAATAATTCATAATTTTGCTTGTATATATGTATATATATATATATAATGCAATTAGGTCTTGATAAAAAGTTTCAAGATTAAGAAAAGGAGAAAAACAAGTATGAAAAAATTACTTAGTTTATTAAGTGTATTAACAATTACTGGAACTGCTGTACCAACAACAATTGCCGCTAGTAGTTATCAAAAAGAAGAAGCGTTAAATAGTGAAATTAATTCTTCACAAACAAATAATTTAGAAAATTTAATTAGAAACAAAAGATCTCTTGATATTTTAAAATCTAAAAATGATGTTATTTATTATACTTTTAATAAAAACACATGGAATGATATAAAATTTCAAGCTCAAAAAATACATAATGAACATCATTTTGATAGTCATGGCAATGACAATAGTTGGGAAGTTTTTTCAAATTATATTAAAGAAAATATTTTTGAAAAAACAAATATTACTACTTTAGATTCAAGTGTTACTGGTTTTTTTCAGGCTAATGGATATACTCGAGAAGTTCATTCATTAATTAATGTTATTTTTCAAAATTACACAAAAATAGATGAATTTATTCAAATAAACAATAATTATAATTGGTTTTCTTTGTCTACTTTAAGTAATTCTGATAATTTTGTTATTTTATCATCACGTCTTCCTGACAGTATTGATGATTCTAGTTTTTATAATAAACTTAAAAAAATTATAATTACTGCTGGCTGTGCTGCTGTTGGTACATTTGGAGGAGCTGCTGGTGCAACAATTACAGCAATTTCTTGCTATTATATAAGTTAATTTTTTATAAAACATCAAATTTTTTATTTTGTAAATTGTAAATTCAAATGTAGGACTTTATTAACTGTAAAATCAATTTTTTTCATTTGTATAAAAAGTGCTAAACTTCATAGTACAATTTACAGAAATAAAAAACATTTATGGAAGTAATTAATTTTATTTCCATTTTTAATTAAATTATTAAAAAACAAAAAGATAAAAAAATGAAAAAAATATTAAGTATTTTAGGAACAATCGCTTTAATTGGAACAAGTACAACAAGTTTAGTTGCTTGTAATACACCACAAGAATATACACCCGAAGAATTAGCAAAATTAAAAGAAGAAAACAAAATAAATACTGCTAATCAAGAAATCAGAGACAATTTAGAATGAATAACACCACAAGAAAAACCATTTAATGAGGTTGATAATAAATGATATTATGTAGTATGAAAGGGTCAAAATTGAAATATTAGTAAGTTTAAAAATTATGAAAAAATAATACCGCCAAAGCACGAATATCAATATAAAACTTTAGATAAAAAAAACGGATATAAAATTCAATTACGCTATTACTCACGTAATGATACTAATATTAATGTAATTATTTTTAAATCAATTAATGAACCAACTTTTATTTGAAAAAAAAATAGTAATAATTTTAAATCATTTTATCGTTGAAAATTAGATACTAAGGAACCTTATTTAATTTTGGATGAAAACAGTAATGTAAAAGTTAAGGGTGAATAGAAAAAGAGATATTTAATTGACATTATCATTAAATATCTTTTTTATTTTTATCTTGGTTTAATTGTAATTTGAATAGGATTATTACTTTTATTTCTAATTCCCAAAACGTTTGGATTATTTACATTTAATATAATATTTTTATTATTACCATAATAAAAAAATAGAAAACGGGAATCATTACTACGTAGAAATAATTGAGATAATAATGTTTTTGAAAACCTAATTTTTAATTTTACATCATTAGTATAATATGCCTGCAAATAAGCTTCTTTAATTTTATCATTATCATTATTTGATAGTTTTGTTATTTGAAGTAAAAATTTAATATCTCCACTACTTTTACCTTTTTCAGTTATATAACTATTTTTATAATTATCGTTTGATAAACCATTAGCATAACCAGTTCTAAGTGTTTTAATATCATTTATTGGTATTTCCTTAGTATCTAGTACAATTAAATTATCAATATCAAATTTAAGGTTAACTTTATCAACTTGTGAACGGCCAGTTTCTTGTAAAGTTATATTAGATAACAAACCAAAATTAGCATAACAAGCATTACGACCACCAGATAAAGTAATATTCCTAATAGGAATAAAATTCTCTATATCAGGTTGGCCACATTCAACTTGAATATTATTAAGATTGCTTATTTCAATAGTTTTATAAGCATCTTGAAATTTACTAATACTTTGAATAGTTGGGTCAATTTGCTTTAAATCAATTTCAGTTTCATAATAACCTTGATTAAATTCATCAGAAAATAAATTAATAAAACTATTAGGAGTATCAGAAGAAGTTCGTTTACATTGTGCTGGTGCTGTAATTTTAGTTTTTAATGGCTGAATTGTATTAGCATCTCAGATATCTTTGGTATATGGTTGATAATTATATGGAACTGGCGGGAGAACATACTTAGGATAATTAAATGTTGGTATTTCATAATCATGTGGTAATAAGAAACTAGTTTTATAGTTAGTTGTCATATCGCGTAAATAATTATTTAATGTACTTTTTGTTTTACCTCTGAAACTTCATACTGATAATTTTAAATAATCTTCTTCATTATTTGTATATGGGTTATCAGCATAAAAGATAATTTCAAAATTACCTTTATATAAAGCTTGAATTGAAAACATATCAATTATATAACTACAATTTGTGCCATCTGGTGTTTGTAAGAATTCACAATTATTATATTTTTCACTATTACCAACTGGGACTTGGGCATCTACTGCTTTGGTTTGTTCATTAATTAAATATATGCGATTAGTTTTAGGATTTAATTGTTTTAAATTATATGTTGAATAAACTGTTCTTGTATCTAATGTACCATCAGGATGTAAAACATCACCTAATACTTTATCAGTTAATAAAGTTGTAAACCCTAAACTAGTAGCATTTGCTCCAAAGATAGCACCAACTTTATCATTCCCTTGTTCTCTAAATATTTCAAATGGTAGATAACCTTTACCTTTTGAGTTGTCAGATCAAAAAACATCATTATAAAAACTATAAACATTAGCACTCATAAAGCCATTAAGTCATTGAAAATTAGGCCATGATTTTTCATCTTGATTAATTACTCATCCTCATGGAATACCAAACGAAATAAAGTTTAAGAATTTACCAACACCGCCCGGAATAGTAAAAGGATTAAATATTAACTTTTGAGTATAGTTTAAAGGTAATACAGTTATTTGACGGTTAATAAAATTATTCATATTTAAAATATCTCAAACATTACATGCACCCATTTTATTATATTCAATTTGAACACTACCAACAGTATTGCCAAATTCATCTTTTCTTCTAAAATATGATGATGCTTGGGTGCTAACGATATTATTAACATCTTCATTTTTTATTTTTACTTTTTCAGGTGGAGTAATCATTCAATCTTTAGACCAGTAAAATTTAGAATCTTTATCTTCTTTATAAACATATCTACCAATAGTAGAATTGGATAATGATGTAGTAGTGGGGTCGGTTATAACAATACCTTCACTATTTTTCTGTTTTCAAAAGTCATATCTACTTTCCATATCTTTTTTTCAATCTTCATAACCTGTTATCATAGTTGGTTGTACCCCTTGAATGTTATATCAACTTACTTCGGGTGATGCATAAGTATTTATTTTATCAGGTGGCGCAGAAAACATGTTATACATTAATAAGTCTCTTGAATTCATTACTTTTTTATTAAATTGACCTTTAATAATTGGTCGCCCAATTACCGGCATATCAAAAAAGATTGGATTACCATAAAATTTAACTGCCATTGCACGAACACCGGGGTCTTTTAATAAAATCTCATCTAATTCAACAATACCTTTATTTAGTTTTTCATCATAAGTTATTTTAGGAAAACAATAACCTTCACCAGGAGCGCTGGTCTGAATAAATTGTCTTACTGATAAACCACTGTGACTAATTTTGTCATTAATACTTGAAAAGGTAATTTCTTGTCATAAAAAACTACCATCATAAGGTGAATAATAATTAATAACATTTGAAGGATATAATCATTGTCTATCTTGGGGTGCAGAATTAATATCACCACCACCAATATTTAATCCACGGTCATTAAATACAGTATAAAAATTATAATAATCATTTATATTTAATTTATCGGCATCTTCATCTAAAATTAATAAAGTATATTGTCGTTCAGTTGATTGTTGAGTAAATACTTGTTCGAATTTAGCTTCACCGAATTGGATTGAACTTCTATCATCAATCATATAAGCATCTCAATATTTACCAACTTTAACTTCTTTTGTATAAAAGTTATCGGCTTTATTATCATTATTAATAAAATAACTTAATTTATATTGCTTTAAGTATTCTAACATTTTATTAATATCATAAATGTTTTCACCATCAATTAATTTTCAATAAACATTGCTATTTTCATCTTTTAATTTTATCCCAAAAGGCGTTTCATTATTTGCTCATATTGTTGAGTTAATTGGTTGATTTTTAAAATCATCAATCGTTAATATTTTAATTTCTTCACCTTTATATTTTTGGACTATTTTTAAACTACCTTGTCATTGTGCAATAGTACTTTCCATATTATCAAATATTCGTGAATAACTACCATAATCACTTGGTTTAGCATTATTAGGTTTTCAACCTGTTTCAGTATCAGGGATATATGAACTATAAACATTAAAAGGAATTACCATTCAATGGCGATTATCTCGTATATTTTCTCTGATATCTATTAAATTATCGTGGGCTTGTCTTCTTAATTCTTCCATAACCCCTGGGTTAATTCTACTCATTTGTTAATTCTCCTTAATTTCTGTTCTACCTTGTAAAGCATTTTGATTATTGCCAGTTTCATCATATTCTAGTAATTTGTTATTATGTTCTATTTCTTTGGCTTGCATTTTATCTTGTCATTTTTCTACTTTTTCAAAATATTTTGTTGCTTCTAATTCATCAATATTATCATATTCAGTAATTGCTCGTATTGGTTCCATTGTACCATTATCTAATCTAGCAGTAATTAATTCATTTTGTCGCATTTGGTCTACTAAACTAGCACTAACAAAATCAAAACCATAAGGGCGTTCACTAGTGCCATCTCATAAACCATAATATTTTAAAACAGTATCAAACATTTTAGTATAATACTGTTTACGATATGCTTGTAAATATGCTTGTTTTTCTAAGTCTTTTGTTTTAGTTAATAATGACTGTGTTTTATTTTGGTCATTATCTGATTTATCACCAAATGGACTAGAAAAATGACATACTAAGTATACTTGCTCAATAATTGATTTTTGGTCTTCTGTATATGTTTCTAAGGTTGGTGTTCCTTGTACTACTTGTAAAGATTGAGATGATGTCCCATCTGCCGCCGTTTGACCTGATTGAATAAAAATATCATCAAAAATATCTTGATATACTTTTTTATTACCTTTATTGTAAGCAGCAAGTAAACTATCATCTAATTGACCATATCAATGCGTACGATTTGCTCATCGTTCTTTTGATTTAATATTAAAACTATCTTCTAAATCAAATTGTAATTTATAACAATTTGCCATAGTAGGTCATAGATTTAAAGTAGTTGATGTTGATAAAAACAATGGACTAGGTTCATTAATCATTTCTCAGAAAGGTACTATACCTAATTTGTTTTTAAATTCTTGTACTAAAACAGGTTTAACATCATCTTTAATTTGTGTTTTACTTTGACCAACAATTACTTCATTATTTTTAGGTCAACCTTTAATAACTATTTTATCTTTGGTACAAATTAAATTTAAAATAAAACCACTATCTGATTGATGATAATTTAATCAAATATCAGCACCTTGTTCAATTTCGTTTATTTTACTTACACGAGATGTAAAGTTAAATGGATTAATTCATAAATCAATATTGCCATCACTAGTTTCTAATAAACCAAAGATAGTTTTACCGATTAAACTTGCTGTTAATTCGTTTTTATCTAATTTCTCTTTTATTTTATAAGTTTCATATCATCAATTTAATTTTTCTAAAATGTCTTTACGATGAGACTTAAATAAAATATCTTTACCATTTATTAATCGCATTTGATGAAGAGCAATAATATTTGCTAAATTAATTGTTCAATCATAATTATAAAATTTTAAAACACTATTAATATCATTTAAGTTTGGTAAACTAGGGAAAGTATTATTCATGGTTATTTTGCTCCTTTAATTTTAAGATAAGTGCATAATTAATAATAGACTTCTTGCGATACCTGGTTTTATTATTAAAATATTATTATAAAATATAATTTATGAGGATATTAAATTATGAAATTTGATGAATTTAAAAATATTAATGATAAAGAATGGTTAAGATTAACAGGAATAAAACAAGATATTTTTAATAAAATGTTAGATATTTTACAAGTAGCTGAAATAGAAAAATTTAAAAAAGGTGGCAAAGCTAATAAATTATCACTATAAAATCGATTATTGATGACTTTATCGTATTGACGAGAATATCGAACTTATTTTCATCTTGGAAAAAATTTCGGAATTAGTGAAGCTAATTGTTATCGCAATATCAAGTGAATTGAAGATATTTTAATTAAACACCCTGATTTTCAGCAAGTTGCTGGTAAAAAAGCACTAATAAATGATTATTTTAATGATAAAACTATTATTATTGATGCTACCGAAACCCCAATCCAACGCCCAAAAAAAGACAAAAACAATCTTATTCTGGTAAAAAGAAAAAACACACCATTAAAACACAAGTAATTATCGAACAAGAAACCAAAAAAATTATTGCAACAAGTTTTTCGCTTGGTAAAAAACACGATTATGCTTTATTTAAAGAATCAAAAATCGCAATTTTAAAAAATACCAAATTAATAGTTAATAGTGGTTATCAAGGAATACAAAAAATTCACAATAATGTTATAATGCCCACAAAGAAAACTAAGAAAAAACATTTAAATAAAGAACAAAAACAACATAATAGACTAGTTTCAAAAATAAGAATTATTATTGAAAATATTTTTGCTATTCTTAAAAAATTTAAAATTATTACAGAAAAATATAGAAATCGTAGAAAACGATTTAGTTTAAGATTTAATTTAATTGCTTCAATTTATAATTTACAATTATTATAGTTATCATAAAAGATTTATTTAAAATTAACGAATTTGAATAATAAAATAATTTTTCGTTGTGGCAAAATATTAAATTTTTAAATAAAAGACATAATTAATTAAAATTATAATTTTATATTAACTTCTTTTTACAAATATTTGAAATTATTTTAATGGGTTATGCAAGAAGTCTAATAAACTTTAGCACCAATATAAGCTTCAATTTGTTTTCATTCTGAAAATTATTTACCTTGGTCAATTATAATACCTTTAATTATTTTCTTTAAAATACTAGTTTTAAAAATGCTTTTAATAACTTTAATTACTTCATTTGGTGTTCTATCTTTTAATTTTTTTACAATTTCAAATTTAGTTAATTGCTCGATTAAAACTAAACAGACAGATTTAAGATTTTTGATAGCATTACAAAAGTTGAGGTTTTATAAAAAATATAAATAAAATAATTGGATAAATTTTTAAAAATCCTGATTTATTAGTGTTTTAAATTCATCAATAACATTAAAAAAATACTTTTTATACCAAAACCTCAACCCTTTTCTTACTACCAGATTTTTACCTACTATATATATCCATTTCAAATCAACCAAATTAATTTTTATTATGTTTAGATTCTGCTAAATTACACGGATAATTTATTCATTTTCTTTTAGATTATTAGTTACTATCTTATTAAAAATAATGTTTTATTTCCATTAAAAAATCAACTCCTTCCTGCGTTGATTTGTTGCACTTCATATTACAGTTTACAATTCAAAATAAAAAAACATCTTGCTTTTACAAGATGTTTAAAATTATTCTTTAAATAATTCAAATAATGTTTTAATCATTACTCCAGTTCCGCGTCCATCTTTAGTATCCGCTGTCCCAGCGATGTCTAAATGAATATATGGTTTTTCTTCTACAAAT
The DNA here is from genome assembly GCA_026239495.1 of Spiroplasma phoeniceum. Lineage (GTDB taxonomy): Bacteria > Bacillota_I > Bacilli_A > Mycoplasmatales > Mycoplasmataceae > Spiroplasma > Spiroplasma phoeniceum_A. Next base: position 1,274,853 of record CP110830.1, on the reverse strand, counting down.
TCACATAAAAATGCAGCAGCAGTTGAACTACCAGCAAAGCGTGAACTTTCAGCATTTGTTAGATCAGCAATTGGTGTTTTACGCATTACAGCAGTATGTTCTTCTAAAATTGGCATTCTTCAAATTCCTTCATGAGCTTTAGAAGCTGCTTGTGCAAATTTTTCATATCATGCATCATTATTAGCAAAAACACCAGTTAATCATTTTCCTAAAGCCACTAGAATTGCACCAGTTAATGTTGAGGCTTCAATTAATTTATCCACATTTAATTTACGTATAGCATAAGTAATACCATCAGCTAGAACTAATCTTCCTTCAGCATCAGTATTATCAATTTGAACAGTTTTTCCGTTCATTGACGTAATAACTGATTCAGTTAAAGTTGCTTTTCCTCCAATTCGATTTTCTGTTAAACAAGCCACCGTAGCAATATTTGTTTTAACTTGTGCTTTTGCTAAAGCTAATACTGTTGAGCAAACAATAGCCGCTCCTGACATATCAAATTTCATTCCAGTTAATGCTGTTGATGGCTTTAAGTTATATCCACCACTATCAAACGTAACCCCCTTTCCTATTAAGCCAACTTTTTCTTTTTTACTACTATCACCTAGATATTCTAAGATAAGAACTCGGGGTTCTAAATAGCTTCCCGCATTAACGGCTAAAAGTAAACCCATTTTTTCTTTCTCAATTTCTTTTTTATCTAAAACTGTTACTTTTAAATTTGGTATTCCTTTTGCCATTGTTGTAATTTTTTCAACAAAAACTTCTGGATACATTAAATTTGGTGGGGTATCTTGTAACATACGAGCAAAATTAACAAATTTCATTTTAATTTGAATTTCTTTAAAAATAGTAGGTGCATTGTCACAGTTATGGATTAAATTAATTGTATAAACTGATTTTTCTTTTTTATCTGTTTTTAAATTATAATTATCATTTAAAGCATATAATGTTCCTTCTGCTAGTGCTTTAAAAATATGAGTATTTTCTTCAGCGCCTTTTTTGAAAGTGTCAACATCAATATTTAAACTATATTTAATTGTTTTCATAAAATTTTGGATAAAATCTTCAGCATTTTTAAAAGTTAATGCTTTTTCAAAATAAGCATAAATTGTTTTTTCTTCTGAAATTAAAGTTGTTACACCGTTTTCTTGGACAACTAATGGGCTCATTTCATCACCTTTAAAAATTGCTTTTAGTGTTAAATCTTGTTTTTTGTCATTTAATAATATCATTGTAAAATTCCTTCTTTCTATATAGATAATTATATACACAATATTATAACATTATCTAAAATAACAATAAAAATATTTTGTTTTCCGTTATAATATAAAAAGGTAAATTTAGAAGAAAGAGGAGAAAAGAATGAAACGAAATGAAGCACCAGCACAATATAAATGAGATTTCAATCATTTATATTCCAATCATAAAGCATGGAAAAAAGATTTAGCAAAAATTGTAAAAAAATTAGAAGAAATTATCACCTTTAAAGGAAAATTAAATCAAATAGCTGTTTTTAAAAAATATATTTTTTTAGATGAAGAAATTGATTTAATTGCAAATAAAATGGGACAATATTTACATATAGGTGATATTGATACAACTGATTTATCATATAAAGAATTAGCAGGAACTTATTCAAATACTTTAAATCAAATTTCAAGTCAATTAGCTTTTGTTGCTCCCGAATTAAAAGCAATTGGTGAAAAAACAATTATGACATGAATTAAAGAAGATTATGCATTAAGTGCATATGAATATAGTTATCGTAAGTTTTTTAAAAATGCAAAATATATTTTATCAGAACGTGATGAAGAAATTTTATCTTTAGTAACGCGATCACGAAGTGTAGCTTATGAATTGTATGATTTATTAGCATATGCTGATAAAAAGCCAACTTTTATTGATTATCAAGGAGCAAAAACAGAATTAACAAATAGTGTATATAGTGAAATTATGGAGAAATCTGATCCATTAGGTGAACAAGAATTTCGAATTAAAACAGCACAATTGTTTTCTGAGCATTTAGTTGATAAAAAACATTCTTTTGCACGAATTTACGAGGGAATCATTGAACATAGTGTTGAATCTGTTCGCTTACGTGGTTATAAAAACACTTTACAACCATCATTAAATAATGATGATGTATCTGAAGAAATTTATGCAAGTTTAATTAAATATGGTCGTGAAAATAGTCATTTATTTGTTCAATATAATGAGTTATTAAAAAAACATTTTAAATTTAAAAAGTTTTATACAACTGATCGTAGTTTGAAGTTAGTTAAAAACATTGCATCATTAGATAAGAAATATACTGTTGAAGATGCAAAAAAAATGATACGTGAATCCCTAAAACTATTAGGAAATGAATATTTAACCCAATTAGAGTTAGCTTGAAGTGATCATCGCATTGATTACTTTGAAGATACTAATAAACGCAGTGGTGCTTATTCATCTGGTGGTTCGGGAGTTGAACCAATTATTTTAATGAATTGAGACGATACAATTGGTTCAGTTAATACATTAGCACATGAAGCCGGTCACTCTGTTCACACATTATTAGCAGATTTAAATAATAAATATCCATTAAATAGTTATCCAATTATTTTAGCAGAAGTTGCCTCAACAGTTAATGAGCATTTATTATTTGATTATTTATATAAATATGCTGAAAGTAAAGAAGAAAAAATTTATTTATTACAAAATAGAATTGATGAAATTATGTCAACTTTCTTTCGCCAAATTCATTTTGCTGATTTTGAATGATCTGCGCATAAAATGGTTGAAAATAATGAGCCATTAGATGCTGATAAATTAGCAAATCTTTTTGATCAAAAAGCTAATGAATTTGGTTATACTGTTTTTGATAAACATGAGTTACAACAAAAGACATATAGTTGACCACGAATTTTACATTTCTTTCATTCACCATATTATGTTTATAAATATGCAACTTGTATTGTTACTTCATTTAAACTTTATAATGATGTCATTAATGGCCATCCAGAATATTTACTAAATTTTTTAAAACAAGGTGGTCGTAAAGAACCATTAGCAATTTTAAAAGATATCGGAATTGATTATACTGATGCTAATGTTTATGATGGCTTGATTACAAAATTAACAGAAATGATTAATAATCTTACTAAATTATTAAAATAGCATTATATTAGTTATATTATATAAAAAAATTTATTATATTAAAAATAAAAATAAAAAATATTTTGTCAAATTATTTTTAAAAATATTTGTTTAAATTACAAATAATTTGATAAAAATTAATTTTATTTTTTTTTAATTTTTTTTATAAAATATTATCAATACTTTAAGTATTAATTTCATTATTAAGTTTTAGAAAAAAATACTAAAAAATGAAAAAATTATTAAATATTTTAGGAATATTTGGATTAATTAGTACACCTGTAGGAAGTTTAACTGCTTGTAGCGGTAATAAAAAACTGAAATATTTATAAGAAATAATTCTTGAAACGACAAATCAAGAGCAAGAAGATAATATCAATAATGTTAAAACAACAATTCACCTATTAAATGATAAGATTAATATTTTAAATCAACAAATAAACATAAAAAAAATCAAAAAATTACAAAATAATATTTTGCAATTAAAAGCAAAAATTAAAGAACTTGAAAAAACTTTTGAACAAGATGCCCTTAGAAATATCAAGGAAATTAATTTGTTAGATTTAAAAATTAAAGTTGATGATATTAGACTTCTTGCATAACCCATTAAAATAATTTCAAATATTTGTAAAAAGGGGTTAATATAAAATTATAATTTTAATTAATTATGTCTTTTATTTAAAAATTTAATATTTTGCCACAACGAAAAATTATTTTATTATTCAAATTCGTTAATTTTAAATAAATCTTTTATGATAACTATAATAATTGTAAATTATAAATTGAAGCAATTAAATTAAATCTTAAACTAAATCGTTTTCTACGATTTCTATATTTTTCTGTAATAATTTTAAATTTTTTAAGAATAGCAAAAATATTTTCAATAATAATTCTTATTTTTGAAACTAGTCTATTATGTTGTTTTTGTTCTTTATTTAAATGTTTTTTCTTAGTTTTCTTTGTGGGCATTATAACATTATTGTGAATTTTTTGTATTCCTTGATAACCACTATCAACTATTAATTTGGTATTTTTTAAAATTGCGATTTTTGATTCTTTAAATAAAGCATAATCGTGTTTTTTACCAAGTGAAAAACTTGTTGCAATAATTTTTTTGGTTTCTTGTTCGATAATTACTTGTGTTTTAATAGTGTATTTTTTCTTTTTGCCAGAATAAGATTGTTTTTGTCTTTTTTTGGGCGTTGGATTGGGGTTTCGGTGGCATCAATAATAATAGTTTTATAATTAAAATAATCATTTATTAGTGCTTTTTTACCAGCAACTTGCTGAAAATCAGGGTGTTTAATTAAAATATCTTCAATTCACTTGATATTGCGATAACAATTAGCTTCACTAATTCCGAAATTTTTTCCAAGATGAAAATAAGTTCGATATTCTCGTCAATACGATAAAGTCATCAATAATCGATTTTCTAGTGATAATTTATTAGCTTTGCCACCTTTTTTAAATTTTTCTATTTCAGCTACTTGTAAAATATCTAACATTTTATTAAAAATATCTTGTTTTATTCCTGTTAATCTTAATCATTCTTTATCATTAATATTTTTAAATTCATCAAATTTCATAATTTAATATCCTCATAAATTATATTTTATAATAATATTTTAATAATAAAACCAGGTATCGCAAGAAGTATATTGAAAAAATAAAATAATCAGAAATTAGACCATATTTACAAGCAGCAATTTTAACAGCAACAAGACAACAATTAAATGCGACAATAACATAAAATGATTTTTCTTTTAATTTAAATGATTACTTTAATCAGAATCAACCGCGAACAATTAATTTAGCAAAGACGGTTAATCACTATGTTATTAATATTGTAGGATATAATAATACATTTGCATTAGGACAATAATGTTATGATGAACTTGAACAATGTAATCTAATAAAATCTTTATGAAATGTAGTATTTTGTGTTAATAAGTGTATTCCATTTTGATTTCAATCAATAATATCTTTTAGCGTATATTCCAAATCAACTTTTTTAGGTCAGAGAAATTTTCATCAAAAATTACTTGTTAATTTACTTATAATAAAAATTATGTTTCTTTTTTGTGGAATTCCATAATCTTTTGCATTTAAGATTTTTACATAAGTTTCATATCCTAAGTTATATAAATATTAACAATATTTTTGAATATTTTCTCAATGTTTTTTGTTTAAAACATTAGCAACATTTTAATTAATAATTCATTTAGGTTTATAAAATTAAATAATTTTTAAAATTTCTCATAATAAACTTGACATAGTACTACTATCTTTATCCATACCTTTTCCGAAACCTGCCGGAGAAATATCTTGGCCATGTCAACCCCCAATAATTACATCAACATTTTTATTTTTTTAAATTATTGATATTTATTTTTAAAATATCTCCTAAATTTGGTGTTTCATAATCATTAAAAATTGCTCGATAACTTTTTTCTGCGAATTTATCAATTTGACTAAATCAAATTGTTTTATGTGGAATATCTGCAAGTTCTAATTCTCTTCGTGGTGCACCAATACCTGCAAATAATTCAATTATTTTCATATTTACCACCTAAATTATTTCTTTTATTTTTTGGTCGATTTTTAATATTTTTCAACACCATCTGATGCTAAATCTAAAATATCGTTAATTTTGTAATGTTGCATATAAGAAGAAATAACACCTAATCTATCTTTAAATAAATTTAAGTACATTTTGGCTCATTCTAAAAATTGTAAATCATAATGCTTTTTATGATGTGAAATAATACAATTAATAGTTTGACAATTAGCTCAATCAAATGATGTTGTTATTTCATTTCAAGTTTTATTTATATACAAAATCTTATATTCTGTCATTTATTTATCCCCCTATTTTTAACTTGCTGGCACTTTCACTTGGGAGTGAGTGCCAAAGTGAGAATTAGTTACATAAAGTATTTATCTATTTATTTACTACGCCATCCGCTTCAATCGGGGGTGAACATGGCGGTATGTTAATTGTTTAAATGTTTAATAATACACAGTTGTTTTTTATTTTTGGTGCCAGACACATATATGCCTTCCTTTATCCGTGCCCATTTGTACTTTCGCTCTGGGATTTGACGCTCAATTTTTGAAATTAAATTTACTCGCATCAACTTAAAGGACCTAATGCTAATCGCAAATTTAATTGTTTGTGTCACCATCTCAATATTTATTGTCGCTCGATGTTGATCTTGCGCTTATCACGGCTATCACTTGTTAAAGCGTCTATTATTTCCGGGCTGATTAGCGTTGGGATATACCGCCTATGGGGGGATCACTTAGTTATTTAAAATAAACGTCCCACGCTGCATTAAGTTGTTTTGTAAAATTTAAGTTTTAAAAACCCAGTTTCATAATCAATGATAATTTTTGAATTTTCTAAGCGTTTATAAAACCGCTTTTGTTTTTTATCTTTTACTTTATTATACTTCTTGCGTAACCTATTAAAAAATTGCAAATATTTGTAAAAAGACACTAATAGAAAAATATAATTTTAATTAATTATGTTTTTTATTTAAAAATTTAATATTTTGCCACAACAAAAAATGAATTTATTATTTAAATTCTTTAATTTTAAATAAATCTTCTATGCTAACTGCAAATTATAAATTGAAGCAATTAAATTAAATCTTAAAATAAATCGTTTCCTTCGATTGCGATATTTTTCTGTAATAATTTTAAATTTTTTAAGAATAGCAAAAATATTTTCAATAATAATTCTCATTTTTGAAACTATTCTATTACGTTGTTTTTGTACTTTATTTAAAGGTTTTTTCTTTGTTTTTTTTGTAGGTATTAGAACATTATTGTGAATTTTTTGAATTCCTTGATAACCACTATCAACTATTAATTTGGTATTTTTTAAAATTGAGATTTTTGATTCTTTAAATAAAGCATAATCATGTTTTTTCCAAGCGAAAAACTTGTTGCAATAATTTTGGTAGTCGGAAAAAAGTTGAGGTTTTATAAAAATTATAAATAAAGTAATTAAATACAAATTAAAGTAATCGCTTATTAGAGCGATTTTTTTATTTGCATTATTCATCAGATAGTATCTTTAAAATTAAAAATTAACCTATTTTTTTTTCTACAAATTAGTTAATTTTTATAATTTCCTTTCTGTGATTTATTATATTTTTTTGGTTTAACAACTAAATAATATCATTTTTAATAAAGGTACTATCTGATGAATAATGCAATACTAAAACTTAATATTTTGATGCTTAAAGATGGATAACTCATCTATGGCACGAAGCCTTAAAGAAAGTGTGAAAGCGATTGGATTTATTCCTATTTATTTCTTTAATTCTCGGCAAGATTAATCACTTGCGAAATGTCAGAGCGCGTGTTTTTTGCTTGTTTTCATAAAAAGAGTGCTGTTAAACCGAAAAAAACAATATCGGACACTAAAAAAACAAGAGGGTTGGAACTCCAAAAGGTTATTTTCTTTATATAAAGTTGTCTAGGGATGGATGAAGCGTAATTAATAACTGGGTAAATTTGTTTTACTTCCGTTGGGGGATAAACTCTGTCTAAATATAAAGTTTAGTATCGCCATACACCTCACTTTGGGGGTGAGTGGTGGCGAATTAAGATAATTAAATCAAAATATAAATATACTTACTAAATATCAAAATATTAACCAACAAAGGTATTTTATGTTTATTTAACAAAATAAGAAGAAAGGAATAAAATATTATGCAAGAATATAAAAGTAAATATATTAATAAAACTTGAAGTGAAATAACAACTTCGTTTGATTGAGTTAATTGTCAGCCCGTTGATTGTCGTATTTCGCACCATAAAAATCATTATGATTTACAATGTTTAGAATGAGCAAAAATGTATTTAAATTTATTTGAAGATAAATGAGATGTTATTAATTCATATATGCAACATTACAAAATTAACGATATTTTAGATTTAGCATCAGATGGATGGAAAATATTACAAATTGACAAAAAAATAAAACAAATAAATTAAAATATATTATTGCAATTGACCCTGCTGGAATTGGACAAACCGGTATTATTATTTATAAAGTTTTACAAAATAAAATAATTAATAATATTACCTTTCATTCTAAAAACGAAGATGAAGCAATAAATAATATCTATTTAATATTAAATGAATTTAAAAATAAAACTTATTCTTATTTAAATAAAGTTCTTGTAATAATTGAAGATTATCAACTTCACAAAGGTTTAAAAATAAAAAATCCATTATCTACTCCTAAATTTATTGGTGGTTTAAAAGTTTTATGCAAATATCTATTTAATTTAAAATATGTTTTACAATCGCCAGTTGTTAAGAAAAATTATATCTATAAAGGAAATATTAAAATGACAGAACACGAACACGATGCATGAAAACATTTACAATATTTTTTAACAAAAGGAGTTAAAAAAAATGCCACAAACAAAAAGTAATTTATCTAAAATAACAACCACTACCAATAAGACAAAAACAAAAAATAAAAGAGTTAACAAATTAGAATTAACCGTTAGATTACATGAAAACCCGATTAAAACTAAAATTAAAGCGCTTGTTGCTGGTGGTGTTGAAGTTGATGCATGCTCTGCGAAATGTCAATGAGAAGGATTAAATTATTCAACATTATCAATATATAATCCACAAATTGTATCTGAATTTTTAAAATTAAGAAAAGATGATGAAATAAAAATTAAAGGCTCAGTATTTAATCAACTAAATTTAAAAACTAAACGTTATTTTTTATCTTTTCGAGTCGATAGTTTTGAAATTATACAAAAAGCGATTAGAAAAAAAATAAATACAAATATTAAAAAATAGGAGGAAAAAAAATGGCATTAAAAAATGTAAAATATGTTCTTATAAATAAAAATAATGAGCCCATTAAAAGTGAAGATGGTAGTTTGGATATTAAAACTGCTGAAATTATTTTAGAAAATACTGCTGAAGTTGAAGAATTTAATGCAAGTAATTTAGAAAATAGTAATCAACAAATCAACGAACTACAAGCAAAAAATACTGAATTAACTTCACAAGTTGAACAACAAACAATTCAATTAAAACAAATTGAAATTAATAATTTTAATAATTCTTTAACTGATAACGAAGAATTTAAGAATGTTTTATTAAAGTCTTATGATATTACTGATGATATTGAAATCATTAAAACACACTTACAAAGTGTTTATGATGAATTAATTAAGGTACAAACAGTTAATACCGGCGGTGTACCAAAAGTAGAAAACAAAGAAAACAATATTTTAGATACAGATAATGTATTTAATAAATAGAAAGAAGGAAGTAAATTATGGCCCAAAACCCACAAAGAATTTTCGGAGATATTGCTAATCAAGCAACAAAACAAGACCGAGAAACATTTGAACAATGATATTTGCAAACTTATCAACAAAAATTTAGTTGAGAAGCTTTATTTGCGTGAAAAGAAGCAAATAAATTTGGTTTAACATATAAAAGAAAGAAAAATATTAAATATAATGAAGGTATAGGAAAAGATGGAGATAGCATTACAAAAGTTGAGGTTTTATAAAAAATATAAATAAAATAATTGGATAAATTTTTAAAAATCCTGATTTATTAGTGTTTTAAATTCATCAATAACATTAAAAAAATACTTTTTATACCAAAACCTCAACCCTTTTCTTACTACCAAAAGATGGAAAAGTATTTAATACTGATGATAGTCTTTTAAACTACACTGAAGTAAAGTTTGAAGATGGAACAGTTGAATTAGATACAATTTTAACTTTTGCCCGTAAATTAGACCCTGTAGAAAGTGATTTTAATCCTAATCTTTGGGCGGCTGATATTGAGCAAGCAATGGATACTGAAGTTGCTTATAAACGCAATAAAATTTTAGAAATTATTAATAAAGGAATAGTTACAACTATTCAAGGACAAAAAGCAGATGATACAAATGCTTTACAAATCCACGATGAAATAATGGATAAAATATATGAAAACGGCTTTACCCCATCAGAAACAGTTGTATTGGGTTCGGCTGATTTTATTCGTGGAATTCGTAATAAATTACAGTTACAACTTGGAGCAAACGACCAAATAAATAGCGTAATTGAAACAAGTGGAGCAATGAAAACTGTTGAAGGAACAACATATTATATGGTTCCAAAAAAATTACCAATTATTAATAAAGATGGTTCAGAAGGAACAATTAGTTTATTACAAGAATGTGTTAATGCAATTGCCTTTAAATTTAGCAAAAAATATGACCCTCTTATTTTACGCAAAAAAGACCATACTCCATTAAGGGTAGGTGCTGCTGCGTTAGGTACTGGGATGGGTAATACTTTAATTATGGAGCGTGTTTTATATTTAGGTGGGGCAGTAGTTGAACCGAAGGGAATTATTAAACATATTGTTACAAAAATTGATATTAGTAAAATTAATAAATTAGATAAACCAACTATTCATGTTGCAGACCCTAATAAAGCAACAGCAGAACAGTTAAAACCACAATTTAAAGATGTTGTTTTAAAAGCGGTAAAATCCGTAAATAGTTCTTTAACAGAAACTGATTTTGATTACTTTATTGAAAGCAAAGGTGAAGACTGACCAATTAATATTACAAATGATAAAAATGTTGAAGTTCAAATTGAAGGTAAAAATAACGCTACTGGTCAAACAAATCCGATTGATGCTAAAATTAAAAATTCTTAAGTACTAAAAAATAGTACTTTTTCGTTTGATAGATATGCCAATTGGAACATCTAAAACAGCCCTTATTTATGCTGTTAAAAAAAATCCAACTAGATTGTCAATCCAACAACAAGAAAAAAGTTTTGGTTTACAATTATTAGAATTTTTAGGAATTCAAATTTTAGCCCTTGGTTTATCAGTTTTAACTGGTGGTATAGCATCTGCTGTTGGTTTAGGTGCAGGATTATCTAATTTTGCTGCAGCATTTATCTCGTTTGGAGTAGAAACAGCAACCGATTTTACCGTAAATCAAATATACGATAAATTAACATCAGAAGTGACAGCAAAAAGTACTGCCTTAAATTTGTTACCAGCAATTGGTGGAATTGGCAAATTAACGCGTGCTGCTAGTACAACTAGAATTTTAAAATTAGCAAAAGAAACTAAATTACTTGAAAAATTAGGTGTAATAACTGCTAATAACTTAGAAGATGTTGTAAAACAAGTTACGGGTAAAAAGATTTTATCTGATAAATTACTATTTGATTTTACAAAGCAGACTAATAATGAAACTTTATTATATACAATTGGAAAATTAGCTCGAAATGATTTTTATAAAGGTTTTAAAGTTTCTAATTTAGAAACAATTAATAATTTATTAAAAATTGAGAAAAATATTCAAAAAATAAGTTCTAAATTAGTTCAAAAAATACCACGCGTAAATGAAAAAAATGCTAATAAATGATTGTCTGAATATGGATTAAATATTAATAAAATAAGCAAAATTAATACTAATGAGTGATATAACATTATGACTAATCTTCATAAAAAAGGTGTTGGTAAAAACCTGCTATTAAATGCTAATTTAATGCGGGGCAGTAAAATAAATAATAACAAATTATTAAATATCTTGCATCAAACACCAATTAAATTAAATAAAGTTTTAAATCATTTAAACCCAAATTTTTATATTCAAAAAGTAACTAAAAAATTATTAGCCCCAATTGAAAAACAAATAATTACTATTAAACAAAAAGTAATTAATAAAATTACTGATAAAACTAAAAAAATATTATCTAAATTTGAAACTAAGGCTATTAAAAAAGGCCAATTATTACCTTTTGCTTATGGTTCTGATGTTTTTTTAGCAGTAAAAATTGTTCCTTTATCAGTTGTTGGTGAAGTTGCTTTAACAATATATTATAAAAATCCTAAATATGCCCCTATTGTAGTTATGACAACTTTAATCAAAGCAGAACAGTTTGTTTTATCCCCCGAACCGTTTAAATTCTATATGAACAGTGAGTGGTTTATTGGTTGGGGATTTAAAAAAACAAGTTTGTTTAATTTAGTTTCTTTTGCCCCGCTTGCTTATCAGCAAGTAGTAAAAGATAGTTTTAAAATATATCGAACAATTGCTAAAGTATTAAAATTGCAAGAACAATTTAAAAATAACTTTAATAAAGATAAATTGTTAAATACGCTAGAAGATAGTGCTGTTGCTAGTTTACTGGGCGGTGGCGTAGCATTTCAAACATACAATCAACTAAGAACAAAACAATATTTAAACAAAACAATTAAAACAAAAACACTATTAAGTAGTAAAAAATTTATCTTAAATAAGATTAAATCAAAAAGAAAACAATGATAAGGAGATGATTAAATGTTAAATGAATTATGACAAAATGTTACTTTGGAAAATTATAATAATTTTAATCCAATGACAGGTAAAATTACACAAGTTCCAGTTCGTTATAATAAGTTCTTTAAAGGTGGTGTAGAATTATGATTTAAAACATTTGCTTTAAGAGCCCAAAATATGATTAATTCCTATTTGAATTATCCATTTTCAAAATTAAAGTTTGAAACATTTAAAGACCCATTATTAAAGAAAATTTGTATTAATATGGTTTTTATTACGATTGAGCATTGAACATTTAACCGTATTCCGATTGAGTTTTTTACTTCGGCAAATATGAGTGTTGTTGGTATTAATTATTCTTCACAAAATGACCCTATGGCAACATGACAAGGTCTATTGCCTACATATGCAAAATCATTGGCTAATTTAACAACTTTAAAGAAAATGTTTCGCACTTTTCAAGAAGAAGGTATTGATTTAACTATGATAGATTTAGAAGCATATTATACCCAGTTAGAGGTTGATGCATTACTAGATAATATTGTTATAGAAAAAATTAAAGATGATCAACTTGCAAAAATAAAAGAAGAAATTTTAGATGAATTAAAAAAATCAATTGTTATACCAGATGTACCAGATTGAGAAGAAGTTGATACTAGTAATTTTGTACCAAATAGTGGTTATTTTTATGACATTAAAAATTATGATAAAGATAATTATAGTTATCAAATTTTTGTTCAGAATAATGAAAATAATCCAATTGGTGAATATGGTAGTATGCTTACAACACATCCTAAATTTCCATTTTCTGTTAAAGTTCCAATTGAAACAAATGATGGATTATATTTTTATGTATCATTTTCACAAGGAAGAATTATATCATATAAAAATAAAGCAGGAATACCTGCTAAAATTCAAGCATTATATGTTCAAAGAAAAAAAGTAAGTTAGAAAGAAATGGGGGTATTATAAATGAATTTAAAAGATTATAAATCAGAAATTTTGTTATTAATTCGTAAAATATTTATTTGGGGATTAGGGGCAATTTTAATAACAAGTGCAATTGTGTTGTTTTTTTGCAAAGCATTTAAAGTAATTGAAATTTCATGACCAGAATATTTTTATATTGGATTATCATTACTTATTGGTGGTGTTTTAGTCTATTTAATTGATAAAATTTTTGATTTTTTTAAACAAGAAAAAAAGCAAGATAGCATTGAAGATATTATTAAAAAAGAAGACACAAAATAAAGGGGTGTTATAAATGGGATTTTTACCAGCAAAAAAGAAATTAAAAAAGAATTATGATATTGATAGTTATTATCTTAATTTAGCATCAACAATTACTAATCGTAAAAATGTTACTGTTCAAAAACATAATGAGATTTTAGAAAAAAGAATTTGTGAAGATAATGCTAATTTTTTAAATCCACGTGAGTTAGAATTTGGTATTTATAATCCACTTACTAATCAACAAATAAACTTTAAATTAATTAATAACTTTTTAAAAATGCAGGACTTTACTAATAAGAATTGATATAATGAATATAAAATTAATAAGAATGGTAAAGGTGCATATTTTATTTTTGCTAATAATTCAAAACTTAATTTTATTACTATTGATTTTTACAATGACCAGTATGATGAATTAGGTAATTTAGTATCTTGCACTTTTGATTATGACCCTTATATTAAAAATGACCAGAGTGTTTTTATTACTGAAAAATTAGAAATTGATTATGTAACTAAACAAGTAAAAGTTATTAGAAAGTTAAAAACACGATTATACAGTACTATTACCGACTTATATATTGATGATGCTAAATGAAATAACTATACAACATTACAAAGAGAAGAAATACTACCAATTAATTTTATACCCATTGAAATAATTCCTAATAACCCTAATTTTGAACCTTCTGCTCGTTATGGTAAACAATTTGCTAGTATTTTAGATATTATTGCTGAAAAGATAATGTTAGACCCATTATTAAATAGTGGTAAATTTACCATTAATACTAATGGAGTGACTGGTGTGGTTGACCAAGAAATTAGTAAAATGTTGGCTTCATTTATTGAAAATGACTTGTTATTAGTTGAAGGAGACCCTGATAGTAATTTTCAGCCAGTAGACTATATCGCTGGCAATTTTAAAGGTGAACAATTAACTAAAATATATGATTGATTATTAACTAATTATTATAAAATAAATCGTCATCATGTTCCGGCAATAGCTAAGGGAGCACAACAAACTCAAGCAGAAGTTGCTGGTGTAAATATTCAAACAAACGCATCATACGAACAAATGATATATATTAGAGAAATTAAATTAACTGAATTCATTATTAAGTTAATTAAATATGATAATGCTATTTTAAATAGTAGAACATTTAATATTAAAAATATTGATGAGTTAATTGTTGATGTTCGCTTACCAGTAAATGCTACTTTAAACAGACAACTAAAAAACAACGAAACTATTATAAATATAGCCAATGAAGAAGGAGACCAATAATAATGTTAAAACCATCTGAAAAAATGTTAGCACAATTAGCAGAAAATGATGAACCAATTGACTATTCAATTAATAGTATTCCGTTAGATTTTGCTAATCAATCGCAGTACAGTGACCCCGAGTTAGAACAGTTATTTACAGAAGATCGTGCAAGAACCTTATATATTTATAAAATTAATAATCTTGTTAAAACAAAGGAAAAACCAACCTTAAAATACTCTCAAAACAGCGTTAAAATAGGTTTTATTGACAAAGATGAGTATATTAAAATAACTGGTTATGAAATTAGCGACTTTAATTTTAAATTACAAATTCAACAAAATACCACAGTCCAAGATAATAGCACAAGTTATGTAATGATTGATGAAAAAGATATTTTAATTAATGATATTTCAAAACAAAACAAAGAATTTTTAGAAACATTAGAATTAAAAATAGTATCTATTAATGAAACAATTACAGAAGACAATAAAAATGAATGTTACATCATTGAAGAATATAAAAGACCTTATTCACCTGATGGTGTAAATATCATTAAATCTATGCACTTAGTTAAAATAACTGACTTTAAATGAAAAAATCAAAATAGTATTCATTTAGTTTTACAAAAATCATTACCCGAAGATACAGTATTTACTGGGATTGAAATTAAATATCCTAAATCAATGTTATTTGGAAATATAAAATGTTGAGGTGATGTTAGTGGTATTTATTCTTATCCATCATCAATCGTTGAAAATGCTAGTTTAGTACCCTTGTTATCAATGCCAATTGAAACAAATCCCACTTTAAGAGTATTTCAATATTGATTTACTGAAAGTTTTTTACCATGAAGTATTGCCAAAAACTATATTAAAGGTAAAGATATATTAGGTTTATTAGATGTTAAAGAATTAAATATTGTTTTGTTAAATTATTTAACATATCGATATAATTATGACCGTAAATTTCAAGGTGCTAAATATGATGAAAAAGGTAACCCTACAAATAAATCAGCTATATTACGCCAAAAATTCGAAGGACAAAAACCAGAAGATGTAATTGATGGTTTATTTGAAAACTGAAAATTAGATAATTATAAATCTTTAAATGATAATGCTGTCAAAAGATTTAAACAAATTATTTATATGTTATCAAACTATACATATAGTAAATACGCAATTAATAAAGGTTATAATGATGATATTAAATTATTTGCTCCTTATTATTTTGAATTAATTTCAACTCCTAATAAAGTAGAAGATGGTTATTGAGAATTTAAAGATTGTCAAGTACTATTAAATTCATTATATTTTAATTTTACTGGTGGACCTACCCCACCTAAAAATTACTGAAAAGAAGTTGATGCAATTGAAAAACCATTTGATAATATTGATAATAAATATTATTTTGTAATATGAAAAGGAAATAATCAATGAAATATAGATAAGTTTAAATATGATAAGTTTCCAGTTATAATAAGCAACGGAAATAAAGATAGAATATTAATTAATTACAAAGCTCATACTGTTAGGAAAAGACCGAAAGAGTTATATTTAATTAATAGCGGAGGATTAACAATTAAAAATTGGTCTGAAGATATTAACGATGATTGTTTTAAATCGGTTTATCGTTGAAAAAAGGAAGGCGAACCAAATATACCAATTATTGACCCAAAAACTGGACAAATTACAGATTGAAATTTAAAAAAAGAAAACACAACAAATAATAATAAAATTAAAGCAAATGTTAAGAATAAAGATATTTCAGAAAATCCTATTTATCAATTAGAAGCAAATTATTTCAATTGATTATCAATAACAAATGAATTAGAAACAAATAATATTCCTTCCTTTATTCCTGCCGAAATTAAATTATCTGATGGAGAATATGGCAAATATTTAACAAATTTAATTATTTCTAATGACAAAATAGAAGACTATTTAAACTATTTTTCTCAATGATATAGATTACTTTATTCAAAAGCAGTTTGGACAAGTATGACTGAAAAATTAGTTGAGAATAGTATTAAAATAACTTTTAATGAAAAATTATTTAATTTAAATCAGATTGAAATATCTGGTATATGAGGTTATGGAAATTATGATATTACAATTTTTAATAAAAAAGAACAAATTAATATTAATAATTTGCAATTATTTAATAAAGATAATGAAAAATTATCATTAATTACACTAGAAATATAAAAAGTCATTTAGTAAAATGACTTTTTATATTTTTTTATTCTCCTTCAACTTTTATTTCACCAGTTTTATCATTTACAACTAAACTAGGAATATTTTTATCAAGTTTTCAACGATAAACTGATTTAAAATATTCACCATTATCTTCAGACCAATTTTTAATTGTTAATCCTCCGCTATTAATTAAATATAACTCTTTCGGTCTTTTCCTAACAGTATGAGCTTTGTAATTAATTAATATTCTATCTTTATTTCAGCTGCTTATTATAATTGGAAACTTATCATATTTAAAATTATCTATATTTCATTGATTATTTCCTTTTCATATTACAAAATAATATTTATTATCAATATTATCAAATGGTTTTTCTTGTGGTTCTATTCGTTCTAAATTGTCTTTAATTTCTTGGTTAGCAGTATTTATTTGGTTTTCTTTTTTTAAATGTTCTAATTCTTCTGGTGTATATTCATGTATTTTAGGTTTATTACAAGCAACTAAATTTGTTGTGCTTGTTCCTATTAAAGTGATTGAACTTAAAAAACTTAATATCTTTTTCATAAATTTAACTTATTAAATTTATTAATATGAAATATACAAAAAAGTGTGACATTTAAAATTTACACATAATAAAATTTTATAATTCATCTCTAATAATATTTAAACTTGTTGAATCATCGTTAGCGGTATAATAAGATTCATAAGAAGAAGCAATAGAATTTGTTTCTTCATTTTCTCCCAAATTATTTACAACTCCAAATTGTCCCGTAAATCTATAAGCTTGCATTCCTATTCAAACAGCACTTTTAGTAAAATGAAAATTTGGATTTTTTATTATATCCATAGTTTGTTTTACAATTTTTGATCCTAATATTTTATATGTTGCAAGACCTGATGATAACCCAGCCATAGTTTGAGCAAAATAGATATACGTTGTGGGTCATTGATATCCTAATTTTGAAAGATAATCTGTTGCATATGCAGCTGCCCCCCCACAAATTACCCCAGCCATTATAGAACCGGCATTTTTTGCTTTAGTAGGATTATTTTTTATTCAATTTAAAACTTTTATAATTCCAGATTGATTAATTTTTATAATTCAATTTAACCCTCAAGATGGTAACCATTTAAAGTCATAATCATTTCTTGTAAAAATAATATTATCTTCATGATTCCCTATATAAATCGCAACTTCATCATTAGAATTTCTTTTATTTCTATTTAATATTTCTTCTTTTTGATAAGGACTAGCGGCAATTGTTGATGGTATAGCACTCCCACTAATTGTTAATACACTTAATAAACTTAGTAATTTTTTCATAGCTATATTTCCTTTCTAATTTTGTATAAAAATAATAGGTATAATTTTATATTATCATCAATTACCATTATCTGTGTGTACACCCCATCAATTACCATTATTACTTCAATATGATGATCTATTTGTGCGGATTATTAATCCTTTATTCGAATTATTTTCAAAAGTTTTTCTAATTTCTTCAAAGTGATTAATTATAACATTAACAATAATTGATGTATCATTATTACTAATATAATCACTATTTTGATTATCTGCAGAATGATTTTCTTTTTCAAATTGATTTATTGTTCTAAAAATTTTATTAAATAAAGCATCTTTGTTATTCGAATGAGTATCTTTGAAAAAAAATATATCTTCTAAATCATTTTTATCAATTTGCAAAATTAAATAATTATGACATAAACCACAATATTGATTTATTAATCTATCGATTGTTCTTCTTCTATTATTACCTGAATTATGTTCATCTCCATAAAAAAATTTACTTCTTTTATTTCTTTTTAAATTTTCTAAATTATTTGTTTGTTGATAATTAATATCACTATTTAACTTTTCTTGTTTTTGATAAGGACTAGAGGCAATTGTTGTTGGTACAGCGCTTCCACTAATTGTTAATACACTTAATAAACTTAAAATTTTTTTCATTTTTTATATTTCCTTTCTTTAATCTTGAAACTTTTTATCAAGATATATTGAAATTATATATATATATATATATATACAAGTCAAGTATTTTAAATATTCTTTTAGAAAGGAGATAAATTATATATGATTATCATTATAATTATATTAAATTAATTTTTTAATTTTGTAGAAAACTCTTGATGGAGTCAAAAACCCTTATCAAATAAAGGTTTTTGCAAAAATAGTAATTTAGTAAAAAGTCAATAAAATCAAGGTTTTTTATAAATATCAAGAGTTTTCTACAAAATTAAAAGATTAATCTGGGCTCGCGGTGATTTTCTATAGTTTTGCGAAAAATGCCTTAAAGTTTAAAAAAAATTTTGCCGCGCTTTTCAAAATACTTGGGAAAAATTCTAAGCGTTAAGCTGAAGAATTTTATAAAGGTTACCAAATTTGTTTGAAAGAACCTCAAAACTTTTTTTAACTTGTAAGTCATTTTATCACAAAAATTTAAGAAAATCAACCGCTCGCCCAAAACCTAAAAAATCTGCTGTTACAGATTTAATAAAAATATAGATAAAAATTAAGTTAAATATTCTCTAATCTTATTTCAATAAATATTATAACATATTTTATATTCCCATTTTAAAACGATATGGATAAGAACCATAAAACAAAGCATCATATGGATCATGGTACATTTTACTGTCAGGTGTGTTTGTTTTGGTGTCACTAAATCTTAGTTCACTAATGCACTTATCTAAAAATGGGAAGTTATCTAATATGCCATATATTTTGCCCTGAACAAACATTTTTCTTATTCAGGTTACGCGATTGATTATACTCGCTTCTTTATTAAGAGATGTCTGATGCTTTTTGGCTTTAAACATTTTAATTTTATAACCTAAATAAGGATAAATATCTTCTTGTAATTTTTGCATAAAGTCGTGGGCATTAATATCATAATGAAATGTAGCATATTCAAAACCATCAAATTTATCAAAAGTATTGATTATTCATTGTCCGTAATTCTCAACTATTTCATTTAAATTCATTGCATTTTTTGGTGTAACAACATTTTCTTCAATTAAATATTTATCATATTCATTATTTTCATTAATTTTATAGCCACTAAATAAAAATACTGTATGGTCTTCACTACCATTAGCATAATCGACACCAATTGAATAACTATCAAATTGATATTGTTTTGTATTGGTATTATAAAAATCTTGTAGATTATACTCTTTAATATATTTACGATAATTTCGTAAAACATAGATACTAGGGTCATTATCATTATATTCAAAACCATAGTATTCAAGTTCAAATAAATCAGCTCGCTCTTCTTTATTTGCTAAAACAAGTTTTTTGGTAATATCAGGTATTTTATTTCAAACATCGCCCATTGTTAATCGTAAATTAAAAACACCCAAACCATTAAATGCTTGTTTATTTTCTGAATATACTTGGTTGTGTTCTTTTAAAATGTTTTTAATTCTTTCATTTAAAGGTAAAAATGGCGTTACAAATTTTTCATAAAAGACATGGTATTTATCAAAAGGGTTAAAAGTAAATTGATTAGAATATGTTTTATGAAAATATGTTGTTACTGTTATGTATTGTTTTGCTATGTTGTCTCATTCTTGAAATGTCCAAGATAATTCTTTTACTGGAATAGGATTATCTAAATTATATTGTTCATTAACATCATCATCAGTATATTTTTCATAAGATACTTTTAAACTTTTTGAACGAAACATTGAAACTCTTAAATTATTATATCTTTTATCTAGTTCTTTATCAGTTAAGATTTCTTTTTCTTCAGCATGTATCATTTCATCTGTTCAGGCTGATATAATACCGCTTCCCTTACCAACTTTCCCCATAATTTTATTACCATTAGCATAACCCGCAAAAGCAATACGAACACCACTAGGAAAAACAATCTCTCCACCTTCTTTAACATTTTTAGGTCAAACAATACCATTTTCATTGTTGGGTCCTATATCAATCCCATATTTATCATATAGATAATTACAGACATTAATTGTATCGCCAAATGTAGTATCTTCGTGGGTGTTGGCATATCTTCGTAAAATATTAGATGAAGCATCCGTAAAGTTACAAACAAAAAATAATTTTTCGGCTAAATGATTTCATGTTTTATTAGTACCACGCCCTGCTGAAACAAACTTAAAAAAAGTTGGCGAAGTAAAATATCGGGCATAACTATCACCAACAAAGTCTTTAAATACTTCTCAATCAAAGCCAAAATTAAAGTCAATAAAATTTAAATCATATTTTTTATTTAAATATTCATAACTAGTAATTCGTTTTTTGTTATTAATTTTTGTAAAATCTTGCATTTTTAATTAGCCTCCTTTTTTTGATAAAATTATTTGAAGTATTAAATATAATAATTTAAAAAATTGTTTAATTACGAAAGGAAATAAAATGGAATTAAAACAAAATTTATTAGGAAATTATAAAGAAAATAAAAAAATACAAACAAAAAATGAAATTAATAATTTATTAATTAAAAGAGATAATGAGATATTTAAATTATATCAACAAGGAAGAATATTACAAGGATATAAGGTTGTATCAAAAATACCAAAAACATTTAAAACAGAATATGGGGATAACACTGTAAAAAGACGAAGATATGTTAAATATGATGAAGAAAATAAAAAATATATAAATCGTTATCCTTTAGATGAAAAATTAGGGTTAAAAAAATACGAAAGAATTGAAAAAAATTTAAAAGATAAATATATGTCTTTTATGGGCGATGGGAAAAGATATAAAGATATTTTGCATACAACAGAAAATGCTAACATTAGTGAAAGAACAATATCTAATATTTTTAAAAATGCCGATTTAGAAGAAACCGATTACATTAGTAATAAAAATAACAATAAAATTAAAATCCCAAATAATGTTTTATATATTCAAATTGATGGTGCTTTTGAACCTATGAGAGAAAATAAAAAAAGAGTTGAAAATAAAATATTTCTTGCTACTATGCATGTTGGTGTTGATGAAGAAAAGTCAACAAAAACCAGAATAAAAATGAAAAAGAAAAAAGGCGTTTTTCAAATGATGAATAAAAATCATAAGAATAAAAATGATAAATATAATATTGATAATTTTATTGATAAAATTTTTAAATCAATGGATACTTATGATATTAATGAAGATACTAAAATATTAATATTAAGTGATGGTGAAAAACAAATTAAAAAAATTTACAAAGCAGTAAAATCAAAATATAAAAATAATACTGTATCATATAGTTTAGATAAATTTCATTTAGTAAAAAGATTTAAAGAATTATTCCCAAATCGTAAGAAAAACCGAATTCATAGATTAAAATATAAATTATCAAAAATATATTTTTTTACTGGAAATTATGAAGCATTATTAGATTTTTTAATGTGTCATTTACCCTATGTTATTGATAATAAAAAGAAATTTTTATTAGAAACTATTGAATTAATTAAAAATAATAAAGAAGGAATTGAAAATCAAGCATTAGAATATAATATTGGTTGTCACATGGAAGGTGATATATCACACTACATTAAGGCAGTTAAGGGGCGTGGCACGAAAATATATTGTAAAGAAACATTTATCAATATGTTAATTGCTTCAATGTTAAGACTTAATAGTAAAACAAATGAAGAAAAAATTAATAAAACTAATAAAAATAAAGAAAAAATTGAATTTAATATATTTAATTTAAATCAATCTAAAAATCAATTTTTATCTTTATAAAAAATAAAAAAACCTTTTAAAATTAGTAATAACTTTAAAAAGTATTTTTTAGTGTGTCAAAATTCATAAATTATTTATTTAAATAAAAATTATGTTTTTAAAAAGTTGAATTTTTTTATAAATTTTGTTATCATTTAATTATAAGCGAAACTTAATTTGTTTCTAATTACTTAATTTTATTAAAAACCTCAAAATAATGTATACTACCATAATTTTTTTGGTTTCTTGTTCGATAATTACTTGTGTTTTAACGGTGTGTTTTTCCTTTTTACCAGAATAAGATTGTTTTTGTCTTTTTTTGGGAGTTGGATTGGGTTCTCATTAACATCAATAATAATAGTTTTATCATTAAAATAATCATTTATTAGTGATTTTTTACTAGCGAGTTGTTGAAAATCAGAGTGTTTAATTAAAATATCTTCAATTCACTTGATATTGCGATAAAAACTAGATTCACTAATATCAAAACTTTTATCAAGATGAAAATAAGTCTGATATTCTCGTCAATACGATAAAGTCATCAGTAGCCGATTTTCTAGTGATAATTTATTAGTTTTGCCACCTTTTTTAAATTTTTCTATTTCAGCTACTTGTAAAATATTTAACATTTTATTAAAAGTATCTTTTTTTGCTCGGGTTAATCGCAATAATTCTTTATCATTAATAAAATTAAATTTATCAAATTTCATAATTTTAATCTCCTATAATTTCTATTTTAATTTAAAAATATTTTATAGTAATTTTAAAATAATTAGATTAGGTTATGCAAGAAGTCTATTCAATAAATCTTTATTTTTTTCACAAGCTCATAAAACTTTATTTGCTAAAAATTCTTCGGTAATTAATGATATTGATTTATAGTAATCATTAACATCACATATTTTTTGTTGTTTAATTATCATTACCTCCTTTTAAAGGTTTTTTTATTTAAAATAAAAAAACCCTAACAAGAGTTGTTTTTTGGAGCTTAATCGTACACGACGCCATTCATTAAAACCAATTTGCATTTCTTTCTGTAAAATTTCTTTTTCTTGATCATTCATTTCTCAAAAAAATTTTTTACTTGATGAATAATAATTAATTATTTCTAGATTTGGATTAGCTAAATTTTGAAAAAATAACATTTCACCAGAAATCCGGTTTTTTAAAAAACAGAGATATTTAACATTTCATTGATATCCTAGAGCACGGATTGTCATTCCATTTAAAATTGACGTTTTACCTTTTCCGCCCCCATAATAAATATGACAACAACCCTTTTTGCATATTTTCCTCCTTAATGTATAGAATTATTGTACTAAAAATGTTTTAGTTTTTGTTTATGTCTCTTGAATTAATTAAAAAATAATTTTATCAAATTAATTGCAAAAAATTTTTAACATTTTGCAATTAATTTGATAAATATTAAATCTGTTTTTTATTTTTTTATTTCTTTTATAAGATATTAGCAATAGTTTAATTTTTAATTATGCTATTAAAATTTTAGGAAAAATTGATTAATAAAATAAAAAAATTATTTAGTATTTTTAGTGTAATAAAATTAATCGGTGCAACTAGTTCAAATTTAACAATTTGCAATAATCAAAATACTGAGGAACTTGAAGAAGATACTTCATCAACAGATCTTGAAATGATAAATAAGATTAAAACAAGCGCAAGTGATGAAATTAGTAATTATTTTAAATCAAGAATGTATGTTGATATTAATAAGAAAAATTTAGCAGGTCTCTATGAAAAAGGAGACAGTGAGTAAATTTATTATAAATTAGATTTAAATAATTCAAAAGATAAAACATTAGATGATTACTTTATGAATAATTTTAATACTATTTTTGAAAGGGTAAATTATAATTTAGGTATTACATTTATATATGGAAATTATTTTGAAAATAAAAGTCCTTTAACATTTAAAAAAGATTTAAGTACAGTTGAAGTTAATTTTATTAATGTTGAGGGATTAAAAAATAAGTTTCCGGTTGAGATTAATACTGAATATTTTAAAGGAGTGCGACTTAATTTAAAAGCATTTGTAAGGACTTAATATAAAAAATCTTTTTAGATTTTGAAATACCAATAGTTTATAATGTAACAGAGAATCCATCGGTTTTAAAAGAACTCTCAAGCAAAGCCACAAAGTCTTTATTAAAAAAAATAATGCATATTTTCATAATTTAAAGAATGTTGATTTTAGTACAAATGATATTTTTAAAACATTATATGAAGAATTACAATGAGATTTTTTCAGAAAACATTAAAGTTTTAGATGATTCTTTTAAAAAATCATTAAAAGAATTTCCTAATAAGGATGAAAATTTTAAAGATATGGATATAAGTTATAATAATGTCTCTTTGTTTGAAAAAAGCAGCAATAGGAGAATTAAATCATAAAAATAAAGGACTTGATAATTTGGCGGATGTAAAAAATGCACAAGAAATAACACTGCCAAATCGGTTTAAAGAACCTAATGAACCAAAAAGTATTAATAATGTAACAGCAAATGACTTTGTTAATTTCTATAAATCGAATTTTGGCCAAGGTTTAAATATTAATGATAATGATTCATTAACATTAGAAAATTTTAAAATTCATTTAGGATATTTAAATATTAATGGAATGGGTCTTTCGGGTTATGCAAAAAATATTGAAGATGATAATATAGGTTAAGATGTAATAATGACTTTAAATTTATCGCGTGCTGCAATTGACCAAAAATTAAACAATTGAGGAGAAATTATTATTGCTTTTTGAAAATATATATTAATACTGGTCCTTTTGCTAGAAGAGAGGGGGTTGAAATTACAGTACCAAAGAATTTATTTAAAAAAATCTTTCCCAAACAAATAAAACATAGGGCTTAAAAGGAGTAATTAAGACTTTGGTGACTAACTTTAAACAATCAGCTGAAGCAAAAGATTTAAAAGATCTTAAATTATTTAATTTTATTGCACACCCACGTTTTGCTAAAACAGTGGGACAAAAGATAAATAATAAGGATGATAGTTCATTTTTATAATATGAGATGTTTCAAATTATTATCCATGAGAAGTTTTATTTACCTTTGGGTCAACTTTTAACAATAGTTTATATTATTGTTTTGTTTCATCTTCAAATAATAAGGCGCCTAAGAATAGTGCTTACTTTAAAATTGGTATTAAAAAGATTATTTATTAATAAATATAGTCTTAATCAAATAAGTTTCAATAATGTTATTCAAAAGAAAGAGAAGGAATTATTAATGTTTACTGCTTATATTTTTAGATACTTATATGATATAGTTATTATTTTTTTTACTACAAAATGAATTTATCTATTTATTAAAGAAAATAACCCCCCCCCGGCATTATTTTAATTTTATTCTAAAATAAAAAAATTAAAGTGCAAAAATAGGAGAAAAAAACTATGAAAAAATTATTAAGTGTTTTAGGTGCTGTAACTTTAGTCGGCACTGGTGTGTCAAATATTGCAGCATGTCATACAAAGACTAATACAAAAAAAGAAGATACAACTGCGCATGATCTTGAAGTATTATCTCAAATTCAGAATAAAGCAGTTACTGCAATTACTGAGAAAACAAAAGAAAAGATGTATGTCGATAGTGGCAAAAATAATTTAGCAAAAATTTATGCAAAAGTTAATAATGGTAATTCAATGTATCAATTGAATTTAAACAATGCTGAAGATAAGAAATTAGCAAATTATTTTATTAATGATTTTACGAAGATTTTTGAAACAGTAAATTATAATTTAAAGAATGAATATTCAAATTATTTTCCTAATACTATGCCATTAAATTTTGATGAAGAGCGTAGTGTTATTAATGTTAATTTTATTAATGTTGAGGGATTAAAAAATAAATTTCCTGTTGATATTAATCCAGAACCATTTAGTGCTGTTCGAATTGATTTTAAAGCTGTGGTAAGTATTAATTTTAAAACATTATTTTCAAGTTTTGAAATTTCCACAATCTATAATGTTACTGAGAATACAACCGCATTAAAATTTCTTTCTGACAAAACAACAACTTTTTTAATTAAAAATATTCAAAAATATTTTAAAAAATTAGAAAATTCTGATTTTAGTACAAATGATATTTTTAAGCCTTTATATGATAATATTCAATGAGATTTTTCGGAAAAAAATAAAGCTTTAGATGAAAGATTAAAATTTTCATTTAAAGAATATATTGGTAGTAAAAAAGAATTTCAGAATATAGAAATAACTTATAATGCTGTACCTTTGGTTGACCAACTAAAAAAAGGAACTTTATCTGCTCAAAATAAAGGTTATGATATTATATCGGATAGTAGAAATATTTATGACTTGGAATTATCACAATGATTTAAAAATGAGAAAATATATGATTGAAAAACTAATAAGGGTTTAACAGAAAGTGATTTTGTTAATTTTTATAAGAATAAAATTGGCCCTGGTTTAAATATTAATGAAGCAGATTATTTGGATTTAGGAACTTTTAAAATTAATTTAACTTATATTAATGTTTATGGCATGGGCTTGTCAGGTTATGCAAAAAATAATGATGGTGAGTATTTAATCGTAAGTTTACAATTGTCAAAGGCGGCAATTGATAAAAAATTAAATAATTGAGGAAAGATTATTATTGCTTTTTTAAATTATATTACCAATAATGAGTCGGTGCATGTTCATTATAAAACAGTTCAATTGGTATTACCAAAATTATTATTTCAAAAATTATTAGACAAGAATCAAAGAGATGGATTAAAAGGAACTTTGAAAGTATTAGTAGATAGTTTTAAAAGTTCTGAAGAAGCAACGGATTTAGAAGATATCGAATTATTTAATTTAATATCACATCCATTATTTGAAAGAGTAAAAGGAAGGAAAGCAAAGGATAGTGCGAACAATACTCTTTTAGAATGAGTTCATCTATATTCTAAACAAAATTGAGCTGCTTTATTTACTTTTGGTGAAAAATTAGAGTATGGTTTATATTATTCGTTTGCAGGAGCAAAAGAAAAAAATGAGGTATATTTACAAATATGAACGCGAAAGTAAATAATTAAGTTTATAAAAAATAGGAGAAAAAAAACTATGAAAAAATTATTAAGTGTTTTAGGTGCTGTAACTTTAGTCGGCACTGGTGTGTCAAATATTGCAGCATGTCATACAAAGACTAATGCGAAAAAAGAAGATACAACCGCGCATGATCTTGAAGTATTATCTGAAATTCAGAATAAAGCAGTTACTGCAATTACTGAGAAAATAAAAGAAAAGATGTATGTCGATAGTGGCAAAAATAATTTAGCAAAAATTTATGAAAAAGTTGATAATGGTAATTCAATATATCAATTGAATTTAAACAATGCTGAAGATAAGAAATTAGCAAATTATTTTATTAATGATTTTACGAAGATTTTTGAAACAGTAAATTATAATTTACAGAATAAATATTCAAATTATTTTCCTAATAGTATGCCATTAAATTTTGATGAAGAGCGTAGTGTTATTAATGTTAATTTTGTAAATGTTGAAGCGATAAAAAATAAATTTCCTGTTGATATTAATCCAGAACCATTTAGTGCTGTTCGAATTGATTTTAAAGCTGTGGTAAGTATTAATTTTAAAACATTATTTTCAAGTTTTGAAATTTCTACAATCTATAATGTTACTGAGAATACAACCGCATTAAAAGTTCTTTCTGACAAAGCAACAAATTTTTTAATTAAAAATATTCAAAAATATTTTAAAAACTTAGAAAATTCTGATTTTAGTACAAATGATATTTTTAAGCCTTTATATGATAATATTCAATGAGATTTTTCGGAAAAAAATACAGCTTTAGATGAAAGATTAAAATTTTCATTTAAAGAATATATTAATAGTAAAAAAGAGTTTAAAAATATTGAAATAACTTATAATGCTTTACCTTTGGTTGACCAACTAAAAAAAGGAACTTTATCTGCTCAAAATAAAGGATTTGATAGTCTAAAAGATAATCGAAATATTAATAATTTAACTTTAGCTAATTGATTTAAAGGCGAGGAAGTATCAAAGACTATTGAAAATGTTACAGAAGATGATTTTGTTAATTTTTATAAGAATAGAATTGGTTATGCTTTAAATATTAATGAAACAGATTATTTAAGTTTAGGTACTTTTAAAATTAACTTAAACTATATTAATATTTATGGTGTCGGTTTGTCAGGAAATGTTAAAGGTAATGATGATGAAGATTTGGTGATAACTTTACAATTATCAAAAGCAGCAATTGATAAAAAATTAAATAATTGAGGAAAAATTATTATTGCTTTTTGAAAATATATAAATAGTTTAAAAATTACAACTAAGTCAGTTGAACTTAAAGTTTCTAATTTACTATTTAAAAAGTTATTAGATAAAAATCAAAGAGATGGATTAAAAGGAGTAACAAAAATTTTATTGGATGATTTTAAAAGTTCTGAGGCAGCAACAGATTTAGAAGACATTGAATTATTTAATTTAATATCACATCCATTATTTGAGAGAGCAAAAGGAGAAAAAATAGTTGATGTTAATGAACAAGAAGGCACAGTTTTAGCATGAAAATATTCTGAAAACGAAAGTTGAGCTACTTTATTTACTTTTGGTAAAAATTTAAATAGTGGTTTATATTATTCTTTTGCTGGGATTGGGGAAAATAAATTACCAAGTAATTGTGTTTTATTTCTAATATATCCAATAATGAAATAAATGATTAAAAAATATATTAAGAATAATTTATTGCTAAAGATAGATAAATTGAAAAACTCAATCTTTTAATTACTCTTTTAATTCAGAGAGGACAATAAATTATGAAAAAGAACTTAGAATTATTATTACCTAGATTTTTTGTTAAATACTAATTCATTTTATAAAATAAGAAAAATAGAAAAAAATAAATTTAATAAAAAGAAAAAATAATATAAGTAAAAAATATTATTTGTGAAAAAATTGAATTAAAAACACCTGTAACTAAAGTTAATAGTTTTGCAAGAATAAATTTTAGTGAAAATGTATTTTTTTGAACTAAAGAATTGTTCCCTAAAAATAAATACTTATTATTTCAAATAAAAAAAAGATTGTCAAATAGTTATTAAGGCCGATCAGAAGGAACTGGTTTTGACTCACAAACTAGTAATGGTTGGGTGAATTTATTTTCATTTGACTCTTCTGATAAAATAGTATCGGGAATACCTTTAGTAAGCGAAATAAAATTATATAACAGAAAAAATATTGTCAATATTTCATATATAGCCGATAAAGAGACACATGCTATTGCATATGGCAAATTATTTTTAGGCTTGGCATAGTATACGATGAAGACCCAAAAAACAACCCCTTTTAGGGTTGTTTTTTTATTTGGAATAAAAAAATCTCTAAAAGGAGGCAATGATAATCAAACAACAAAAAATATGTGATTTTAATGATTACTATAAATCAATATCATTCATTACCTAAGAATTTTTATCAAATAAAGTTTTATGAACTTTTGAAAAACATAAAGATTTATTGAATAAAGTAAAAGATAAAAAACAAAATAGGTTTTATAAACGCTTAGAAAATTCAAAAATTATCATTGATTATGAAACTGGGTTTTTAAAACTTTGATTTTACAAAACAACTTAATGCAGATTTGGACGGTTATTTTATAAATAACTAGGTTTTTTTCCACATAGGCGGGCCTGGCCCAGAGGTTAATCAGTCCGGAAATAATAGACGCTTTAACAATCGATAGTAGTGATAAGTGCGAGGTCAACATCGAACGACAATAAATATTGAGATGGCCACCTTATAAATAAATTTGCGATAGATATTACTTCTTAGAAGTGACAGCGGTTTAAAAAACACAAAGCCAGCATTAGGCTCTCCAAGGGGCAAGTTAATTTATTTTAAAAACTGAACGCTTTGACCTGAAATGGTGCGGATGAAGAGAGAGAAAACTCTCTGGCGTAAAAAACAAAAAACAACTTTGGATTATTAAACATTCAAACAATTAACATACCGCCACCCCACCTCAGTGAAGCGGACTGCGTATTAAATAAATAGATAAATACTTATATAACTAATTCTCGCTTTGGCACTTTCAATTGGGATTGAGTGCCAGCAAATTAAAAATAGGAGGAATTAAAAATGATATGAAATTGATGAAGTTAAAGGTCTAATAGATGATTATTTAGAAGATGAAGAAGCAGATTACGAGGTGATAAATTATGAATAAAAGATATTTATTAGTAACAAAAGATAAATATAACTTAAATACTACATATTTTTATACATTTGATGAAGCAAGAATTTATTCTTAAAATTTAAATTATTGTAAAACAACAATTATTGATTTAGAAAACAAAAATATTAAATAAAAAGGACGTGAATAATATGTGAAAAGACGAAGAAGGCAAAGTTTACACCGAAGAAGATTTATTTAATATGGCATTAGAAGAATGTAATTCAGAAGAAAGTGTTTATGATTATATTGATAATTTAATTAATGAAATGGAATTAGAGGAAATTTAATTATCTCAGATTTAAAGTTAAATAATAAAGTTAAAAATATTACTTATCCGTTTTATTTAAAAGGAAATAATTTTAAAGAATTAAGTTTAAAAGCATTAACAATTAAAAAATGAATTGATGAAAATGGACAAGAATTAGCAGAATTTATATATCGACAACAAGCTTTATTAATAAATGGAGAATATAAATCACAATCATTAAAAGATTTAAAATTAGTAGTTTCAAAAATTGATTATATTTTTAGAGAACCATTAGAATTAATAAAAAATTTTAAAGATGAATTAAATTTTATTAGAAAAGATATTTTGAATTTAGAAAATAATATTAAGAGTAATCATGATTCTTTAAAAAATAGTGTAATTAATATTCAATTTCAAAAACAAAATGAAATTATTGAAGCCCATAAAAACGAACAATTTTTAGAAATTAAAAGTGTAGCAAAACAAGAGCAAGAATTAAAAATTATTACTAGTAATTTTCGTAAAGATAAACTATTAATTAAAGATATTGAAATATTAGGTATTAATGATTATTTTTTACAAAATGCTGATAAATTAGAACTGATTAATTTAATTAAAAATTATTTAATTGTTGATGAACAAATTGTTAAAAATGAAATTCAAGAACAATTAGATAGTAATAAAGATATTAATTTAATTGAGGTTGAAGGTATTAATTTTAAAATAAATAAAGAAAAAAAATAACATGGCAAATATTGTTGAATTTTTAAGAACAGATACGGCAACTGATTGAATAAAAAGCAAATTTTCTAATGAAAATGAAATTGCAAGATTTAAAAGTAATTTAGTAGCAATATCAAATAGTAATGAATTACTACAAAAAGCAGACCCAAAAACAATTATGACTGCTTGTTATAAAGGCGTTTTATTAAGTTTACCTATGGAAAGGCAATTCGGGTATTCTTATGTAGTTCCATATAATACTAAAATAACAAGAATTATTAATGGTCGTAAAATACAATAATGAGTTAATCAAGCACAATTTAAAATTGGTTATAAAGGTTATATTCAATTAGCGCAAAGAAGCGGTCAATATTTATATATGTCATTATCAGATGTTAGAACTGGTGAATTAGTAAATTATGATAGATTAGACTTCTTGCGATACCTGGTTTTATTATTAAAATATTATTATAAAATATAATTTATGAGGATATTAAATTATGAAATTTGATGAATTTAAAAATATTAATGATAAAGAATGATTAAGATTAACAGGAATAAAACAAGATATTTTTAATAAAATGTTAGATATTTTACAAGTAGCTGAAATAGAAAAATTTAAAAAAGGTGGCAAAGCTAATAAATTATCACTAGAAAATCGATTATTGATGACTTTATCGTATTGACGAGAATATCGAACTTATTTTCATCTTGGAAAAAATTTCGGAATTAGTGAAGCTAATTGTTATCGCAATATCAAGTGAATTGAAGATATTTTAATTAAACACCCTGATTTTCAGCAAGTTGCTGGTAAAAAAGCACTAATAAATGATTATTTTAATTATAAAACTATTATTATTGATGTTACCGAAACCCCAATCCAACGCCCAAAAAAAGACAAAAACAATCTTATTCTGGTAAAAAGAAAAAACACACTATTAAAACACAAATAATTATCGAACAAGAAACCAAAAAAATTATTGCAACAAGTTTTTCACTTGGTAAAAAACACGATTATGTTTTATTTAAAGAATCAAAAATCGCAATTTTAAAAAATACCAAATTAATAGTTGATAGTGGTTATCAAGGAATACAAAAAATTCACAATAATGTTATAATGCCCACAAAGAAAACTAAGAAAAAACATTTAAATAAAGAACAAAAACAACATAATAGACTAGTTTCAAAAATAAGAATTATTATTGAAAATATTTTTGCTATTCTTAAAAAATTTAAAATTATTACAGAAAAATATCGTAATCGAAGAAAACGATTTAGTTTAAGATTTAATTTAATTGCTTCAATTTATAATTTACAATTATTATAGTTATCATAAAAGATTTATTTAAAATTAACGAATTTGAATAATAAAATAATTTTTCGTTGTGGCAAAATATTAAATTTTTAAATAAAAAACATAATTAATTAAAATTATAATTTTATATTAACCCCTTTTTACAAATATTTGAAATTATTTTAATGGGTTATGCAAGAAGTCTAATAAATTCATTTTTTTGTTGTGGCAAAATATTAAATTTTTAAATAAAAAACATAATTAACTAAAATTATATTTTTCTATTAGCGTCTTTTTACAAATATTTGCAATTTTTTAATAGGTTACGCAAGAAGTCTATTGAATTAAACCAGTATTATCTTTTTTTACTCAGGGAAATAAATCTTTTTTATTTATTTTATCTGAAATTGTCCCACCTGATAATTTATCCATTCATAAACTAGTTTTTAAAATAGCATTATAAATTAAATTATCATTATAAGCAGATTGTTTTCTATCATTAATAGGTTGTCAAAGTCTACTTTATTTCACATCTTCAACTTTTATAAATAACAAATTACTTAAATTATTTTCCATATAAAACACCCCTTAATTGATTACGATATTTATTTTTTAAATTACTTGGCTTATAACTATTAATTTTTCTTTGTAATTTTTTAATTTTTTTAATAGTTTGATTAGTTTTGTAAAAAATATTTTTAACTGGTGTTTTATATAAATTCTTAATATTTTTAACATCACTTCGGCGTTCACGATACCATTTTTTATTATTAATTTCACCAGCAAAATTAAAATTAAAATGTCCAATTTTTAAATTATTAATAAACTTTTTAATTTGATTTAATTTTTGAACTGTTGGTAATGTTAATTTAGTAGTTCCTTTTGGGTATTTTTCTTTTAATTATTGCGGTAATCGTTTTTTAATAGGTTACGCAAGAAGTCTATTATTTAAAAAATGAAATTAAAAATATAAATCAAAGAGTTTTAGAGTTGGAAAAATCAAATAATTGTGAAAGTCATAGTTATGTTGTTTCGGGAATATCTAGCGTTGTTGCTTTATCTAGTTTTCCTGTTATAGGGCCCGTTTCTACTGCGGTTTCAGCAATTTATTCAGCAGCAGCTTCTTTATGCGGTTTATAAATATAAATTTAATAAAAATAAATATTAATTAAAATGAAAAAGATATTAAATCTTTTAGGTACAATCACTTTAATTGGTACAAGGACAACAAGTTTAGTTGCTTGTTGTGATAAACCTTATAATAATGGAAGTGATAAAAATAACGAACCAAAAACTAAATCAAATCACAAAGATTGCCAAGCACAACAATTACAGATTGTTGGTAATTGTTAGGGGTAAGGTGATAAAACATATTGTGGGTAATTAAATGTTGGTATTTCATAGTCATGTGGCAATAAAAAACTAGTTTTATAATTAGTTGTCATATCTTGTAAATAATTATTTAATGTACTTTTTGTTTTACCACGAAAACTTCATACTGATAATCTTAAATAATCTTCTTCATTATTTGCATATGGGTTATCAGCATAAAAGATAATTTCAAAATTACCTTTATATAATGCTTGAATTTAAAACATATCAATTATGTAACTACAATTTGTACCATCTGGTGTTTGTAGGAATTCGCAATCATTATCTTTTTCACTATCACTAACTAGTGTTTGAGCATCTACTGCTCTTACTAATTCATTAATTAAATATATACGATTAGTTTTAGGATTTAATTGTTTTAAATTATAAGTTGAATAAGTTATTAGTTAAGTTGGTTTACCATCTTTTTTTAAAACATTGCCTTGTATTTTATCAGTTAATAAAGTTGTAAAACATAAACTATTAGCATTTGCTCCAAAGATAGTACCAACTTTATCGTTTCATTGTTCTCTAAATATTTCAAACGGCAAATAACCCTTACCTTTTGAGTTGTCAGACCAAAAAGCATCATTATAAAAACTATAAACATTAGCGCTCATAAAGCCATTAATTCATTGAAAATTAGGTCAAGTTTTTCATCTTGATTAATTACTCAACCTCACGGAATACCAAATTAAATAAAGCTTAAGAACTTACCAACCCCACCCGGTATTGTAAAGAAATTAAACACTAACACTTGCGTATAATTTAACAGTAATACTGTAATTTGGCGATTAATAAAATTATTCATATTCAAAATATCTCAAACATTACATTCACCCATTTTATTATATTCAAATTGAACAATACCTACTGTATTGCCAAATTCATCTTTTCTTCTAAAATATGATGATGCTTGTGTACTAATGATATTATTAACATTTTCATTATTTACTTTTATTTTATCAGATGGAGCTATTTTTCAATCTTTAGACCAGTAAAATTTAGAATCTTGACCTTCTTTATAAACATATCTACCAACAGTAGAATTAGTTGCTGATGTAGCACTAGGATCTGTTATAACAACACCTTCGCTATTTTTCTGTTTTCAAAAGTCATATCTACTTTCCATATCTTTTTTTCAATCTTCATAACCAGTTATCATAGTTGGTTGAATACCTTGAATGTTATATCAACTTACTTCTGGTGAAGCATAAGTATTTATTTTATCAGGTGGCGAAGAAAACATGTTATACATTAATAAATCTCTTGAATTCATTACTTTTTTATTAAATTGACCTTTAATAATTGGTCGACCAATAACAGGCATATAAAAAAATATATGATTGCCACAAAATTTAACTGCCATTGCTCTAACCCCTGGGTCTTTTAATAAAATATCATCTAATTCAACAATACATTTATTTAGTTTTTCATCATAAGTTATTTTAGGAAAACAATAACCTTCACCTGGGGCACTTGTTTGTATAAATTGTCGTACTGATAAACCACTATTACTAATTTTGTCATTAATACTTGAAAGGGTAATTTCTTGTCATAAAAAACTACCATCATAAGGCGAATAATAATTAATAACATTTGAGGGATATAATCATTGTCTGTCTTGGGGCGCAGAATTAATATCGCCACCACCAATATTTAAACCACGGTCCTTAAATACAGTATAAAAATTATAATAATCATCAATAGACTTCTTGCGTAAACTATTAAAAAATTGCAAATATTTTTAAAAAGACACTAATAAAAAAATATAATTTTAATTAATTATGTTTTTTATTTAAAAATTTAATATTTTGCCACAACAAAAAATGAATTTATTATTTAAATTCTTTAATTTTAAATAAATCTTCTATGCTAACTGCAAATTATAAATTGAAGCAATTAAATTAAATCTTAAACTAAATCGTTTTCTTCGATTACGATATTTTTCTGTAATAATTTTAAATTTTTTAAGAATAGCAAAAATATTTTCAATAATAATTCTCATTTTTGAAACTATTCTATTACGTTGTTTTTGTTCTTTATTTAAATGTTTTTTCTTTGTTTTTTTTGTAGATATTAGAACATTATTGTGAATTTTTTGAATTCCTTGATAACCAATATCAACTATTAATTTGGTATTTTTTAAAATTGCGATTTTTGATTCTTTAAATAAAGCATAATCGTGTTTTTTACCAAGTGAAAAACTTGTTGCAATAATTTTTTTGGTTTCTTGTTCGATAATTACTTGTGTTTTAATGGTGTGTTTTTTCTTTTTACCAGAATAAGATTGTTTTTGTCTTTTTTTGGGCGTTGGATTGGGATTTCGGTAACATCAATAATAATAGTTTTATCATTAAAATAATCATTTATTAGTGATTTTTTACCAGCGAGTTGTTGAAAATCAGAGTGTTTAATTAAAATATCTTCAATTCACTTGATATTGCGATAACAATTAGCTTCACTAATATCAAAACTTTTAGCAAGATGAAAATAAGTCCCATATTCTCGTCAATACGATAAAGTCATCAGTAGCAGATTTTCTAGTGATAATTTATTAGCTTTGCCACCTTTTTTAAATTTTTCTATTTCAGATACTTGTAAAATATTTAACATTTTATTAAAAGTAGCTTTTTTGCTCCGGTTAATCGCAATAATTCTTTATCATTAATAAAATTAAATTTATCAAATTTAATAATTTTAATCTCCTATAATTTCTATTTTAATTTAAAAATATTTTATAGGAATTTTAAAATAATTAGATTAGGTTACGCAAGAAGTCTAATAAATAAAAGTTTATAACTATTTTTTATTAATACTTACTAAACTGGGTGCATTCTATTTTTTAAACATTTTCTCCTTTTAATAGTTTTTGTAAATAATCACCAACGCCACCTTCATCATTAGTTAAGTGTGTAATTCCCCGAGCATTAGTTTTTAAATTGTCATTTCCATTTTTCATTGCGATTCCATAACCAACATTTTGCAATAGTTCTAAGTCATTCATTTCATCACCAAAGGCAATAACATCACGAATATCAACGTTATAATATTGTGCTAAAATATTAGCTGCAAATCCTTTTGAAACAAGTTTATTTGTAATGTTAATCATTATTTTCACCTGACCGCTACTATAATGTCCGATGTTAACTTGGACAGAGTTTTTAAAATTTTCAAAAATTCGTAAAATTTGATCTTTTTCATTAGCATTGTTTAAATATAAGGCCATATTACTAGCTGGACCTTTTCAAGCATTATAAGGATTGGCAATAAAATATTCATCATCAGCCACATCATCAAGATGAAAGTAATTTTCAATTGCCTCATCTTTTTTTCAACAAATTGCTTTATCATAATGTTCAATTAAGACATTTGCAACAATATTTTTTACACCAGGATGGTTGATAATATTCATAATAACATCATAAGAAATTGGAAAAACTAAACGTTTAAACTCTCGTTTTAATGGGTCATGAATATGACCACCATCAAAGTTTGTTAATAAGGTATCTAACCCTAATTCACGATAAAAGCGAATACTTGCTCGATGAGGGCGACCAGTTGTAATACATACGTTATGCCCAGCTTTAACAGCTTCTTTGATCACATTTTGTGTTTTTGGATGAATTGTTTTGCCATCATTCATCAACGTTGTACCATCTAAATCAATTAGAATTAAACGTTTTTTATTTAGGTGTTGTAATTTCATGGGACCCCTTTCTAAAAAAAATAATTATGCTTCTAACCCCTGTATCTATTATTATATATAATATTTTTATATTTATATTATTTTTAAAAATTTAGCAGTATTTAATTGACTTTGCTAATCATTATGATAACATATAATTGTAAAATTAAAAAATAAAAATATAGAGCGCTAAAAATTAAAGGAGGCAAAAGTATGGACTTAACACAACAATATGAATCAGGTAAAGACCCAAAAGTTCTTGAAAAATTTGCCAAAAATCTTAATAAAGAGGCTCTTGCTGGAAAATTAGACCCAATTATTGGACGTGAAGATGAAATTAATCGAGTAATTCGAATTTTATCACGAAGAACAAAAAACAATCCTGTCTTAATTGGCGAACCTGGTGTTGGGAAAACAGCGATTGTTGAAGGATTAGCACAGCGAATTGTTAAAGGTGATATTCCTAGTAATTTAAAAAATAAAACGATATATGAATTAGATATGGGAGCATTAATTGCTGGTGCAAAATTTCAAGGTGAATTTGAAGAACGTTTAAAAGCAGTTTTAAATAAAGTCAAAGAATCAAAGGGCGATATTATTTTATTTATTGATGAGTTGCACTTAATTGTGGGAGCTGGTAAGACACAAGGTAGTATGGATGCTAGTAATTTATTAAAACCAATGTTAGCGCGTGGCGATTTGCATTGTATTGGTGCAACGACTTTAGATGAACATCGTTTATATATTGAAAAAGATGCCGCATTAGAGCGACGCTTTCAAAAAGTAGTTGTTAGTGAATCAACCATTGATGAAAGTATTTCAATTTTACGAGGTTTAAAAGAACGATTTGAAACCTTTCATGGGGTTAAAATTCATGATAATGCTTTAGTTGCATCAGTTAACTTATCATCTCGATACATTACTGACCGTTTTTTGCCAGATAAAGCAATTGACTTAATTGACGAAGCTTCTGCAACAATTAAAACAGAAATTTCATCAGTTCCAACCGAATTAGATAATTTAAATCGGCGAATTGTTCAGTTAGAAATTGAAAAAGCAGCTTTGCAAAAAGAAACTGATAAGGCATCTAATGAACGGTTAGTTGATATTGAAAATGAATTGAAACCATTAAAAGCAAAACAACAAAAATTAGATATTCAATGAAATTCGGAAAAAGAAAGTATTACTAAATTAAAAAACTTAAAATCACAAGTTGAACAATTGAAAAAAGAGTTAGAGCAAGCTCAATTAAGTGGTGATTTTAATCGTGCTGGTGAAATTCAATATTCTTTATTACCAAAACTAGAAAAACAATTACACGAACAAGAGAAAAAAGCCTCAGGTTCACATCTTTTGAAAGAAGATGTAACTGAGCGTGATATTGCTGCAATTGTTGGAAAGTGAACTGGTATTCCAGTTGACCGTTTAGTAGAAACAGAAAAAGCAAAATTATTAAATTTAAGTAAGATTTTACGGTGTCGTGTTTGCGGTCAAAATGAAGCAATTCAAGTAGTTGCTAATGCAATTATTCGTAGTCGAAGTGGAATTAAAGACCCAAATAAACCAATTGGTAGTTTCTTATTTTTAGGACCAACAGGAGTTGGAAAAACAGAAGTTGCCCGTAGTTTAGCATACGTTCTTTTTAACTCAGAAAAACAAATGGTACGATTAGATATGTCTGAATATATGGAAAAGCATTCAGTAAGTAAATTAATTGGGGCGCCACCAGGTTATGTTGGCCATGAACAGGGTGGGCAATTAACCGAGGCTGTTCGTCGAAGCCCATATTCAATTGTTTTATTTGATGAAATTGAAAAAGCACATCCTGATATTTTAAATATTTTGTTGCAAATTTTAGAAGATGGTCGTTTAACTGATTCATTAGGTAAAACTGTTGATTTTAAAAATACAATTATTATTATGACTTCTAATATTGGGTCAGAATATTTATTAAATGAAAATAATGATGGTGTCGGTTTATTAATTCAAAAAGAATTAGCTAGAAAATTTAAACCAGAGTTTTTAAATCGAATTGATAATGTTGTGACCTTTAACGCTTTATCAAAAGATATTATTAAAGAAATTATTCAAAAAGAATTAGCTGAATTAACACAACGAATTGAAAATAGTAAAAACATTCGTATTAGTTATTCTGAAAAATTATTAGAAAAAATTTTAAACGAAGGATATGCTCGTGAATTTGGAGCACGACCAATTAAGCGATATATTCAACAAAATCTTGAATCGTTAATTGCTCATGCTATTATTTCAGAAGAAGTTCAAGAGGAGAAAACTTATACAATTGATGTAGTTAAGAACGAAATGGTTATTAAGAATAGTACAAAATTAAATTAACACTTGCATTCTTTAAATGATAAATTTATAATATTAATTGTTATCACTATTTAGTGTTAATTGCCAAATATTTATAATAATTTTAGAATGGAGGTGGAGATGCTGCTGTTGTTAACCCAACGACAAAAAAAAATTTTAAAAGTAATTGTAGAAGAATACACAAAAACAGCACAGCCTGTTGGAAGTAAAGCTATTATGGCTTCGTCCTTAATAGATTCTTCTTCTGCAACAATTCGTAATGAATGTGTAATTTTAGAAAAAGAAGGTTTTTTAGAAAAAGAACATGCTTCATCGGGAAGAATTCCATCAACAAAAGGTTATCGTTATTATGTTGATAACCTGATGGTTGAGAAAAATATTGATGATATTAAAAACCGGATTGAAGCCTTATTTATTAATCGAAATATGTCAATTAATGATATTCTTGATCAAACAGGCCAAATTTTAAGTGAAATGACAAATTTAACAACAGTTGTTGTTGGTCCAAACTTTCAAGAAAAATTATTAAAAAAAATTGAATTATTGCCAATTTCTGAAACACAAGCAGTTGTTGTCTTTGTTTTAACAAATGGGCATATTGAGAATAAAATGTTTACAATTAATAAAAATAGTTCAATGAACGATTTAAAAATTTCTGTTGAATTATTTAATACACGGTTAGAAAATACTAAAATAACTGATATTCTAACAAAATTTGAGGTAATTCGTCCAATTTTAGAACAACAAGTAAAACATTATGAATATATTTTAAAACAATTTGTTAACGCTTTAACAAGTATTGTTAAACCAAGTTATTCAACCCATGGGATTCAATATATGCTCCAAAATCCGGAATATAATAACCCAGAACGAATTAAACAAGTTATTCGCTTAATTGAAACAATTTCACCGTTTGATTATTTTAAAAAACAACAGAATAACCCAAACGAAATTATTGTTTCAATTCAAATTGGAAATGAAACAGGCTTTAACAATGATGATATGGCTTTGTTGACAACAACTTATAAAGTTGATGATATGCAAGAAGGAGGAATTGCTTTAGTAGGGCCAAAGCGGTTAGAATATGATAAGCTTTATGAAGTTCTTGAATGATTAGCTTATCGGATTAAAGAAGCATATCAAAAAGAATATAGAGAGGGTGAGATTAATGAGTAATGAAAAAAATGATAAATCTTCGCCAAACCAATTAAAAGAAAAAATTCAACAATTAC
The DNA here is from genome assembly GCA_026239495.1 of Spiroplasma phoeniceum. Classification (GTDB taxonomy): domain Bacteria; phylum Bacillota_I; class Bacilli_A; order Mycoplasmatales; family Mycoplasmataceae; genus Spiroplasma; species Spiroplasma phoeniceum_A. The sequence goes on along the minus strand of CP110830.1, from coordinate 1,232,843 downwards.
GGAAAGAATTAGCAAATAATCAACCTGCTGATTCACCCTCAGAACCAGGAAAAACAGCCCCACCACCGACAGTTGAAACAAATAATTTGGCAATTATTGAAGATTTAGAACATGAAATTGATTTATTGTTAAAAGACAATTTACGATTGCGAGAAGAAAAAATATTAGCTTTAGCTGATGGTGAAAATTTAAAGAAAAGAATTCATGAAGAAGTTGCTGATATTAAACGTTATCGTGTAGCAGGGGTGGCAGAAAAATTATTGCCAACATTAGATAACTTTGAACGTGCCTTGCAAGTTACTAATGTAAAACCAGAAGTGAAAAATTTTTTAACAGGGTTTGAAATGATTTATCGTATGTTTAAAACGGTTTTTGAAGAAGAAGGTATTACCGCAATGGAGACAAAAGTAGGAGAACACTTTAATTCTAATTTTCATTCGGCAATTGAAATTATTGAAACAACTGATGTTTCATCAGGATGTATTGTTAAAATTTTACAAAAAGGATATATGATTCATGATCGTGTCTTACGTCATGCATCAGTGCAAGTTGCAAAATAACTAATTTAAGAGAGGAAGGTATGATAATATGGCAAAAATTATTGGTATTGATTTAGGAACAACAAATTCATGTGTTGCTGTGATGGAAGGAAAAAATTTTAAAGTTTTAGAAAATCCCGAAGGGCAACGAACAACACCATCAGTTGTTTCATTTAAAAATGAAGAAATTATTGTGGGAGATGCGGCAAAACGGCAAGCAGTAACAAACCCAAATACAATTAGTTCAATTAAACGTAAAATGGGGACATCAGAAAAAGTTCATGTTAATAATAAAGATTATAGTCCTGAGCAAATTTCTGCTGAAATTTTACGTTATTTAAAAAACTATGCTGAGAAAAAATTAGGGCAAAAAGTTTCAAAAGCAGTTATTACTGTTCCAGCTTATTTTAATGACGCACAACGACAAGCAACAAAAGATGCTGGAAAAATTGCTGGGTTAGAAGTTGAAAGAATTATTAATGAACCAACTGCGGCAGCATTAGCTTATGGAATTGATAAAGTTGATAAAGAGCAAAAAGTTTTAGTATTTGACTTAGGGGGAGGAACTTTTGATGTTTCAATCTTAGATTTAGCAGATGGAACATTTGAGGTTTTAGCAACTGCTGGGGATAATCATTTAGGAGGAGATGACTTTGATGAAGTTATTATTCAATGAATGGTTGATGAATTTAAAAAAGACAATGGTATTGATTTAAAAACAGATAAAATGGCAATGCAACGATTGAAAGAAGAAGCAGAAAAAGCGAAAAAAAATCTTTCTTTACAATTACAAACTGAAATTGCAGCGCCATTTATTACTGCGCGTGATGGAAATCCATTACATTTAAACCTAACATTAACAAGAGCAAAATTTTATGAAATGACAAAAAGCCTTGTTCAAAGAACAATTGAACCAGTTCGTAAAGCATTAGCTGATGCAAAATTAAAACCTAGTGATTTAGACCAAGTTTTACTAGTGGGAGGAAGTACGAGAATTCCAGCGGTACAAGAAGTTATTAAACATGAATTAGGAAAAGAACCAAACCGCACAATTAATCCTGATGAAGTTGTTGCAATTGGTGCAGCAATTCAAGGGGGAGTTTTATCTGGTGATGTAAAAGACGTCTTATTATTAGATGTTACACCATTATCATTAGGTATTGAAACATTAGGAGGAGTCTCAACTGTTTTAATTAATCGTAATACCACAATTCCGACATCAAAATCACAAGTTTTTTCAACCGCTGCTGATAATCAACCAGCTGTTGATATTCATGTTTTACAAGGTGAACGTAAAATGGCGGCAGATAATAAATCATTAGGACGATTCCAATTGTCTGGGATTGAACCAGCACCAAAAGGAATTCCCCAAATTGAAGTTAAGTTTTCAATTGATGCAAACGGAATTGTATCAGTTACTGCAAAAGATTTAAAAACAAGTAAAGAACAATCAGTTACTATTACTAATGGTGGTGGTTTAACAGAAGAAGAAATTCAACGAATGATTAATGAAGCAGAACAAAATAAAGATAAAGATGAGCAAAAATTAAAAAACATTGAACTGCGTAATAAGGCAGAATCATATCTTTCAACAATTACACAAGCTTTAGAAGGAAATAAGGATAAAATGGATCCTGAACAGTTAAAAGCTTCTGAAGAAATGGCCAAAGAAATTAAAGAATTGTTAGAAAAAGAAGACTATGCTGGTTTAGAATCAAAAATGGCAGCATTAGAACAAGCAATGGCTGAAGCTTCAAAATTTATGAACTACCAACAAGGTAATCAATCTGAACCAGAAGTTACGAATGATGATGACAAAAAAGATAAATAAGACAATAATGATGACTAAAATTATTTTAGTTATCTTTTCTTTAAAAGAGAAAGTAGGAAGATGGTAATGGGAAAACGAGACTATTATCAAGTATTGGGCGTTAATCGTAATGCGACTAATAATGAAATTAAACGTGCTTTTCGACAATTAGCAAAAAAATATCATCCTGATGTTTCAAAAGAGAAAGATGCCGAAGCAAAGTTTAAGGAAATTAATGAATCTTATGAAGTTTTATCTGATCCAAATAAACGTCGCAATTATGATCAGTTTGGACATGCTGGAACTGACCCCAACGGTTTTGGTGGCTTTAGTCATGGTTTTAGTAGTACGGGAGATTTTGAAGATATTTTCTCTGGTGGTTTTAGTGGTTTTGCTGATATTTTTGAAAACTTTTTTGGTGGTGGTAAAAAACGCCATGGCTTTAGTAATCAACCAATTAGAGGGGAAAATATTGCTGCACGTGTTACATTAACGTTAAAAGAACAAATGTTTGGGAATAAAATAAACTTAGATTTAAATATTGATAAAAAATGTGAAATGTGTGATGGAACCGGAGCAAAAGACCCTAAAAAAGACATTCATACTTGCAAAACTTGTGATGGTTATGGTTATGTTAATCTTGAACAGCGTAGTATTTTTGGTGCGGTTCAATTACAACAACATTGTCCTGATTGTAAAGGACAAGGAAAAGTAATTACTAATATGTGTTCAAAATGTAAAGGTCAAAGGAATTATCGTGGGAAAGAAACAGTAGAAATTGAGTTACCGAAATCAATTTATGAAAATCAACAATTACGAATTCGTGAAAAAGGAAACTATGGTCTAAATAACGGTCCACGGGGAGACATTTATTTAGAAATTTCAGTAAAACCAAACAAATATTTTAAGCGGGTTAATGATAACCTTCATTTAAATTTACCAGTATCTTATTTAGATGCTTTACTAGGAGCTGAAATTAAAGTTCCAACTTTTGATGGGTATGTCCATTTGAAATTACCACCAAATACAAAAACAAATAGTATTTTTAATATTCCAAATCATGGCTTTTTTAAGTCACCAACATCGACAAAACGAGGAAATTTAATTGTTAATGTGATTGTAACAATTCCAACAAAATTATCGCCAGAAGAAAAAACAATTTTACAAAAGTTAAGAAATAATAGTTCGTTTAAAATTACTGATGATTTCTATGAAGATTTATAATTATTAAAAAAATTTTTAAGCATGATATTAATATCATGCTTAAAAATTTTTATTTTTTTGTTTCTTGTTCTTTTCAACGGTAATAACCATAAATACCAGTTCTTAAAACATAAGCATTATGATATCCTAATTGTCGTAGTTCTAATGCTGCTTCACTACTGCGATTGCCACCATTGCATAATGTAATAATTAATTGGTTTTTATCTAATAAGTAACGCGATGGATCTTGTAACAAATCAAAAATATAAACATTGATTGAATTTGGAATTTGTCGTAACGATTTAAATTCAATCTCAGTGCGGACATCTAATAATAAACCTTGTTCTTTTTGTGTTTCAAAGATTTCGTTATTCATATAGACTGTTTTTTGGTTCATTGTGCCCTCCTTATTTTTTTGTATATTTATATCATATCGTAAATATAAAATAATGTGTGATAAAATTAAAAAGATTAAGCATCACAGAGAGGAATTAAGAGTTTTGATGGCAAAAAAAGTATTTAAAAAAATAATAAATAATCAGGAACTAATTGTTGAACATGGCCAATTAGCAAAACAAGCAAGTGGTTCAATTTTAGTACGTTATGGTGATACTGTTGTTTTAGTAACTTCAACAGTTAATAACAAACTTAGTGAGGGTGATTTTTTTCCTTTAACAGTTGTTTTTCAAGAAAAATTATATTCAGTCGGAAAAATTCCGGGTGGATTTTTAAAACGAGAAGGGAAGTCATCTGAATATGGTACTTTATCAGCAAGAGTAATTGACCGTGCTTTACGACCATTATTTTCAGAAAATTTTCGTAATGAAGTTCAAATTGTTATTAATGTTCTTGCTGTTGATAATGATCATGATGTGAGGGTTGTTAGTTTATTTGCAACGTCATTAGCACTTAGTATTTCTAAAATTCCATTTGCTGGGCCAGTAGCAGGAATATTAGTAACTGTTGATAAAAATAATAATATTATTATTAATCCAACATTAGAACAAATTAATAATGGCAAAATGGAATTAATTGTTGCTGGAACAGCAGAGGCAATTAATATGGTTGAAGCGGGGGCAAAAGAAGTTTCTGAAAGTTTAATGTTGCAAGCAATTTTAGCGGGCCACGATGTTATTCAACAATTAATTACTTTTCAGCATGAAATTATTGCAAAAGTTGGGGTTCCAAAAATGGAAGTTGAGTTGTTTAAAATTCGCCCTGAAATTATTACTTATGTTAATAACAATTATGCAAAAGAGTTAATTACAGCTGCTCGAATTAAAGAAAAAACAAAACGTTATGAAACAATTGAACATTTAGTTGAACAAGCAATTAATAATTATTCTTTTCCAGTTCCACTTTTAGAAAAAGAACAGAAAAAATTTACTATAGAATTAAAAACAGCCTTACATAATATTATTCGTCAAGAAGTGCGTCGCCAAATTTTAATTGATAAAACACGATTAGATGGCCGAAAATTAGATCAAATTCGCCCATTAAGTAGTGAGATTGATATATTACCAGTTGTTCATGGTAGTGCTTTGTTTACTAGGGGTGAAACACAAGTTTTATCAGTTGTAACATTAGGTGCATTAGGTGAAAATCAAATTATTGATGGAATTACCGATGAAGAAGGTAAACGTTTTATGCATCATTATAACTTTCCACCATTTTCAGTTGGTGAAACTGGGCGGATGGGTCCTCCTTCACGACGAGAAATTGGTCATGGCGCATTAGGAGAAAAAGCGTTATTACAAATTATTCCTAGCGAAAAAGTGTTTCCATATACAATTCGAATTGTTTCCGAAGTTTTAGAATCAAATGGTAGTACTTCCCAAGCATCAATTTGTGCTGCTACATTAGCTCTAATGGCGGCTGGAGTGCCAATTACAGCGCCAGTAGTTGGGATTGCGATGGGTTTAATTAAAGAAAAAAATAACTATACTATTTTAACTGATATTCAAGGAATGGAAGATCATCTTGGTGATATGGACTTTAAAGTAGCCGGAACTGCAAAGGGAATTTGTACCTTACAAATGGACATTAAAATTGCAGGAATTAATAAGGCAATTCTCCAAGAAGCTTTAGAAGCAGCAAAAGAAGCGCGGTTAAAAATTTTAGATAATTTTTTAGCAACTATTTCTGAACCACGAGAACATTTAGCACCAACAGCACCAAAAATGAAAACATTTATAATTCCTGTTGATAAGATTCGGGAAGTTATTGGTCCGGGTGGTAAAATGATTACAGCTATTATTAAAAAATCAGATGATGTTAAAATCGATATTGAGGATAATGGTCAAGTGACAATTTATCATAAAGAAAGCACAGCCATTGAAAAAGCATATCAGTTAATTAAAGCAATTGCAATTCCATTTATTGTTGGTGAAGAAATAATTGGACCGGTTGTTAAAATTGAAAAATTTGGTGTTTTTGTTAATTTAAAAGAAAATATTGATGGTTTAATTCATATTTCTAAATTAGCCAAACAACATATTGAAAAAGCAGAAGATATTGTTCAATTAAACGATATTGTTAAAGTTAAAGTAATAGAAATTGATGGGAAAGGGAAAATTAAGTTACAATTAATTGAAATATTACTTAAAAAGTAACTTAATTTTTTAATGTTGGTTCTTAAATAAATAACTAAAATATTTGTTATAATTAAATAAGGAGTTAGGAGATTTAATTATGAGTAAAATTGCAATTGATATGATGGGAACCGATTTAGGCATTAAACCAATTATCGACGCTTTGAAAGTTTTTATTAAGAAATATGACGATGTTACTTTTATTTTAATTGGAGCTGAGAAGGAACTGAAGGCTGCCACAACAGCAGCAAAGTTAGATAATACAAAATATGAAATTTTTGCTACAACAGAAGTAATTGCGATGACAGAAGGTATAATGGAAGTTCATCGTAAACCAAATAGTTCAATGGTTCGTGGAACTGAATTATTGCGTGATCAAAAAGTAGATGCTTTGGTATCTGGAGGTTCAACTGCAGCTTTTTTGGCTTCGTGTCATTTTATTGTGGGAGAAATTTACGGAGTTTCACGGCCAGCTTTTATGCCTTTTATTCCAACAGCTAACAAGGGAAAGTCTATTTTAATGCTCGATGCTGGTGCTAATCTAGAAAATGATGCCCAAGATCTTGTTAATTTTGCAATTATGGCTAGTGTTTATGCGCAAGAAATTATGCACAATATAAAACCGAGCGTGGCAATCTTAAATATTGGTGAAGAAGCATCAAAAGGAAAAGATTATCATAAAGAAGCTTATAAATTATTAGCAAATAATAAAAATATTTTTTTTAAAGGAAATATTGAACCACGTGATATTACTAGTGATGTTGTTGATATTATTGTAACAGATGGTTTTACTGGTAATATTGCTTTAAAAACATTGGAAGGAATGGCTAAAAATTTAATGGGTGTCATTAAACACGAATTAACAAAGAATTTTTATCGAAAATTAAAAGCTTTTTCGTTACGAAAAGCTTTTCGGGGAGTTTTTGAAACCTTTGATTATCGAAATAATGCAGCAGCATTAGTCTTAGGATTAAGAGCAATTGCTGTTAAAACACATGGTAGTAGTGATAAAAAATCATGAATTAGTACTTTAGAATTAACTCGCACCGCAGTTGTCAATGATTTTGTGCAAAAAATGACAGTCAAATTTTTAAAGGAGGATTAATTATAAGATGCAGTTTATAAACAAAGAGCCAGAACAACTTTTTTTCGAGTTAAAAGCTTTTTTTAAAAAGTATAATTTTTTTATTAAAGAGCCACAATATTATTTAGAAGCCTTAACGCATAATTCTTATGCAAATGAAAATAATTTAAGCTATACTTATCAACGAATGGAATTTTTGGGTGATGCAATTTTAGCAAAAGAAATCTCCTTATACTTATTTTTAAGTTTTCCTGATAAAAATGAAGGTGAAATTACTAATTTACGTAGTAAAATTGTTCGGGAAGGAACATTAGCAGAATTAGTTCATCGAATGAATTGAGCACCTTTCTTATTATTAGGAAAAGGAGAAATTAAAACAAAAGGATATGAAAAAAATCGTATTTTAGCTGATATTTATGAGTCGATGATTACTGCATTATATCTTGATTTGGGCGAAGAGGCTGTTCGTAATTTTATTAATCACACCCTTATTCAAATGGTTTCTAATCCTGGTTTTTTTGATCAAATTCGAGATTACAAAACTGAATTACAAGAATTTTTACAAGCTGGTGATTCACGAACATTAGAATATAAATTAATTAAAGAATCACCACCATTAGAAGGAAATCGAGTTTTATATACTGTGGTTGCAGAAATTGGTGGAATTCGTTATGGCGAAGGATGCGGTTATACTCATAAAGAAGCTGAGCAATTATCTGCTCGTGACGCGCTACAAAAATTAGCAACAAAATCAAAATATCATTTCGAAAATAAATAACAATGTAATATGACTAAACTAATTTAAGTATATTGAGATGAAAAGTAACGATGACAAGACATTCGTTTAAGAATTTTTTATTAAGTTTTACTAGAAATAGTTTACAAGTTTTAGGCCTATTTTTAATGTTAGGAATTATTATTACCTTTTTGAGGGAATGATTATGTCAAGCAGTTTAAGTGCGGTTAAATTAGCATTAATTGTTAATGACTTGTATGATACTAATATTTCATTTCAATTTAATCATAGTTTAAAAATTGTTTCAAACCATCAAAATTTATCATATGGTTTAAACAATATTAATTGTATTAACGAGGATGGAGAGTTAGAAAATAATAAAGTAGAAAGTCCTTATTTTCAGTTAAAACAAAATGGAAAATATACTTATCAAATTGTATTGGATTCATAAAGTAACCAGACAGGAAAATGGCTTACTTCAAATAGTTAAAATTCATATTTTATGGAACAGTTAAATGAAAACGGTGAAGTAATATTAAACTTTAATGCCAATATTGTCCCTGATAGTGTTTATTTTTTTAGTAATGATGATTATCATGAATTGGTTAGTTATTTACAAAATCCAGCAAACTTAATTCCATTCGTAAGTTCACCATATAATCATAGATTAGTCACAGATACATTAATTTTTACTAATGCTTATAAGGATTTTGATACAAATCAGAAACGAATTTACGACTTACAAACTCGTCTTTTAAATTCTGTTATTATTGATTCAGTTGCTGATCGTGCTCTAATGAGCGAAACAATGCGACCTTACCATATTTTTAAAGCAGAAAACTTTTATATTCAAATTGTGCAACCATATTATTGGACAACACCAATTATGGTAAAAAAAATTATCAATATTTTTTAAATTATCAGGGAAGCGATTATTATCTTCCAATTATTATTAATAATTCTTATGATTCACATAATAAAATCAAGATTAATGATCTTTTTAATAGACTTCTTGCATAACCCATTAAAACAATTTCAAACATTTGTAAAAAGTGGTTAATATAAAATTATAATTTTAATTAATTATGTCTTTTATTTAAAAATTTAATATTTTGCCACAACGAAAAATTATTTTATTATTCAAATTCGTTAATTTTAAATAAATCTTTTATGATAACTATAATAATTGTAAATTATAAATTGAAGCAATTAAATTAAATCTTAAACTAAATCGTTTCCTTCGATTACGATATTTTTCTGTAATAATTTTAAATTTTTTAAGAATAGCAAAAATATTTTCAATAATAATTCTTATTTTTGAAACTAGTCTATTATGTTGTTTTTGTTCTTTATTTAAATGTTTTTTCTTAGTTTTCTTTGTGGGCATTATAACATTATTGTTAATTTTTTGTATTCCTTGATAACCACTATCAACTATTAATTTGGTATTTTTTAAAATTGAGATTTTTGATTCTTTAAATAAAGCATAATCATGTTTTTTTTCAAACGAAAAACTTGTTGCAATAATTTTTTTGGTTTCTTGTTCGATAATTACTTGTGTTTTAATAGTGTGTTTTTTTGGTAGTATACATTATTTTGAGGTTTTTAATAAAATTAAGTAATTAGAAACAAATTAAGTTTCGCTTATAATTAAATGATAACAAAATTTATAAAAAAATTCAACTTTTTAAAAACATAATTTTTATTTGAATAAATAATTTATGAATTTTGACACACTAAAAAATACTTTTTAAAGTTATTACTAATTTTAAAAGGTTTTTTTATTTTTTATAAAGATAAAAATTGATTTTTAGATTGATTTAAATTAAATATATTAAATTCAATTTTTTCTTTATTTTTATTAGTTTTATTAATTTTTTCTTCATTTGTTTTACTATTAAGTCTTAACATTGAAGCAATTAACATATTGATAAATGTTTCTTTACAATATATTTTCGTGCCACGCCCCTTAACTGCCTTAATGTAGTGTGATATATCACCTTCCATGTGACAACCAATATTATATTCTAATGCTTGATTTTCAATTCCTTCTTTATTATTTTTAATTAATTCAATAGTTTCTAATAAAAATTTCTTTTTATTATCAATAACATAGGGTAAATGACACATTAAAAAATCTAATAATGCTTCATAATTTCCAGTAAAAAAATATATTTTTGATAATTTATATTTTAATCTATGAATTCGGTTTTTCTTACGATTTGGGAATAATTCTTTAAATCTTTTTACTAAATGAAATTTATCTAAACTATATGATACAGTATTATTTTTATATTTTGATTTTACTGCTTTGTAAATTTTTTTAATTTGTTTTTCACCATCACTTAATATTAATATTTTAGTATCTTCATTAATATCATAAGTATCCATTGATTTAAAAATTTTATCAATAAAATTATCAATATTATATTTATCATTTTTATTCTTATGATTTTTATTCATCATTTGAAAAACGCCTTTTTTCTTTTTCATTTTTATTCTGGTTTTTGTTGACTTTTCTTCATCAACACCAACATGCATAGTAGCAAGAAATATTTTATTTTCAACTCTTTTTTTATTTTCTCTCATAGGTTCAAAAGCACCATCAATTTGAATATATAAAACATTATTTGGGATTTTAATTTTATTGTTATTTTTATTACTAATGTAATCGGTTTCTTCTAAATCGGCATTTTTAAAAATATTAGATATTGTTCTTTCACTAATGTTAGCATTTTCTGTTGTATGCAAAATATCTTTATATCTTTTCCCATCGCCCATAAAAGACATATATTTATCTTTTAAATTTTTTTCAATTCTTTCGTATTTTTTTAACCCTAATTTTTCATCTAAAGGATAACGATTTATATATTTTTTATTTTCTTCATCATATTTAACATATCTTCGTCTTTTTACAGTGTTATCCCCATATTCTGTTTTAAATGTTTTTGGTATTTTTGATACAACCTTATATCCTTGTAATATTCTTCCTTGTTGATATAATTTAAATATCTCATTATCTCTTTTAATTAATAAATTATTAATTTCATTTTTTGTTTGTATTTTTTTATTTTCTTTATAATTTCCTAATAAATTTTGTTTTAATTCCATTTTATTTCCTTTCGTAATTAAACAATTTTTTAAATTATTATATTTAATACTTCAAATAATTTTATCAAAAAAAGGAGGCTAATTAAAAATGCAAGATTTTACAAAAATTAATAACAAAAAACGAATTACTAGTTATGAATATTTAAATAAAAAATATGATTTAAATTTTATTGACTTTAATTTTGGCTTTGATTGAGAAGTATTTAAAGACTTTGTTGGTGATAGTTATGCCCGATATTTTACTTCGCCAACTTTTTTTAAGTTTGTTTCAGCAGGGCGTGGTACTAATAAAACATGAAATCATTTAGCCGAAAAATTATTTTTTGTTTGTAACTTTACGGATGCTTCATCTAATATTTTACGAAGATATGCCAACACCCACGAAGATACTACATTTGGCGATACAATTAATGTCTGTAATTATCTATATGATAAATATGGGATTGATATAGGACCCAACAATGAAAATGGTATTGTTTGACCTAAAAATGTTAAAGAAGGTGGAGAGATTGTTTTTCCTAGTGGTGTTCGTATTGCTTTTGCGGGTTATGCTAATGGTAATAAAATTATGGGGAAAGTTGGTAAAGGAAGCGGTATTATATCAGCCTGAACAGATGAAATGATACATGCTGAAGAAAAAGAAATCTTAACTGATAAAGAACTAGATAAAAGATATAATAATTTAAGAGTTTCAATGTTTCGTTCAAAAAGTTTAAAAGTATCTTATGAAAAATATACTGATGATGATGTTAATGAACAATATAATTTAGATAATCCTATTCCAGTAAAAGAATTATCTTGGACATTTCAAGAATGAGACAACATAGCAAAACAATACATAACAGTAACAACATATTTTCATAAAACATATTCTAATCAATTTACTTTTAACCCTTTTGATAAATACCATGTCTTTTATGAAAAATTTGTAACGCCATTTTTACCTTTAAATGAAAGAATTAAAAACATTTTAAAAGAACACAACCAAGTATATTCAGAAAATAAACAAGCATTTAATGGTTTGGGTGTTTTTAATTTACGATTAACAATGGGCGATGTTTGAAATAAAATACCTGATATTACCAAAAAACTTGTTTTAGCAAATAAAGAAGAGCGAGCTGATTTATTTGAACTTGAATACTATGGTTTTGAATATAATGATAATGACCCTAGTATCTATGTTTTACGAAATTATCGTAAATATATTAAAGAGTATAATCTACAAGATTTTTATAATACCAATACAAAACAATATCAATTTGATAGTTATTCAATTGGTGTCGATTATGCTAATGGTAGTGAAGACCATACAGTATTTTTATTTAGTGGCTATAAAATTAATGAAAATAATGAATATGATAAATATTTAATTGAAGAAAATGTTGTTACACCAAAAAATGCAATGAATTTAAATGAAATAGTTGAGAATTACGGACAATGAATAATCAATACTTTTGATAAATTTGATGGTTTTGAATATGCTACATTTCATTATGATATTAATGCCCACGACTTTATGCAAAAATTACAAGAAGATATTTATCCTTATTTAGGTTATAAAATTAAAATGTTTAAAGCCAAAAAGCATCAGACATCTCTTAATAAAGAAGCGAGTATAATCAATCGCGTAACCTGAATAAGAAAAATGTTTGTTCAGGGCAAAATATATGGCATATTAGATAACTTCCCATTTTTAGATAAGTGCATTAGTGAACTAAGATTTAGTGACACCAAAACAAACACACCTGACAGTAAAATGTACCATGATCCATATGATGCTTTGTTTTATGGTTCTTATCCATATCGTTTTAAAATGGGAATATAAAATATGTTATAATATTTATTGAAATAAGATTAGAGAATATTTAACTTAATTTTTATCTATATTTTTATTAAATCTGTAACAGCAGATTTTTTAGGTTTTGGGCGAGCGGTTGATTTTCTTAAATTTTTGTGATAAAATGACTTACAAGTTAAAAAAAGTTTTGAGGTTCTTTCAAACAAATTTGGTAACCTTTATAAAATTCTTCAGCTTAACGCTTAGAATTTTTCCCAAGTATTTTGAAAAGCGCGGCAAAATTTTTTTTAAACTTTAAGGCATTTTTCGCAAAACTATAGAAAATCACCGCGAGCCCAGATTAATCTTTTAATTTTGTAGAAAACTCTTGATATTTATAAAAAACCTTGATTTTATTGACTTTTTACTAAATTACTATTTTTGCAAAAACCTTTATTTGATAAGGGTTTTTGACTCCATCAAGAGTTTTCTACAAAATTAAAAAATTAATTTAATATAATTATAATGATAATCATATATAATTTATCTCCTTTCTAAAAGAATATTTAAAATACTTGACTTGTATATATATATATATATATATATAATTTCAATATATCTTGATAAAAAGTTTCAAGATTAAAGAAAGGAAATATAAAAAATGAAAAAAATTTTAAGTTTATTAAGTGTATTAACAATTAGTGGAAGCGCTGTACCAACAACAATTGCCTCTAGTCCTTATCAAAAACAAGAAAAGTTAAATAGTGATATTAATTATCAACAAACAAATAATTTAGAAAATTTAAAAAGAAATAAAAGAAGTAAATTTTTTTATGGAGATGAACATAATTCAGGTAATAATAGAAGAAGAACAATCGATAGATTAATAAATCAATATTGTGGTTTATGTCATAATTATTTAATTTTGCAAATTGATAAAAATGATTTAGAAGATATATTTTTTTTCAAAGATACTCATTCGAATAACAAAGATGCTTTATTTAATAAAATTTTTAGAACAATAAATCAATTTGAAAAAGAAAATCATTCTGCAGATAATCAAAATAGTGATTATATTAGTAATAATGATACATCAATTATTGTTAATGTTATAATTAATCACTTTGAAGAAATTAGAAAAACTTTTGAAAATAATTCGAATAAAGGATTAATAATCCGCACAAATAGATCATCATATTGAAGTAATAATGGTAATTGATGGGGTGTACACACAGATAATGGTAATTGATGATAATATAAAATTATACCTATTATTTTTATACAAAATTAGAAAGGAAATATAGCTATGAAAAAATTACTAAGTTTATTAAGTGTATTAACAATTAGTGGGAGTGCTATACCATCAACAATTGCCGCTAGTCCTTATCAAAAAGAAGAAATATTAAATAGAAATAAAAGAAATTCTAATGATGAAGTTGCGATTTATATAGGGAATCATGAAGATAATATTATTTTTACAAGAAATGATTATGACTTTAAATGGTTACCATCTTGAGGGTTAAATTGAATTATAAAAATTAATCAATCTGGAATTATAAAAGTTTTAAATTGAATAAAAAATAATCCTACTAAAGCAAAAAATGCCGGTTCTATAATGGCTGGGGTAATTTGTGGGGGGGCAGCTGCATATGCAACAGATTATCTTTCAAAATTAGGATATCAATGACCCACAACGTATATCTATTTTGCTCAAACTATGGCTGGGTTATCATCAGGTCTTGCAACATATAAAATATTAGGATCAAAAATTGTAAAACAAACTATGGATATAATAAAAAATCCAAATTTTCATTTTACTAAAAGTGCTGTTTGAATAGGAATGCAAGCTTATAGATTTACGGGACAATTTGGAGTTGTAAATAATTTGGGAGAAAATGAAGAAACAAATTCTATTGCTTCTTCTTATGAATCTTATTATACCGCTAACGATGATTCAACAAGTTTAAATATTATTAGAGATGAATTATAAAATTTTATTATGTGTAAATTTTAAATGTCACACTTTTTTGTATATTTCATATTAATAAATTTAATAAGTTAAATTTATGAAAAAAATATTAAGTTTTTTAAGTTCAATCACTTTAATAGGAACAAGCACAACAAATTTAGTTGCTTGTAATAAACCTAAAATACATGAATATACACCAGAAGAATTAGAACATTTAAAAAAAGAAAACCAAATAAATACTGCTAACCAAGAAATTAAAGACAATTTAGAACGAATAGAACCACAAGAAAAACCATTTGATAATATTGATAATAAATATTATTTTGTAATATGAAAAGGAAATAATCAATGAAATATAGATAATTTTAAATATGATAAGTTTCCAATTATAATAAGCAGCTGAAATAAAGATAGAATATTAATTAATTACAAAGCTCATACTGTTAGGAAAAGACCGAAAGAGTTATATTTAATTAATAGCGGAGGATTAACAATTAAAAATTGGTCTGAAGATAATGGTGAATATTTTAAATCAGTTTATCGTTGAAAACTTGATAAAAATATTCCTAGTTTAGTTGTAAATGATAAAACTGGTGAAATAAAAGTTGAAGGAGAATAAAAAAATATAAAAAGTCATTTTACTAAATGACTTTTTATATTTCTAGTGTAATTAATGATAATTTTTCATTATCTTTATTAAATAATTGCAAATTATTAATATTAATTTGTTCTTTTTTATTAAAAATTGTAATATCATAATTTCCATAACCTCATATACCAGATATTTCAATCTGATTTAAATTAAATAATTTTTCATTAAAAGTTATTTTAATACTATTCTCAACTAATTTTTCAGTCATACTTGTCCAAACTGCTTTTGAATAAAGTAATCTATATCATTGAGAAAAATAGTTTAAATAGTCTTCTATTTTGTCATTAGAAATAATTAAATTTGTTAAATATTTGCCATATTCTCCATCAGATAATTTAATTTCGGCAGGAATAAAGGAAGGAATATTATTTGTTTCTAATTCATTTGTTATTGATAATCAATTGAAATAATTTGCTTCTAATTGATAAATAGGATTTTCTGAAATATCTTTATTCTTAACATTTGCTTTAATTTCTTGGTTAGCAGTATTTATTTGGTTTTCTTTTTTTAAATTTCAATCTGTAATTTGTCCAGTTTTTGGGTCAATAATTGGTATATTTGGTTCGCCTTCCTTTTTTCAACGATAAACCGATTTAAAACAATCATCGTTAATATCTTCAGACCAATTTTTAATTGTTAATCCTCCGCTATTAATTAAATATAACTCTTTCGGTCTTTTCCTAACAGTATGAGCTTTGTAATTAATTAATATTCTATCTTTATTTCCGTTGCTTATTATAACTGGAAACTTATCATATTTAAACTTATCTATATTTCATTGATTATTTCCTTTTCATATTACAAAATAATATTTATTATCAATATTATCAAATGGTTTTTCAATTGCATCAACTTCTTTTCAGTAATTTTTAGGTGGGGTAGGTCCACCAGTAAAATTAAAATATAATGAATTTAATAGTACTTGACAATCTTTAAATTCTCAATAACCATCTTCTACTTTATTAGGAGTTGAAATTAATTCAAAATAATAAGGAGCAAATAATTTAATATCATCATTATAACCTTTATTAATTGCGTATTTACTATATGTATAGTTTGATAACATATAAATAATTTGTTTAAATCTTTTGACAGCATTATCATTTAAAGATTTATAATTATCTAATTTTCAGTTTTCAAATAAACCATCAATTACATCTTCTGGTTTTTGTCCTTCGAATTTTTGGCGTAATATAGCTGATTTATTTGTAGGGTTACCTTTTTCATCATATTTAGCACCTTGAAATTTACGGTCATAATTATATCGATATGTTAAATAATTTAACAAAACAATATTTAATTCTTTAACATCTAATAAACCTAATATATCTTTACCTTTAATATAGTTTTTGGCAATACTTCATGGTAAAAAACTTTCAGTAAATCAATATTGAAATACTCTTAAAGTGGGATTTGTTTCAATTGGCATTGATAACAAGGGTACTAAACTAGCATTTTCAACGATTGATGATGGATAAGAATAAATACCACTAACATCACCTCAACATTTTATATTTCCAAATAACATTGATTTAGGATATTTAATTTCAATCCCAGTAAATACTGTATCTTCGGGTAATGATTTTTGTAAAACTAAATGAATACTATTTTGATTTTTTCATTTAAAGTCAGTTATTTTAACTAAGTGCATAGATTTAATGATATTTACACCATCAGGTGAATAAGGTCTTTTATATTCTTCAATGATGTAACATTCATTTTTATTGTCTTCTGTAATTGTTTCATTAATAGATACTATTTTTAATTCTAATGTTTCTAAAAATTCTTTGTTTTGTTTTGAAATATCATTAATTAAAATATCTTTTTCATCAATCATTACATAACTTGTGCTATTATCTTGGACTGTGGTATTTTGTTGAATTTGTAATTTAAAATTAAAGTCGCTAATTTCATAACCAGTTATTTTAATATACTCATCTTTGTCAATAAAACCTATTTTAACGCTGTTTTGAGAGTATTTTAAGGTTGGTTTTTCCTTTGTTTTAACAAGATTATTAATTTTATAAATATATAAGGTTCTTGCACGATCTTCTGTAAATAACTGTTCTAACTCGGGGTCACTGTACTGCGATTGATTAGCAAAATCTAACGGAATACTATTAATTGAATAGTCAATTGGTTCATCATTTTCTGCTAATTGTGCTAACATTTTTTCAGATGGTTTTAACATTATTATTGGTCTCCTTCTTCATTGGCTATATTTATAATAGTTTCGTTGTTTTTTAGTTGTCTGTTTAAAGTAGCATTTACTGGTAAGCGAACATCAACAATTAACTCATCAATATTTTTAATATTAAATGTTCTACTATTTAAAATAGCATTATCATATTTAATTAACTTAATAATGAATTCAGTTAATTTAATTTCTCTAATATATATCATTTGTTCGTATGATGCGTTTGTTTGAATATTTACACCAGCAACTTCTGCTTGAGTTTGTTGTGCTCCCTTAGCTATTGCCGGAACATGATGACGATTTATTTTATAATAATTAGTTAATAATCAATCATATATTTTAGTTAATTGTTCACCTTTAAAATTGCCAGCGATATAGTCTACTGGCTGAAAATTACTATCAGGGTCTCCTTCAACTAATAACAAGTCATTTTCAATAAATGAAGCCAACATTTTACTAATTTCTTGGTCAACCACACCAGTCACTCCATTAGTATTAATGGTAAATTTACCACTATTTAATAATGGGTCTAACATTATCTTTTCAGCAATAATATCTAAAATACTAGCAAATTGTTTACCATAACGAGCAGAAGGTTCAAAATTAGGGTTATTAGGAATTATTTCAATGGGTATAAAATTAATTGGTAGTATTTCTTCTCTTTGTAATGTTGTATAGTTATTTCATTTAGCATCATCAATATATAAGTCGGTAATAGTACTGTATAATCGTGTTTTTAACTTTCTAATAACTTTTACTTGTTTAGTTACATAATCAATTTCTAATTTTTCAGTAATAAAAACACTCTGGTCATTTTTAATATAAGGGTCATAATCAAAAGTGCAAGATACTAAATTACCTAATTCATCATACTGGTCATTGTAAAAATCAATAGTAATAAAATTAAGTTTTGAATTATTAGCAAAAATAAAATATGCACCTTTACCATTCTTATTAATTTTATATTCGTTATATCAATTCTTATTAGTAAAGTCCTGCATTTTTAAAAAGTTATTAATTAATTTAAAGTTTATTTGTTGATTAGTAAGTGGATTATAAATACCAATTTCTAACTCACGTGGATTTAAAAAATTAGCATTATCTTCACAAATTCTTTTTTCTAAAATCTCATTATGTTTTTGAACAGTAACATTTTTACGATTAGTAATTGTTGATGCTAAATTAAGATAATAACTATCAATATCATAATTCTTTTTTAATTTCTTTTTTGCTGGTAAAAATCCCATTTATAACACCCCTTTATTTTGTGTCTTCTTTTTTAATAATATCTTCAATGCTATCTTGCTTTTTTTCTTGTTTAAAAAAATCAAAAATTTTATCAATTAAATAGACTAAAACACCACCAATAAGTAATGATAATCCAATATAAAAATATTCTGGTCATGAAATTTCAATTACTTTAAATGCTTTGCAAAAAAACAACACAATTGCACTTGTTATTAAAATTGCCCCTAATCCCCAAATAAATATTTTACGAATTAATAACAAAATTTCTGATTTATAATCTTTTAAATTCATTTATAATACCCCCATTTCTTTCTAACTTACTTTTTTTCTTTGAACATATAATGCTTGAATTTTAGCAGGTATTCCTGCTTTATTTTTATATGATATAATTCTTCCTTGTGAAAATGATACATAAAAATATAATCCATCATTTGTTTCAATTGGAACTTTAACAGAAAATGGAAATTTAGGATGTGTTGTAAGCATACTACCATATCCACCAATTGGATTATTTTCATTATTCTGAACAAAAATTTGATAACTATAATTATCTTTATCATAATTTTTAATGTCATAAAAATAACCACTATTTGGTACAAAATTACTAGTATCAACTTCTTCTCAATCTGGTACATCTGGTATAACAATTGATTTTTTTAATTCATCTAAAATTTCTTCTTTTATTTTTGCAAGTTGATCATCTTTAATTTTTTCTATAACAATATTATCTAGTAATGCATCAACCTCTAACTGGGTATAATATGCTTCTAAATCTATCATAGTTAAATCAATACCTTCTTCTTGAAAAGTGCGAAACATTTTCTTTAAAGTTGTTAAATTAGCCAATGATTTTGCATATGTAGGCAATAAACCTTGTCATGTTGCCATAGGGTCATTTTGTGAAGAATAATTAATACCAACAACACTCATATTTGCCGAAGTAAAAAACTCAATCGGAATACGGTTAAATGTTCAATGCTCAATCGTAATAAACACCATATTAATACAAATTTTCTTTAATAATGGGTCTTTAAATGTTTCAAACTTTAATTTTGAAAATGGATAATTCAAATAGGAATTAATCATATTTTGGGCTCTTAAAGCAAATGTTTTAAATCATAATTCTACACCACCTTTAAAGAACTTATTATAACGAACTGGAACTTGTGTAATTTTACCTGTCATTGGATTAAAATTATTATAATTTTCCAAAGTAACATTTTGTCATAATTCATTTAACATTTAATCATCTCCTTATCATTGTTTTCTTTTTGATTTAATCTTATTTAAGATAAATTTTTTACTACTTAATAGTGTTTTTGTTTTAATTGTTTTGTTTAAATATTGTTTTGTTCTTAGTTGATTGTATGTTTGAAATGCTACGCCACCGCCCAGTAAACTAGCAACAGCACTATCTTCTAGCGTATTTAACAATTTATCTTTATTAAAGTTATTTTTAAATTGTTCTTGCAATTTTAATACTTTAGCAATTGTTCGATATATTTTAAAACTATCTTTTACTACTTGCTGATAAGCAAGCGGGGCAAAAGAAACTAAATTAAACAAACTTGTTTTTTTAAATCCCCAACCAATAAACCACTCACTGTTCATATAGAATTTAAACGGTTCGGGGGATAAAACAAACTGTTCTGCTTTGATTAAAGTTGTCATAACTACAATAGGGGCATATTTAGGATTTTTATAATATATTGTTAAAGCAACTTCACCAACAACTGATAAAGGAACAATTTTTACTGCTAAAAAAACATCAGAACCATAAGCAAAAGGTAATAATTGGCCTTTTTTAATAGCCTTAGTTTCAAATTTAGATAATATTTTTTTAGTTTTATCAGTAATTTTATTAATTACTTTTTGTTTAATAGTAATTATTTGTTTTTCAATTGGGGCTAATAATTTTTTAGTTACTTTTTGAATATAAAAATTTGGGTTTAAATGGTTTAAAACTTTATTTAATTTAATTGGTGTTTGATGCAAGATATTTAATAATTTGTTATTATTTATTTTACTGCCCCGCATTAAATTAGCATTTAATAGCAGGTTTTTACCAACACCTTTTTTATGAAGATTAGTCATAATGTTATATCACTCATTAGTATTAATTTTGCTTATTTTATTAATATTTAATCCATATTCAGACAATCATTTATTAGCATTTTTTTCATTTACGCGTGGTATTTTTTGAACTAATTTAGAACTTATTTTTTGAATATTTTTCTCAATTTTTAATAAATTATTAATTGTTTCTAAATTAGAAACTTTAAAACCTTTATAAAAATCATTTCGAGCTAATTTTCCAATTGTATATAATAAAGTTTCATTATTAGTCTGCTTTGTAAAATCAAATAGTAATTTATCAGATAAAATCTTTTTACCCGTAACTTGTTTTACAACATCTTCTAAGTTATTAGCAGTTATTACACCTAATTTTTCAAGTAATTTAGTTTCTTTTGCTAATTTTAAAATTCTAGTTGTACTAGCAGCACGCGTTAATTTACCAATTCCACCAATTGCTGGTAACAAATTTAAGGCAGTACTTTTTGCTGTCACTTCTGATGTTAATTTATCGTATATTTGATTTACGGTAAAATCGGTTGCTGTTTCTACTCCAAACGAGATAAATGCTGCAGCAAAATTAGATAATCCTGCACCTAAACCAACAGCAGATGCTATACCACCAGTTAAAACTGATAAACCAAGGGCTAAAATTTGAATTCCTAAAAATTCTAATAATTGTAAACCAAAACTTTTTTCTTGTTGTTGGATTGACAATCTAGTTGGATTTTTTTTAACAGCATAAATAAGAGCTGTTTTAGATGTTACAATTGGCATATCTATCAAACGAAAAAGTACTATTTTTTAGTACTTAAGAATTTTTAATTTTAGCATCAATCGGATTTGTTTGACCAGTAGCGTTATTTTTACCTTCAATTTGAACTTCAACATTTTTATCATTTGTAATATTAATTGGTCAGTCTTCACCTTTGCTTTCAATAAAGTAATCAAAATCAGTTTCTGTTAAAGAACTATTTACGGATTTTACCGCTTTTAAAACAACATCTTTAAATTGTGGTTTTAACTGTTCTGCTGTTGCTTTATTAGGGTCTGCAACATGAATAGTTGGTTTATCTAATTTATTAATTTTACTAATATCAATTTTTGTAACAATATGTTTAATAATTCCCTTCGGTTCAACTACTGCCCCACCTAAATATAAAACACGCTCCATAATTAAAGTATTACCCATCCCAGTACCTAACGCAGCAGCACCTACCCTTAATGGAGTATGGTCTTTTTTGCGTAAAATAAGAGGGTCATATTTTTTGCTAAATTTAAAGGCAATTGCATTAACACCTTCTTGTAATAAACTAATTGTTCCTTCTGAACCATCTTTATTAATAATTGGTAATTTTTTTGGAACCATATAATATGTTGTTCCTTCAACAGTTTTCATTGCTCCACTTGTTTCAATTACGCTATTTATTTGGTCGTTTGCTCCAAGTTGTAACTGTAATTTATTACGAATTCCACGAATAAAATCAGCCGAACCCAATACAACTGTTTCTGATGGGGTAAAGCCGTTTTCATATATTTTATCCATTATTTCATCGTGGATTTGTAAAGCATTTGTATCATCTGCTTTTTGTCCTTGAATAGTTGTAACTATTCCTTTATTAATAATTTCTAAAATTTTATTGCGTTTATAAGCAACTTCAGTATCCATTGCTTGCTCAATATCAGCCGCCCAAAGATTAGGATTAAAATCACTTTCTACAGGGTCTAATTTACGGGCAAAAGTTAAAATTGTATCTAATTCAACTGTTCCATCTTCAAACTTTACTTCAGTGTAGTTTAAAAGACTATCATCAGTATTAAATACTTTTCCATCTTTTCCTATACCTTCATTATATTTAATATTTTTCTTTCTTTTATATGTTAAACCAAATTTATTTGCTTCTTTTCACGCAAATAAAGCTTCTCAACTAAATTTTTGTTGATAAGTTTGCAAATATCATTGTTCAAATGTTTCTCGGTCTTGTTTTGTTGCTTGATTAGCAATATCTCCGAAAATTCTTTGTGGGTTTTGGGCCATAATTTACTTCCTTCTTTCTATTTATTAAATACATTATCTGTATCTAAAATATTGTTTTCTTTGTTTTCTACTTTTGGTACACCGCCGGTATTAACTGTTTGTACATTAATTAATTCATCATAAACACTTTGTAAGTGTGTTTTAATGATTTCAATATCATCAGTAATATCATAAGACTTTAATAAAACATTCTTAAATTCTTCGTTATCAGTTAAAGAATTATTAAAATTATTAATTTCAATTTGTTTTAATTGAATTGTTTGTTGTTCAACTTGTGAAGTTAATTCAGTATTTTTTGCTTGTAGTTCGTTGATTTGTTGATTACTATTTTCTAAATTACTTGCATTAAATTCTTCAACTTCAGCAGTATTTTCTAAAATAATTTCAGCAGTTTTAATATCCAAACTACCATCTTCACTTTTAATGGGCTCATTATTTTTATTTATAAGAACATATTTTACATTTTTTAATGCCATTTTTTTTCCTCCTATTTTTTAATATTTGTATTTATTTTTTTTCTAATCGCTTTTTGTATAATTTCAAAACTATCGACTCGAAAAGATAAAAAATAACGTTTAGTTTTTAAATTTAGTTGATTAAATACTGAGCCTTTAATTTTTATTTCATCATCTTTTCTTAATTTTAAAAATTCAGATACAATTTGTGGATTATATATTGATAATGTTGAATAATTTAATCCTTCTCATTGACATTTCGCAGAGCATGCATCAACTTCAACACCACCAGCAACAAGCGCTTTAATTTTAGTTTTAATCGGGTTTTAATGTAATCTAACGGTTAATTCTAATTTGTTAACTCTTTTATTTTTTGTTTTTGTCTTATTGGTAGTGGTTGTTATTTTAGATAAATTACTTTTTGTTTGTGGCATTTTTTTTAACTCCTTTTGTTAAAAAATATTGTAAATGTTTTCATGCATCGTGTTCGTGTTCTGTCATTTTAATATTTCCTTTATAGATATAATTTTTCTTAACAACTGGCGATTGTAAAACATATTTTAAATTAAATAGATATTTGCATAAAACTTTTAAACCACCAATAAATTTAGGAGTAGATAATGGATTTTTTATTTTTAAACCTTTGTGAAGTTGATAATCTTCAATTATTACAAGAACTTTATTTAAATAAGAATAAGTTTTATTTTTAAATTCATTTAATATTAAATAGATATTATTTATTGCTTCATCTTCGTTTTTAGAATGAAAGGTAATATTATTAATTATTTTATTTTGTAAAACTTTATAAATAATAATACCGGTTTGTCCAATTCCAGCAGGGTCAATTGCAATAATATATTTTAATTTATTTGTTTTATTTTTTTGTCAATTTGTAATATTTTCCATCCATCTGATGCTAAATCTAAAATATCGTTAATTTTGTAATGTTGCATATATGAATTAATAACATCTCATTTATCTTCAAATAAATTTAAATACATTTTTGCTCATTCTAAACATTGTAAATCATAATGATTTTTATGGTGCGAAATACGACAATCAACGGGCTGACAATTAACTCAATCAAACGAAGTTGTTATTTCACTTCAAGTTTTATTAATATATTTACTTTTATATTCTTGCATAATATTTTATTCCTTTCTTCTTATTTTGTTAAATAAACATAAAATACCTTTGTTGGTTAATATTTTGATATTTAGTAAGTATATTTATATTTTGATTTAATTATCTTAATTCGCCACCACTCACCCCCAAAGTGAGGTGTATGGCGATACTAAACTTTATATTTAGACAGAGTTTATCCCCCAACGGAAGTAAAACAAATTTACCCAGTTATTAATTACGCTTCATCCATCCCTAGACAACTTTATATAAAGAAAATAACCTTTTGGAGTTCCAACCCTCTTGTTTTTTTAGTGTCCGATATTGTTTTTTTCGGTTTAACAGCACTCTTTTTATGAAAACAAGCAAAAAACACGCGCTCTGACATTTCGCAAGTGATTAATCTTGCCGAGAATTAAAGAAATAAATAGGAATAAATCCAATCGCTTTCACACTTTCTTTAAGGCTTCGTGCCATAGATGAGTTATCCATCTTTAAGCATCAAAATATTAAGTTTTAGTATTGCATTATTCATCAGATAGTACCTTTATTAAAAATGATATTATTTAGTTGTTAAACCAAAAAAATATAATAAATCACAGAAAGGAAATTATAAAAATTAACTAATTTGTAGAAAAAAAAATAGGTTAATTTTTAATTTTAAAGATACTATCTGATGAATAATGCAAATAAAAAAATCGCTCTAATAAGCGATTACTTTAATTTGTATTTAATTACTTTATTTATAATTTTTATAAAACCTCAACTTTTTTCCGACTACCGTTTTTTTCTTTTTACCAGAATAAGATTGTTTTTGTCTTTTTTTGGGCGTTGGATTGGGGTTTCGGTGGCATCAATAGACTTCTTGCGATACCTGGTTTTATTATTAAAATATTATTATAAAATATAATTTATGAGGATATTAAATTATGAAATTTGATGAATTTAAAAATATTAATGATAAAGAATGATTAAGATTAACCGGAGCAAAAAAGCTACTTTTAATAAAATGTTAAATATTTTACAAGTAGCTGAAATAGAAAAATTTAAAAAAGGTGGCAAAGCTAATAAATTATCACTAGAAAATCGATTATTGATGACTTTATCGTATTGACGAGAATATCGAACTTATTTTCATCTTGGAAAAAATTTCGGAATTAGTGAAGCTAATTGTTATCGCAATATCAAGTGAATTGAAGATATTTTAATTAAACACTCTGATTTTCAACAATTAGCTGGTAAAAAATTACTAATAAATGATTATTTTAATTATAAAACTATTATTATTGATGCTACCGAAACCCCAATCCAACGCCCAAAAAAAGACAAAAACAATCTTATTCTGGTAAAAAGAAAAAACACACTATTAAAACACAAGTAATTATCGAACAAGAAACCAAAAAAATTATTGCAACAAGTTTTTCGCTTGGGAAAAAACATGATTATGCTTTATTTAAATAATCAAAAATCGCAATTTTAAAAAATACCAAATTAATAGTTGATAGTGGTTATCAAGGAATACAAAAAATTCACAATAATGTTATAATGCCCACAAAGAAAACTAAGAAAAAACATTTAAATAAAGAACAAAAACAACATAATAGACTAGTTTCAAAAATAAGAATTATTATTGAAAATATTTTTGCTATTCTTAAAAAATTTAAAATTATTACAGAAAAATATAGAAATCGTAGAAAACGATTTAGTTTAAGATTTAATTTAATTGCTTCAATTTATAATTTACAATTATTATAGTTATCATAAAAGATTTATTTAAAATTAACGAATTTGAATAATAAAATAATTTTTCGTTGTGGCAAAATATTAAATTTTTAAATAAAAGACATAATTAATTAAAATTATAATTTTATATTAACCCCTTTTTACAAATATTTGAAATTATTTTAATGGGTTATGCAAGAAGTCTAATATTTATGGTTACCAATATCGTGTGATTTCTTTTGCCACAAATGCTTATGTTAATAGTGCAGCAGATGAGTCATCTCTTATTTATAACCCATATTTATGACTTCGTGGTCCTTAATATACAAATTTATTAACAAAAATCATTAATGATGTACCACAGCTTATTAACAGCATAATTAGTATTCACGCTGCCAGGCTTTTGCATCAACAGAACTAAATCCTGGTTTTTGCATGATCAAAATAGTTGAAGTGATATTGTGAATGCTTATGATAATGCTAATTTTTCACGTTCTGCAGTTGCTTATACACCATTACATCATATAAAAGAACTTATTAAAAATAAAGAAGATATTATTTGGTCAATTTTAATTGCAATTTCATTATTATTAATAATTTCATCTTTCATTATGATTAGTATGATTGTTAATAAACTATTATTATTAAGCTGGGGAATTATTGGTAATTTAAAAGCACAAGGATACGGAACGGGAACAATTGCATTTTACTTCTTTCTTGTTTTTTATTACTAATGTTTATTATTTATTCATTAGACTTCTTGCATAACCCATTAAAATAATTTCAAATATTTGTAAAAAGGGGTTAATATAAAATTATAATTTTAATTAATTATGTCTTTTATTTAAAAATTTAATATTTTGCCACAACGAAAAATTATTTTATTATTCAAATTTGTTAATTTTAAATAAATCTTTTATGATAACTATAATAATTGTAAATTATAAATTGAAGCAATTAAATTAAATCTTAAACTAAATCGTTTTCTACGATTTCTATATTTTTCTGTAATAATTTTAAATTTTTTAAGAATAGCAAAAATATTTTCAATAATAATTCTTATTTTTGAAACTAGTATATTATGTTGTTTTTGTTCTTTATTTAAATGTTTTTTCTTAGTTTTCTTTGTGGGCATTATAACATTATTGTGAATTTTTTGTATTCCTTGATAACCACTATCAACTATTAATTTGGTATTTTTTAAAATTGCGATTTTTGATTCTTTAAATAAAGCATAATCGTGTTTTTTACCAAGTGAAAAACTTGTTGCAATAATTTTTTTTTGGTTTCTTGTTCGATAATTACTTGTGTTTTAATGGTGTGTTTTTTTTCACCATAATAAGATTGTTTTTGTCTTTTTTGGGCGTTGGATTGGGGTTTCGGTAGCATCAATAATAATAGTTTTATAATTAAAATAATCATTTATTAGTAATTTTTTACCAGCAAACTTGCTGAAAATCAGAGTGTTTAATTAAAATATCTTCAATTCACTTGATATTGCGATAACAATTAGCTTCACTAATTCCGAAATTTTTCCAAGATGAAAATAAGTTCGATATTCTCGTCAATACGATAAAGTCATCAATAATCGATTTTCTAGTGATAATTTATTAGCTTTGCCACCTTTTTTAAATTTTTCTATTTCAGCTACTTGTAAAATATCTAACATTTTATTAAAAATATCTTGTTTTATTCCTGTTAATCTTAATCATTCTTTATCATTAATATTTTTAAATTCATCAAATTTCATAATTTAATATCCTCATAAATTATATTTTATAATAATATTTTAATAATAAAACCAGGTATCGCAAGAATTCTATTATAATTAATAACAATTTGAATCTTCTCCTTTATCTTAAATATTACTTATCAAGGTTTTTTAGAATTTACTACTTATATTTCATTTCCCCCTTGGTGATTAATATTTGTAATATATTTGTTACCTAGTTTTGTTGTTTGTTTCTATGCTTTTTTATTCATTATTATTAAAGTGTCACGACCAACATTGGTTTTAGTAAAACCAAAAGTAGTTAAAACACGAATTCCAAAATCCCATCATTTACTGCATTTAAACTTTAAATATAAAATTAGTCTTAAATTTTCATTTACGTTGTTTTTGTACTTTATTTAAAGGGTTTTTATTTGTTTTTTTGTAGGTATTAGAACATTATTGTGAATTTTTTGAATTCCTTGATAATCACTATCAACTATTAATTTGGTATTTTTTAAAATTGAGATTTTTTGATTCTTTAAATAGACTTCTTGCATAACCCATTAAAATAATTTCAAATATTTGTAAAAAGGGGTTAATATAAAATTATAATTTTAATTAATTATGTCTTTTATTTAAAAATTTAATATTTTGCCACAACGAAAAATTATTTTATTATTCAAATTCGTTAATTTTAAATAAATCTTTTATGATAACTATAATAATTGTAAATTATAAATTGAAGCAATTAAATTAAATCTTAAACTAAATCGTTTTCTACGATTTCTATATTTTTCTGTAATAATTTTAAATTTTTTAAGAATAGCAAAAATATTTTCAATAATAATTCTTATTTTTGAAACTAGTCTATTATGTTGTTTTTGTTCTTTATTTAAATGTTTTTTCTTAGTTTTCTTTGTGGGCATTATAACATTATTGTGAATTTTTTGTATTCCTTGATAACCACTATCAACTATTAATTTGGTATTTTTTAAAATTGCGATTTTTGATTCTTTAAATAAAGCATAATAGTGTTTTTTACCAAGTGAAAAACTTGTTGCAATAATTTTTTTGGTTTCTTGTTCGATAATTACTTGTGTTTTAATAGTGTGTTTTTTCTTTTTACCAGAATAAGATTGTTTTTGTCTTTTTTTGGGCGTTGGATTGGGGTTTCGGTGGCATCAATAATAATAGTTTTATCATTAAAATAATCATTTATTAGTGCTTTTTTACCAGCAACTTGCTGAAAATCAGGGTGTTTAATTAAAATATCTTCAATTCACTTGATATTGCGATAACAATTAGCTTCACTAATTCCGAAATTTTTTCCAAGATGAAAATAAGTTCGATATTCTCGTCAATACGATAAAGTCATCAATAATCGATTTTATAGTGATAATTTATTAGCTTTGCCACCTTTTTTAAATTTTTCTATTTCAGCTACTTGTAAAATATCTAACATTTTATTAAAAATATCTTGTTTTATTCCTGTTAATCTTAATCATTCTTTATCATTAATATTTTTAAATTCATCAAATTTCATAATTTAATATCCTCATAAATTATATTTTATAATAATATTTTAATAATAAAACCAGGTATCGCAAGAAGTCTAATAAAGCATAATCATTTTTTTTCCAAGCGAAAAACTTTTTGCAATAATTTTTTTGGTTTCTTGTTAGATAATTACTTTTGTTTTAATGGTGTGTTTTTTCTCTTTACCAGAATAAGATTGTTTTTTGTCTTTTTTTTGGGCGTTGGATTGAGGATTCGGTAACATCAATAATAATATTTTTATCATTAAAATAATCATTTATTAGTAATTTTTTACCAGCGAGTTGTTGAAAATCATAGTGTTTAATTAAAATATCTTCAATTCACTTGATATTGCGATAACAACTAGATTCACTAATATAAAAACTTTTAGCAAGATGAAAATAAGTCCGATATTCTCGTCAATACGATAAATTCATCAGTAGCCGATTTTCTAGTGATAATTTATTAGTTTCGCCACCTTTTTTAAATTTTTCTATTTCAGCTACTTGTAAAATATTTAACATTTTATTAAAAGTAGCTTTTTGCTCCGGTTAATCGCAATGATTCTTTATCATTAATAAAATTAAATTTATCAAATTTCATAATTTTAATCTCCTATAATTTCTATTTTAATTTAAAAATATTTTATAGGAATTTTAAAATAATTAGATTAGGTTATGCAAGAAGTCTATTGTTTTTGTTTAATTTGATAATGGAGTAAAAAATATGTTTTTAATTAATAAGCATAATAATAAACGCTTAACGCCCAAACGTTTATCAAACCTATATTCAGCATTACGCTATAATGAAACATATCATTATATTGGTGTTTATGATAAAAATAATAATTATGATGCTTCATTTGAAACAGATTATGAACCAGAACCAATTTATAATGGAACACAAAATTTAAAAATTTTATTGCAATAAACAGTTAATTTACAAATTATTTTATTCTTAATTTATTTATTAATTTTAGTTGCTTCAATTGCGGGGTGTATTTTCCAAATTTTTATTATTACAATTATCATTTTAAAAGATAATTTAAAGGTTTTAAATAGTTTTAAAGCACTAGGGGGCTCTGATTTATGAATTTTTAATCGGGATGTTCTTGATTCATTTACCAATTATTTTAATTAGCTGAGTAATTTCAATTCCTATTAGGATAACAATTATTGGTTTAACTCGCTATCAAATTATTTTTAATATGTTATAATATGTGTCAAGAACTGTTAATATTGATGATTATTTGATTAGTTTTTTAGGATTACTTGTAATGTTTATTATTGCTTTTTTTTAAATAAAAAATTTGTGGATCATCGTTATCCAATTTTAAAAACAATGAATTGAAATTAATGAGGAGATTATTTATATTTGATATCATTACAAAATCTGAGTTTTTATAAAAAATATAAATAAAATAATTGGATAAATTTTTAAAAATCCTTATTTATTAGTGTTTTAGAAATATATTTAAAATAAAGAATAATTTTTATACCAAAACCTAAACTTTTTTCTTACTACCTTATATTTTGTTATTAATTTTTAAAAAAAGACTTAAATGGATACATATTTATTAAAACAATTGCATATTTTAGCAATCGATGAAAAAAATTTAACAAATCAAACAATTGCTCGTTATATTTTAGCTAATATTGCAACAATTAGTAAGTTAACTAAGAATTAATTAGCTAATCATTGTTTTACTTCAACAGCGGGTATTATTCGATTATGCCAAAAACTGTGATTATAGGTAATTAATGAATTAAAATTTAAATTAAAATACTTAACAGAAAATGTTACATTAAATTCGCAACAATTTAGTGCAAATAAACAATTAGTACAAAATGATACATCTTTTTTTTGATGAATATTTGAAAATTAAGATTCAATCTGCACAAGATTTACACTCTAATTTTTTTTGAAAATTATTTATCAGTTTTAATTGAAAAAATTATTATCGCAAAAACAGTTTTTATTTTTGCTTTTAATTTAGCATATAATGCTTCTCGGAATTTTGTTCAAAGATTACGGTGAATTAATAAAAATGTTATTCATCAAAATGATTTAAATTCAATTGAATCATATTTGCCAATGATTAATGAAAATGATATTGTTCTTTATATAAAATTAAATGGTAAATCAACTTTTATTGCAACAATTGCAAAAGAAGTTAAACCGATTGTGTATTCATTTGGTATTATTGGGGAAAAAAATGAGTTAATTACTAGTTTAAGCGATTGTTTTGTTATTAATTCTCGGACAAATGATATTTGAGATGTTTTTTCAATTCATTCACAAACTGTTATGCAGTTTTTAGATTATTTATATGCAAAAATTATTCGGAAGAATATTTAATAAAATTAATTACATTTTTTAGAATTATATTTCAAAATATAGTTTTTTTATTGTTAAAAATATTTTTTTGTTTTAATAAAAAGAAGAACAAATAGTAGACTGCACTCCAAAAAGTAAGTAAAATTAAAAAAGAACTTTACTAAACTTTTAGAGGAGGTGCATTTTTATATGGCAAAAAAAGGACAAAAATTTAAAACATATACTGCAGAATTTAGAAAAAATAAAGTAAAACAAATTGAACAAACATCGCTTACTTATATTTCAAAAAAATATAAAGTAAATATAAAAACAATTAATTCATGACAAAAAAATTTTAAAAAAGGAATTTTAAATACACCAAAAGGGCCAAAAGAACCATTTGGGAAAAAATATTTAAACTATTACAAAGTTAGGTATGAATTATTAAAAAAGCTCCATGACTTTTACAATTAAATAAATAAAAAATAGTATCTTTTATAAAAGAAAATCGTGCTAAATATTCATTAAAATTATTGCTTGATATAACAGGTTTAAAGCGTAGATATTGAGATAAATATAAAAATTATTTAAGTAATGGTAAGGATAACGAACCATTAAAGAATATTGTAAAAGTCTATGAAGAAAATTTAAAACAATTTGGATATAGTCGGATAACTAAATATTTAAAAAAAGATTATGGCATTATTTATAATGCTAAAAAAGTATTGCGAATTATGAATGAAAATAATATTCAATCTGAATATGTAAAACGGATGCGTAAAAAAATATTAATAAAAAAGGCCAAAAATAAAAATATAATTAAATATCCTGATTTATGAAATCATAAATTTAATAAAATTAAAGAAAAATTTAAAGTTTTATTTAATGATGTAACTTATTTAATTTGAAATGGTAAAAAACATTATCAATCAACAATAATTGATTGATAT